>NZ_JBFAKN010000006.1:0-651097 GCF_040655775.1 Streptomyces sp. NPDC050315
ATTGTTCCCGAAGGAAGGCCGTGCAGTAGTGGGTTGCCGCCGGTGCGGCGTGAGTGGCTGCCGCAAAACCGTTACGGCTGTGTGGCAACTCGGAGGACACTACACGAGGCCCCGGGTTCGTTCAAACCCGTGCCCGGCGGCGGTCCGGGCAGTACCGTGGGGGTCATGCATACGCGTGCGCTCGTACAGCAGTGGTGGCCCGCCTGACGGCGGCCGACCACAGCGCATGCATGATCACGGCCGCCGCCTCCGGCGGCCGTTCGCGTTTCTCCCTCCCGCAGCCGGCCGTCGGATCGGTGCGGCGGTCTCCACGTACGTACGTATAAGGAGACAGGCAGAGATGGCGCAGCAGCGGATCTTCAGCGGGGTAAAGCCGACCGGGCACCTGACGCTGGGCAATTACCTCGGGGCGATGCGGCAGTGGGCGCAGGAGGAGCAGCACCGGGCGGACGCGCTGTTCTGCGTGGTGGACCTGCACGCGCTGACCGTGGACCACGATCCGGCGCGGGTGCGGCGGCTCACGCGGCAGGCGGCGACGCTGCTGCTGGCCGCCGGTCTCGACCCGGAGAAGTGCACGCTCTTCGTGCAGAGCCAGGTGGATGAGCACACGCGGCTGGCTTACCTGATGGAGTGCACGGCCACGGACGGCGAGATGCGGCGCATGATCCAGTACAAGGAGAAGGCCGCGCGGGAACGGGAGCGGGGCGGGAGCGTACGGCTGTCACTGCTGACGTATCCGGCGCTGATGGCGGCGGACATCCTGGCGTACGGAGCGGATGAAGTCCCCGTGGGTGAGGACCAGACGCAGCATGTGGAACTGACGCGGGATCTGGCGGTGCGGTTCAACCAGCGGTACGGGCACACATTCGTGGTGCCGCGGGCGACCAATCCGAAGGTCGCGGCTCGGGTGATGGATCTGCAGGAGCCGACGTCGAAGATGGGGAAGTCGCATGCGCGGACGGCCGGGATCGTCTACCTGCTGGATGAGCCGGAGGCGGTACGCAAGAAGGTGATGCGGGCCGTCACGGACGCGGGCAGCGATGTCGTGTACGACCGGGAGGAGCGGCCGGGGGTCGCGAATCTGCTGGATGTGCTGGCGGCGTGTACGGGCGGGGAGCCTCGGCGGCTGGCGGAGGAGTACGACTCTTACGGGGCGTTGAAGAAGGACGCGGCTGAGGCGGTGGTGGAGGTTTTGCGGCCGGTGCGGGAGCGGCATGGGGAGCTTGCGGCGGATCCGGCTTATGTGGATGGGGTGCTGCGGGACGGGGCCGCGCGGGCGCGGGAGATGGCGCGGCCGCGGGTGGATGCGGCCTATCGGGCGGTGGGGTTGCTGGGGTAGCGGGGGCGGCGCGCTGTGGGGGCGCGGGTGGGTGGGGGCGGCTCCCCGCCGCGGGGGTGCCGCTGTGCCCACCCGTGCCGCCCTTAGCGGCACGATTGCCCACAGCGGCGGCGGATGTGGCAGAGGAAGGTCAGCCGTTACCCGAAGCGAGTTCGCGGCTGCGGTCTCGGGCGGCTTCCAGAGCCGCGATAAGGGCGGCGCGTACGCCGTGGTTTTCCAGTTCGCGGATGGCGTTGATGGTGGTGCCGGCCGGGGAGGTGACGTTTTCGCGCAGCTTGACCGGGTGCTCGCCGCTGTCGCGGAGCATCACGGCGGCGCCGATGGCGGCCTGGACGATCAGGTCGTGCGCCTTGTCGCGGGGCAGGCCGAGGAGGATGCCGGCGTCGGTCATGGCCTCGACGAGGAAGTAGAAGTAGGCCGGGCCGGAGCCGGAGAGTGCGGTGCAGGCGTCCTGCTGGCTCTCGGGGACGCGCAGGGTCTTGCCGACGCGGCCGAAGATCTCCTCGGCGTGGGCGAGGTGCTCGGCGGTGGCGTGGGTGCCGGCAGAGATGACGGACATGCCCTCGTCTACGAGAGCGGGGGTGTTGGGCATGACCCGTACGACGGGCGTGTTCGGGGCGAGCCGCTCCTCGAAGAAGGAGGTCGGGATGCCGGCGGCGCCGCTGATGACGAGGCGGTCGGCGGGGACGTGCGGGGCGAGCTCGTCCATGAGCGTGCCCATGTCCTGCGGCTTGACCGTGAGGATGAGCGTGTCGGCGGCCTTGGCGGCCTCGGCGTTGCTGACGGTCTCGACGCCGTACTTCTCGCGGAGCTGGGCGGCGCGCTCGGGGCGGCGGGCGGTGACCAGCAGGTCGGACGGGGACCAGCCACCGCGGATCATCCCGCTGAGCAGGGCTTCGCCGATCTTTCCGGTACCGAGTACTGCGACCTTCTGGGTCATGGTGCGGTTCACCTCTACGCTGCGCCGGGCCTGGGCCTTGTCCGTCCGTACGGTCATCGTCGCATCGGGTGGGGCGGGCGTGCGGGGGTGTTCCACGTTGTGGGCGAGTGGCCGGGCGGGGAGGGGGCTGTGGTCACCGGGAGGGGGACGTGGCCGCAGTCGTTCCGGGGTTCCCGCAGGCCGGCGGCGGGGCCTGTGGAGCGCGCCGCGAGGCGGCCCTTGCCCTGGTCGGGGCTGAACCATTGGATCCGGTACAGCCCGCTGCCCGCCGGGATCAGCGTGGTCCGCTGCGGGCCGACCTCGTCGCACGGCCGCTGTACAGCCACGAGGGAGTCGTACCGGCCGTCCGGGACGCGCCCGTCGGTCAGACACGGGTCCGGGGCGCTCAGGGGGTGGAGGAGTACTGGGCCGGTGGGGACTGCGGCCTTCTCCTCCAGCTGGCGGTAGGGCAGGCCGGATCGTTCCTTCAGGCGCCGCGTTGCCTCTGTGAATTCGGCCGTGTCTTGCGCCTCGTACGGCACTGAGCTCTCCCCATTCCCCGTGGCGTCATAGTGCACGGGAGATGACGCCATGGGGAATGGGCATTTCTCGGTCAGCGCGTTCGGCGGCGGAGGGTGGCGGCGCCCAGGGAGAGCACCAGGAGGGCGCAGCCGGTGACGATCGCGGTGTCGCGGAGGAAGGCGCCGGTGACGTCGGAATGGCGGAGTACTTCGTTCATGGCGTCGACCGCGTACGACATCGGGAGGGCGTCGGAAAGGCCGGAGAGTACCGGCTGCATTTCGTCGCGCGGGGTGAAGAGGCCGCAGAGCAGGAGCTGCGGCATCAGGACCGCCGGCATGAATTGCACGGCCTGGAATTCGGAGGCGGCGAAGGCCGAGACGAAAAGGCCGAGGGCGGTACCGAGGAGGGCGTCCAGGACGGCCACCAGGAGCAGTAGCCAGGGGGAGCCGGTGACGTCCAGGTCCAGCAGCCATACGGACAGGGCGGTGGCGAGCGCGGACTGGACGACGGCGAGCAGGCCGAAGGCGAGGGCGTAGCCGGCGATCAGGTCGGCCTTGCCGAGCGGCATGGCGAGGAGGCGTTCGAGCGTGCCGCTCGTGCGTTCTCGGAGGGTGGCGATGGAGGTCACCAGGAACATCGTGATCATCGGGAAGATGCCGAGGAGGGAGGCGCCGGTGGCGTCGAACGTGCGGGGGTTGCCGTCGAAGACGTAGCGGAGCAGGGCGATCATCGCGCACGGGACGATGAGCATGAGGGCGATGGTTCGGGGGTCGTGGGTTAGTTGGCGTAGGACGCGGGTGGTGGTGGGCGCGGTGCGCGATGTGCGGGCGGCGGGGTGCGGTGCCGCGGCGGGGTGCGAAGGGCGGGCTGCGCCGTCGGGGTGCGGGGTGCGGTTGCTCGCCTCCCGGCGTGGGGGTGCCGCTGTGCCCACCCTCCCCCAAGCTCTCGACTTCGCTCGAGCAGGGGGGACCCCCATCGCCCCAGCGGCACGATTGCCCACAGCGGCGCTGGGGGTGGGGGAGGCCGGGGCGGCTCGATTGCCCACAGCGGCGGCGCGGCTGCCCACAGCGGTGGGGGCGGGGGAGGCGGAGTCGGCGCGGCTGCCCACAGCGTCCACCAGGTGCAGGAATGCCGCCTCCACCGTTGGAGTCCCCGTGTGGCTCGTCAGTTCGGCCGGAGTGCCGTCCGCCAGGACGCGGCCCTCGCGCATCAGGAGGAGGCGGTCGCAGCGTTCCGCTTCGTCCATGACGTGGGACGAGACGAGGAGGGTTGTGCCGCGGTCGGTGGCGAGGGTGTGGAAGAGGGTCCAGAGGTCGCGGCGGAGTACGGGGTCGAGGCCGACCGTGGGCTCGTCGAGTACCAGTAGTTCGGGGTCGCCCAGGAGCGCCACCGCGAGGGAGGCTCGGCTGCGCTGGCCGCCGGAGAGGTTCCCGGCGAGTACGTCGGCGTGCGAGGCCAGGTCCACGTCGGCGATGGCTCGGTCGACGGCCGCCCGGCGCGCCGCGCGGGCGCTCCGCCCGGGGAGCAGGATCTCGGCGAAGTACGCGAGGTTCTGGCGGACGGTGAGGTCGTCGTACACGGACGGGGACTGGGTCACGTAACCGATCCGGGGCCGCAGCGACGCCTCGCCGGCGGGCCGGCCGAGGACGTCGAGCGTGCCGGTGACGTTCGCCTGGGTGCCGGCGATGGCGCGCATGAGCGTGGTCTTGCCGCAGCCGGAGGGGCCGAGGAGGCCGGTGACCTGGCCGCGCGGGACGTCGAAGGCGAGCGCGTCCAGGACGGTCCGGCCGCCGCGGACCACGGAGAGCCCCCGGGCGCGTACAGCAGGGAGATCCGGGGCGCCCGCCTTCCCGGCCCCGCTCGTCCTCTTGGTCTCACCCGTCTCGCCGGACGCGTAATTCACCATGTGTTGAATATGCGCCTGTACAGAACGAGGCGTCAAGACCCCACCCAGGGGAACCTGCCGAGGAAGGTAGACGTTCGGTAAAGGTGTGCACGTTGTGTCACGGACCGGAGCCGCCGAGCGGTCGGAGGGTCCGGCGTGTGGGGGTTCCGGGCGTGCTCCCGGCGGCCGCCGGAGCGCACGGAGAAGATCGTTCCGCTCCGATAACACCGCGTTAACTTGACGGTTACACGCGGACTTGCCGTGGGACAACCATCTTTGGACACAATGGAATTGACTGTCCACGGACGCCGGAGGGGGCGACGATGGGGAAGCCGGGTACCGCGATACGCCCTGCCCTGACGCTTCTCCTGGCCGTACTGCTGACCCTGCTGTCCACGGCGGGCTTCGCCTTCGCCGAGCCCGCGCAGAGCAGCAGCAAGATACGGGCGACCGCGCCCGCGAGCGACGGGCCCCTGCCTGCCGCACCCGCGCCCGCCTCCCCCGCCACCGAGGTCAAACACACCGCCAAGAAGAGCGGGAGCGAGGGCGAAGTCGGCCCCGAGACCGCTCATCTCCGGCGGGCCGTCCGGGTCTCTGCCGGACCGCCCACTCCCCCCGATCCGCGCGCTATGTGCGTGTGTTGCCGTACCGCACCGGCGGACGAGCACGAGCCGGCCGTACCGCTCACCCGCGCGCACGCCAAATCACTGCAGAGAACCGGTCAAATACCCCTCACTCTCTGTGTTTTCCGCTGCTGAGGGATGTCACGACGGGCTTCCCCCTTGCCCGCGCACCGCACGGGCGTACGTCGCCACAGAACGGCTGACCGGAACCGGCTGCTGACCGGTCCCGGCGATGCCCGCTGACCTGGCGTACCCACGCCCGCTCGTACGGATCCAGCCATCCATCCGCAACAGCTCCCGCCTGCAGCACGCACTGCCGGCGGGTACCAGCTGGAGGCATCCTCATGCGCAATTTCGTCGACCGGATCTTCAACTCCCGTCTCGGTCCCCCGGGCACCGCCGGACCGCCGGGCGCCCCCGCCCCCGGGCGCGGCACCCTCCGTGCCGACTTCACTGCCTCGCTCGTCGTCTTCCTCGTCGCCGTACCGCTCTGCGTCGGCGTCGCCGTGGCCTCCGGCGTACCCGCCGAACTCGGCCTGGTCACCGGCATCGTGGGCGGCCTGCTCACCGGCCTCCTGCCCGGCAGCAGCCTCCAGGTCAGCGGCCCGGCCGCGGGCCTGACCGTGCTCGTATACGAGGCGGTGAAGGAGTACGGCGTCGGTGCGCTCGGCATCATCGTCCTCGTCGCCGGCCTGCTTCAGCTGGCCATGGGCGCGCTCAAGCTCGGCCGGTGGTTCCGCGCGATCTCGGTCGCGGTGGTGCAGGGCATGCTCGCCGGCATCGGTCTGGTGCTGATCGCCGGTCAGGTGTACGCCCTCGCCGACGCGAAGGCGCCCGGCAGCGGCCTCGCCAACCTGGGCGGACTGCCCGACCTGTTCATGGACACGGTCGGCTCGAACTCGGCCCTCGCCGCGCTCGCGATCGGCGTCGGCACGATCGCCGTGCTCGTTCTGTGGCCGCGCTGGAAGAAGGCCGCGAAGGTGCTGCCCGCGCCGCTCGCCGCGGTGGCCCTCGCCACGCTCGCGGTCTTCGCGTTCGACCTGCCGGTCGCCCGCGTCGAGGTACAGGGCCTGCTGGGCGCCATCCAGCCGCCCGGCGCCGACGACTTCGCGCGCGTCGCGGAGTTCGGCATCATCGGTACGGTGCTCGCCTTCACGCTCATCGCGTCCGCCGAGTCGCTGTTCAGCGCGGCGGCCGTGGACCGGCTGCACGACGGGCCGAAGACGGACTACGACAAGGAGCTGATGGCCCAGGGCGCGGGCAACGCCGTCTGCGGTGTGCTCGGCGCGCTGCCGATGACCGCGGTCATCGTGCGGAGCTCCGCCAATGTGTCGGCCGGCGCGAAGACCAAGGCGTCCCGCGTGCTGCACGGCGTCTGGCTGCTGGTGTTCGCCGCCGCCTTCCCGGCCGCGCTGGGCGTCATCCCGGTGGCGGCGCTGGCCGGTGTCCTGGTGCACGCGGGCTTCAAGCTGATGCCGCTGAAGGACATCCGTCCGCTGTGGCGCGATCACCGTGGTGAGGCCGTCGTCCTCGCCACGACCGCCATCGCCATCGTGGTCACCAACATGTTCGAAGGCGTGATCATCGGTCTGCTCATGGCGGTCGCGAAGACCGCCTGGGAGACCTCGCACGTGCACCTGGAGGTGTCCGGCGGCGGCTCCGGCAGCCACGGACGCGAGTCCCACAGCGTCGTGGTGGCCAAGTCGGTGCACGGCTCCGGCTCCGCGCCGACCGCCACCCTCGATGAGGCCGAGCCCGCGACCGCCAAGGCGGCGGAGCCGGTCCGGGTACGCGCCGTCGGCAACGCCACCTTCCTGCGGCTGCCGCGCCTCCTCGACCAGTTGGAGGCGCTGCCCGCCGACCGCGAGATCCAGCTGGACCTCTCGGGCCTGCGCCACCTCGACCACGCCTGCGAGGCGGCGCTCCTGGGCTGGGCCGAGCAGCGCCGCCGTGAGCTCACCGAGCCGGCCGGTGTGAGCATCGATCACATGCCGGTGCGCGGGGCCGCCTCCTGACCCGCCACCGCTGAAGCGGGCCCTCTGAAGCAGGGCCCTCGTCCTGGGACGTCCCTCTGGTGGCGGAACGCGTTCCCGTCACCAGGGGGATACAGGAATCCGTACGACCTCATAAGGTCAGCGCAACTTCCTGTCCCCCACACCACCCCAGGACTCCCCGTGAATCGCCGGCCCCTGCGCGCCTGTGGCGCGACCGCCGCCCTGTCCGTGGCCCTTCTGCTGTCCGCCTGCACCCACGACCTGGCGGCCGGCCCCGCCGGCACCGCGGCCGTGGACGGCCGGGACACGCTCGGCGACCCGCTCTTCCCCGCCCTCGGCAACGGCGGCTACGACGTACGCCATTACGCGATCGGCCTGGACTACGACGTCCGGCACGGCAGCCTGGACGCCACCGCCCGGCTCTCCGCGACGGCACGGCAGCGCCTGGCCTCCTTCTCCCTCGACCTGCACGGGATGAAGGTGACGCGCATTCAGGTGAACGGCGAGAAGGCGGAGTTCTCCCGCCGGGGCGACAAGCTGCGGGTCCGCCCGGCGAGCGCGCTGCCGAAGGGGAGGACCTTCCGCACGGCCATCGCGTACGAAGGGCGCCCGACGGACTTCGCCGACCCCGACGGGTCGAAGGAGGGCTGGGTCCGCACGGCGGACGGGGCGTTCGTCGTGGGCGAGCCGGCCGGGTCGCAGACCTGGTTCCCCGGCAATCACCACCCGAGCGACAAGGCCTCGTACGACATCACGGTCACCGTCCCCCAGGGCTACACCGCCGTCGCCAACGGCGAGTTGAAGGGGCGACCGACGGCGAAGGGAGGGACGCGGACCTTCCGCTGGCACAGCGGGGAGCCGATGGCGTCCTACCTCGCCACCGCCACCATCGGGAAGTTCCGCGTGCGGACCGGCCGTACGGAGGAGGGCGTGCCGCTGTATGTGGCGGTGGACCCGAAGGAGGCCAAGCGGAGCGCCGGGCCGCTCGCGCGCCTCTCGGAGATCATGAGCTGGGAGAGCGGGATCTTCGGCCCGTACCCCTTCTCCTCCGCCGGGGCCATCGTCGACCACCCGCCCCGGGGCATCGACTACGCCCTGGAGACGCAGACCAAGCCGATCTACTCCGGGGCGCCCGACGAGGTGACCGTGGTGCACGAGATGGCGCATCAGTGGTTCGGCAATTCGGTGTCGCCGGAGACGTGGCAGGACATCTGGCTCAATGAGGGCTTCGCGACGTACGCGGAGTGGCTGTGGGCCGAGCGCCACGGGGGCAAGGGGCCGCAGGAGCAGTTCGACGCGCACTACCGGCTGCCCGCGGGCGACCCGCTGTGGGCCTTCCCGCCCGGCCGTCCGGGCAAGGCGGAGAACGTGATGGCCGCGCCGGTGTACGAGCGCGGCGCGATGGTCCTCCAGCAGCTGCGGAACGCGGTCGGCGACCGGACGTTCTTCCGCATCCTGAAGGAGTGGCCCGCCGCGCACCGGCACGGCAACGCCGGGTCGAAGGAGTTCATCGCCTTCTGCGAGCAGCGCGCGGGGAAGGATCTGAGTGGATTGTTCAACGCGTGGCTGTACGGGGAGGGGAAGCCGGGCCGTACGTACTGACGCCGGGCGGTCAGCGGCGCTTCTTGCCCTTGCCCTTCGCGCCCTGTTTGCGGGCCGCGGGGTTGCCCGTACGGGCGGTGCGCCGGCGGGCGTGCCGCTCGCGGGCCGCTTCGTACTCCGCGCGGTGCAGCTTCTCGCCGGGCGCCTCGATGAGCGCGCGGCAGAAGTAGGCCAGCAGCGAGCCGATGAAACCGATCATCATCAGGCTCTGCGCGGACTTCTCGGCCTTTTCGGCCGCCCGGTCGGCGGCCGGTTCGCGGCGCCGGACGAACCCCTCCCACGTACGGCGGAAGGCGAGGGCGCTGCACACCGCGAAGCAGACCACGATCAGGACGTTCACCAGCGAGCCGACCTCGGCGACGGCCAGGCCCTGGAAGGCGAAGCGCAGGACGAAGGCGCCGAGCGCGGCGAGCGCGAGCGCGCCGAGGGCCACGCCCGCGCGGCGCAGCGCGTAGCCGCCGTCGTGGTGGACCCAGGTCGTGCCGAAGAACCGGATGGCGACCGGCTCGGGCCCGGCCGGCTCGGCGGCCGGGCGCGTCTGCTCCTCGCTCATGTCTCGATTATCCCCGGCGGCACCTCGGGCGGGTGCACCGCCCGGCCGGTGGTCAGCTCGCGCAGCGCGGTGCGACGAAGCCGTCGCTCCCGGTCTGCACGTACGTGTCCGAGACGTACTCGCCGCTGCCGATGGAGTCCCAGATGTCGCTGGTGCCGTACGGGCCGCTGACCCGCTCGCCGTGGCGCTGGCAGCGGATCGGGACCGAGGAACCGGCCGGGAGCGTGCGGACGATCGCGGCGTTGGTGCTCGGGCCGCTGCGGACGTTGAGGCGGTAGCCCGGCGCGACGGGATAGCTGCGGTAGGCCGCGACGGTGCCGACCGCTTCGGCCGCGCTGTCGACGGTGTTCTCCTGCGTGCTCATTGCGCACTCCCCCGTGAAATCTTGTGTGAATACGGGGCTCAGGCTAGCAAGCCGCACCCCGGCCGTAACCGACGTCCGCCGGGCATCCACTAGGCTCCGAGCGTCGCGTCTGCGGCCGATTACGCGGCCGAATACACGGGGGTGGGGAGATGCCGCCGCTGCGGAGTTCCGGCGCCGGACCGGAAGCGGAACATCCGGAATACGCGGGGAACTACCGGCTGGAAATGCCGCTCGGTTCGGGCGGTATGGGCGTGGTGCACCTGGCGCGTTCGGCGTCCGGGCTGCGGCTCGCGGTGAAGGTCGTACACGCGGAATTCGCCCAGGACCCGGAGTTCCGGGGCCGGTTCCGGCAGGAGGTGGCGGCCGCGCGGCGGGTCAGCGGGGCTTTCACGGCGCCGGTCGTGGACGCCGATCCCGACAGCGAGCGGCCCTGGATGGCGACGCTCTACATTCCCGGACCGACGCTTTCCGCGCATGTGAAGCGGAACGGCCCGCTGCCGCTGGACGAGGTACGGAAACTGGGTGCCGGACTGGCGGAAGCGCTGCGCGACATCCACCGTGCCGGCGTGGTGCACCGCGATCTGAAGCCGAGCAATGTCCTGCTGGCGGCGGACGGCCCGAAAGTCATCGATTTCGGCATTTCGCGACCGTCCGACAGTGAAATGCGGACGGAAACCGGCAAATTGATCGGGACGCCGCCTTTCATGGCGCCCGAACAGTTCCAGCGGCCGCGGGAAGTCGGCCCGGCGGCGGATGTCTTCGCACTGGGTTCGGTACTGGTGCACGCGGCGACCGGCAGCGGGCCTTTCGATTCGGAGAGCCCGTATCTCGTCGCGTACCAGGTCGTCCATGACGAGGCGGATCTCGCGGGCGTGCCGGAGGAACTGGCGCCCCTGCTGCGCAGCTGCCTCGCGAAGGATCCGGCGGACCGCCCGACGCCGAGCCAGCTGATGGCCCGGCTCCGCGTCGACCTCCCGACGGAGCTGCACCTGGAGCCGCTGTACGCGCCGGCGGCGGCCGCGCTCGCGGGGCCCGCCCTGGCCCCCGCAACGGACCCGTCGGTGGGCCCCGAGTCGCTGGAATCGCTGGAGTCGCTCCTGGATCCCGACTCGACCCTCGACGCGCCGGAACCCCGGACCTCGGACGCGCCCGACTCGCGGACCTGGGACGCGTCCGTGCCCCGCATACCGCAGCAGTACGAGCCCGCGGAGTCCGTGCCCACCCATGTGCGCGCCAGGCCGCCCGCCGCACCGGCCGAAGCACCGGCCGAAGCACCGGCCGAAGCCCCCGCGCCCCGCGGCCGGCGCCGCTGGCCGGTCTGGGCGGCGGTCACGGCGGTCGTCGTCGGCGGGGGCGGTTTCCTGGGCGTACGGGCGCTGCTCCCGGAGGACGGGCCGCAGCGGCAGCAGCCCCGTAGTACGGCGGAGCCCTTCCACCCCTGGCGCACGGCACTGCTCGAACGTTCCGCCGACCACCCCGCCGAGATGCCGTTCTGCTCCCTCGCGCCGAAGAACGCGGCGTCCGCTTCCGGGCTCTTCTGTGCCCAGCGCGGGGTACGCGCCGCGCACCTGGACACGGAGCACGGGGCCGTGCGGTGGCGGCTGCCTTCGGGGCCCGCCGCCGACACCGATCTGCCGCCCGCCGCGCCCACGCTCTCCGGCGGCCTGCTGTACGCCCTCTCCCCCGACGGCAAGCGGCTGGACGCCTTCGATCCGGCGGCGGACGGCAAGGGCGCCCGGCGCTGGAGCAAGGACGTCTCCGCGTACGACGGGCAGGTCGCCGTCGTGGGCGACGCGGTGCTGCTCACCGCGGCGGACGGCACCGTGACCGCGCTGGACAGCCGGACGCACGAGCAGCGGTGGCGCCGCTCCTTCCCGGGGCACGCGCTGCCCCGCTTCCACGCCTACGGAGCGGCCGCCGGCACCGCGTACACGGTCACCGCGCAGAACGGCGGCCGCTCGCTCGTCACCGCGGTCGGCCTCGCGCACGGCACGGTCCGGTGGGAGAAGCGGCTGCCCGGGACGCTCGCCCCGGCCGGGACCGGCAGCGGCGGCGCGCTCTTCCTGACCTCGGCGGCGCTGGACTCCCGTACCGAGGCGGTCGTGCGGTACGAACCCGGCAGCGGCACGGTCCGTACGTATCGGCTGCCGGCGCCGCTGGACGACGCGCTCGCCACGGTGCGGGGCGACACGGTCTACCTGCTCGCCTACGGAGGCACGCTGCAGGCCGTCGGCGCGCGGACGTGGCAGGTCGAGACCTCGGTCAGCCGCGGCTCGCAGCCGGTGGTGGACGGCGACCGGCTGTACTTCAGCGCGGCCGACGGGCGGCTCCTGGCGGTGGACGCCCGGCGCGGGGCGATGCTCGGGCAGACCCAGCCGCGGCTGGCCACGGGGCGCGGCGGCTTCCTGGAGACCGTTCCGGCGCCGGTGGTCGACCCGGGCGCGCAGCGGATCTTCGGGGCGGCGCCGGACGGCACGGTCTTCGGGATGGACGCGGAGGACCCCGGCCGCTGGTAGCGGATACACGCGAGGACCCCGGCGCCGCTGGCAGCGGGCCGGGGTCCTCGTGGTCGTGGGGCGGCGGGTCAGCCGAGCTTGCTGACGTCCCGGACCGCACCCTTGTCGGCGCTGGTGGCCATCGCCGCGTACGCGCGCAGCGCCTGCGAGACCTTGCGCTCGCGGTTCTTCGGCGCGTACACGCCGCCCAGCGCCTCGCGGCGGGCGGCCAGCGTGGCCTCGTCCACGGCCAGCTCGATCGACCGCTCCGGGATATTGATCTTGATCAGGTCGCCGTCCTCGACCAGCGCGATGGTGCCGCCGGAGGCCGCCTCGGGGGAGGCGTGGCCGATCGACAGGCCCGAGGTGCCACCGGAGAAGCGGCCGTCGGTGACCAGCGCGCACGCCTTGCCCAGGCCGCGGCCCTTGAGGAAGGAGGTCGGGTACAGCATCTCCTGCATGCCCGGGCCGCCCTTGGGGCCCTCGTACCGGATGACGACCACGTCGCCCTCCTTGACCTGCTTGTTCAGGATCCGCTCGACGGCCTCCTCCTGGGACTCGCAGACCACCGCGGGGCCCTCGAAGACCAGGATCGACTCGTCGACGCCCGCGGTCTTCACGACGCAGCCGTCCACGGCGATGTTGCCGCGCAGCACCGCCAGGCCGCCGTCCTTGGAGTAGGCGTGCTCCAGGGAGCGGATGCAGCCGTTCTCCGCGTCGGTGTCGAGCGAGTCCCAGCGCTCGGACTGCGAGAAGGCGGTCGCCGAGCGCTTGCAACCGGGCGCCGCGTGGAACAGCTCGACCGCCTCCGGGGAGGGGGAGCCGCCGCGGATGTCCCATTCCTTGAGCCATTCGGCGAGGGAGGCGGAGTGCACGGAGGACACGTCCTCGTTGAGCAGCCTGCCGCGGTACATCTCGCCCAGGATGGCCGGGATGCCGCCCGCGCGGTGCACGTCCTCCATGTAGTACGTGCCCTGCGGCGCGACGTTCGGCGCCACCTTGGAGAGGCAGGGGACGCGGCGGGAGACCTCGTCGATGTCGGTGAGGCCGAAGTCCTGGCCCGCCTCCTGGGCCGCGGCCAGCAGGTGCAGGATCGTGTTGGTCGAGCCGCCCATGGCGATGTCCAGCGCCATGGCGTTCTCGAAGGCCGCGCGGGAGGCGACGTTGCGCGGCAGGACGGTCTCGTCGTCCTGCCCGTAGTAGCGCTCGGTGATCTCCACGACGGTCCGGCCGGCCCGCTCGTACAGCGACCTGCGCGCGGTGTGGGTGGCGAGCACGGAGCCGTTGCCCGGCAGGGCCAGGCCCATGGCCTCGGTCAGGCAGTTCATCGAGTTGGCGGTGAACATGCCGGAACAGGAGCCGCAGGTCGGGCAGGCGTTGTTCTCGATCCGGAGGATGTCCTCGTCGGAGATGTTCTCGTTGACCGCGTCGGAGATCGCGTCGACCAGGTCCAGCTTGCGGACCGTGCCGTTGACCAGCGTGGCCCGGCCGGCCTCCATGGGGCCGCCGGAGACGAAGACCGTCGGGATGTTCAGCCGCATCGCGGCCATCAGCATGCCCGGGGTGATCTTGTCGCAGTTCGAGATGCAGATCAGCGCGTCCGCGCAGTGCGCCTCGACCATGTACTCGACCGAGTCGGCGATCAGGTCGCGGGAGGGCAGCGAGTACAGCATGCCGCCGTGGCCCATCGCGATGCCGTCGTCCACGGCGATGGTGTTGAACTCCCGGGCGATGCCGCCCGCCTCCTGGATCGCCTCGGAGACGATCCGGCCGACCGGCGCGAGGTGGGTGTGGCCCGGCACGAACTCGGTGAAGCTGTTGGCCACCGCGATGATCGGCTTCCGGCCGATGTCCGCGCCCGCTACGCCCGATGCCTGCATAAGGGCACGGGCGCCCGCCATGTTGCGGCCGTGGGTAACGGTGCGGGACCTCAGCTCAGGCACGATGGTCACTCCCTTGGGGTTCGTCTGCGGCACGCGGCTGCGGACACATTCCGCACCACGTATCACCTGATCCCGAGGTTACGCTGCCGATCCAAGATCTGGACAGCACCTCCAGAATATGAGACATCTGCCCGCAGTACGGACGCGTACGCTCATGCCTCCGCGAGGTACCGCTGGAGCGTCGGCGCGACCATCCGGACGATGTCCTCGGGATCGGCCGAGGCCAGCGGCTCGACCTGGACGACGTACCGCAGCATCGCGACGCCGACGAGCTGCGCGGCGGCCAGCTCGGCCCGGAGGCGCGGCTCCGGCACCGCCAGCTCCGCCGCCACCCGCTCCAGCATCCGCCGCAGCACGAAGCCGCGCAGCACCTTCGCCGCGGTCTCGTGCGTCACCGCGGACCGGATCACGGCCAGCAGCGGGGCGCGGGTGGCCGGGTTCTCCCAGATGCCGATGAAGTAGCGGGCGAACCGCTCGCCGACGCCCTCCGTGCCCTGCGCCAGCACGTCGGGCAGGTGCAGCGCGGGCTCGAACGTGACCTCGATGGCCGCGCCGAAGACCTGCTCCTTCGTGCCGAAGTAGTGGTGCACCAGCGCCGGGTCGACCCCCGCCGCTCGCGCGATGCCGCGGATGGACGCCTTGTCGTAGCCGCGTTCGGCGAATTCCGTACGGGCCGCGGCGAGAATCCGCTCCCGCGCGCCGGGACCGGCCGTGCTCTCCGTACGAGAAGGACGGCCGCGCCGCCGCGGAGCCGGCCCGGAAGCGCCCGTCCCGGGCGCGCTCACGACCCGTACACCCGGTTCGGCGAAGCCAGGTGCAGGCGGGTGAAGGCGAGGGCCTCGGCGAGGTCGGCCTCGCGTTCGGCGGCGGACATCGCGCGGCGGGTGTTGACCTCGATGACGATGTGCCCGTCGTAGCCGGTGGCGGCCAGCCGCTCCAGCAGCTCGGCGCACGGCTGCTTGCCGCGCCCCGGGACCAGGTGCTCGTCCTTGTTGGAGCCGTTGCCGTCGGCGAGGTGGATATGAGCGAGCCGGTCACCCATCCGGTCCACCATGTGCAGCGCGTCGCTGCGGGCCGTCGAGGTGTGCGAGAGGTCGACCGTGAAGTGCCGGTAGTCGTCCTTGGTGGGGTCCCAGTCCGGCGCGTACGCCAGCATCTCGCGGTCGCGATACCGCCAGGGGTACATGTTCTCGACGGCGAACTTCACGTCCGTCTCGCCCTCCATGCGCCAGATGCCGCTTACGAAGTCCCGGGCGTAGTTGCGCTGCCACCGGAACGGCGGATGCACCACGACCGTGGAGGCGCCGAGCTTCTCGGCGGCGTTGCGGGCGCGCTGGAGCTTGGTCCACGGGTCGGTGGACCACACACGCTGCGTGATCAGCAGACACGGCGCGTGGATGGCCAGCACCGGCACGCCGTGGTAGTCGGACAGCCGGCGCAGCGCCTCGATGTCCTGGCTGACCGGATCGGTCCAGACCATGACCTCGATGCCGTCGTACCCCAGGCGCGCGGCGATCTCGAAGGCCGTCGCGGTCGACTCCGGATACACCGATGCCGTGGACAGGGCGACCTTCGCATCCGGGATGCGCACCACTGGCTCCGTCACGAGGGACAGGGTACGGGGCCGCGGCTTGCGCGGGGGAGCCGACCGCCATTGGGGGGTGCCCCTGGTCCGCCGTGCGCGGCTGCGGCGCCGCGGTGGCTGGGCGCGCAGTTCCCCGCGCCCCTGGAGGGCTCGCCCTTCGGGCTTGCCCTCAGGGCGCCGACTCGCCGTTCGGGAGATGGTCCAGGCGGCGCAGGATTACTCCCTCTCGTAGGGCCCAGGGGCAGATTTCCAGTTCGTCGACGCCGAAGAGGTCCATCGTTGCCTCCGCGACCAGCGCGCCGGCCAGCAGTTGGCGGGCGCGGCCTTCGGAGACCCCGGGCAGCTCGGCGCGTTCTTCCGCCGTCATCGTGGCCAGCTGCGGTACCCATTCCTCCAGCGCCTTCCGGCTCAGTCCGCGCTGGACGTACAGGCCCTCCGCCGAGCGGGCCGCGCCGGCCAGCCGGGCCAGCTGCTTGAACGTCTTGGACGTGGCCACCACGTGGTCCGGGCTGCCGAAGCGTGTGAAGTCGCTCACCACCCGCGCGACGTCGGCCCGCACGCGGCGGCGCAGCGCCCGTACGTCCTCCGGGTCCGGCGGGTCGCCGGGCAGGTCGGTGTTGGTCAGCCGGCCGGCCCCGAGGGGCAGCGAGACCGCCGCGTCCGGGTCCTCGTCCAGGCCGTACGCAATCTCCAGCGAGCCGCCGCCGATGTCCAGGAGCAGCAGCCGCCCGGCCGACCAGCCGAACCAGCGGCGGGCCGCGAGGAAGGTGAGCCGCGCCTCGTCCTCCCCGGAGAGGACCCGCAGCGTGACGCCGGTCTCGTCGGCGACGCGGGCCAGCACGTCCTCGCCGTTGGGTGCCTCACGTATCGCCGAGGTCGCGAACGGCAGCACGTCCTCGACGCCCTTGTCCTCCGCGACCTGCATCGCCTCGCGGATCGTCGCGACGAGCCGGTCGACGCCCGGACCTGCGACGTTTCCGTCCTCGTCGAGGAGTTCGGCCAGCTTCAGCTCCGCCTTGTGGGAGTAGGCGGGAAGCGGGCGCGCGCCGGGGTGCGCGTCCACCACCAGCAGGTGGACCGTATTCGAACCCACATCGAGGACACCGAGTCTCATACACAGAAAGCTACTGCGGTCACCTCGCGCCTTTACGCTGGGGAGGTGGCGAAGACGAAAAAGGCGAAGCAGGAAAAGGCCCGCAAAAAGATGGAAAAGCAGCAAGCGCGCGGGGCGGCGCCCGACGAGGTGACCGACGAGGTCGGCCTCGACTTCGCCCGCGCCTGGGTCACGTTCCCGGACCCGGCCGACGACGAGCAGATCTTCCGGTGCGACCTGACCTGGCTCACCTCCCGCTGGACCTGCGTCTTCGGGAACGGCTGCCAGGGCATCGAGGCGGGCCGCGCCGACGACGGCTGCTGCACGCTCGGCGCGCACTTCTCCGACGAGGAGGACGAGCAGCGGGTCGCGGAACACGTGGCCCGGCTCACGCCGGACATCTGGCAGTTCCACGACGTGGGCACCGCGACCGGCTGGGTCGAGGAGGACGAGGACGACGGCGAGCGGCAGACGCGCCGCTGGAAGGGCTCCTGCATCTTCCAGAACCGCCCCGGCTTCGCCGGCGGCGCCGGCTGCTCCCTCCACATCCTGGCCCTCCAGGAGGGCCGCGAGCCGCTGGAGACCAAGCCGGACGTCTGCTGGCAGCTCCCGGTCCGCCGCACGTACGACTGGATCGACCGCCCCGACGACACCCGCGTGCTCCAGATCACCATCGGCGAGTACGACCGCCGCGGCTGGGGCCCCGGCGGCCACGACCTGAACTGGTGGTGCACGTCGGCGACCTCGGCGCATGGCGCGTCGAAGCCGGTGTACGAGTCGTACGCGCCCGAGCTCATCGAGCTGATGGGCAAGGACGCCTACGACCACCTCGCGCAGCTGTGCGCGGAACGCCTGGCAACGGAACGCCCGATGGCCCCGCACCCGGCGGACCCGGTACTGCTGCCGATGCCGGTGGTACCCAAGGCCTGAGCCCAGCCTTCAGCCCGGCAAAAATCAAGCCCGTCCGGCGATTGAGGACCGGGGGTCCGGGGGCAGCGCCCCCGGCACTCAGCCCGTCGGGCTACCCGATTCCGAGGGGGCCGGCGTCTCCGACGGCGGCGGGTCACTCGGCGACGGCTCGGACGCCGTAGGCGTAGGCGTCGGGGACGGCGGCGGCTCGCTCGGCGACGGGTCGGAGGGCGACGGCGTCGGCGTAGGTGTCGGGGAGCTAGGCGGAGCCGTAGGCGCTCCGCGGCCCTCGATCGTGATCACCGCCCCCGCCGGCTCCACGGCGACCCGTGCCCGCCAGTACCCGGCCGGCTCCCGGTCCCGGTCCACGTACACCCTGATCGTCGTCGTCTCGCCCGGCCGCAGCACCCCCGCGGTCGTACTGAACTGCAGCCACGGCGCCTCCGTATGCGCCGCCCACCGCACCGCCGTACCCCCGGACGCGGCCAGCGTGATGACCGTGAGGTCGCCGCTCGGCTGCGCCGCGACGGTCAGCCGCCCCGGCCCGGAGCGGGACCGCGAAGGGCTCGGCCCGGCCTCCCCCGGCCGCTCCCGCGCCCCGATGACCTCCACCGAGACGTCCGGCGTATGCGCACCGGGCCGGGACCGCGGGTCGGGCGTCAGCTGCGCGCTGCCGGCCTTCTCGTACGGGCTGCCGCCGATCCGGTCCCCCTCGTTGTCGCCCGCGGTGACGGCCGTACCGTCGGTCTCGCCGGTCAGCGGCGCGCCCCGGTACGCCGCCCAGAGCGCGAGCACGGGCGCCGCGAGCACGGTGGCCACCACGGTCGTGGTGAGCGCCCGGCTGCGCAGCCGGGCGTTCCGGGCGGCCCGGTCCTTGGGCCCGAGCGGGAACCCGCTGCGGTCGTAACGGGGTGCAGAACCGTTTACGCCGACCGCTCGTTTCGTGCGCCCCTGCGCCCCCTTCCCCGCTCCCTTCTCCGGCGGCTCCACCGCCCGCCCCGTACGCGACCGCAGCGCCGCCCGCATCGCCACGCGAGCCGCCGCGCGCGGCGCGGTGACCAGCGGGAGCGGCCCCTGCGCCACCGGCTCCGAGCCGGGCCAGGGCCCGCCCGCCGTCGCCCGCTCGGCCGTACGGCGGCACTCGTCGCAGGCGTCGACATGCCGCACCAGCTCCCGGAGCAGGGCGGTGCTCAGCAGCATCCGGCCGTCCCCGGCCGGTCGCGCCACCTCGGGGCAGCGGCCGGTCTCGGCCACGAGGAGCGCCGCGCGGGTGCGCTCCACCTCGCACGCCGCGGTGGACAGCAGAGCGCGGGCCGCGACCGGCTCCATGCCCAGTACGGCGGCCAGCTCCCGGGAGCCCAGCCCGTGCCGGACCGACAGCTCCAGGGCCTCGCGCTGCTCGGGCGTGGCGCCGGCGGCCTCCGGCCAGGCCAGCGCGGACAGTTCGCGCCGCCGGTCGGACTCCTCGGCGACCGCGGGCCCCGAAGGCGCACCGGGGTCGGCGAGCCGCCGCAGACAGGCCCAGCGGGCCAGCGCGTACAACCAGGGGCGGTACAGCGCCTGGTCGGACGGGCGGCGTCCGTGCTGCCGCTCGGCGAGCGCGAGCACCTCGCCGAGCACCTCGGTGGCCGCGTCGTGCTCGCACAGGACGGAGAGGCAGTACGTGAACAGCCCGTCGATATAGGGCTCATAGCGCTCGGGGGACGGGTCGTGGCGGTCGGGCCCGGCGGTCCGGCCGCCACGGCCCGCCCGCTGTGCCCGCTCCGCCCGGCCGACGGGGGGCGGAGCGGGGGCGGTGTACGTGGGGTGTCCGGGCCTGCTGCTCATCACCCGGCGACCGTAGACAGACGGCGCGGACCGGTCAGGGGCGCTCGGCCGGTTTTAATTCTTTCGGGTGACGATCTCCCTCAAAAGGGGACAGGAGTCCGAGAAAACCCCTCCCCCACACGCGCACCTGCCGTCCCGGGGCCCACCGCCCCGATACGGGCCATCCGTCGCCGCCCGGCCGCGTTGTCGGACCCCACGGCTACGGTGGCTTCCATGGCAACCCGTAAATCCCCGGCGAAGGACCGCCCGTCGTACCGCTGCACGGAGTGCGGCTGGACCACCGCGAAGTGGCTCGGCCGCTGCCCCGAGTGCCAGGCGTGGGGCACGGTCGAGGAGGCCGGCGGCAGCCCGGCCGTGCGGACGACCGCGCCGGGCCGGGTCACGACCGCCGCGCTGCCGATCGGCCAGGTCGACGGCCGGCAGGCCACGGCCCGCTCCACGGGCGTGGCCGAGCTGGACCGCGTGCTGGGCGGCGGCCTCGTCCCCGGCGCCGTCGTGCTGCTCGCCGGCGAGCCCGGCGTCGGGAAGTCCACGCTGCTGCTGGACGTCGCGGCGAAGGCCGCGAGCGACGACCACCGCACGCTGTACGTCACGGGCGAGGAGTCCGCGAGCCAGGTGCGGCTGCGCGCCGACCGCATCGGCGCGCTCGACGACCATCTGTACCTCGCCGCCGAGACCGACCTCTCCGCGGTCCTCGGCCACCTGGACTCGGTCAAGCCCTCGCTGCTGATCCTGGACTCCGTCCAGACCGTCGCCTCGCCGGAGATCGACGGCGCGCCCGGCGGCATGGCCCAGGTCCGGGAGGTCGCCGGGGCGCTCATCCGCGCGTCCAAGGAGCGCGGCATGTCCACCCTCCTGGTCGGCCACGTCACCAAGGACGGGAACATCGCGGGCCCCCGCCTCCTGGAGCACCTCGTCGACGTGGTGCTCAGCTTCGAGGGCGACCGGCACGCCCGCCTCCGCCTCGTACGGGGCGTCAAGAACCGGTACGGCGCGACGGACGAGGTCGGCTGCTTCGAGCTGCACGACGAGGGGATCACGGGCCTCGCCGACCCCTCGGGCCTCTTCCTGACCCGCCGCGACGAGCCCGTGCCGGGCACCTGTCTGACCGTCACCCTGGAGGGCCGCCGCCCGCTGGTCGCCGAGGTCCAGGCGCTCACGGTGGACTCCCAGATCCCCGCCCCGCGGCGGACGACCTCCGGCCTGGAGACCTCCCGGGTCTCGATGATGCTGGCCGTACTGGAGCAGCGCGGCCGGATCTCCGCGCTCGGCAAGCGGGACATCTACAGCGCGACGGTCGGCGGCGTGAAGCTCTCCGAGCCGGCCGCCGACCTCGCCGTGGCGCTCGCCCTCGCCAGCGCCGCCTCCGACACGCCCCTGCCCAAGAACCTCGTCGCGATCGGCGAGGTCGGGCTCGCCGGCGAGGTCCGCCGCGTCACGGGTGTGCAGCGCCGGCTCTCCGAAGCGGCGCGGCTGGGCTTCACGCACGCGCTCGTGCCGACCGATCCGGGCAAGATCCCGGCCGGTATGCGGGTCCTGGAGGTCGCGGACGTCGGCGAGGCGCTGCGCGTGCTCCCCCGCCGCCCGCGCCGCGAATCCCCGCGGAAGGAGGCGCCCGTCGAAGAGACGTCCGGGTCCCCGCTGAGCGGCCGCTGAGCCCCGGAGGCTGCCTCCGGTGTGCCGCCCCGCGCCGCCCGCGCAGGACTCCCCTAGGTAAACGGCGCGTCGCCGGTAGACTTTGCCCTGGTCTCGCCCGTCAACGCAGTCCTGCCGCAGATCGCGTCCGCGACGTACGTACGCGGCCAAGGCAACTCCGGGCGGGCTGCGGCACCGACAGACCTTGCGACGGAGGAGTGCAGTGGCAGCCAACGACCGGGCGTCGTCCCCCGGAAGGTCCGGCGGTAGCTCCGGCGGTGACAGTCTGATGCGCGCCTCGCTCAGCGCGGTCGCACCGGGCACGGCACTGCGCGACGGACTCGAGCGCATCCTCCGCGGCAACACCGGCGGCCTCATCGTCCTCGGCTTCGACAAGACCGTCGAGTCGATGTGTACGGGCGGCTTCGTCCTCGACGTGGAGTTCACGGCCACCCGGCTGCGCGAGCTGTGCAAGCTCGACGGCGCGCTGGTCCTCGACAAGGACATCACCAAGATCCTGCGGGCCGGCGTCCAGCTCGTGCCCGACGCCTCCATCGCCACCGAGGAGACCGGCACCCGCCACCGCACGGCGCAGCGGGTGTCCATCCAGGCCGGTTTCCCGGTCGTCTCGGTCAGCCAGTCCATGCGGCTGATCGCGCTGTACGTGGACGGTGAGCGCCGCGTCCTGGAGGAGTCCGCCGCGATCCTCTCCCGCGCCAATCAAGCGCTCGCCACGCTGGAGCGGTACAAGCTCCGCCTGGACGAGGTCGCCGGCACGCTCTCGGCCCTGGAGATCGAGGACCTGGTGACGGTCCGCGACGTCTCCGCCGTGGCCCAGCGGCTGGAGATGGTCCGCCGGATCGCCACCGAGATCGCCGAGTACGTCGTCGAGCTCGGCACGGACGGCCGGCTGCTCTCCCTGCAGCTGGACGAGCTGATCGCGGGCGTCGAGCCGGAGCGTGAGCTGGTCGCCCGGGACTATGTCCCCGAGCCGACGGCCAAGCGCTCCCGTACGGTCTCCGAGGCGCTCGCCGAGCTGGACGCGCTCTCCCACACCGAGCTGCTCGAACTCCCCATCGTGGCGCGCGCCCTCGGCTACAGCGGCTCCCCCGAGACCCTGGACTCCGCGGTCTCCCCGCGCGGCTTCCGCCTGCTGGCCAAGGTGCCCCGCCTCCCCGGCGCGGTCATCGACCGCCTCGTCGACCACTTCGGCGGCCTGCAGAAGCTCCTGGCGGCCAGCGTCGACGACCTCCAGACGGTGGACGGCGTGGGCGAGGCCCGCGCCCGCTCCGTCCGCGAGGGCCTCAGCCGCCTCGCGGAGTCCTCGATCCTGGAGCGGTACGTCTAGCGGTACGCCCAAACGCCTGCGGCCCGCTCAGCTCCTGCTTCGGCCCGCTCAGTCCTTCGCGAGGACGAAGGACGTGCTGTCCGGCTTCAGTCCCTGGACCGTGGCCTCGGCGAGGTAGGTGCCGGGCTTGGCGGACTTGGCGGCGGGGGTGGCGCACTGGTCGGCAGTGGGCTTGCGGTCCCACTCGACGGTGCGGGTGACGGCGGACCCGGCGGGGACCTTCACGAAGGCGCTGCCGGTGTCCGGCGGGCAGTCGTCCGAGGCGTACACATGGGCGTCGCTGTCGGTGTGACTGATCGTCAGCACCGCGGCCTTGCGGCCGAGGTCGACCTTGCAGTCCGCGTCCGAGGTGTTCTTGACGGTCAGCTCGAAGCGCGGCTTGGCGTCCGGGCCGTACGAGTTCTTGACGCTGCGCAGGGTCAGCCGCGCCGCGGAGCCGGTGCAGTCGGCGAGCGCCGAGCCGCCCGGCACGAGCACGCCGCCGCCGACGCCCGCGCCGGAGCCGCCGCCCGTACCGCCGCCTTCGCCGATCGGCGTGCCGGTGCCGGAGCCGCCCGAACCGCCGCTCCCGGTGCCGCCGGTGCCCGCGTCGGCGCCGCCCGTACCGCCGCCGTCGCCCGCCTCGTCGCGGCCGCCCGGCTTCTGGCTGATGCCGGAGTCGGTGGCGTTGGGTCCCGGGGTGATGGACGTGGCGGGACCGCCGGCCGAGCCCTTGCTGTTCGAGCTGCCGTCACCGCTGGTGTTGCCCATGTTGACGGCCCACACCGCCAGCAGCACGAGGAGGGCGAGGATCGCGCACGCGACCGCCCTCCGTCGCCAGTAAATGGACGAGGGAAGCGGCCCGATCGGATTGCGCAGAGATCCCACGCGGAAACTGTACGAGAGATCAGCCCGGATGCCAGCCAGTACCCGCCGACGGACCACCGGCTTTTCCCATCATCTGCCCGGTTCTTCCTGGTCAGGAAGGAGAATTGGCCCGGATGGGCGACCCCGTGGCGTCAACCGGCCACCTTCGTCCGCGACTTCACGCGCCCCACTCCTCCTTGTGGCCGAAACCGCGGGCGTTGTCGATCAGGCGGAGCCAGGTGGGGCGCAGCTCCCAGAAGGCGGTGTGGTTCATGGCGCCGCGGAGCTTGGGGTTGAGCGCCACGTAGGGGAAGCGGTCGGCGTACGCGCGCCAGGCGCGCCTGCGCTCCCCGCCGTCCAGGCGGCGGCACACGCCGCGCCCCTGTACGCCCGTCAGGCCGCTCCAGTCCTGGCCGTCGCGCTGGGCGGTGAAGGCGACCGGTGCCGCCGGCTGCGCGGCGGCCAGCGCGCGGCCGTGGCGGGTGGACTCGGAGGTGACGAAGAGGAGGACAGGGACGGCGGCCGGGTCGTCGTCCATGGGTGCGTACAGGACGGCGCACGCCTGGGGGCCGTCGCCGTCCGTGTAGGCGAGGGTCATGGTGGTGTGGTCGGCGAGGGCCTGCAGGATGCCGGGCGGGGGCGCGCTGTCGTTCATGACAGCATCCTCGCGCCCCGGCCGGACGCGCCGCGCGGCGCCCCGGGCCGCCTCGACCCCATCGCTCCGGGCCGCCTCGGTCCCGCCCTCCCGGCCGCCCCGCGCACGCCCCGTTGCAGCAGTGCGGGTACCACGTGCAGGTGCACAACGGGCGGCGTGGGCCCGGCGCGTTTCACCGGTGCGGGGGCCCGTGTCAGGATCGGCGGTGCCATGACTTCCACCTCTGCCACCGCCCAGTCCGCCGGCGACGCCGCCGTGGAGCCCGGCACCGGACGCCCCGCCGGGACCCCGGCGCCGCGCCCCGCCGACTCCGCCGCCGCCTCCGCCCCTGCTGCCGCATCCGTCACCGGCGCCGCCACGGATGCCGCCGACGCCGCCGACGCGGCCGGCCGGCGGCTGCACGCACCGGTCAACGACTGGTTCGACGAGCACGCCCGCGATCTGCCGTGGCGCCGCCCCGAGGCGGGTGCCTGGGGCGTGATGGTCAGCGAGTTCATGCTGCAGCAGACGCCCGTCAACCGCGTCCTGCCGGTCTACGAGCAGTGGCTGGCCCGCTGGCCCCGCCCGGCCGACCTGGCCGCCGAGCCGTCCGGCGAGGCGGTGCGCGCCTGGGGCCGGCTCGGCTACCCGCGGCGCGCCCTGCGGCTGCACGCCGCCGCCTCCGCGATAAGGGAGCGGCACGGCGGCGACGTACCGCGCGAGCACGCCCAGCTGCTGGCGCTGCCCGGCGTCGGCGAGTACACCGCGGCGGCCGTGGCCTCCTTCGCATACGGCCAGCGGCACGCGGTCCTCGACACGAACGTCCGCCGGGTCTTCGCGCGGGCGGTGAGCGGACGGCAGTACCCGCCGAACGCCACCACCGCCGCCGAGCGCAAGCTCGCCCGCGCGCTGCTGCCCGAGGACGAGGAGACGGCCGCGAAGTGGGCCGCGGCCACGATGGAGCTGGGCGCGCTGGTGTGCACGGCGCGCAGCCCGGAGTGCGTGCGCTGCCCGGTCGCCGCGCAGTGCGCCTGGCGGCTGGCCGGTTCTCCCGAGCACGAGGGCCCGCCGCGGCGCGTCCAGACGTACGCGGGCACCGACCGGCAGGTACGCGGCAAGCTGCTGGCCGTGCTGCGGGAGGCCGTCGCGCCGGTGCCGCAGGCGAAGCTGGACGCGGTGTGGCACGAGCCCGTCCAGCGGGCCAGGGCCCTGGACGGCCTGGTGGCCGACGGTCTGGTGGAGCCGCTGGCGGACGGCATGTACCGGCTCCCGCTGACCTGATCCCGGCGGTCCCGGCGGGCCCCCCGTACGGAGGGCCCGTCCTCCGCCTTGAGGAGGACCTCGGCGCCGCTCCCGTACCCCGCTGGGAGGAGCGCCGCGCCGCTGTTACACAACCGACGGATTTCCGTGCATCCGCTGTGCGGCAGTCGCGCATGACGCCGCAACACCCCCTCCGTAGCTTCGTCTTCGTGCTGGAGACGGACCGTGCGCCGAGGCGCTCGGTCCACGACCACCGGCACGGACAACGTGGGGAACGCAGGCGGAGAACGGAGGCGTCGGAATGGCGACCAGTGGCGGCAAGGTACTGGACTTCGAGGAATACGTGCGGACCCGGCAGGACGCCCTGCTGCGGAGCGCGCGGCGTCTGGTGCCCGACCCGGTCGACGCGCAGGACCTCCTGCAGACGGCCCTGGTCCGCACGTACGGGCGCTGGGACGGCATCGCCGACAAGTCGCTCGCCGACGCCTACCTGCGCCGCGTCATGATCAACACGCGGACCGAGTGGTGGCGTGCGCGCAAGCTGGAGGAGGTGCCCACCGAGCAGCTCCCGGACGCGAGCGTGGACGACGGCACCGAACAGCGCGCCGACCGTGCCCTGCTGATGGACATCCTCTCCGTACTGGCTCCCAAGCAGCGCAGCGTCGTCGTCCTGCGACACTGGGAGCAGATGAGTACGGAGGAGACCGCGGCGGCGCTGGGCATGTCCACGGGGACGGTCAAGAGCACGCTGCACCGGGCGCTGGCCCGGCTGCGCCAGGAGCTGGTGAACCGCGAGGCCGACGCGCGCGTACTGGAGCGTGACGACCAGGAGCGGGAGCGGTGCGCGGCCTGACCGGCCGCGGAGCCGTCGGTCCCCGGGCCGGCGGCGGGTGACAGGCATGGTGAGCAGGAGCGGTGTGACCAGAGGCGACGGAGCCGACGGCGGACCGGCCGGGAAGCGGCCGGGCGCTTCCGCGCGCCTGCCCGGGGGCTGGTGGCGCACGGCCGGTACGGCCCTCGCGGGGACCGCGGCGGTGGCGCTGCTGATGGCCGGGTGCGACGCGACCGGTGACGGGGTCCGGTCGGAGGGCTCGGCGAGCAACAGCCCCGTGCCGTCCCGGGCCCGCAGCGCGACGCCGACGCCTTCCCCCTCGTCCTCCGTGGCGTACAAGAAGGTCGACGCGCGGGCGCTGCTGCGCGAGGACCCCAAGGTCGGCGCCGACGTGAAGAAGACGCTGGCCAAGCCGTGCACGGCCGACGAGTACCCAATAGACGTCACGTACGCCGCGCTGACCGGCGGGAAGACCGCCGACGTCATCATCAATGTGATGACCTGCGCGGACTCCGTGGGGATCGGCTCGTACGTGTACCGCAAGGGCGACAAGGGCTATGAGAACGTCTTCAGCAACGAACAGCCGCCGGTCTACGCCGGGGTGAGCAAGGGCGAGCTGGAGATCACCAAGCAGACGTACGACACCGGCGACGCGGTGTGCTGCCCCACGGGCGAGGATGTGCTGACGTACCGCTGGGCGAAGAACCGCTTCAGCGAGTACTCCCGCTACCACACCGACTACAGCAAGACCGTGGACGGCGCCGAGGACGGCGCGACACCATCGGAGGACTGAGAACCGGCATGGCCGAGACCCATGTGCTCTTCGTCGAGGACGACGACGTCATCCGGGAAGCCACCCAACTCGCGCTGGAGCGCGACGGCTTCCGCGTCACGGCGATGCCCGACGGGCTGTCGGGCCTGGACGCCTTCCGCGCCACCCGGCCCGACATCGCCCTGCTGGACGTGATGGTGCCGGGCCTGGACGGCGTCAGCCTGTGCCGGCGCATCCGGGACGAGTCGACGGTCCCGGTCATCATGCTGTCCGCGCGGGCCGACTCCATCGATGTGGTGCTCGGCCTGGAGGCGGGCGCCGACGACTACGTCACCAAGCCGTTCGACGGCGCTGTGCTGGTGGCCCGTATACGGGCCGTGCTGCGCCGCTTCGGGCACGCGAGCGGCCCGGACAGCCGCAGCGGTGCGGGCAAGGAGGCGGCGGCGTCGGCGGCCGACGGCCTGCTGCGCTTCGGGGACCTGGAGGTCGACACCGAGGGCATGGAGGTCCGCAAGGGCGGCACGCCGGTGGCGCTGACGCCGACCGAGATGCGGCTGCTGCTGGAATTCTCCGACGCACCGGGCACGGTGCTCTCCCGCGACCGGCTGCTGGAGCGGGTGTGGGACTACGGCTGGGGCGGCGACACCCGGGTCGTGGACGTGCACGTCCAGCGGCTGCGCGGCAAGATCGGCCAGGACCGGATCGAGACGGTCCGCGGCTTCGGCTACAAGCTGAGAGGCTGACCCGCCGGTGGTCGGCCTCGCCCTGCGTACGGGACTGCGCTGGAAGCTCAGTGCGGCGATCGCGCTCGTCGGCGCGCTGGTCGCGATCGCGCTGAGCCTCGTCGTGCACAACGCGGCGCGCGTCTCCATGCTCGACAACAGCCGCGACGTGCAGATCGAGCGGCTGAACTTCACCCAGCGGATCTACGAGACCACCAGCCGGCTCCAGTTCGGCGCCCGCATCGACGACCCGAAGCTGCCCAAGGAGCTGCGCGCCGAGGTCGCCGAGGGCCGGCGCGCCACCTATCTGCAGGACAGCGGGGAGGGCGCGCCGGAGGTGTGGGCCGCGGCGCCGCTGGACGACGGCCGGGTGCTGTCCCTGCACAACGACTACCCCGACCGCTTCACCGTCCTGGACGACCTGGACCAGGCGCTGTTCATCGGGTCCATCTCGGTCGTCGCGGCGGGCTGCGCGCTGGGCGTGCTGGTCGGCGGCCGGCTCTCCCAGCGGCTGCGGAAGGCGGCAGCGGCGGCCCGCAAGCTCGCCGAGGGCGACACCTCCGTCCGCGTACGGGACGAGATCCCCGGCCGGGTACGGGACGAGACGGACGAGCTGGCGCACGCCATCGACGCCATGTCGGACGCGCTGCAGACGCGTATCGAGGCCGAGCGGCGGGTCACGGCGGACATCGCGCACGAGCTGCGCACGCCGGTCACCGGGCTGCTCACGGCGGCCGAGCTGCTGCCTCCGGGCCGCCCGACCGAGCTCGTACGGGACCGGGCGCAGGCCATGCGGACGCTGGTGGAGGACGTACTGGAGGTGGCCCGGCTGGACGGCTATGCCGAGCGGGCCGAGCTGCAGGACGTGGACCTCGGGGAATTCGTCCGGCGGCGGGTGCGCGCGCTCGGGCCCGACATCGAGGTCGAGATCGTTCGGGACGCGGAGGTCAGTACCGACCCGCGCCGCCTGGAGCGGATCCTCGGCAACCTCATCGCCAACGCGTCCCGGCACGGCAGGCCGCCGGTCGAGGTCACGGTCGAGGGCCGGGTGATCCGGGTGCGCGACCACGGGCCCGGCTTCCCCGAGGCGCTGCTGCGCGAGGGCCCGAGCCGCTTCCGCACCGGCAGCAGCGACCGGGCGGGGCGCGGCCACGGGCTGGGCCTGACCATCGCGGCGGGCCAGGCACGTGTCCTGGGCGCGCGGCTGACCTTCCGCAACGCGGAGCCCGCCGTCGACGGCACGACCGGCGCCGTCGCCGTCCTGTGGCTCCCGGAGAACGCCCCGACGGCGACGGGCAGCTTCCCGGTGATCCAGCTGCCGGGCCCGGAGAACTGACCGCCGGGCCCGGCAGCGGGCGTCAGACGCCCTGCGGCAGCTTTTCCGGGACGGCGTCCTGCGGCTCGTCACCGGACGCCGGCTTCGCCGGGCCGCCGCGCAGCGGGACCTCCTTGAGGAACCACGCCGCGGCGAAACCGATGACGCTGATGGCAGCGCCCCACAGGAAGACCAGGTGGGTGCCGTCGGCGACCGCGTGCAGGTACGCGTCCTTCAGCTGGGCCGGGATCTGTTCCAGGCCCTTGGCGTCGAGCTGCGTCCCGCCGGACATGGCCTTGCCGCCGGCCGCGCCGACCCGCTCGGTCATGGTGCTCTGCACCTGGTGGGTGAAGAGCGCGCCGAAGATCGCCACGCCGAAGGAGCCGCCGATGGTCCGGAAGAGCGTGGCGGAGGACGAGCCGACGCCCATGTCCTTCATCTCGACGCTGTTCTGCGCGATGAGCATGGTGGTCTGCATCAGGAAGCCCATGCCGGCGCCGAGGACGGCCATGTACGCGCCCGAGGTGAAGCGGCTGGTGCCGGTGTCCATGAGGGACAGCAGGAAGAGGCCCGCGGTGATCAGCGCGCCGCCGCCGACCACGAAGATCTTGTACCGGCCGCTGCTCGTGGTGATCCGACCCGCGATCAGCGAGACCGCCATCATCGCCAGCAGCATCGGCAGGAGCAGCAGCCCGGAGTTGGTGGCCGAGGCGCCCTGGACGCTCTGCTGGAAGAGCGGCAGGAAGGTCATCGACCCGAACATCACGAAGCCGACGAGGAAGCCGATCACGGTGACGAGCGAGAAGTTGCCGTTGCGGAAGATGTGCAGCGGCAGCACCGGCTCGCTGACCTTGCGCTCGACGAGCACGAAGGCGAGGAGGGACAGCACGCCGAGCGCGCCGAGGCCCACGATCTGCGCCGAGCCCCAGGCGTACTCCGTACCGCCCCAGGTCGTGATCAGTACGAGCGCGGTGATGCCGATGGTGAGCAGCGCGGCGCCCACGTAGTCGATGCGCGCCTCGGTGCGCTTCTTGGGCAGGTGCAGCACGGCGGTGACCATGGCCAGGGCTATCGCGCCGAGCGGCAGGTTGATGTAGAAACTCCAGCGCCAGCCGAGGTGGTCGGTGATGGTGCCGCCGACCAGCGGGCCGCCGATCATGGCGACGGCCATGACGCCGGCCATCATGCCCTGGTACTTGCCGCGCTCGCGGGGCGGGATCAGGTCGCCGATGATCGCCATGACGCCGACCATCAGACCGCCGGCGCCCAGGCCCTGGACGGCGCGGAAGGCGATGAGCTGGCCCATGTCCTGAGCCATGCCGGAGAGCGCCGAGCCGATCAGGAACAGCACGATGGACGCGAGGAAGACGCCCTTGCGGCCGTACATGTCGCCGAGCTTGCCCCAGATCGGGGTGGAGGCGGCGGTGGCGAGCGTGTAGGCGGTGACCACCCAGGAGAGGTGGTCGAGGCCGCCGAGCTCGCCGACGATCGTCGGCATCGCGGTGCCCACGATCATGTTGTCGAGCATCGCGAGCAGCATCGCGATCATCAAGGCGAAGAGCACCACGCGCACGCTCGCGGGCTGTTCCCCGCCGTGCTCCGTAGGTGCGGTGGCCTGGGTGGCGGCCATCACTCACTCCCCCGTTTTCCTGTTGTCGTGCCGTCCGGCCCGTCCACTTACTTGCCGACCGGCTAGTTTTGATTCCACGAGGACGGTAAGAGGCAACTAGCCGGGCGTCAAGTAAGTTTGTGCCCGGCCCGGCGCGGCCACGGACGGTCCGCGGGAACGAGCACGACAAGGCAGGAGCGCACCATGGGCACAGCACGCGCGCGCAGGGGCGACACCCGGCAGCGCATTCAGGACGTGGCCCTGGACCTCTTCGCGCAGCAGGGCTACGAGAAGACCTCACTGCGGGAGATCGCCGAGCACCTCGAAGTCACCAAGGCGGCGCTGTACTACCACTTCAAGACCAAGGAAGACATCGTCATCAGCCTCTTCGAGGACCTGGCCGGGCCCTGCGACGAGCTGATCGCGTGGGCCGCCGACCGGCCGCGCACGCTGGAGACGAAGACCGAGGTCCTCCGCCGGTACAGCGAGGCGCTGCGCGACGCCGCACCGCTCTTCCGCTTTATGCAGGAGAACCAGGCCACCGTCCGCGACCTGAGCATCGGCGAATCGTTCAAGGAGCGGATGCTCGCGATGGCCGGGCTCCTCAACGAGCCGGACGCCGCACTGAAGGACCAGGCGCGCTGCATCACCGCACTGGTATCGCTGCATTCCGGCATGTTCGCCATGCAGAACGTCGAAGGCGACCCCGAGGAGAAGCGCAGGGCCGTCCTCGAAGTCGCCTTGGAATTGGTCACCGCGGCGAATACCGCCGCGGCACCACAGGATTAAGTTGTCGTCGGCCGGCCGGCTCAGACGTTCACGTGCTCGCCGCGCAGGAAGTCCACGGGCTCGATGCCGGTGCCGTAGTTCGGGCCGGTACGGACCTCGAAGTGCAGGTGCGGGCCGGACGAATTACCGGTGCTGCCGGAAAGGCCGATCTCCTGGCCGGCGGACACCTTCTGGCCCGCCTGGACATCGATCTTCGAAAGGTGCGCGTACTGGGTGTACGTGTTCGGGCCGTGCTTGATCACAATGGCATTGCCGTACGCCGGACCGTCACCGCCGCCATTCGGGCCCGCCTTCACCACGGTGCCCTCGTGCGCGGCCTTCACCTTGGTACCGGTGGGCACCACGAAGTCCTGACCGCTGTGCTTGTTCGACCACATGCTGCCGGCGTTACCGAACTTCTCGCCGATGCCGTACTTGTCCACCGGCTTCTCCCAGCCGCTGGTCTTCTGCAGCTGCCGCTCGGCACGCTCGTGCCGGTCAGCGGCGGCCTGGGCGCGATCGGCCGCGGCCTTCTTCTCCGCGTCGATCGACTTCTTCTGCGCGTCGGCCTGCGCGCTCACCGTGCTCGCCACGTCCGTGGAGAGGCCCTGGAGCGATACCGCGCCGCCGTCCATCGCCGAAGCAGCACCGGCACCCAGCGCGAGGGAGGCGCCCATCCCGGCCACGAGAACGGTGGCACGGGTACGCAGGGCGGGCTTCTTCGAATACCGGGTGAGGGAGAACTTCGACATACGGGGATTACCTCCGAAAGAATTGACTCCCGGCCGGGACCAACCGGGATCGCTATTCATTGGTAACCGCCGCTCGCGGGCCTGCCAAGAAGCCTTTCTACTACCGCACCCCGTATTAAAAGCTGCGGGAATCAGCCCCTTGCGCTACCCGGCTCCGCCACTCCAAAACATCCCGACCCGGCCTGCGCGAAAGCCGATCTCGCGGCCCGGATTCCGCCCCCACCAGCCATTCCCTTGATCCTCGACTTCTCCGACGCAGGTCCCGCCCACCCCCCTGCCAAAAGTCCCGGCCCACCCGGGAAACGGGTCCCGCACCACTGTCCGGCGCCTTTCCTATGGCCTTTAGTAGGCCCGAAATCCGCTGTGCGGCATGTCACCGAACCCCCCGTTCCGTCCGCTTTGGGCGGGGCCCTTGGTATGTCCGTTTCGGGACCAAGGACCTGTGATCCCGGTAACGTAATAGGCCGCATCCGGCCCGGCGGAAAGAAGGGGGAGGGCCCGGCATGGACCCCTCGGCACTCGGCGCGCGGCTGGCGTCGTCCGTCGTCGCGCCGCTCGTGAAACGGCTCTTCGTGAAGGAGGGGCCCGGCGCGGGCCTGGCGGAGAAGCCGGTACGGGTGTCGGCGCTGGTCTCGTTCACGGGCGAGAAGCGCACCCTCACCGAGAGCGACCTGCGGAAGATCGCCGAGGAGCTGGTCACCCGCGCGGTGCGCGCGGCCGGGCCCGGCGAGCGGCCCGTCCCCGCCGACGAGGAGACCGCCGTCGCCGACGCGCTCGCGCGCACCCTGTACGGCCTGGGCGAGCTGGCCATGGACGACGTACAGGCCGTCCAGCTCGGCGCCCCGGCGCTCGCGGAGCGGCTGCGGCGGGCGAACGGGGCACGGCTCGACGCGCTCTCCCGGGACGCGGAGCTGCTGCACGACGCCCTGCTCGGCGTGGCCTGCCTGCACATCGTGCACTTCTTCACCCAGCGCTCGACCTTTGTCGCGCGCACCCTCGTCCAGCAGAGCCGGAGCCTGGACCGGCTCGTCGCGCTGACCGACGAGCTCCTCGCGCGCACGCCCTCGCCGCGCGCCGCCGACACCGCCTTCGAGCGCGAGTACCTCGGCTACCTCGGCAAGAAGCACGGCCGGCTGACGATCTACGGCATCGACCTGGCCCATTCACCGGACCGGTGGCCACTGGACGCGGCGTACATGAGCCTGGAGGCGACGTACGCGGACCGTGCGGCCGCCGCCCCCGAGGACGCGTTCTTCACCGGCCTGGACGACGCCCCGGCCCCACCCGCGCCGCCGGTCCCCGCCGACCACGCGCTCGCCGGGCACAGCCGGGTACTGCTGCGCGGCGTGGCGGGCTCGGGCAAGAGCACGCTGGTGCAGTGGCTCGCGGTCTCCTGCACCCCGGCGGGCGACGCGGTCGCGATGCCGCACCTGTACGGGCGCATTCCCTTCGTCCTGCCCCTGCGGACGCTCCAGCGCGCCGGCGCGGACCTCCCCACGCCCGGCCGCTTCCTCGCGGCCGTCGGCTGCCCGGTGTCCGGCGCGCAGCCGGACGGGTGGGCGCACCGGGTGCTGACGAGCGGGCGCGGGCTGGTCCTCGTGGACGGACTGGACGAGATACCGGAACGGGACCGCGACCGGACCCGGCGCTGGCTGCGCGACCTCCTCGACGCGTTCCCGCACAACCTGTGGATGGTGACCTCGCGCCCCTCCGCCGTACGCGAGGACTGGCTCGCGGCCGACGGCTTCACGGAGCTGACGCTCGCGTCGATGAGCCGGGACGACGTCGCCGCGTTCATCGGGCGCTGGCACGCCGCCGCCCGCGCGGACACCCCCGCCGACGAGGACCGGCTCGCCGCGTACGAGCAGTCGCTGCTGCACGCCGTACGCACCAAGGCGGACCTGGCGCGGCTGGCCACCAATCCCCTGATGTGCGGGCTGATCTGCGCGCTCCACCGGGACCGGCGCGGCTATCTGCCGCACGGGCGCAAGGAGCTGTACGACGCGGCGCTGACGATGCTGCTCTCGCGCCGCGACCGCGAGCGCGACATGAACGGCCCGGACGGCATCGAGCTGAGCGACGAGCCGCAGATCCAGCTCCTGCAACGGCTCGCGTACTGGCTGATCCGCAACGGCCGGACCGAACTGGACCGCGCGCACGCGGAACGGATCATCGCCGACGCCCTGCCGGCCGTCCCCGCGGCGGCCGCCCAGGGCGACGCGCCCGCCGTCTTCCGCCACCTCCTGCTCCGCAGCGGCCTACTCCGCGAACCGGCCCCGGGCGCCGTCCACTTCGTGCACCGCACCTTCCAGGACTACCTGGGCGCGCGAGCCGCGGTCGAGGAGTGGGACATCGGCCTGCTGATCGCCCACGCGCACGACTCCCAGTGGGAGGACGTGATCCGGATGGCGGTCGCCCACGGCCGCCCGCGCGAACGGGCCGAGATCCTGCGCGAGTTGCTGGCCCGCGCGGACGCGGCGAACGGCGAGGGGGAACGCGCGATCCGCATCCGCATCCAACTCCTCGCCCTGGCCTGCCTGGAACACGCCTCGGAACTGGACCCGGCGGTCCGCCGAGCCGTGGAGGAACGCACGGCCGACCTGCTGCCGCCCCGCTCGGCCGAGGAGGCACGGGAGCTGGCGGGGGCGGGATCGCTGGTACTGGAACTTCTGCCGGGCCCGGAGGGGCTGAGCGAGGACGAGGCCGTCGCCGTCACGGTCGCGGCATCGAACGTGGAGTCGGAGCGGGCACTGCCGGTGCTGGCGCGATTTCGGGACCATTCGGCGCTCCGGGTGCGCTCGCAATTGGTGTGGGCGTGGCACCGGTTCGATGCGGAGCGGTACGCGGAGGAGGTGGTCCGGCATCTCGATGCGGACGGCTTGATGTTCTCGGTCCACACCGACGCACATCTGCGGCTGCTGCGGGAGCTGGGCGGGCGCGAGCGGATCGACGTGCGCAGCAAGGTGTCCCAGGACGCGCTCGCGTCGTACGCCCGCGAGGCCGGCGCCGGGTTGCTCCGGATCGAGGCCAATGACGTCCACGACCTCGCATTCCTGCGGGAGACACCTCGGCTCGCCGAGCTGACCCTCTATGACACCCCGCGTGTCACCGATCTCTCCCCGCTCGCCGGGCTGCCTCTGGAGTGGCTGGGGCTGTTCCACCTCACCCAGCCCCGGGACCTGCGCCCCCTCGCCTCGCTGTCCGGGCTCACCAGCCTGTCGATCCATCTGCCGGACGTCCCCTGGAGCCCCGACGACCTGCCGAAGGAGGCCCCTCTCCAGAGTCTGCGGCTGGGCGGCACCGCTTCCCGCGACTGGTCCGGCCCGTGCGGCGTGCGGGCCTGGCCGGAGCTGAAGAACCTGCTGCTCGACTCCCATGCCTGCCCGCGGGACGCCGCGGGCTGGGCGGAGATCGCGGCTCTGGAGTCGCTCACGTACCTCAGCGTGAGCGCCGACTGCCTCGCCGACTGCCCGGCCGGCCTCACGCTCCCCGGCCTGGCCAGGCTCAGGCTCTACGACCCCACCGGGGAGTTCGCCGACCGGGAAGCCGTCGCACGCCACTTCCCCCACCTCCACGCGCTCGACGTCGTCGGGCAGGACTTCCCGGCCTCCTCACAATCCCGCCCCGCTCCCCTACCCTGATTCCCCAACAGCGTTGACCGCGCCCACCAGTTACCGGGGGACACCGCCGTATGGATCCCACGACCGACGACGCCGCCTTCGAGGCGCGGTTCGCGCGGGACACCACCGTGCTCCACAACCACCTCACGATCTTCGGCATCGACCTCGCGCACTCGCCGGACAGCTGGCCGCTGGACGCGGCCTACCTGGGGCTCCAGTGCGAGCGCGGCCAGCCACGACTGCCCGCGACGCCGGACGAACAGCGCGACCCGGGGCCGCAGGCCCCACCCGTGCCTGCCGAGCAGGCGCTGGCCGGGCTGGACAGGGTGCTCGTACGGGGCGTCGCGGGGTCCGGCAAGACGACGCTGCTGCAGTGGCTGGCGGTCGCCACGGCACGCGGCGAGCTGCCCGCGGCACTGGCCGGGGAGCTGCGCGGCCGGGTGCCGTTCCTGCTGCCCGTACGCCGCTTCGCGTCCCGCTCCGGCATCCCGTCGCCGGACGGCTTCCTGGCGGCCATGGGGTACCCGGGCGCGGACGCCCAGCCGGCCGGCTGGGCGGAGCGGGTGCTGCGGGACGGCCGCGGGCTGCTGCTCGTGGACGGCGTGGACGAGGCGCCGGAGGACGAGCGCGAGCGGCTCCGGCTGCGGCTGCGCGAGTGGGCGGAGCAGTACCCGGGCAACGTCTGGGTGGTGACCTCCCGGCCGTCCGCCGTGCCGGAGGACTGGCTGGCCGCCGACGGCTTCACCGAACTGCGGCTGGCGCCGATGAGCCGCGAGGACGTCGCGGCGTTCATCCAGCGCTGGCACCGCGCCGCCGCCCAGCAGTCACCCGCCGACCTGGACCGCCTCGGGCATTACGAGCGGACGCTGCTGAACGCCGTACGCATCACCCGTGACCTCGGACGGCTGGCGACCAACCCGCTGATGTGCGGCCTGCTGTGCGCGCTCCACCGGGACCGGCGCGGCTATCTGCCCAGCGGGCGCAAGGAGCTGTACGACGCGGGCCTGTCGATGCTGCTGGAACGGCGGGACCGGGAACGCGCGATGGTCGCCACCGACGCCATCGACCTGCCGCGGCAGCCGAAGATACAGCTGCTGCAGAAGCTGGCGCGCTGGATGCTGGTCAACGGCCGCTCCGAGATGGACCGCGACGTCGCCGTGGACACCCTGGCCCAGCATCTGCCCGCCATTCCCGACGCGGCCCGGCAGGGCGACGCCAAGGACGTCTACCGGCACCTGCTGAACCGTACGGGGCTGCTGCGCGAGACGACGCCCGGGACCGTCGACTTCGTACACCGCACGTTCCAGGACTATCTGGCCGCGCGGGCCACCGTGCAGCAGCACGACTTCACCCTGCTGCTGGACCACGCGCACCACACGGAGTGGGAGGACGTCATCCGGATGGCGGTCGCCCTCGCCCGGCCCGACGAGTGCGCGGCACTGCTGAACGGGCTGCTGGCGCCGCACGCGGGCGTAAAAGCCGCGGACGCCCGGCACCGCAAGCTGCTGGCCGCCGCGTGCCTGGAGCACGCCACGGAGCTGGACCCGGAGGTCCGGGCGCGGGTGCAGCGCTTCACGCGCGACATGATGCGGCCGACCACCCCGGCCGGGGCCCGCGCGCTGGGCTGGATCGGCCCGATCGTCCTGGAGATGCTGCCGGACCCGGCCAAGGCCACCAACGCCGAGGCGTACCTCCTCGCCCTCACCGCCACCTCCATCGCCGACGACATGGCCATCGACTACCTCACCGGGCTGCGGGAACGGTCCCACCTGGACGTACGGGCGCAACTGGCGAGCGCCTGGCGGCGGTACGACACCGAGCGGTACGCCCGCGAGATCATCGCCCACCTCGACGACGCCGAGCTGTACTTCCCGGTGTCCGACCTGGAGGAGCTGCACGCGCTGCGCCGGCTCGGCGGCCGGCCGCACCTCCAGATCGCCGGGCGGTTCACCCCCGACCAGCTCATCGAGGGCATCGCCGCCGAGCCGCTGACCCGGCTGTGGCTCTCCTACGACCTCGGCGTCCCGATGGACTGGCTGGCCGCCTTCCCGCACCTGGACACGCTCCTGGTGGGCAGCCGCCTGCCGCGCCCGACCGGCGTGCCGGAGGGCATCGAGGTCGTGGAGCTCTAGGCGTACGCCGCCCGAAAACGCCGCTGCCCCGGAACCAGGTGGTTCCGGGGCAGCGACGGTGAGCTGCGGTGACGCTTACGCGTCCTTGCTCAGGTTCGGGCCCGAGCCGGCGGACTCGATCGGCGGGGCGTCGGGCAGGGCCGACTTCTCCTCGCCGCGGAAGGTGAACTTGGCGTTCTCCCCCTCGCCCTCGACATCGACGACCACGATGTGGCCCGGACGCAGCTCGCTGAAGAGGATCTTCTCCGAGAGGGCGTCCTCGATCTCGCGCTGGATCGTCCGGCGCAGCGGGCGGGCGCCCAGCACCGGGTCGTAACCGCGCTTGGCGAGCAGCGACTTGGCCTCGGAGCTGAGCTCGATGCCCATGTCGCGGTCCTTGAGGCGCTCGTCCACCTTGGCGATCATCAGGTCGACGATCTGGATGATGTCTTCCTCGGTGAGCTGGTGGAAGACCACCGTGTCATCGACACGGTTCAGGAACTCCGGCCGGAAGTGCTGCTTGAGCTCTTCGTTGACCTTGTTCTTCATCCGCTCGTACCCGGACTTGACGTCGCCCTGGGCGGCGAAGCCCAGGTTGAAGCCCTTGGAGATGTCCCGGGTGCCGAGGTTCGTCGTCATGATGATGACGGTGTTCTTGAAGTCCACGACCCGGCCCTGGGAGTCGGTCAGGCGACCGTCCTCCAGGATCTGCAGCAGCGAGTTGAAGATGTCCGGGTGGGCCTTCTCGACCTCGTCGAAGAGGACCACGGAGAACGGCTTGCGGCGGACCTTCTCGGTCAGCTGGCCGCCCTCTTCGTAGCCGACGTAGCCGGGAGGCGAACCGAAGAGCCGGGAGACCGTGTGCTTCTCGCTGAACTCCGACATGTCGAGGGAGATCAGCGCGTCCTCGTCGCCGAAGAGGAACTCGGCGAGCGTCTTGGACAGCTCGGTCTTACCGACACCGGACGGGCCCGCGAAGATGAACGAACCGCCGGGGCGCTTCGGGTCCTTCAGGCCGGCACGCGTACGCCGGATGGCCTGCGAGAGCGCCTTGATGGCGTCCTTCTGGCCGATGACGCGCTTGTGCAGCTCGTCCTCCATGCGGAGGAGACGGGAAGACTCCTCCTCGGTGAGCTTGAAGACCGGGATGCCGGTGGCCGTGGCCAGGACCTCGGCGATCAGCTCGCCGTCGACCTCGGCGACGACATCCATGTCGCCGGCCTTCCACTCCTTCTCCCGCTTCGCCTTCGCGGCCAGGAGCTGCTTCTCCTTGTCGCGCAGGCCCGCGGCCATCTCGAAGTCCTGCGAGTCGATCGCGGACTCCTTCTCCCGGCGCACGTCGGCGATCTTCTCGTCGAACTCGCGGAGGTCCGGCGGCGCGGTCATCCGGCGGATGCGCATCCGGGACCCGGCCTCGTCGATCAGGTCGATCGCCTTGTCCGGCAGGAAGCGGTCGGAGATGTACCGGTCGGCCAGCTGGGCGGCCTGGACCAGCGCCTCGTCCGTGATCGAGACGCGGTGGTGCGCCTCGTAGCGGTCGCGCAGGCCCTTGAGGATCTCGATCGTGTGCGGCAGCGACGGCTCCGCGACCTGGATCGGCTGGAAACGGCGCTCCAGGGCCGCGTCCTTCTCCAGGTGCTTGCGGTACTCGTCGAGCGTGGTCGCACCGATGGTCTGCAGCTCACCGCGGGCCAGCATCGGCTTCAGGATGCTGGCGGCGTCGATCGCGCCCTCGGCGGCACCCGCACCCACCAGGGTGTGCAGCTCGTCGATGAACAGGATGATGTCGCCGCGGGTGCGGATCTCCTTGAGCACCTTCTTCAGGCGCTCCTCGAAGTCACCGCGGTACCGGGAGCCGGCGACCAGGGCACCGAGGTCGAGGGTGTAGAGGTGCTTGTCCTTGAGGGTCTCGGGCACCTCGCCCTTGACGATGGCCTGCGCCAGGCCCTCGACGACCGCCGTCTTGCCGACGCCGGGCTCGCCGATGAGGACCGGGTTGTTCTTCGTACGGCGGGACAGCACCTGCATGACCCGCTCGATCTCCTTCTCGCGCCCGATGACCGGGTCGAGCTTGGTCTCCCGAGCGGCCTGCGTGAGATTGCGGCCGAACTGGTCCAGGACGAGGGAGGTCGAGGGCGTGCCCTCGGCGGGGCCGCCCGCGGCGGCCGTCTCCTTGCCCTGGTAGCCGGAGAGCAGCTGGATGACCTGCTGCCGCACCCGGTTCAGATCGGCGCCCAGCTTCACGAGGACCTGGGCGGCGACGCCCTCGCCCTCGCGGATCAGGCCGAGCAGGATGTGCTCGGTGCCGATGTAGTTGTGGCCGAGCTGGAGGGCCTCGCGGAGCGACAGCTCCAGGACCTTCTTGGCACGGGGAGTGAAGGGAATGTGGCCGGACGGGGCCTGCTGGCCCTGGCCAATGATCTCCTCCACCTGCTGGCGGACCGCCTCGAGCGAAATCCCGAGGCTCTCCAGGGCCTTAGCGGCGACACCCTCACCCTCATGGATCAGGCCCAGGAGAATGTGCTCGGTGCCGATGTAGTTGTGGTTGAGCATCCGGGCTTCTTCCTGAGCCAGGACGACAACCCGCCGCGCGCGGTCGGTGAACCTCTCGAACATCGTTAATCGCTCCTCAGAGCGGTCAGGCAGTTAGGGGTCGGTCCCCTCCCTGTCCTTCCGCATGCTAGTCCCGCGGGGCGGGACAGCTCATTCCAACTGCCGACACCCGTCCTTGGCCTCCTGCCCCGAACAGCCGACATCTGCTCCAACCCGATGGTGCGAGACGATGTTCCCGCAGGCCAGGCATATACGCCCCATGCCAGTACGCCCATGGCGAACGCGGCCTTGCCCGACACGCCCGCGCTTCTTGCGCGGCCGTGGCATTGATCCCGTTCAGAGCGTCGATTCATCGTCCCTCCCCTCGGAAAAGTCTTACCCGCTGCCTCTGACAGTCCATCCGCGCGGCCCGCCTTCCTCCGCTACGGGCGAACACCCTTGCGCCGTTTTACGCGCCCGCACGCCTGTCCTATACCCACCGGACAAGCACGGTACGTGTCCACACTTCAACCCAGCGTAACTTCTGAGCATTTCGGGAGTTGCACCGGGCATGGCCCTCGCGCTCCCGCGCCCCCGCGACCCGCTGCACGCCGCAGGCCCTGCCGCGCGGCAGTGGTACGAACAGGCGCTGGGCTGGCCGACGGCCGGCGGGGAGCCGCTCCGGCTGCGCACGGGAATCCGCTTCGACGTCCTGGAGATGCCCGCGGACGCCGGATTCGCCACGCTGCGCCGTGCCGGGCGCACGGGCCCGGTCGCGCTCGGCAGGAGCCAGGGGCGCCCGTACGCCTCCCAGGAGCCCGGAGAACCGGTCCTGCGCCTTCTGGTGGCCACCGGCGCGGCGGACGAGCTGCCAGGGATGCTGGAGTGGCTGGAGTGGGGCTCGGTGAGCCTGGAGCTGACCGCTCTCGGCTCCGGTGACCTGATGCCCGCGCCACCGCCTGTGGCGCCCTGGACGCCGGCCGCGCGAGAGGCGACGGCGCCGGTCCCGGCAGCGGGGCCCGGGCTGCCTGCGGGCTTCGGTCCGTGGGGGGCCGCGTGGGTACGGCCTCCGGAGCCGGGCTGCGATGTCGAGGCGACACTGCCCTCCACGGGGAGCGGGGCAGGTCTCGGGGGCGGTGGTGGGGTTCCCCGTACGTCACGTATGGGGCGCGCCCCCGACCTCGTACGGCTCGTGAGCGTGGCGGCCACGGAATGCCACCGGGCCCGGTTGCTGCGCGTAAGAAAAGGTCGAACGGATCGCTTCCGCGGTGATCAGCCGTTGGCCTTCTCGTACGCCTCGCGGACGGTCGCGGGGACGCGGCCGCGGTCATTGACCTCGTAGCCGTTCTCCTTGGCCCACTTACGGATCTCAGCAGTGTCCTTGTTGCCGGACGAGGCGGCGCGCGCCTTGCCACGGCCGCTCGCGGCACGACCGGTACGACGGCCGGCCTTCACGAACGTCTCAAGGGCGTCGCGCAGCTTCTCCGCGTTGCCGTTGCTGAGGTCGATCTCATAGGACTTACCGTCGAGCGCGAACGTCACGGTCTCGTCCGCCTCGCCACCGTCGAGGTCGTCGACAAGAAGAACCTGAACCTTCTGTGCCACCGGTTTCCCTTTCATCGAATGTGGATTACGACGGAAAGCAAACCGCTTTTCCGGGAAAAACACAAACCCCCGGGTCGGGTTCAGATGCGACGGGTGCGGGGAACACCGGCTTCGACAGCTATGAGATAGGGGCGCGATTCGGACATAGAACGCTGATCACAGGTGCAGAAGCATGCGACTGTTGCCTAGGGTGTTGGGCTTCACTCGTTCGAGACCGAGGAACTCGGCGACGCCCTCGTCATAGGAACGCAGCAGCTCGCTGTAGACATCGCCGTCGACCGGAGTCTCGCCGATCTCCACGAAGCCGTGCTTGACGAAGAAGTCGACTTCGAAGGTCAGACAGAAAATACGGCGCACTCCCAGCCACCTTGCTGTACGGAGCAGCTTGTCCAGTACCTGATGCCCCACGCCCGCGCCCTTGAGCTGCGGGGCGACGGCGAGGGTACGGACCTCGGCGAGGTCTTCCCACATGACGTGCAGGGCGCCGCAACCCACCACCTCGGCGTCCTCGTCGCGCTCGGCGACCCAGAACTCCTGGATGTCCTCGTAAAGCGTGACGGTGGCTTTGTCCAGCAGGATCCCGTCACGCGAGTAGGAGTCGATGAGGCGGCGTACGGCGGGCACATCACTGGTCCGGGCCCGGCGGACGGTGACGCCATTCGATAGCGGTGGCATGCAAGGACGCTATCGTTCCGACTCCTCCGCTCCGGAGCCGGGTTCCGCGACTTCCTCCGGGGTCCCCGCTTGGACGACGCGCATGGCATCACTGAGGGCCTGCCGCTGTTCCTGCGACATCATCCCGAAGAAGGCGACGAGGGCGGCCGCGGGGTTGTCGCTCACGGACCACGCTTCGTTCATCAGTGCGGCCGAGTAGGCGGCGCGAGTGGACACCGCCTCATATCTATAGGCCCGGCCTTCCGCTTCTCGTCGTACCCAGCCCTTCTGGTGAAGGTTGTCCAATACGGTCATCACCGTGGTGTACGCGATGGACCGTTCCTTCTGCAGATCTTCGAGTACTTCCCGAACGGTTACCGGCCGGTTCCACTGCCAGACCCGCGTCATGACGGCATCTTCCAGTTCACCCAAACGTCTCGGCACACGAGAACAATAGTGGGAGATGTCCAGAATGCCGTGTGTTCGCGTCGGCGAGCGACCGATTCATCGCAGAAAAAGACGTACGGCCCGGGATGTGCAATCCCGGGCCGTACGCCACATTCGCGAAGCTCGAAGACCGGAACGGATCATGCCGCTCCGGGGCGCGATTCAGGCGCCTTGCGCCTTCGCCTCCTGGCGGGCGGACTCGGCGCTCTGGAGCACGGCGTCCACGGCCGCGTCTTCCTTCGTCTTGTTCGCGCCGCCCTGGCTCTTGATCATCGTCACGATGACCGCGGTGAAGGCGATGGCCATCACTACGGGGGGCAGCAGCGCCGATACGTAATCCATGCCGAGGGCCTCCTTGTGCGACGAGGGTTCCAGAGTACGCGCCGGGCTCAGGCCGTCCGGGCCGCGGGGGGCGGGGAAGGCCGGCGGCGTGGCGGGAAGACCTCGCCGGGGGTGGGCACGGGGCGGCCGCGGCGGCTCGGCTGCGGGCCCGCGGGGCCGGGCTGCGGGGGCTTCGGCGCGGGCTGCGGCGCCGGCTTCGGGGCGGGCGGGCGCTCCGGCTCGTCGGCCAGCCGGCCGCCGGGCAGGGCGCGCAGCCGGGCACGTGCGGAGCGCTCGGCGGCCTGCTCGCAGCGGCGCAGCAGGGCGGTGCGGCGGTCCCGCTCGGCCGGGCCCGCGTTCACCGAGCGCAGCACCCGGAGCGCGCCGAGGTCGTCCGGGCCCGGGACGTGCCCGGCCGCCAGGGCCTCCTGGAGGCGCCCCAGATAGCCGTGTACGGAGCCCGGGAGCGCGTCGCGGTACCGGGCGAGGTCGGCGAAGAGAAAGTCGCGCAGCCGGCCGCTCTCGCGGGCCGCCTCGTCCAGCTCCTCGGAGAGCCGGAGGCACTCCTGGACGGGGACGGTCGTGGGCTGAAGGGCGGCGGCGAGGGCCCGGCGCAGCACGCGCAGTTCGTCCGCGCTGAACGCCATGCCGCCGCAGTATCCGTATGGCGTGGGCATGGCCCCGACTTTAATTACTAAACGGACAAAAACCCCGGTATTTGGAATTCCCGGGTGCGGCGCACGGGGCGCTGCGCGGACACGCCTTACGGGGCGCCGCGGGGCGCCCCGCATTCAGTACCGCGTCACTGCCGCCCGACATTGCGCTCGTACACCAGGCGCAGCCCGATGAGGGTGAGCCAGGGCTCGTGCATGTCGATCGTGGAGGACTCGCCCAGCACCATCGGGGCCAGCCCGCCCGTGGCGATGACGGTCACGTCCTCCGGGTCCTCGGCCAGCTCCCGCGCCATCCGCTGGACGACGCCGTCGACCTGGCCGGCGAAGCCGTACAGGATGCCGGACTGCATCGCCTCGACGGTGTTCTTGCCGATGACGCTGCGCGGCCGGGCCAGCTCGATCTTGCGCAGCTGCGCGCCCTTGACGCCCAGCGCGTCCACCGAGATCTCGATGCCCGGCGCGATCACGCCGCCCACGTATTCGCCGCGCGCGCTCACCGCATCGAAGGTGGTGGCCGTGCCGAAGTCCACGACGACCGCCGGGCCCCCGTACAGCTCCACGGCCGCGAGGGAGTTGATGATGCGGTCGGCGCCGACCTCCTTGGGGTTGTCCATGAGGATCGGCACGCCGGTCTTCACGCCCGGCTCGACCAGTACGGCGGGCACGTCGCCGTAGTAGCGGCGGGTGACCTCGCGCAGCTCGTGCAGGACCGAGGGAACGGTCGAACAGATCGAGATGCCCTCGATGCCGTCCCCCAGCTCCTCGCCGAGCAGCGGGTGCATCCCCATCAGGCCGTTGAGCAGTACGGCCAGCTCGTCGGCGGTCCGGCGGGCATCGGTGGAGATCCGCCAGTGCTCGACGATCTCCTCGCCGTCGAAGAGGCCGAGGACGGTGTGGGTGTTACCGACGTCGATGGTCAGCAGCATCAGGCCCCGGCCTCCCCGGCTCCCTCGTGCGCGTCGCCCTCGCGCAGGTCCAGGCCGATGTCCAGGATCGGCGAGGAGTGCGTGAGGCTGCCGACCGCGAGGTAGTCCACGCCGGTCTCCGCGTACGTACGGGCGTTGCCGAGCGTCAGGCGCCCGGAGGACTCCAGCATCGCGCGGCCCGCGACCAGCTCCACGGCCTCGCGGGTCTGCTCGGGCGTGAAGTTGTCCAGCAGGATCAGGTCGGCGCCCTCGGCGAGGATCGGCGGGATCTGGTCGAGGCGGTCCACCTCCACCTCGATCGGCACGCCGGGGAACTCGGTCCGTACGGCCTTGAACGCCTCCGCGACGCCGCCGGCGGCCACCACGTGGTTGTCCTTGATGAGCGCCGCGTCCGAGAGCGACATGCGGTGGTTCACGCCGCCGCCGCAGCGCACCGCGAACTTCTCCAGGGAGCGCAGGCCCGGCGTCGTCTTACGGGTGTCGCGCACCCTCGCCTTCGTGCCCTCCAGGGCGTCCGCCCAGGCGCGCGTCGCGGTGGCGATGCCGGAGAGCCGGCACAGCAGGTTCAGCGCGCTGCGCTCCCCGGTGAGCAGGTCGCGCGTACGGGCCGTGACCGAGATCAGCTTCTGCCCCGCCTCGACCCGGTCGCCCTCGTCGACGTGCCGCTCGACCGCGAATTCGTCCGTGCACACGACGGAGAGCACCGCCTCGGCGACGCGCAGCCCCGCGACCGTACCGGCGTCGCGCGCGGTGAAGTCGGCGGTGGCGACGGCGTCCTCGGGGATGGTCGCGACGGTGGTGACGTCCACGCCCTGGTCGAGGTCCTCCTCGATGGCCAGGTGCGCGATGTCCTCGACCTGTACCGGGTCCAGCCCCTCGTTCACCAGCAGGGCCGCCAGGTCCGGGTCCAGGCCGCACTCCAGCGGGTCCAGCTCGTACGCGTCGTCGCCGGCGCCGCAGCCGCAGGCGTCGCCGCAGCCCCCGCCGGACGCGTCCGAGGGGCTCTGGCCGGGCCGGCCGATCTGCAGGAGGGGGAGGTCGTCGGGCGTGCTCACGGGTTCGGCTCCGTTTCGGGATGGGTGGCGGGGAAGTCGGCGGAGTCCGTGATACCGAACACCACTGTGTGGGGCGGGCGGAAGGTGACCACGGAGTGGCGCTGCCAGACCTCGTCGTTCCGGTCGGGGTGGTCCTCCCGCCAGTGGCAGCCGCGGGTCTCCTCGCGCGCCCGGGCGCCGGCGACCAGGGCCCGCGCGACCAGCAGGAGGTTGGTGGCCTCCCATGCTTCCACGCCGGGCTCGGCGGCCTTGCCCTCCTCGGATTCCGCCGAGGCCCTGGAGGCCAGCCGCACGAGCGCCTTGTAGGCGCCCGCGATGCTGTCCGCCGACCGCAGCACGCCGACGCCCGCCGTCATGATCCGCTGGATCTCGAAGCGCGTCTCAGGGGCGAGCAGCGGTACGGGCGCGCCCTCGGGCAGCCGCGGCTCCCCGGGGCGCGGCAGCGGCCGCACTCCGATGTCGGCCGCGATGCGCTCGGCGAAGACCAGGCCCTCCAGGAGGGAGTTGGAGGCCAGCCGGTTCGCGCCGTGCACGCCGGTGCAGGCGACCTCGCCGCACGCGTACAGGCCCGGGACGGTCGTCCGGCCGTGCAGATCGGTCCGTACCCCGCCGGAGGCGTAGTGCGCGGCGGGCGCGACCGGGATCGGCTCGGTGACCGGGTCGATGCCGTGGCTGCGGCAGGCCGCCAGGATGGTCGGGAAGCGCTGCTCCCACATGGCCGCGCCGAAGTGCCGCGCGTCCAGGTACATGTGCTCGGTGCCCTGCTCCAGGGCGCGGCGCAGGATGCCCTTCGCCACGATGTCGCGCGGCGCCAGTTCGGCCAGCTCGTGCTGCCCCACCATGAAGCGCACGCCGTCGCCGTCCACGAGGTGCGCACCCTCGCCGCGCACCGCCTCGGAGATCAGCGGCTGCTGCCCCTCGGCCTCCGGGCCCAGGTAGAGCACGGTCGGGTGGAACTGGACGAATTCGAGGTCGGAGATCTCGGCGCCGGCCCTGAGGGCCAGCGCGACCCCGTCGCCCGTGGAGACGGACGGGTTGGTCGTCGCCGAGAAGACCTGGCCCATGCCGCCGGTGGCGAGCACCACGGCGGGCGCGTGCACGGCCCCCACGCCGTCGTGCTGGCCCTCGCCCATCACGTGCAGGGTGACGCCCGCCGTACGGCCCTCGGAGTCCGTGAGGAGGTCCAGGACGAGCGCGTTCTCGATGGTGCGCAGTCCCTTGGCGCGGACCGCCTCGACCAGCGCGCGGGAGATCTCCGCGCCGGTGGCGTCGCCGCCCGCGTGCGCGATCCGGCGCCGGTGGTGGCCGCCCTCGCGGGTCAGCGCGATGCCCGCGCCGTCCTCGTCCGGGTCGAAGCGCGCGCCCGTGGCGATCAGCCGTCGTACCGCGTCCGGGCCCTCGGTGACCAGCGTGCGGACCGCCGCCTCGTCGCACAGCCCGGCGCCCGCCACGAGGGTGTCGTCCAGGTGTTGCTCCGGGGTGTCGCCCTCGCCGAGAGCCGCGGCTATGCCGCCCTGCGCCCAGCGCGTGGAGCCGGCGTCCAGCCGGGCCTTGGTGACCACGACCGTACGGTGGCCGGCCGCCGCGCAACGGAGTGCGGCGGTCAGCCCCGCGACGCCGGAGCCGACCACCACGACGTCCGCGTCGATGGCCCAGCCGGGCGCGGGGGCGTCGAGTCGTATACCGGGCCCGGTCATCGGGTAGCTCCTGCGGTCATCGTGGCTCTCCTGCTGACGGAGGTCCGCTCTGCGGTACGGCGGGCCCGAAAGTGAGGCGGATGTTGTCGATGAGGCGGGTGGTACCGACCCGGGCGGCGACGACGAGCACCGCCTCGCCTTCGTACCCGCCCTTGTACGGCCCGTCGTCCGGGGCCCGCTCCGTGTCCGGGAGCACCGTGAAGCCGTCCGGGTCGACCAGCTCCAGGTAGTCCAGCTCCAGCGGCGGGTCGAAGCGCGCTGCGTCCTCCAGGACGGCGCGGGCCGCCGCACGGGCCACGGCCGGGCCCTGGGGGCTGCCCGCGGACGCCACGTAGGCGAGGGCGTGCGCGTCGGCCGCCGCCCGGTCCTCGCCCATCGCGGCCAGGCCCATGGCGCGTGCCTCGGAGTGCGTACCGGACCCGGCCCGCACCCGCAGCGCCTCTTCGGCGGCCAGCCGGTCGCGGGCCGCGAACAGGGCGCGCGAGAGGGCCAGCGCGGTCCGGCGCTCGTCGGGCGAGAGGTAGCGGTTGCGGCTGGAGAGGGCCAGCCCGTCGTCCTCCCGTACGGTCGGCACGCCCACGATCTCCACGGGGAAGTTCAGGTCGCGTGCCATACGGGTCACGATGGCGAGCTGCTGGGCGTCCTTCTGGCCGAAGAAGGCCACGTCCGGCGCCGTGAGGTGGAGCAGCTTGGCGACGACGGTGGCCATGCCGTCGAAGTGCCCGGGGCGCGAAGCGCCTTCCAGCACGTCGCCCATGGGGCCCGCGCTGATGCGCACCTGGGGCTCGCCGCCCGGGTAGACCTCCTCGACGGCAGGCGCGAAGACCGCGTCGGCGCCGGCCGACCCGGCCACCACGATGTCGGCGTCCAGCGTGCGCGGATAGCGGTCCAGGTCCTCGCCCGCGCCGAACTGCAGCGGGTTCACGAAGACGGTGACCACGACCTGCCCCTCGGGGCCGACGTGCGCGCGCGCCGTACGGACCAGCGTCGCGTGGCCCTCGTGCAGCGCGCCCATCGTCATCACGACGGCGCGGCGGCCGCGGCGCGGCAGGGCGCGCAGCTCGGCGGCGGTGCTCACCATGCGGGGGCGGCCGGCGGGCGCGGGAGCGGGGGCGGCCGACGGGACGTGGGCGTCCGTACCGGCCCGGTGCTGTGCGGTGGCGTTCATCGGGTGCCTCCCTCCGTGCGGTCCGGGTCTCCGGAGAGCACGCCGAGCAGGTCCTCGGCGAGCTCCGGCTTGAGCAGGCCGTGCGCGAGCGCCCGGTCCGCCGTCGTACGGGCCATCGCGAGGTATCCGGCGACCGCCTGCGGGGAGTGCTTGCGCAACTCCGCGACGTGCGCGGCGACCGTACCGGCGTCACCGCGCGCGACCGGGCCGGTCAGCGCGGCGTCCCCGGAGCGCAGCGCGTTGTCCAGCGCGGCCCCCAGGAGCGGCCCGAGCATCCGGTCCGGCGCGCCGACCCCGGCCGTGCGCAGCAGCTCCAGGGACTGGGCGACCAGCGTGACGAGGTGGTTGGCCCCGATGGCCAGGGCCGCGTGGTACAGCGGCCGGGCGGCCTCCTCGATCCACTCGGGCTCGCCGCCCATCTCGATGACCAGCGCCTCGGCGGCCATCCGCAGCTCCGCGGGCGCGGTGACCCCGAAGGAGCAGCCGGCCAGCCGCTGGACGTCCACGGAGGTGCCGGTGAACGTCATGGCGGGGTGCAGGGCCAGCGGCAGCGCGCCGGCCCGGGTGGCCTCGTCCAGCACCCCGGCGCCGAACCGCCCGGAGGTGTGCACGAGCAGCTGTCCCGGCCGCACGGCGCCGGTCTCCGCGAGCCCGGCGACCAGGCCGGGCAGCGCGTCGTCGGGGACCGTCAGCAGCACCAGATCGGCGCGCGCGAGGACCTCCTCGGGCGTCACCAGAGGCACGTCGGGGAGGAGCGCGGCGGCGCGCCGCCGGGAGGCGTCGGAGACGCCGGAGACGGCGACCGGGTGGTGCCCGGCAAGCTGCAGGGACGCGGCGAGCGCGGGCCCTACACGGCCTGCCCCGACGACGCCGACGGTGAGCCGGGCGGGGCGGTCCTGGGGCTCTGCAAGGGGGTTCTCATTCACGCGGCAATGGCCTTCCGTTCCAGTCCGCGGGGGGTACCGGACGTTTCCTGGTCATGCTACGCGGTGTTCCGGACGCGCCCCGAGGGACGGACGGCAGGTGAGACGGGCGTCTCGTGGAGTGTCCAGCCCGTCCGGGGTTCGAGGACCGGGTCCGGGGCGGAGCCCCGGTGACGGGAAGGGGCGGGGTGGGGAACAATCCCCAGGACACCGAGGGGGAAGGCGGGGCACACGAATGGACAACGAGGCGCGGACGCGCCAACTGGCGGCGTGGCGCGGCTGCGACCGGGCACTGATGCGCCGCGCGGGCGACGAGAGCGTCGCCGAGCGGCTGGCCCGGCTGACCGCCGATGCCCCGGGAGCGTACGACCTGGACGCCCCGGTGGACTTCTACGCCGACGAGGAGGGCATCGTCGGCACCCTGGAGCGCCGCACGGCGGAGCTGCTGGGCACCGAGGCCGCGGTGTTCTTCCCCACCGGCACGATGGCGCAGCAGGTCGCGCTGCGCTGCTGGGCGGGGCGCACGGGCAACGCCACGGTGGCCGGGCATCCGATGTCGCACCTGGAGGTGCACGAGCGGGACGCGTACGCGGTGGTCAGCGGGTTGCGGATGATCCACCCGACGCGGGAGCCCCGGCTTCCGACCGCCGAAGAGGTACGCGGCCTGGACGAGCCCTTCGGGACGCTCACGCTGGAACTGCCCCTACGGGACGGCGGTTTCGTGCTGCCTTCGTGGGACGAGCTGGTGGCCGTGGTGGACGCGGCCCGGGAGCGCGACGCGGTGGTGCACTTCGACGGGGCGCGGCTGTGGGAGTCGGCGTCGCACTTCGGGCGCTCGCTCCCGGAGATCGCCGATCTCGCCGACAGCGTGTACGTGTCGTTCTACAAGTCACTGGGCGGGATATCGGGCGCCGCGCTGGCCGGCAGCGAGGACTTCGTGGCCGAGGCGCGGGCCTGGCGGCACCGGTACGGCGGCCTCCCGTTCCAGCAGTGGCCGGTCGCGCTGGCCGCGCTGGCGGGCCTGGACCGGGAGCTGCCCCGCCTCCCGGAGTACGTCGCGCACGCCAAGGTGATCGCGCGGGCGCTGGCCGAGGGACTGGCCGAGTGCGGCGTGCCGTGGTTCCGTGTGCATCCCGCCCCGCCGCACACCCAGGACTTCCAGGTGTGGCTGCCGTACGCCCCCGAGGTGCTGGACGAGGCGTCCCTGCGGCTGGCGGAGGAGACCCGTACGAGCCTCTTCAGGCGTTGGTGGGGCGGCGTACCGGGCGTGTCCGGGACCGAGATGTCCGTGGGCTCAGCCGCACTGAGCTGGACTGCCGCCGATGTGCGGGACGTTCTCCCGGACTTCCTGGCCCGGGTGCGGGCGGTGGCCGACGGGGGCTGAGACGGGCGTACGGCGCCCGAGGAGGGCCCGTACGGCACGCAGCAGGCCCCGGGCCGGCCGCCGGTCGGCGGGCGGCGTGACGACGGCTTCGAAGCGCCGCCACTCCCGCACGGCCCGCAGCGCCCGTACGTCGCCGGAACCGGGCAGCGGCGGCCCGGCCTCCCCTCGCTGAGCTGCGCGGTAGACATCAATCATGTGCTGCTGCATCGCGTTCATGCCCTTCACGGTGGGCGGCGCGCGCCGCCCGGGGCACGCCGATTGACGGGAGCCGTCAAACGTCGGCGGGCGCGCCCTACGGGTCGCGCATGATGGGCGTACCGGGCCGGCGACGGCGCGCGCACAGGGGAGGAACACGTGGGGATCCAGATCGACATCACCGGCCTGCCGGAGGAACGCTTCGTCTTCGTCCCCTCGCCACTCGCGGAGCTCGGTACCGCGCTGCACGCACTCACCGAGCCGGGCCACCACCCCGGGCTGCACGGCTGGACGACGGCGACGTCCAGCGCGATGAAGCCGGAACTGGCCGACCGGCTGCACGAGGCGGGCTTCCTGTGGGGGCCGGCGTTCTCCGACATCTCGATGCCGTTCGCGGCGCTCGCCGACACCCACGGCATGCCCGGCGCGACCCTCGCCGAGGACCTGGACCTGGTCGACCGGCTGGACGACGAGCTGTACGTCGCGGCGGCGCTGGAGATCTCCTGCGCCAGCCAGTACAGCAAGGGCGGCCCCTCGCCGCTGGTCGACGCGGAGTCGCGGCGCCAGGCGCTGGAGCGCGCGGTGGCGCGCGGCCCGCGCCAGGTGGAGTTCGCGCGCCGGCTGCTGGCCGACCCGCCCGCCGTACGGGCCTGGATACGCCGCTTCTTCGAGGACTGCGACCAGGCGTTCTTCGCGGACGTCTGGCAGCGTGTCCGCGTGCAACTGGCGGCCGATGCCCGGCACAAGACCGAGGTGCTGCGTCACAAGGGCCTGGCCGACGCGCTCACGGAGGTGTCCACGGCCCTTTCGGTGGACGAGGAGCAGCGCCGCATCACGGTCGACAAGCTGAGCAACGGCCGGACCACCGCCGTGGACCCGGAGGTCGGCCCCGGGCTGACGTTCGTCCCGAGTTCCTTCGGCTGGCCGCACCTGATGGTGCTGCACGCGCCGCGCTGGCGACCGGTGATCCACTACCCGGTGGCCGCCCCCGAGTTGTCGCGTACGGCCTCCGTGGAGCTGCTCCAGCAGCGCCTGGAGGCGCTGGCGCACCCGGTGCGCATCCGGATCTGCCGCAACCTCGCCCGGACCGCGTACAGCACCGGCGAACTCGCCGCGGAGCAGGGCATCACCGCGCCCGAGGTCTCCCGGCACCTCGGCGTCCTGAAGAAGGCGGGCCTGATCCAGACCCGCCGCCGCGGCCGGTACGTCCTGCACCAGCTCGACCTCCAGGTCGTCGCCCGGCTGGGGAGCGACTTCCTGGAGGGCATTCTGCGCTGACGGGGCGCCTACGGGGCGAGCGCTCGGCCTACGGGGGCGTGCGCGTTGCCCACAAGGCTGGCGCGCGGCCTACGGGTCCTGCCGCTGCCGCACCCGGTCCCGTACCGCCGCGCGCCACTCCTTCACGACCTCCTCCGGGTCGTACGGGGCGAGGCCCAGCGGCGGCCCCGGAGGCGGGTTCTTCAGCGCTTCCCGGATCCTGCCGTTGATGTCCGCGACGATGTGCCGGGCCTCGCGCTCGGAGCGGGCGCCGCGCGCCGCTGCCAGCGCGTCCTCGGCCTCCTTGCGCAGCGCGAGCGTGGGCGGGAGGTAGGACAGGCTCTCCCGCTCCATCTTGTCCCGCACCCACCACATCTCGTCGTACGGCTTGTTCAGGCCCTTCAGAGGCTCCCCGGCCCCTGGCAGATCGTCGAACTCGCCCCGCTCGGCGGCTTCCCTGATCTGCCGGTCGACCCAGGTCTCGAAGCTGACGCCCGGCGGCTTGCGGTCGGTCACGGTGCTCTCCCTGCTGCGTAGGGGGCTCGGTCCTTCTATGATGCGCCGCCGCCCGCCCGCACCAGGCCCGTCTCGTACGCCAGCACGACCGCCTGGACGCGGTCCCGCAGTTCGAGCTTGGTGAGGATGCGGCCCACGTGCGTCTTGACCGTGGCCTCGGAGAGGACCAGCCGGGCGGCGATCTCGCCGTTCGACAGCCCCTGCGCGACCAGCAGCAGCACCTCGCGCTCCCGCTCGGTGAGCCGCCGCAGCTCCGGGCGGCCCTCCTGCGGCGCGGCCGACGGCAGCATCGGCGTGAAGCGGTCCAGCAGGCGGCGGGTGGTGGACGGCGCGACCACCGCGTCACCGCTGTGCACCGCGCGGATCGCCCCCAGCAGCTCGTCCGGCGGCACGTCCTTGAGCATGAAGCCGCTGGCCCCTGCCTTGAGCGCGGAGAACGCGTACTCATCGAGGTCGAAGGTGGTCAGGATGAGCACCTTCGGGGCGTCCTCCGCCGTCCCGTCCGCGCAGATCCGCCGGGTGGTCTCCACGCCGTCCAGGTTCGGCATCCGCACGTCCATCAGGATCACGTCGACCCGGGTGGCCCGCAGCGTCTCCAGGGCGGCCACGCCGTCGCCCGCCTCCGCGACGACCTCCATGTCCGGCTGGGCCGCCAGCACCATCCGGAAGCCGGTGCGCAGCAGCACCTGGTCGTCGACGAGCATCACACGGATGGTCATGCGGGGGTCCGTCCCTTCGGGGGCATCGGTTCGGGGCATCGGTTGGGGCGTCGGTCAACAAGAAGTGCGCCGGTGCGGCGCATCCGTAGGTCGTGGCGCATACGTAGGTCCGGTGCCTCAACGCGCCGGTGCGAGCGGCAGCACGGCGCTGATACGGAAGCCGCCGCCCGGCCGCGGCCCCGCGTCCAGGCTGCCGCCGACCATACCGACGCGTTCCCGCATGCCGATGAGGCCGTGGCCCTGCCCGTCGGCGCCGCCCTCCTCGTACAGCTCGTGCTGCGCGCCCCGGCCGTCGTCCTCCACGAGGAGCTGCAGGCTCTCGTCCCCGTAGACGATGCGGACCGTCGCCGCGACGCCGGGCCCGCCGTGCTTGCGGGTGTTGGTCAGCGCCTCCTGGACGATGCGGTACGCGGTCAGCTCCACGCCGCTGGGCAGCGGCCGCTCCCGGCCGTCCACCGTGAACTCCACGGGAAGGCCCGCGCCGCGCACCTGCTCCACGAGGTCGGCGAGCTGGTCGACGCCGGGCTGCGGGACGTACTCGCCGCCCTCGGCCCCCTCGCCGGTCCGCAGCACGCCGAGCAGCCGGCGCATCTCGGCGAGCGCCTGCCGGCCGGTGCCGGAGATGGTCTCCAGCGCCTGCTGGGCCTGCTCGGGCGCGGACTTGAGCACATACGCCGCGCCGTCGGCCTGCACCACCATCACCGAGACGTTGTGCGCGACGACGTCGTGCAGCTCGCGGGCGATCCGGGCGCGCTCGGCCGCCACCGCAATCCGGGACTGCGTCGCCCGCTCCTTCTCCAGCCGCGACGCGCGCTCCTCCAGTTGCGCCCAGTAGGCACGCCGGGTGCGCAGCGAGTCGCCCATCACCCAGGCCAGTACGAACGGGACGGTCAGGAAGACGACGACGACCACGTCCTGCCACATCGTGTAGTACGGGTCGGGCTGGTGCCAGCGGAGTCTGGACAGGATCGGCGCGAGGATGCCGCCTGCCAGCGCGTACCAGGAGGCCCAGCGGACGTTCCCGTACGCGACGGTGTAGATGATCACCAGCATCGCGAAGTCCGCCGGATTCGACTCCACGTCGAAGACCAGCTGCGCGACGCCCGCGAGGGTCGCCAGCAGCAGCATCCTCAGCGGGGCCTTGCGACGCAGCGCGACGACCGTGCACAGCGCGAGGACGACCAGCACCCCGACGGCGCGCTGGACGGAGCCGGTGAGTATGTCGGACATCAGCCACAGGCCGCAGAACGCGAGCAGCAGCAGCGCCCAGAAGGTGTCCACACCTGTCGGGTGCCTGCGGAAGAAGTCGTAGAGACGCTGCACGTCACCCAGCGTAGGCAGGGCGTATAGGTGTACGGGTCAACCGAAGGAGCGATCCTGGGCGCGCGCCCTACTCCCCAAGGTGGATGCCGGGCGGTACCCGGGCCGCCCGTACGGTGGGGCCGTGACGAACGAGTGGTGCGGCTGGCGGGACGCGACGGAACGGGCGCTGTACGGGCCCGGCGGCTTCTACACGCGCGCCGACGGCCCCGGGCCCGCCGGGCACTTCCGCACCTCGGTGCACGCCTCTCGGCAGTACGCGGGCGCCGTGGCGACGCTGCTGGAGCGCGTGGACGAGGCGCTGGGGCGTCCGGAGCGGCTGGACGTCCTGGACGTCGGGGCGGGGCGCGGCGAGCTGCTGAGCGGCGTCCTGGCGGCGCTGGACGCGGCCGGGGCGGGGGCCGCCGGGGCGTCGGCCGCCGGGGAGCCCACCGGTACGTCGGCCGGGCGCCCGCTCCCGGCGCGGCTGCGTGCGTACGCCGTCGAGAAGGCGCCCCGCCCCGAAGGGCTCGACCCCCGCATCACCTGGCTCCCCGAGCTGCCGGACCCGGGGACGCTCACCGGGCTGCTCTTCGCCAACGAGTGGCTGGACAACGTCCCGGTGGACGTCGCCGAGACGGACCCGGAGGGCGTGGTGCGCCGCGTACTCGTACGCGCGGAGGACGGCGCGGAACGGCTCGGCGAGCCGGTGACGGGCGAGGACGCGGCGTGGCTGGCGGAATGGTGGCCCACTGGCGGGGACGGCGGTCCCATGGACGGGGACGGCGGACCGGGGTGCCGCGCCGAGATCGGGCGGCCGCGGGACGCCGCGTGGGCGCGTGCGGTACGGACGCTGCGCCGCGGGTTCGCCGTGACCGCGGACTACGCGCACCTACGGGAGGCCCGCCCGCCGTACGGCACCCTCACCGGCTTCCGCGACGGCCGCGAGGCCGCCCCCGTACCGGACGGCAGCCGCGACATCACCGCACACGTCGCGCTGGACGCCTGCGCGGCGGCCGGCGGCACCGGGGCGCTGCTGCTCACCCAGCGGGCCGCGCTGCGCTCCCTGGGCGTCGACGGCAGCCGGCCGCCGCTGGCCCTCGCGACCACCGATCCCGCCGCCTACCTGCGGGCCCTCAGCGGCGCCGGCGAGGCCGCCGAGCTGACCGACCCGGGCGGCCTCGGGGCCTTCCACTGGCTGGTCCAGCCGGTCGGCCTGCCGGCCGGAGCTGTCAGACTGTCCCCATGACGGAGACGACGGTCGGCATTGGCGGTGCGGCGGAGAGCACGGACATGGTGCTCAACATCGGGCCCCAGCATCCCTCCACGCACGGAGTGCTGCGGCTGCGCCTGGTACTGGACGGCGAGCGCATCAGCCACGCCGAACCGGTGATCGGTTACATGCACCGCGGCGCGGAGAAGCTTTTCGAGGCGCGCGATTACCGCCAGATCATCGTGCTCGCCAACCGCCACGACTGGCTGTCGGCGTTCTCCAACGAGCTCGGCGTCGTGATGGCCGTCGAACGGATGCTCGGCATGGAGGTCCCGGAGCGGGCGGTCTGGACGCGCACCCTCCTGGCCGAGCTGAACCGCGTACTGAACCACCTGATGTTCCTCGGGTCGTACCCCCTGGAGCTGGGCGGGATCACCCCGGTCTTCCACGCCTTCCGCGAGCGCGAAGAGCTGCAGAACGTCATGGAGGAGCTCTCCGGCGGCCGGATGCACTACATGTTCAACCGCGTCGGCGGCCTCAAGGAGGACCTGCCGGCCGGCTGGCTGGGCCGCGCCCGGGACGCCGTGGCCGCGGTCCGCTCCCGTATGGACGTCTTCGACCGCCTCGTACTGGGCAACGAGATCTTCCGCGGCCGGACCCGCGGGGTCGGCGTGCTGACCCCGGAGGCGGTGCACGCGTACGGCGTCTCCGGGCCCATCGGCCGCGCCTCGGGCGTCGACTTCGACCTGCGCCGCGACGAGCCGTACCTGGCCTACGGGGAGCTGCGGGACACCCTGAAGGTCGTCACCCGCTCCGAGGGCGACTGCCTGGCCCGCTTCGAGGTGCTGCTGGAGCAGACGCACAACGCGCTCGACCTGGCCGACGCCTGCCTGGACCGGATGGCGGAGCTGGCCCCCGGGCCGATCAACCAGCGGCTCCCGAAGGTGCTCAAGGCCCCCGAGGGCGCGACGTACGCCTGGACCGAGAACCCGCTCGGCATCAACGGCTACTACCTCGTCTCCAAGGGCGAGAAGACCCCGTACCGCCTCAAGCTCCGCTCCGCCTCGTTCAACAACATCCAGGCCCTGACGGAGCTGCTCCCCGGCACCCTGGTCGCCGACATGGTCGCCATCCTGGGCTCGCTGTTCTTCGTGGTGGGCGACATCGACAAGTGACGGCCGGGGCGTGGCCGGCTGTACGCCGGGTATCGCCCGGGCCAACACCAACAGGGTCGTCCACAGGGTGTGGATAACTTTCCCGCGGCTCTGGGACACGTAAAAGCGCCCGCACCGATCAGTGACCGGTGCGGGCGTTTCTCGTGCCTCTCGCGCGCCTACTGTGAAGCCGCGCTGCGGAGCTCCACGACGTCGATCTGTTCCGTCTCGTCGTGCGCGGTCAGGTCGATGACCTCGCCGGCGGCGGGCTCGTCGGAACCGGCCTCGGGCGCGGGCTCCGGCGCGGCGCTCTCCTCGCGCGGCTGTGCGGGCTCCTGCGCGGCCTGGCGGGCCGCCGCGCGAGCCGACTGTTCGGCCACCGCCTCGTCGCCCACCACGTCCGCCAGATCCTCCTCCAGCGGCGCCGCCGGGGCCTCCTGGGGCACGGCGACCGGGCCCGTGGCGGAGGCCGTGTGGTCCGCACTGGGGGCCGTTCCGCCGCCGGAGGCCGGGCCCGCTCCCGTACCGAAGAAGTCGAAGCCGCCGGTCGCCCGCGAGGCGGGCCGGTGCTGCGCGCTGAGCGGCGCGACCGCGGCAGCCGGCACCGGGCGCAGCGCGGGGGCGCCCTCGGCCGTCGCACGGACCTGCGCGGCGGCGCGGGCCTGTTCGGCGGCGCGCTGCCGCTCCGCCCGCTCCCGCTCCGCACGCCGGGCGGCGTCGCGACGGGCGGCCTCCTGCCGGGCGGCGCTCTCGTTCAGCCGCAACAGCGCCTCGTCCGCCTTACGGAAGTCACGCGCGGTGGGAGCCGCCGAGTCGGCGCGACCGGCGGCCGAAGCCGGGGAGGCGGCGTCGTCGGACCCCGTGGCCGGACACACGTCGGCGCCCGTGGCCGGGCGCGCGGCAGCGCGGCCGGGAGCGGCAGCCGGTGAGGCGGCGGCGTCGGCAGCGGCAGTCGGCGTGCCCGGCGTGATGGCGGCCGCCGTCGTTCCGTCGGCGACGGGGCCAACGGCCGCGGGCCGGACGGCCGTCAGGCCCGGTACCGGCACGGCGCCGCCCGCCGTCAGCTCCCGCGCCGGGGCCGTGGCCTCGATCGCGAGCCGGCGGCGGCCCTCCAGCGCGCTGGCCCGCTCGGTCTCGGCCGTGGCGTACCGGCGCAGCAGCGCGGCGTGTTCATTGCGCAGCCGGGCCAGCTCGGCGCGCTTGGCGCGGAGTTTGGTCTCCAGTGCGGCCCGGATCTCCCGGGCCTCCTCGACGTCCGTCTCCAGTTCGGCGACGCGCTCCTCGGTCCGCCACTCGTCGCGCACCCGGGCGCGGGTGAGTTCGGCGACCCGCTTGCCGGCCGTACGGTCCCACGTACGGGCCAGCACGGCACCGCCGACCGCGGCAACGGCCGCGGCGGCGACCAGGATCCGGAGCACCAGCGCATCGCCGACCAGCCAGGCACCGGCGGCGCAGGCAATTGACGCACCGGCGACCGTCGTAGGGGGAAGAAGCCGGTGCAGGGGTGGGGAATGGCGATGGCGTCCTCGTGGCATGGCCTGAAATTTACCGTGCGTACGAGGCTGATGGGGCCCCGCCCTGCAATCCGTTTCCCGCTGGTTACTTCTTGAGCAGCTCCTTCTCCTTCAGATAGGCCGTCGCGACATCCGCCGGCTTGCGCCGATCGGCATCGACCTGGCGGTTCAGCTCGATCAAGTCCTTCGTCGTGAGCACCTTCGTGAGCTTGCCGAGCGCGCTCGCGATCGCGCTGTCACCGGCGCTCTCGGCATTCACCACCGGCAGCACATTCTCGGCGTTCTGCAAGTGCTTGTCGTCCTTGAGGAGCACCAGCCCGAAGCTGTCGAGCGTGGCGTCCGTCGTGGTCGTCAGCACCAGCTGATCCGTGCCGTCCTTGACCGCCTGCTTGGCCTGCACCGTGCCCACGCCCTTGGGGTCGATGCCCGTCACGGCTATGCCGTACGTCTTCTTCAGGCCCGGCAGGCAGTACGGCCTGGTCTCGCACTCCTCGCCCGCCGCGAGCTTCACCTTCTCCTTCGAGTCGCCAAGGTCCGAGAGCGTCTTCAGCTTGTGCTTCGCGGCGAATTCCTTGGTGACCGCGAAGGCGTTCTGGTCCGTCGCCGCGCCGTGCGGGAGAACCTTCAGTCCGCGCGGCTCGGCGAGCTTCTTCAGTGCCGCGACGGTCTCGTCCGCGTCGTTGGACGCGACCGACTTCGCCTTGGCGCCGTTCTCCTTGGCGTTGAGAAAATCGGCGAGCGTGGAGGCGTATTCCGGAACGACATCGATCTCGCCCTTCTCCAGCGCCGGTTCGTACAGCTCGCGATTCTTCAGCGTCTGCACGGACGTCTTGTACCCGGCATTGGAAATGATCTTGGAATAGAGCTCGGCGAGCACCTGGGACTCGGTGAATCCCGCGGAACCGACCACGATCGTGCCCTTGCCGCCCTCGCTCTTGCCGCCCTTTTCCTCCAGGCTCTGGCCGCCGCACGCGGACAGCCCGGCGGCCAGCGCCAGCACCGTCCCCGCGACAAGGGCCGTCCGCGCGGTACGCGACATGCTGTTCATCCGAACTCCCCATCCAGTCTTCGAGGTCAACCAGTGGAGCACGCCACCGGCCCCCGCCCACCTGTCTTTTCCGCCCGCCGCCGACGGCGGCCGCGCATCGGGTCGCACAGCCGCTCCACCGTCACCAGCACCGCCTCCACGAGCAGCGCCAGCCCCGCGACCAGCACCGCGCCCGCCACCACCTGCGGGGTGTCGTAATTGCCGAAGCCCGCCGTGATGATCCGGCCGAGACCACCGCCGCCGGCCAGCGCGGCCAGCGTCACCGTCGCCACGACCTGCACCGACGCCGACCGCAGCCCCGTCATGATCAAGGGGTACGCGAGCGGGAGCTCGACCCGGAGCAGCAGCTGCGGGCCGGACATGCCCATCCCCCGGGCCGCCTCCACCACATCGCGGTCGGCCTCCCGCATCCCGACGTACGCATTGGTCAGCAGCGGCGGCACCGCGAACAGCACCAGCGCCACGATCGTCGGCCAGTCCCCCGCCTTGCCCAGCGGACTGAGCGTCAGCAGCACCAGTACCGCGAAGGTCGGCACCGCACGGCCGACGTTGGCGAGATTGACCGCCAGCGCCCCGCCCCTGCCGATGTGGCCCAGATACAGCGCCACCGGCAGCGCCAGCAGACAGGAGATGACCAGGCAGACCACGCTGAGCTGCACATGCTGGCCCAGGCGGTGCCATACGCCGTTCTCCCCCGCCCAGTTGGCGGCGGAGCCCAGCCAGTCCCATGCGCCCGTGATCGCGTCCATCGCTCAGGCCACCGCCTTCCGCTCGGGTCCGGACCGGCGTATTCCTCCGGCCCCGCCGAGCCCCCGCCGCGTCCGGCCGGCCCGGGTCCAGGGCGTCAACGCCCGCTGCAGGCCCACCAGCAGCAGATCGGCGACCAGCGCCAGCAGCACGCACAGCACGGACGCCGTGAGCACCTCGGCCTTGAAGAAGCCCTGCATCCCGCTGTCGATGAGATTGCCCAGGCCGCCGAAGCCGACGACCGCGCCGATCGTCGTCATCGCCACCGTCGAGACCGTGGCGATCCGCAGTCCCGCCATCAACGCGGGGAGCGCCAACGGCAGTTCGACCTGGAAGAGCAGCCTCAGCGGGCCGTACCCCATCCCGCGGGCCGCCTCGCGCACCTCCGCGGGGACCGCCTGCAGGCCCGCGAGGATGTTCCGCACCAGGATCGTCAGGGAATAGAGCACCAGGCCCGTCACGACCACGGCGGCCGAGACCCCGAACACCGGGGTCAGCAGCGCGAACATGGCCAGCGACGGGACCGTGTACAGAATCGTCGTCAGGCCGAGCACCGGCCCGGCCGCGCCGCGCCGCTGCCGCGCGAGCAGCGCCAGCGGGAACGCCACCAACAGGCCGATGGCCACGGAGAGGACGGTGATCCAGACGTGCTGGACGGTGGCGTCCACCAACTCCTGGCCACGACTGCGGAGATACTCACCGCAGATCCAGTCGTTCGCCTGCAGGCAGTCGCGCGGGCTCACGGCCGCGCTCACGTACGTACTGCTCATGGGCGTGCTCACGCCACGTCACCTCCCCCGTCCGCTCGTTCACCAATCCGGTGACTGTCTGCGACCTTATCCCCCACCACTGACAATCGGCCCGGCCCGCCGTTCACTTGCAACATCCCGTTCATCCCGCCCCCCGGCGGACCGACGACAATGGGGAAGCATGAGCATGATCCGCTTCGAGCACGTCACCAAGCGTTACGCGGACGGCACCACCGCCGTCGACGACCTCTCCTTCGAGGTCGCCGAGGGCGAGCTCGTCACGCTCGTCGGCCCGTCCGGCTGCGGCAAGACCACGACCATGAAGATGGTCAACCGCCTGATCGAGCCGAGCGGCGGCCGCATCTTCCTGGACGGCGCCGACATCGCCACCGTCGACCCGGTCGAGCTGCGCCGGCGCATCGGGTACGTGATCCAGCAGATCGGGCTGTTCCCGCACAAGACCGTGCTGGACAACACCGCCACGGTCCCGCACCTGCTCGGCCGGCCCCGCAAGCAGGCCCGCGCCCGGGCCGCCGAACTCCTCGACCTGGTCGGCCTGGACCCCTCCGTGTACGGCGACCGGTACCCGGAGCAGCTCTCCGGCGGCCAGCGCCAGCGCGTCGGCGTGGCCCGCGCCCTCGCCGCCGATCCGCCCGTGCTGCTGATGGACGAGCCGTTCGGTGCCGTGGACCCGGTCGTCCGCGAGCACCTGCAGACGGAATTCCTGCGGCTGCAGTCCTCGCTCCGCAAGACGGTGCTCTTCGTGACGCACGACATCGAGGAAGCGGTACGGCTGGGCGACCGCATCGCCGTCTACGGGGCCGGACGCATCGAACAGTTCGACACTCCGGCGACGGTGCTGGGCGCGCCCGCGACACCGTACGTAGCGGAGTTCGTGGGCGCCGACCGGGGGCTGAAGCGGCTGTCCGTCACCCCCATCGAGACCGGCGACCTCGAACAGCCGCCGGTCATCCACCTCGACGACCCCGTGGGGCGCGCGCTGGCCGGGATGACGGCGGACGGCGCCCGCTGGGCGGTCGTACTGGACCACGAGGACCGGCTGCACGGCTGGGTCTCGGCGGACACCCTCGCGCTCGCGAAGGAGGGCACGGTCCGCGAGCACGCGCGGCGCATGGAGGCGTGGCTGCCGGTCGGGGCGCCCCTGAAGCAGGCGTTCAGCACGATGCTGCAGCACGATGCGGGCTGGATCGCCGTACTGGACGGCGACCGCTTCCTCGGCGTCCTCACCCCGGGCCGCCTCCACGAGGCCCTGCGCCGCTCGACCACGGCGGACGCGGCGAACATCTCCCGCGCGGACGTGGCCCTGGAGTCGGTACTGGACGCGTGAGGGGGCTCGGGGGCGGGGCGGGGCGGCGGGCGGAACCGGGCGCGGGCCGTGGCAGAGGCCGCTGCGCCTACGGGTGCAGCTCCGGGGTCCCCCACCCCGGGGGTTACCCAAAGGCGCGCCCCGACGCACCCGAGCGGCCCCGGGGCCACCCGAAAGAGCTCCCGCGCCCGCGCATCACACAGCCACCGGTCGCCTCACACAGCCACCGGCCGCCTCACGCAGCTGCCGGCCGCCTCACGCAGGCGCTGCCCCCGCCTCGTCCTCATCGTCCGGGAGCTTGCAGACGCGCTCCAGGAAGACGGCGGCGGCGACCACCGCCAGGCCGGCGAGGACCGCCAGGCCCGCGTACACCGTCTGGTCCGTGCGGCCCTGGGCCGCGGAGCCCGAGGTCAGCAGGAAGACCGCGACGCCGCCGTACAGGCCGCTCACGACCGCGGCGACCAGCGCGCTCGCCTGGCCGAACAGCACAGCCCGCGCGGCCATCATCGGCTCGACGCCCTTCGCGCCGGGCACCCGCTCGCGCTGGGCCTTCAGCCGGCTGCGCAGCGACAGAGCCGTCGCCGCCAGCACGGCCGCGATCAGCGCCAGCACGATCGGGGCCGCCAGCGGCACGCTGGGCAGGCTGCCGAGCGCGTCCCACAGCCGGGCGCCGGCCCAGGCCAGTACGCCTGCCACCACGAACAGCCCGACCAGCACCTTGATCTTTAGCTGCTTCATCGAGCTCGTCGCCCCTCACACCGTTCTGGCCACGCGCCCACGCGGACGCGCCGGCCGTCATGTCCACCGGACACCATCATGATCCCTCTACCGGCCCCCGGAGAGCCGTAGGGACAACGATCACTCCGGCAGTCGCAGTTCCAGGTCGGCGCGCGGCGCGACGCCGCCCCGGCCCAGCTCCGCCAGCAGCTCGGCCACCGAACCGTGTCCGGGGACCTTGGCCTCGGGGTCGACGTCGTGCCACGGCACGAGGACGAAGGCGCGCTCGTGGGCGCGCGGGTGCGGCAGGGTCAGCACCGGGTCCTGCGAAATAACGTCCTGGTACGCGACGATGTCGACGTCGATCGTGCGCGGACCCCAGCGCTCGTCGCGCACCCGCTCGAACGCCTCCTCGATGGCGTGGCCGCGCTCCAGGAGCGAGGACGGCGGCAGGGTGGTCTTCAGGAGGACCACGGCATTGAAGTACGTCGGCTGGGAGCCCGGCTCCACGCCCCACGGCTCGGTCTCGTACACCGGCGAGACGGCCTTCACCCGCACGCCGGGGGTGTCCTCCAGCGCATCGATGGCGCCCTGCAGCGTCTCCAGGCGGTTGCCCAGATTGCTCCCCAGGGAGATCACCGCGCGTTTGGGATTGGTGAGCGTCACGTCCGCCGCGTCCACCTGCTCCACCACGGAGGCGGGCACCGGCTGTACGGTCGGGTCACTGCTGGTCATACTCGGCTCCGGGTGATGGTGATGGTCACGTCGTCAAAGGGGACCGTGATCGGGGCATCGGGCTTGTGGACGACGACCTCGACCTCCTCCACCCCCTGGTGCTTCAGGCATTGGGCGGCGATCCGCTCCGCGAGCGTCTCGATGAGGTCGACCGGCTCGCCCTCGACGATCGCCACGACCTCCTCCGCCACGACTCCGTAGTGCACGGTCTTCGCGAGGTCGTCGGTCGCCGCCGCAGGGCGGGTGTCCAGGCCCAGCACCAGGTCCACGACGAACGCCTGGCCCGCCTCGCGTTCCTGGGCGAACACGCCGTGGTGTCCCCGGGCCTTCAGCCCGCGCAGCGCGACACGGTCCACGCGAATCACTCCCACTGGTACCACTGATCGTCGAATTGCCGGGCACGCGCCGGACACCGTCCGGAACACCACCCGGTCATCGAATTTACCTGCGAGCACTGACAGCGCTCGCCCACGGGGGCCCTGTACGGCACCCCGCACAGCTGCTGCACAGCCGAGTCCCCGTCCGCGCGGCCATTTACCCCGCGGCCCCTCGCCCCACCCCTACCCCGTCACGACTTGGCTCGAACGAGTGCTCCCTCGGTCACCCCGCTGACCCTGACCGATGACCCGGACACGGTATCCGCCCACGTCAGCGCGGTGCACGCGCCCGTTCAGAAGTCTCAGCAGGTGGTCGCCGCCCCGCCGAGACGCGTCTCACAGGCCGCCGGGGAGACCGCCCACGCCGTCGTCCTCGTCCTCCGGGCCGTCCTCGTCGTCCTCGTCGTCCCGGTCGGCGAGGACCGGCGACCCGTGGTGCGACCACACCCGCCAGCCGTCCTCCGTGCGCCGGAAGACGTTGGTCGCCACGACCAGCTGGCCGATCAGCGGGCCCACCGAGCCGTCCTCCTCGGCCGGTCCGCCGCTGAGGATGTTCTCCGTGCAGGTCACCAGCGCGGTGTCGGCCACCACGTCGATCTCCACATCGGTGAGGAAGAACTGGATGTACTCGGTGTTCGCCATGATCAGCGCATAGGAGCGCAGCACCTCGCTGCGGCCGCGCAGCACCGGCCAGCCAGGGTGCACCACGCTCACCTGGCCGTCCAGCCACAGCTCGGACATCGCCTCGTGATCACCGCGCTCGATGGCCTCGTAGAACGCGGTATTGGCCTGCTCCACCAGCTCGATGTCCGTACGTGGGCTCAAACCGCTCACACCGCTCCCGTCATGTTCCTCATACGTACTTCGCGTCCTTATGGGCGTGCACACGTACGTGCACGAAGGCGCGTCCCGCGCCCCCGTCACCGGGCACACCGCGCGCCACCTGGCTGCCCTGTGCCCTGCCGGGCCCCGTTCTACGCCGGGCGCCGGGCCGCGGAACCGGCCGCCTCCACGGCGCGCGCGACCCGTACCGCGTCGGCGCTCGCCCGCACCTCGTGCACGCGGACCGCCCAGGCACCCTCGCGCGCCGACAGGGCGGTGACCGCCGCCGTCGCCGCGTCCCGCTCCCGGGCCGGCGGCACCGAGGCGGAGGCGCCGGCACCGGCCAGCACCCGGCCCAGGAACCGCTTCCGCGAGGCGGCCACCAGCAGCGGCCGGCCCAGCTCGTGCAGCCGCTCCAGGCCCGCGACCAGCTCCAGGTCGTGCTCGGCCTGCTTGGCGAAGCCCAGCCCGGGGTCGATCACGATGCGCTCCGGGTCGATGCCCCCGGAGACCGCACGGTCCATCGACACCCGCAGCTCGGCCAAGACCTCGCCCACCACGTCGCGGTAGACCGCCCGGTCGTTCATGTCGACGGACTGACCGCGCCAGTGCATCACCACGAACGGCGCGTGCGCAGCAGCCACCACCGGGATCATCGCCGGGTCGGCGGCGCCCGCGCTGACGTCGTTGACCAGCCGCGCGCCCGCCTCCAGCGACTGCTCGGCGACAGAGGCCCGCATGGTGTCCACGGAGATCACCACGCCGGCCGCCGCCAGCTCCCGTACGACCGGGATGACGCGGCGCAGCTCCTCGGCCTCGTCCACCCGCGCGGCACCGGGCCGGGTCGACTCGCCACCCACGTCCACCAGGTCGGCCCCCTGGGCCACCAGGTCCAGGCCGTGCTTGACCGCGAGCTCGGTGTCGAACCAGTCGCCGCCGTCGGAGAACGAGTCGGGCGTCACGTTGACCACGCCCATGACCGCGCACCGGTCCCACTCGGGAAGACCGGCCACCCGGCCACGCAAAGTACTCATACATCCAGCCTAGGCGCTGTGGCCGGGCCGCTCGCCCCGCGCACCGCGCGTACCTGGGCGAACGCGGACGTATGGGCACGCCTGTACGTCCGCGTACGTACCCCTTCGCCGACTCCCCCGCCGGCCCGGCCGCCACCGCGCCCGCCCCTCGGGCCCTGATCAGGCGGCCCGCTCGACCGATGTGCCGCGCAGCCCCGAGGCCCGGTGCGCACACGGCCGCGCGACGGGCTCCGGACGCCGCCGGCGCAGCAGCCGGGGGAACCCCAGCTGTACGAACCCCTCCGCCTGCATCGCCGCGAAGCCGATCCGCGGCAGGTCCCGGGTGGCCCGGAAGACCACGAAGCGCGGCTCCCAGCGCGGCTGGAACTTGGCGTTGAACTTGTACAGCGATTCGATCTGGAACCAGCGCGAGAGGAACACCAGCAGGCCGCGCCACGTGCGCAGCACCGGCCCCGCGCCCAGCTTCTCGCCGCGGGCCAGCGCGGAGCGGAACATCGCGAAGTTCAGGGAGACCCTGGTCACGTCCAGCTTCGGTGCCGCCTGCAGGGCGGCGACGATCAGCAGCTCGTTCATCCCGGGGTCGGCGCTGCGGTCGCGCCGCATCAGGTCCAGCGACATGCCGTCCGGGCCCCACGGTACGAAGTGCAGTACGGCCTTCAGGTCCCCGTAGGGGCCCGGCACCTCGCCCTCCTCGGGTGCGCGGTGCGCCGTGGCGATCACCGCGTCCCCGTCCCGGGGGTCGCCGATCCGGCCCAGCGCCATCGAGAAGCCGCGCTCGGTGGCGGTGCCCCGCCAGCCGTCGGCGGCCCGCTGGACCGCCTCGACCTCCTCCGGGGACAGCTCGGTCACCCGGCGCACCCTGGTCTCGTACCCGTTGCGCTCGATGCGCTTGACCATCTGCCGTACGTTGCGCATCGCGCGCCCCGAGAGCGTGAAGTCCGCCACGTCCACGATGGCCTCGTCGCCCAGCTCCAGCGCGTCCAGACCCGTCTCCCGGGTCCACACCTCGCCGCCGGTCTCGGAGCAGCCCATCACCGCGGGCGTCCAGGAGTGCGCCCGCGCCTCCTCCATGAAGCGCTCGATCGCACCCGGCCACGCCTCGACGTCCCCGATGGGGTCGCCGCTGGCCAGCATCACCCCGGAGACCACGCGGTAGCAGACCGCCGCCTTGCCGCTGGGCGAGAAGACCGCGCCCTTGTCGCGGCGGAGCGCGAAGTGGCCGAGCGAGTCCCGGCTGCCGTGCCGGGCCAGCAGCTCCCGCAGCCGGTCCTCGTCCCCCACCGTGAGCCGGGCGGCCGGCTGCTCGGGCCGGAAGGCCAGGTACGCGGTGGTCGCCAGGGTCAGCAGGCCGAGCGCGCCGAGCGAGTAACCGACCGTGTAGTCGACGTGGTGGGTGTACGCCACGGGCCCCTCGAAGCCGAACAGGCCCCACACCACGTGCTCCAGCTCCGCCCAGACGGTCGGGTCGCCGACGGTGCGGTGCGGGTGGGCGTTGACGATCACCATGCCGAGGCCGACGCTCAAGCCGCCCAGCACGACGAAGTTCAGCAGCGCCTTCCAGCGGCTGCGCGGGTCCGGCAGCGCCGCGAACTCCCGGCGGTGCCACACCAGATAGGCCAGCAGCGCCAGCGAGAGCACCGCTCCGATGACGGAGTGGCGGTACGCGAACTGCGCCGCCGCGCCCACCGGGAGCAGCGTCACCGCGGCGAGCCACACCCGGCGCTTGCGCCGCTTCAGACCGTGCGCCAGCAGCAGGAGCAGCAGGCCCACCACGATCGAAGCGGCCGCGGCGAGCGGGCTCACCGCGCCCGGCAGTACCTCCGCCAGCGCGTGCATCCGGCTGTGCCGGAAGCGGGGGAACACTCCGGACGCCACGTTCAGCAGACCGATCAGCGTGCAGGCCGTACCGACCGCCGTGGGCACCGCTTCCGGGCGCGGTCCCCGCACCCAGCGTGCGCGACGCCACGCAACCACTCCGGACTTTTCGCCATCTAGCCTGTCAGACATCACTTTCCCGTCGCCCGCTCCTCAAGCCGCCCGACCTTCGGAACGCGGAGCATCAAAGTCACCACTACGTGGACAATTCGCGCTGTAGGACGGCGCTTCAGGGCCCGGGGTTCCATCAGGCGACCGGGCCGTCCGGCCGCCCGGCAGGAAGTGGACATGGATCTCACCAGTAAGGCCGTGCTGGCGCTCACCGTGCTGGTCGCGGTGGCTTTCTTCGCCTGGACAGTGCTGCTGTGGCCGCGCCTCGCGGGCCGTACCTGGCGCGCGGTGACGGGCCGGATCGCGCTGCTGCTGGCGACCCAGCTGACCCTCTTCGCCTCGGTCGGCCTGGCCGTCAACAACGCTTTCGGCTTCTACGCGTCCTGGGCCGACCTCTTCGGCCAGGAGCGCCAGACCGGTGTCGTGGTCGACCACACCACCGGCCCCGGCGGCACCGACCTGAAACGACAGGGTGTGGAGCGGACCGGCCTGCCGCACGACAACCGGCGCGCCGACATCGCCGGCCGGCTGGACAAGGTACTGATACGGGGCGAAGCCACCGGCATCACCAGCCCCGCGTACGTCTACCTGCCGCCGGAGTACTTCCAGCCCCGGTACGCCCACCGGCGCTTCCCCGCGGCCGTCGTCCTCACCGGCTACCCGGGCACCGCCGAGGCCCTCTACACGAAGCTGCACTACCCCCAGACCGAGCGCCGGCTCGTCGCGAAGGGCGCGATGCAGCCGACCATCCTGGTCATGCTCCGCCCGACGGTCGCCCCGCCGCGCGACACGGAGTGCATGGACATACCGGGCGGCCCGCAGACCGAGACGTTCTTCACCAAGGAGCTGCGCGCGGACATCGCCGCGCACTACCGCACCGGCACGGCCGCCCGCAGCTGGGGCGTGATGGGCGACTCCACGGGCGGCTACTGCGCCCTGAAGATGACCATGCGCCACCCGGAGGCGTACTCGACGGGCGTCGCCCTCTCCGGCTACTACGAGGCGCCCCTCGACCCCACCACCGGCGACCTCTTCGTCGGCGACGACCGGCTGCAACGCGAGAACGACCTCATGTGGCGCCAGCGCCACCTACCGGCCCCCGCGGTGAACCTCCTGGTCACCACCAGTAAGCAGGGCGAAGCCAACTACGCCGACACGATGCGCTTCATAGCGGGCACCAAGTCGCCCACCCGCATCTCGTCCATCGTCCTGGACAGTGGCGGCCACAACTTCAACACCTGGCGCCGGGAAATCCCGGCCGCCCTGTCCTGGCTGGGGGGACGGCTCAGCGCTTAGCGCTCAGCGGGCGAGAATCAGGCTCATCGCCTCGGCCCGGGTCGCCGCGTCCCGCAGCTGGCCCCGGACGGCGGACGTGGTCGTCTTGGCACCCGGCTTCCGGACGCCCCGCATCGTCATGCACATGTGCTCGCACTCGACGACGACGATCACGCCGCGCGGCTCCAGTATCTCCATGAGGGAGTCGGCGATCTGCGTGGTCAGCCGCTCCTGGACCTGCGGACGGCGGGCGAAGACGTCCACCAGGCGGGCCAGCTTGGACAGCCCGGTGATCTTGCCGTCGGTGGACGGGATGTAGCCGACGTGCGCGACACCGACGAACGGCACCAGGTGGTGCTCGCAGGAGGACATCACCTCGATGTCCTTGACCAGCACCATCTCGTCATGACCGAGGTCGAAGGTCGTCGTGAGGACGTCCTCGGGCTTCTGCCAGAGGCCCCCGAATATTTCCCTGTACGCCCGCGCCACCCGCGCCGGCGTCTCCAGCAGACCCTCGCGGTCCGGGTCCTCGCCGACCGCGATCAAGAGCTCACGCACGGCGTTCTCGGCGCGCTTCTCGTCGAACTCGCCGATCTTGCCTTCGCCGTCCAGCGTCACCGGGTCGGTCATCTCGTGCCTCGTTCCGTCATTCACCCCGCTACGAACCGCGGAATGCCGCGTCCCCCAGGCTAGAACCTGGGGGACGCGGCATTCATTCCGGGGCCGCTGTGGCAAGCGGCTGACCTGTCACGCTTCGCTGCTGCCGGAGTCCTCCGGGAGCTCCACCTTCTCCGTGGAGACGGTGGGCGTCACGGTCGTCGCGCCGTTGGCCGCGGCCAGCTCCTTGGGAGCGAGCACCGGCGGGCGGGTGGAGGGCGTACGCCGTGAGGAGCCGGTCCACGCGGGGCGGGACGGGCGCTTCACGATGTGCTTGAAGATCTCGGCGATCTCCTCCTTGCCCAGGGTCTCCTTCTCCAGGAGGGCCAGGACCAGGTTGTCGAGAACATCACGGTTCTCGACGAGGATCTCCCACGCCTCGTTGTGCGCGGTCTCGATCAGCTTCTTGACCTCCTCGTCCACCAGGGCCGCGACCTCTTCCGAGTAATCGCGCTGGTGGGACATCTCGCGGCCCAGGAAGGGCTCGGAGTTGTCGGAGCCGAACTTGATCGCGCCGAGCCGCTCGGTCATGCCGTACTGCGTGACCATCGCGCGGGCCGTGGCGGTCGCCTTCTCGATGTCGTTCGCCGCACCCGTCGTCGGGTCGTGGAAGACCAGCTCCTCCGCCGCGCGGCCGCCCAGCATGTATGCCAGCTGGTCGAGCATTTCGTTGCGGGTGGTGGAGTACTTGTCCTCGTCCGGGAGCACCATCGTGTAGCCGAGCGCGCGGCCGCGGGACAGGATCGTGATCTTGTGGACCGGGTCGGAGTTCGGCGAAGCCGCCGCGACCAGGGCGTGTCCGCCCTCGTGGTACGCGGTGATCTTCTTTTCCTTGTCCGACATGATCCGGGTCCGCTTCTGCGGTCCGGCCACGACCCGGTCGATCGCCTCGTCCAGGAAGTGGTTGTCGATCAGCTTCTTGTCGCTGCGGGCGGTGAGCAGCGCGGCCTCGTTGAGGACGTTGCTCAGGTCCGCGCCGGTGAAGCCGGGCGTACGGCGGGCCACGGCGCTGAGGTCGACGTCGGGCGCGACCGGCTTGCCCTTCTGGTGAACCTTGAGGATCTCCAGCCGGCCCTGCATGTCCGGGCGGTCGACCGCGATCTGCCGGTCGAAACGGCCCGGGCGCAGCAGCGCCGGGTCGAGGATGTCCGGCCGGTTCGTGGCGGCGATCAGGATGACGCCGCCCTTCACGTCGAAGCCGTCCATCTCGACGAGCAGCTGGTTCAGCGTCTGCTCGCGCTCGTCGTGACCGCCGCCCAGGCCCGCACCGCGGTGCCGGCCGACGGCGTCGATCTCGTCGACGAAGACGATCGCCGGGGCGTTCGCCTTGGCCTGCTCGAAGAGGTCACGGACGCGCGAGGCGCCGACACCCACGAACATCTCGACGAAGTCGGAGCCGGAGATCGAGTAGAAGGGCACGCCCGCCTCGCCCGCGACGGCGCGCGCGAGGAGCGTCTTGCCCGTACCGGGCGGGCCGTACAGCAGTACGCCCTTGGGAATCTTGGCGCCCACGGCCTGGAACTTGGCCGGCTCCTGCAGGAACTCCTTGATCTCATGGAGCTCCTCGACCGCCTCGTCCGACCCGGCGACGTCCGAGAACGTCGTCTTGGGGGTGTCCTTGGTGATGAGCTTGGCCTTGGACTTGCCGAAGTTCATGACCCGGGAGCCGCCGCCCTGCATCTGATTCATCAGGAACAGGAACACGACGACGATCAGGACGAACGGCAGCAGCGAGAGCAGCATGCCCACGAAGGGGCTCTGCTTCTGCGGCGAGACGGTGTACCCGTCCTTGATGTCGCCCGTCTGGTACTTGGACTGCAGGGTCTTGGCCAGGTCCACGCCCTGGTCGCCGATGTAGCTCGACTGGATCTTGTCGGAACCCTCGACCTTGTTGCTGCCGGAGAGGTCGACCTTGATCTTCATCTCGTCGCCGGTCGTCAGCTCGGCGGACTGCACCTTGTTGTCGGTGATCGCCTTGACGACCTGACCGGTGTCCACCGTCTTGTAGCCGCCGGACGAACTGACGACCTGCATCAACACGACCACGGCGAGGACGGCCAGCACGATCCACATGACCGGCCCACGGAAGTATCGCTTCACGTCCATCCATACGGAGCCCTAAAGGCCCCGTCCCTCCTGCCACAGTGAGGCACTCCAGCCCTCGGGGAGGTCTGGTCGTGCGTACGGTGTATTACTGGCCCGAAAAAGACTGACCTTCGGACGGTACCCCAGCATTGTCACCCGACGCCGCTGCCCGTGGGGAACAATGCGACTTGGATTCCGCCCTCCCTGCTCCAACGGCGGGAGACCGCTGAGGGTTCCCGCCGTCCGGCACGAGGTGCTTTCCGAGCCCTGTCCGGCACCGCCGGCCGGGCGTCAGCCGCCGTAGACGTGCGGCGCGAGCGTGCCGACGAACGGCAGGTTGCGGTACTTCTCGGCGAAGTCCAGGCCGTATCCCACGACGAATTCGTTGGGGATGTCGAAGCCGATCCACTTCACGTCGATGTCGACCTTGGCCGCTTCCGGCTTGCGCAGCAGCGTGCAGACCTCCAGCGAGGCCGGCTCGCGCGAGCCGAGGTTCGACAGCAGCCAGGACAGCGTCAGGCCGGAGTCGATGATGTCCTCGACGATCAGGACGTGCTTGCCCTTGATGTCGGTGTCCAGGTCCTTGAGGATGCGGACCACGCCGGAGGACTGGGTGCCCGCGCCGTACGACGACACGGCCATCCAGTCCATCGTGACGGGGGTGGACAGCGCACGCGCCAGGTCCGCCATCACCATCACGGCGCCCTTCAGGACGCCGACGATGAGCAGCTCCTTGCCCGCGTACTCCGCGTCGATCTTCGCGGCCAGCTCGGCCAGCTTCGCGTCGATCTCTTCTTTGGTGATGAGCACCGACTGAAGGTCGGAACCCATGTCCTTGTCGTCCACCCGTGCCACTTTCGCTCGGTTCGGTGTCATTAGACCGTCATCGACTCAGCCGTCCCGGCGGTCCCGCTCGGCTCAGCCCTGCCGGATGACCAGTTTGCCACCCTGCCGACGCACACCCACCAGCCCGGGGAGGTCGATGGCCCCCTGACCCCGCCATGCGGTGATCAGCCGGTCGACCTCCTCGATGTGCCGCGCGAAGAGCGAACCCGCAGGTGAGCCCGCACGCAGCAGGGCTCGGCGGAGCACTCTGCGGCGCACCGCAGGGGGGAGCGAGTACAGCGCGGCCACATCCAGCGCACCGGTGGCATCGGCCACACCGCGCTCGGCCTCGACGGCCCAGGAGTCCAGCGCGTCGGCGTCGTCGCGGGAGAGCTGCGCCGTACGGGCGAGGGCCTCGACGACACCCTTGCCGAGCGCCTTCTCCAGCGCCGGCAGGCCCTCGTGGCGGAGGCGGGAGCGGGTGTATGAGGGGTCGGTGTTGTGCGGGTCGTCCCAGACGGGCAGCGACTGGATCAGGCACGCCTTGCGGGCGGTCTGCCGGTCGATCTCGAGGAAGGGGCGGCGGTAGCGGCCGTCGGTGCCGGAGACGGCGGCCATGCCGGACAGCGAGCGGGTGCCGGAGCCGCGGGCGAGGCCGAGGAGCACGGTCTCGGCCTGGTCGTCGCGGGTGTGGCCGAGGAGGACGGCGTCGGCGCCGTGCCGTCGCGCCGCATCGTCCAGGGCTGCGTACCGGGCCTCGCGGGCGGCCGCTTCGGGGCCGCCGTCCCTGCCGACCTGGACGGCGACGGCCTCGGCCGGGTCCAGGTGGAGCGACTGCATACGGAGGACGACCTCGGCGGCACGGGTGTCGGAGCCGTCCTGGAGGCCGTGGTCGACCGTGACGCCGCCGGCGCGGACGCCGAGCCGCGGGGCTTCGAAGGCGAGGGCCGAGGCGAGCGCCATGGAGTCGGCGCCGCCGGAGCAGGCGGCGAGCACCAGGGGCGGCGGGGCGCCGGGGCCGGACCGCCGGGTGTGGGACGTGAGGACGTCGTGGAGTACGCGGCGGACCGCCAAACGTATTGCGGCGACCGCTGGATGGGGACCCATGTCCGTTTCCAATCGTTCAGCTGGGGGAGCCTCGGGCCGGACGGCGGCTGCCGTCCGGCCCACCGGGAGCATCTCGGGGTCGAGCGCCGGGGGGATCGCCGGGCGATCCCCGGGGCAGTCACTCAGAGTGTCTCGATGGTGACAGAGAAGAGCTGTTACCCGAGCATTGCACGCCTCTCCCCGGGCCACGGTCCCTCAGAAGGGTGATTGAGGGGGCGTTCTTCTGTCCTACGGCGCGTCCATGGCGCCCTTCCTTCCTAAGGCGCACCGTCCGCCTTGCGGTGCACCCGCGCGACCCAGTCCGCCGGTTTGGCGATCTCCTGCTTGGTCGGGAGGGTGTTCGGCGAGGTCCATACCCGGTTGAAGCCGTCCATACCGACCTCGTCGACGACGGCCCGTACGAAGCGCTCGCCGTCCCTGTACTGGCGCAGCTTGGCGTCCAGCCCCAGGAGCTTGCGCAGCGCCTGGTCCAGGCGCCCGGCGCCGCTCGCCCGGCGCTGCTGGAACTTCTCCCGGATCTCCGTCACCGAGGGCACGACCTGCGGGCCGACGCCGTCCATGACGTAGTCGGCGTGCCCCTCCAGCAGGGACATCACGGCGGTCAGCCGGCCGAGGATCTCGCGCTGCGTCTTGGTCTGCACAAGGTCGACGAGGCTGCGGCCGCCGTCGTCCTCACCGGCCTCGCCCTCGGGCTTGGCCCCGGTCAGCGACTGGGCGGCCTCCCGCAGCCGTTCGAGGAGCGTGCCGGGGTCGATCTCGGTCTCGCCGAGGAACGACTGCACCTCGCCCTCGATGTGGTCGCGCAGCCAGGGCACCGCCGTGAACTGTGTGCGGTGCGTCTCTTCGTGCAGGCAGACCCACAGCCGGAAGTCGTGCGGCTCCACTTCGAGCTCGCGCTCGACGTGCACGATGTTCGGCGCGACGAGCAGCAGCCGGCCCCCACGGGCGCCCGCGGGCAGGTCCCGGGTGGGCGGCGCGAAGGTCTCGTACTGGCCGAGCACCCGGGAGGCCAGGAAGGACAGCAGCATGCCCAGCTCGACGCCGGTCACCTTGCCGCCGACCGCGCCTATCACCGCGCCACCGGGGAGCGAGGAGCGGCGCTCCTGCATCTTCTCCAGCAGCGGCTTCAGTACGGCGCGGAAACCGGCGACGTTGGCGCGGATCCAGCCGGGCCGGTCCACGACCAGTACGGGCGTGTCATGGGCCGCCGCGCCCTCGCTCCCCGGTGGGGTCATGCGGGTGAACGCGCGCACATGCTCCTCGGCGGCCTTCGCGTGCCTGCGCAGCTCGGCGACGACCGCGCGGGCCTCGTCGCGGCTCACCTCTGGGCCCGGCCGTACGAAGCGGGACGCGGTCGTCACCGCGAGATTCCAGTCGACCATCTCGGCACCACCGATGCTCGTCATGACTTCACGGTACGGGTGCGCTCGGCCGGGGGGTAGCCGATTCGCGGCGCTCGGCGGTGGGCGGCGCCGCATACGGGGCACTGTGCGGTGGCCGGTGTCGCATACGGGGTACGCCTGCGGGCGTGCCGCATCACCGGCAGCCGCAGTTGGCCACCGCCGAGGCGAGCCGGTCGAGGGACCGCTGCGCCCCGTATCCGTCGCTCGTGCCATTGGTCATGAAGGCGAAGGTCAGCAGCCGGCCGTCGGCGTCGACGACGGTGCCGGCGAGGGTGTTCACGCCGGTGAGCGTGCCGGTCTTGGCGCGTACGGCACCGGCGCCCGCCCGTTCGTCGGCGTACCTGGCCTCCAGGGTGCCGGTGAAACCGGCCACGGGGAGGCCGGTGAGGACCGGGCGGAGCTCCGGGTGGTCGGGGTGGGCGGCGAGCAGCAGTACGTGGGACAGCAGGGCGGCGGAGACCCGGTCCTCGCGGTCCAGGCCGCTGCCGTCGTGGAAGACGGTCCGCGCCACAGGAAGGCGGAGCTGTTCGAGTGTGCGCTGTACTGCGCGGCCCCCGCCCTTGAAGGTCGTCGGTGCTCCGGTGGCCACGGCCGTCTGGCGGGCCAGCTGTTCGGCGATGTCGTTGTCGCTGTGCGTGAGCATTCGCTCGACGATGGCCGAGAGCGGTAGGGAGCGGGCGGCGGCGAGCCGGGTGGCCGTGCGGCGGGCCTCGGCGTCCCGGGGCGCTCCGGTGACCGCGATGCCGTGGGCGCGCAGGTCGTCGGCGAAGGCGCGGGCGGCCTCGGCGGACGGGTCGGCGGCGCGGGGCGCGGGGCCGTGGCTGCTGGTGTCCAGGCGGGCCTCGTCGGCGGTGAGGGCGGTGATGGGTGCGAGGTTCTCGTTGGGGCCGATCGGGTGCTGCGGCGAGCCCTTGTAGAGCGAGTCGTCGTAACCGAGGGTGACCTTTTTCGTGCCGCGCTTCTTGAGGGCGCGCGCGGTGTCGGCGGCGAGGTCGCCGAGCGCGGCGGGGCGCTGCGCGGTCGGCGTACCGGGCTTCGGCGTGCGGGCGGTGAGGGTCGGGTCGCCGCCGCCCACGAGGACGATGCGCGGGGTGCCGTCCTTCGTACGGCCGTCCTGTACGGCCTTCGTGGTGAAGCGGTGATCGGGGCCGAGGGCGGTGAGGGCGGCCACGGCGGTGCCCAGCTTGATCACGGAGGCGGGGGTCGTGGTCCGGCCCGCGTGGCTGGCGAAGACCTCGCGGCCGGTGGCCACGTCCACGACCGAAGCGGTCCGTACCGGGCCCAGCTCGGGCGCCTTCAGCAGGGGCGCCAGGGCGTCCGCGAGGCCGCTGCGGGTCGGGGGCGGGGCGCTGTCGCCGCCGCCCTTCACAGGGGCGCCCAGGGCCGCCAGGACGGGCGCGGCGCCGGGAGCCGGGGTTCCGTCGCCGTGACGCTCGCCACCTCGGCCGTCCCAGCGGGCCGCGCGGGCCCGTTCGGCCGTACGCTGGCCGGAGTCCCACGGACCGGCCGCCGCCACCGCGCCGGCCGCGACCGCGAGACCGGCGACAGCGGAGCCGGCCGTCAGCTGCCAGGTCCGTTTGCGCTGTACAGGGGTCCGCCGCCACCACTGGCGGGCGAAGAACCATTCATCGGCCACGAACTGTGCGGCGCCCCGGCCGGCACCGGCTGTCGCCCGTATGCAGGAACGGCACCGGCCGACCCACCTGACCTGCCACGACCTGGTCTCCGGCACTTTGGACCCAGCCCCTTTCGCCACCACACACCTGCGTGGGGGACACTTAATCACCAGACGTATGTGTTGATCATGGAGGAGCCACCCGTGGAGTTCGACGTCACCATCGAGATCCCGAAGGGTTCGCGGAACAAGTACGAGGTGGACCACGAGACCGGTCGGATCCGCCTGGACCGTCGACTCTTCACCTCGACCAGCTACCCGGCCGACTACGGCTTCGTCGAGAACACCCTCGGCGAGGACGGTGACCCGCTGGACGCGCTGGTCATCCTGGACGAGCCGACCTTCCCGGGTTGCCTCATCAAGTGCCGCGCCATCGGCATGTTCCGCATGACCGACGAGGCCGGCGGCGACGACAAGCTGCTGTGCGTCCCGGCCTCGGACCCGCGCGTGGAGCACCTGCGCGACATCCACCACGTGTCGGAGTTCGACCGCCTGGAGATCCAGCACTTCTTCGAGGTCTACAAGGACCTGGAGCCGGGCAAGTCGGTCGAGGGCGCGAACTGGGTCGGCCGCAGCGAGGCCGAGGCCGAGATCGAGGCTTCGTTCAAGCGCCTGGAGGCGCAGGGCGGCAAGCACTGAGAGCCTGGCGGCTCGGTTTTTCCGACTGAGCCCTGCTGAGTGATACGCCGGTGGGCGGGCATCTGCGGGTGCCCGCCCATCGGCGTACAAGATTGTCCTCAAACGCCGGACGGGCTGGGTCTTACCGGACGGGCTGGGTTTTAGAAGCCGCGCGTCCGCTTCGCCGCGCGGCGGGTGGCTGCTTCCTCGCCGCTGGGGGCCTTGATGAAGAGGCGGGCCACCTCGCCACCGAGGTTCACGCCGACCGCGATGGCCAGGGCCAGGGAGATGGCCTTGATCAGCGAGGAGACGCCGGCGTCCAGGTTGCCCTGGGCGAAGTTGAGCAGCGCGAAGTACGTCGCGCTACCGGGGAGCAGCGGGCCGATGGCCGCCGTGACGTACGGCAGCGCGGACGCGTAGCGGTACCGGGACAGCAACTGGCCGAAAAGGCCCACCAGGCCGGCCGCGATCGTGGTGGCGACCACCGGGTGGATCTTCGCCTGCGTGAGGGCGCCGTATATCACCCAGGCCACGCCGCCGTTGAAGGTCGCGAACAGCACGGTGTGACGTTCCTGCTGAAGCAGCACACAGAAGGACAGCGCCAGCAGCAGCGAGGCGATGATCTGGACCACCGGCTCGTCGAACGTTCCGAAGCCCTCTTCCGGGTTCAGCGTGTGCGCGCTCAGCTGGACTCCGATGTACAGCACGCCGAGCACCCCGATGACGATGCCGACGATGAGGTAGCCGACCTCCAGCAGACGTGCGGCGGCGGTGATGTAGTAACCCGTCAGGCCGTCCTGTACGCCCGCGACCAGCGCCCGTCCCGGGATCAGCGCGAAGAGGCCACCGGTGATGACCGCCGACGCCTGCACGCCGGTGTGCGTCATGCTCAGCGCCACGCCCATCGCGGCGGGCGGCATCGCCGCGGCCACGAACTGGTAGAACTCCGGCAGCCCGCGCGCGGACGCCAGCCACGCCAGCCGGTCGCCGAGCATCGACCCTATGGCGGCCGCGACGAAGACCGTCAGGCCACCGCCGACCAGCATGCTCGCCGCGCCGGACAGCAGGCCGGACGCCACGGTGAGCGCCCAGCTGGGGTACGGGTGGCGGTTCCGCCGGATCTCGGCGAGGCCGCGGTACGCCTCCTCCAGGGTGATGCCGTCCGAGGTGATGTCGTCGACCAGTTGGAAGACCGCGGAGAGCCGGGTGTAGTCCACGCCGCGCCGGCGGACCGTGCGGCTGGCCGTCACCGGGTCGTCCACCAGCGAGGGCTGATGCGAGATCGACAGCAGCGTGAACGTGACCGTGGGCTCGACCCGTTCCAGGCCGTACGCGTGGGCGACGCCGAACATCGCCGCCTCGACGTCCTCCGCCCCCTCACCGCCGGCGAGCAGGATCTCGCCGATACGGAGCGTGAGGTCGAGCACGCGCGGCACGGCGGGGCCGGTCTCGTCGTGGCGCTCGATCCGCTCGGGGGCCGGGCGCTCGGTGACCGGCATCCGCAGCATCGTGCGCATCCGGTCCTGCCAGGGGACGTCCTTGGTCAGGCTGACGACCGGTATGCCGTGCGGCGGGGTGAAGGCGGGCCAGCCGGCGGGCGTGGTGGGCAGCCGGTGGGTGCCCGTGGTGGAGCCGGTTGCGCCGTTGGGGGCGCTGCTGCCCGGGGGCGCGAAGGCGGACCCCTCCGGCTCGGCGGGCGCCTCGGCCCGCATTCCCTCCGGGAGGGCGAATTCCGAGGTGGGGTGCTCGTCCTCGTGCAGTGGGGGCTGGGGCACGCCGAGCGGCGGGGTGAACGCGCTCCGCGCTTCGTCCGATTGGGGTTTGCGGTCCTCGGGGGTCTCCGGGTCCGACGCCACTGCTCCTCGCTCCTCGTGCGCCTGCTGCGTCCGTCGTCAAAGCCACCATGCCTGATCGCCGCCCCTGGCGCGCGGGGCGGGGGTTCGCAGAGTGGTGGGAAATGGGGTGGGGGGTGAACCCGCCCTGGACGCCGCGAAGGCGCCCCTGAACCACTCCGCGGCAGCGCGGAACGGAAGGGACGCCCAAGGGCGGTGCGGTACGGGGGATGTGCTGCGCAGCCGGTCAGCGCTTGGCGTGGCGGCCGCGGCGCCCCTCACCCGGAGGCTGCTGGTGATCCTGGGGGTGCGGCTGCTGCGGCCCCTGCTGAGGGTGCTGCGGCTCTGAATAATACTGCTCCGGCCCGCCCGGCTGCTGCGCGGGACGGCCGTACGGAGCGGGCCCGGACTGCCCGCCGTACGGGGGCTGCTGGGGCTGCTGCGACTGCTGTCCGTACGGCGCCTGCGGGGCCTGCGGAGCGTCCTGCCGGCCGTACGGCGACTGCTGCGCCCGAGGCGCCTGCTGCTCACCGTAGGAGGATGCCTGCTGCCCTCCGTAGGGGGCCTGCTGTCCGCCGTAAGAGGCCGGATCCTGCCGTCCGTACGGAGACGACTGGCCCTGGCCGTACGGGGCCTGTCCGCGGCCGTACGGGGGCTGCTGCTGTCCGTACGGGGGCTGCTGCTGGCGGCCGTACTGGGGCCCGTCCTGCTGCGCGCCGTACGGAGACGGCTCGTGACCGCCCCGGCCGCCGCCGTACGGGGCACGCTCCTCGCCCTCGTACGGGACGCGCGGCATCGGCTGGGTGGCGTCCGCGGGGCCGCCCTGCGGCACGCCCCGGTCCTCGGCGCGCTCGGCGCGCTCGGCGGCCGCCTGCTTGCTCTTCTTCCGGCCGCGGAGGTACTCGATGACGATCGGGACGACGGAGATCAGCACGATCAGGACGAGGATGGCCTCGATGTTCTTGTGCACGAACTCGACGCCGCCCAGCGCGGCGCCGAGCAGCGTCACGCCCGCGCCCCACAGCATGCCGCCGATGACGTTGAAGGTGATGAACGAGCGGTAGTTCATCCGGCTCACGCCCGCGATGATCGGCGTGAACGTCCGCACGATCGGCACGAAGCGGGCCAGGATCAGCGACTTCGGGCCGTGCTTCTCGAAGAACTCGTGGGCCTTCTCGACGTTCTCCTGCTTGAACAGCTTGGAGTCGGGCCGCTTGAACAGCGAGGGCCCGACCTTCCGGCCGAAGAGATAGCCCGCCTGGTCGCCCAGCACCGCCGCGAGCACGATCAGCAGACACACCAGCCACAGCGGCTTGTCCAGCTTCCCCGCCGTGACCAGCAGGCCGGTCGTGAAGAGCAGGGAGTCGCCGGGCAGGAAGAAGCCGATCAGCAGACCGGACTCCGCGAAGACGATGACCAGAACGCCGATCAGGCCGAATGTGCTGATCAGAAAGTCCGGGTCCAGCCACTGGGGGCCGAGCGCGAGAGTGTTCACGGTGGGCAGGGCTCCTGGGTCGAGGGCGCCGGATCGGTCGGTAGGCGGAAGCGGGGTACAGGCGCAGTATGCGGCCCAAAGCTATCAACGCCTCGTGCCGCCCCTTGGTTCCAGCTGCCCGCTCCGGCGCCCCGGAGCCCCTCAGGAACGGCGGACCGCGTTCGCGAGCATCGCGTCCCGCATGTAGGCCGCGAGCCCGGTCCTGATGGCCTCGTACGTGGCGGTGAACCGCTCGTCCGCGACGTACATCTCGCCGAGACAGGTGTGCATCTCGTACGAGCACTCGTAGTGGTGCCGGGAAATGAAGCGGCGGTGCTCCTCGGCGACGTCCATCGCCGCCTCCGAGTCGGCCGGCACGCCCTGCGCCAGCAGCTCGCCCATCCGGCGGTGGAGCGCGTCGAAGTCCGCCGTGAGCCGCTGCCAGTCCTCCTTGGTGTACGTGGCGGCGCGGCGCTGCGACTCCTTGTACGCGTCGGTGTGGCCCCAGCGGCGCTCGACCTCCTCCGCGTACCGGTCCGGGTCGTGGTCGCCGAAGACCTCGAACTTCTCCTCGGGGGTGAGATTGATGCCCATCCTGCGTGCCTCCATCGCTGTCTGCACGGCCGCGGCCATCTCCTGGAGCCGGGCGATCCGGGCGGTCAGCAGATCGTGCTGCCTCCGCAGGTGTTCCTGTGGATCGGCGTCCGGGTCGTCCAGGAGTGCCGCGACCTCGTCGAGCGGAAAGCCGAGCTCCCGGTAGAACAGGACGCGCTGCAGCCGGTCGAGGTCGGCGTCGTCGTAGCGCCGGTGGCCCGCGTGGCTGCGCGCGCTCGGCGAGAGCAGTCCGATCTCGTCGTAGTGGTGCAGGGTGCGCACCGTCACACCGGCGAACCCGGCGACCTGTCCCACGGAGTACGTCATCTCCGCTCCCTTCTCGGTACGCCTTCACGGTGCTGCCTCACGTCGCGTGAGGTGCAAGCCCGACCCCCGGGCGGGACGTGTCCGCATCCCGGAAACGGCGTGACCCTTCCGGTTCCGGATGGCATCCTGCGGCCATGCTGGGGATAACGGATCTTTCGACGTATCTCGCGGGTCTCGCGCTGATCATCCTGCTGCCGGGCCCGAACTCGCTGTATGTCGTCTCGGTCGCCGCGCGCCGTGGCCCGAAGGTGGCCTACCGGGCGGCCGCCGGCGTGCTGTGCGGCGACGCGGTACTGATGACGCTCTCCGCGGGCGGCGTGGCATCGCTGCTGCAGGCCAGCCCGCTGGCCTTCGGAGTCGTGAAGTTCGCCGGCGCCGGCTATCTGACCTGGCTGGCCATCGGGATGCTGCGCGGCGCGGTGGCGATGTGGCGCGGCCGGGAGGCCCGTAAGGCCGAGAAGGACGGGCAGGGCACCTCGCCCGCGCGGCCCAAGGAGGAGACCGAGCGGCCGTACCGCCGCGCCCTCGTGGTCAGCCTGCTCAACCCGAAGGCGATCCTGTTCTTCATCTCCTTCTTCGTGCAGTTCGTCGATCCGCACTACGCGCACCAGACGCTGTCCTTCCTGGCGCTCGGCGCGTGGGCCCAGCTGTTCAGCTTCACGTACCTGTCGATCCTGATCTTCAGCGGTACGTATCTGGCCGCGACCTTCCGCAAGCGGCGCCGCCTCACCGCGGGCCTGACCGCGGGCGCCGGCGCCGCCTTCCTGGGCTTCGCGGCGAAGCTGTCGATGGCCGGCACGGGCTGAGAGGCTGCGACCAGGGGGCTAGCCCGGGAACGGCGGCTTGTCCGCGAACGGGTTCGCCGTGCCCTCCGGCAGTACGCCCACGAAGGGGGCGCCCTCGCCCGCGAAGACGTAGGCGCCCCCTTCGATGCGCGTGATCAGTGAGCGGGCCCACTCGGCTCCGGTGTCCGCTGCGTGCACCCACATGTTCATGATCTCGCCGATGTGGCCGAGCTGCTCCGGGCCGTCCTCGGGGACGTAGTGCCCGGTGACCTCGGCCCGCCACGCCTCCAGGGCCCGCACCCGCTCCCTCAGCAGGGCCACCGCCTCCTGGCGCGGCAGGTCGACCATGAAGCCGATGCCGGCGCTCAGCACGTCCACCTTCTGGTCGTGCTGGGAGAGCGCGGCACGCAGCAGCGCGAAGTACTCCGCCTCCCCGGCGTCCGTCAGCTCGTACTCCGTGCGCGGCGGCCCGCCTGCCGTGCTCGGCGCGGTCTCGTGCGCGCGCAGCAGTCCCTGCTTCGCCATCTGCTTCAGCGCGTGGTAGATCGAGCCGGGCTTGGCGTTCGACCACTCATGGGCGCCCCAGTACTCCAGGTCGCTGCGTACTTGGTAGCCGTGGGTCCGGCCGTGCTGCCGCACGGCTCCCAGTACCAGCAGCCGGATCGCCGACATCGCCCGCGCTCTCCTCGTCCCCGGGTGTGACCTTGCCGGTCAGCACGCTACTGCCCGGTGCCGGCCTCCTTGCGCAGCAGCTCCCGCTCCTCGTCGACCAGGACGAAGGCGGTCTTCCCGTCCAGCGACTCGCGGATGATGTCGGCGTGGCCCGCGTGCCGGGCGGTCTCCTCGATCAGGTGCAGCATCAGCCAGCGCATGGACTGCCGGGCGTTCGGCGGGAACCACGGTGCTTCGGGGAGCGGGAAGGTGTCGTCCAGGCTCGGCACCGAGCGGATGAACTTCTCGGTCTCCTGCGCCACCCGGTCGTAGAAGGCGAGCACACTGGCGACCGACTCGCCCTCCTCCAGCCGGAAGCTGCGCTGCCAGTCGCTCGGGTCCCGCTTGATGGAGGACGGGCGCTGGTGAGCCAGGTCCAGCCAGTTCAGCTCGGCCTCCGCGACGTGCTTGAGCAGCCCGGAGAGGGACAGCTCGCTCGCGCTGGGGCGGCTCGCGGCCGCCTCGTCGGTCAGGCCGAGCAGTGTCCGGCGGAGCCCGCCGCGCTGCACTTCCAGGAAGGCCAGGAGCGCGCCGCGCTCGTCGCCGTGGGCCTCGGCAGGCACGTGAGTGGGCATGGCAGCCGCCTTTCGTCGCTTCGTGGGTGCCGGTGGGGTTCCCCCGACATCGATCAAGCTACGAGCCCTTGCGGTCAGCTTCTGTCCGCAAGGGCCCACGAGCTTCCGCGAGAACCGGTCAGAACGGAAACGTCGTCCGCTCATGCTGGATCGAGACCCACTTCTGGGTCGTGAACGCCTCCACCGTCGACTCGCCGTTCAGCCGCCCGACCCCGGACGCCTTCTCGCCGCCGAAGGCCACCAGCGGCTCGTCGTGGACCGTGCTGTCGTTGATGTGGATCATGCCGGTCTCGATCTCCCGGGCCACCCGCGCGCCGCGCTCCACGTTGCCGGTGTGCACCGCGCCGCTCAGGCCGTACGGGGAGTCGTTGGCGAGCCGTACCGCCTCCTCCTCGCCGTCGAACGCGCCGAGCAGCACCACGGGCCCGAAGATCTCCTGCCCGTAGAGGGCGGAGCCGGCAGGCAAACCCGAGAGCACCGTCGGCTCGACCAGATTGCCCCGCGTACCGCCGCGCACGAGGGGCGTGGCGCCCTCGGCGACCGCCCGTTCCACCAGCGCGGTCAGCGCCTCGGCCTGGAAGCTGTTGATGAGCGGCCCGATGTGGGTGTCCGGATCGCGCGGGTCGCCGGTCTTCAGCTTCCTGACCCGGGCCACGAACTTCTCGGTGAACTCCGCCTCGACCTTGCGGTCCACCAGGACGCGGTTGGCCGCCATGCAGACCTGGCCCTGGTACACGAAGCGGCTGAAGACCGCGGCGTCCACCGCGTAGTCGACGTCCGCGTCGTCCAGGACGATCAGCGCGCTGTTGCCGCTCAGTTCAAGGATGGCGCGCTTGAAATGGCCCGCGGTGACCGCGGCGACGTGCCGGCCGACCTTGTCCGAGCCGGTGAAGGAGATGACGCGGGGCACCGGGTGCTCTATCAGCGCGTCGCCGATCTCGGCGATGTCGGTGACCAGGACGTTCAGCAGCCCTGCCGGCAGGCCCGCGTCCTCGAAGATCTTGGCGATCAGGCCACCGCCGACCACCGGGGTGTTCTGGTTGGGCTTGACGACCACGGCGTTACCGAGGGCCAGCGCGGGCGCCACCGACTTCAGCGTGACCAGGAACGGGAAGTTGTACGGGCTGATCACGCCGATGACGCCGACCGGCAGCCGGTAGACGCGGTTCTCCTTGCCCTCCACCGGGGACGGCACGATGCGGCCCTCGGGGCGCAGCGCGAGCTGTACGGCCTCGCGCAGGAACTCCTGTGCCGTGCGCACCTCGTAGGCCGCCTTGACGCGCGTGCCGCCGAGCTCGACGACGATCGCCTCGATGATCTCGTCCTCGCGCTCCTGGACGATGCGCAGCGCGTTCTCGAATATCAGCCGGCGGCTGTACGGGTTGGTGCGCGCCCACTCGCGCTGCGCGCGCTCGGCAGCCCGGTACGCCTCGTCGACCTGGTCCACGCCCGCGACCGTGACGGACGCCAGCTTCTCCTGGTCGTACGGGTTGAAGTCGATGATGTCCCACGAGCCGCTGCCGACCCGCCACTCACCGTCGATGTACTGGTAGGCCAGGTCGGAGAAGAAGGACATGGTTGTTCCTACTCTGTGCGGGCGCCTGTGGGGTTGGCTGAGACGGCGTCATTCTACTGGCGAGTCACGTCAGTTGGAGGAGACCTCGAAGAAGATCCCGGGTGCGGGACGGGTCCAGGCTCTCCTCCTGGAGGCTGTTCATCACCCGCTCGTACTGGCCGACCTCCTCGGCCTTGTCCAGATACAGCGCGCTGGTGAGCTGCTCCAGATAGACGATGTCGGAGAGGTCGGACTCGGGGAAGCGCAGCATCGTGAAGGCGCCGCTCTCGCCCGCGTGCCCGCCGAAGTTGAAGGGCACGACCTGCAGCCGCACGTTCGGGCGCTCCGAGATGTCGATCAGGTGCTGCAGCTGGCCGCGCATGACGGAGCGGTCGCCGTACGGGCGGCGCAGCGCGGCCTCGTCCAGTACGCAGTCGAACTGCGGGGCCCGCTCCGCGATCAGCAGCTTCTGGCGTTCCTGGCGCAGCGCGACGCGGCGGTCGATCTCGGCCGCGGGGGCGCCGCGCATGCCGCGGCTCACGACGGCGTGCGCGTACCCCTCCGTCTGCAGGAGCCCGTGCACGAACTGCACCTCGTAGGTGCGTATGTGCGAAGCGGCTCCTTCCAGTCCCACATATGTCTGGAACCAGCCGGGAAGTACATCGCCGTAACTGTGCCACCAGCCCGCCACGTTGGCCTCACGGGCCAGTCCGAGGAGGGAGTCGCGCTCGGCCTCGTCCCCGACGCCGTAGAGCGTCAGCAGGTCCGCCACGTCCCGTGCCTTGAAGCTCACCCGCCCCAGCTCCATACGGCTGATCTTCGACTCCGACGCGCGGATCGAATAGCCGGCAGCCTCACGTGTTATCCCGCGGGACTCTCGCAGCCTCCGCAGCTGCGACCCCAGCAGGATGCGTCGCACCACAGATCCGCTCGACTCACTTGCGGTCACAACTTCGACCCTCCCGTGACCCACCCCGTCCAACAATGAGCGGCAGTCTGCCACGTTCGGGCTCCGTTGCGTGCTCAACCGGTTACGGATATGGGCCTGTTCTCGCGCCTTCGGTAAAGCCGGGTACAAGAGTGCGTAGGAAGAATTACGCCTCTATACCTACGGCCGTACACAAAGTGGACGCGTGCACGTGCATCTGCCCTTGCATCTGCCGTACGCATTCGGAACCATGGAGGTCGCACACATGCACGCTCGTGAAAGACCCGCGAGATCTGGGCACACCCGTCTGGATCGTGACGTCCGCGAACGCCAGGAGTGCCTCGCATGGGGACCAAGGTTTCGACCATGCTCGCGCCGTTATGGCAGGGGCTTCCGCCAGTCGACCCCGCAGCCATCTCCGGCTCCGTCACCTGGACCCTGCGACCGCAGTACGAATCGGTGCGCGGCGCCCGGCAGTTCACCCGCGAGACGCTGCAGCGCTGGAACATGGACGAGCTCTTCGACAGCGTCGCGCTCGTCGTGTCCGAGCTGGTCACCAACGCACTGCGGCACGCGGCGCCGGACGACGCGGCGGACAGGCAGGCCTACGGGGCCGCCGACGACACCTCGCCGAGACTCCACCTGATCCGCTGGGCGGGCCGGCTGGTCTGCGCGGTACGGGACGGCAGCGACGCCTCGCCGGTCGAGGGCGAGGCGGACTTCTCCGCGGAGTCCGGGCGCGGGCTCTACCTGGTGGACTCCTTCAGCGACAGCTGGGGCTGGCACCGCCTGGAGGACGTCCCGCACGGCAAGGTCGTCTGGGCGCTCTTCCAGCTGCCGCAGGTACCGGCCCAGGCCACGGCTGCCTCCCGGGCCCAGGCGAGCTGACCTCGCTCGTCATCCACACCACATAGCGTGCGACTTATGCACGTGCATAAGTCGCACGCATGCGCAGGTCCAACCGGCTTGAGCTGGTTCAGTCGCGTATCAGGTGATCGAACTCGCCGTCCTTGACGCCGAGCAGCATCGCTTCGATCTCGGCAGGCGTATAGACGAGTGCGGGCCCTTCCGGAAAGCGCGAATTGCGCACGGCAACGTCACCACCAGCCAGTTTGGCGAACTCCACACAGGAGCCTTGCGAGTTGCTGTGCCGGCTCTTCTGCCACACCACTCCGTCGAGATCCGATGCGGCCATGCCGTTGTACGCGTGGGGCACTGGTCTCTCCCGGTAAGAAATGGCGTCAGAAAAGGCGTCAACTGCCCGGGATCATAACTCTGTTCATATGCCAATGCTCGGGCAGATGCACGTGCACGACAGCGTGTGGCCGACCCGTCACAGCTCGTCGGGCCGCGCCCCGTCCGTCGAGCGCCTTCCCCTACGCCCCGCTCCCCATGCCCGGCGGCGTACGGTCAGCGGGAGGCGTACGGCAGCAGCGCCATCTCCCGGGCGTTCTTGATCGCCGCGGCGATCTGCCGCTGCTGCTGGGCAGAAACCCTGGTGATGCGGCGGCTGCGGATCTTCCCGCGGTCGGAGATGAACTTCCGCAGCAGGTCGGTGTCCTTGTAGTCGATGTAGGTGATCCCCGCCGCATCGAGCGGGTTGGGGCGCGGCGCGCTCTTCTTGCGCGGGTCGGGACGACGGGGCATGACAGGGGTTCCTCACGAAATCGGGCCATCGAAGACGACCGAGAATTGATGTAGATGCACGACACACGCGTAACGCGGTCGGCGGACGCCGACTACGGCACCGGGTCGAGCAGTTCGTCGAACGCGGTGGACAGCTGCCGCCAGTACTCCCGGCCGCGCGCGTACTCCGCGTCGGTGAGCAGGCAGGACTCCAGCAGCGCCGTCAGCCCCTCCCGGTCCAGGCCGGGCGAGGTGAAGACCAGGTGCTGCGCCCGGTCGCCGTGCTCGGGGTCCCAGTCCAGCGCCGCGGCGGCCCGGCGCATCGGCGGCACCATCTCCCAGGCGGCGTCCGGCAGCGACGCCAGCCACGGCCCGGTGTTCTCCACACAGAGCGCGCCGCCCGCCGCGTCCCAGGACAGCAGCGTGTCCGGCCGGTCGGCCAGCCAGAAGCGGCCCCGGCTGCGCGCGGCGGCACAGCACAGGTCCTCCAGCGCGGCGTGCAGCCGGCCGGGGTGGAACGGCCGCGTGCGGTGCCACACCAGGGTCGCGACGTCCGCCTCGTCGGCCTCCTGCGGCAGCAGCGCGCAGGCAGGGTGCTGGCGCGCGGCGGCCGCCGCGACGTCGAAGCCCGCGACCGCGGCGGCCGCCAGCTCCGGCGCGTCCACGGCGATGCGCTGCGCCGTGGGGTGCAGCTGGTTCAGCAGCGCGAGGTCGGACTCGTCAGCCGGCTCCTCGCCGGGCGCGACGACCAGCACCGGCGGGTACTCCAGCTGGCGCGCCCAGGTGTCCGCGACGGTCCGCTGGTCGGAGGCGGCGGCCGAGAGGCCCGCCTCGGAGAGGTCGTCGCCGCAGCCCAAGTAGGGCAGCAGCAGGGCCGGATCGACGGCCGTCATGACGCCGGTCAGCGCGAGCGACTCGCCGCCGCAGGAGTCGATCACCTCGGCCATCGCCTTGGGCTCCACGGAGTCCCACAGCTCCACGACGGCCAGCCGGCAGGTCCGGCCGTCCGCCAGCCGCTCCAGCTCGGGCACCAGGTCCTCGCGCAGCGCGCAGCACGCGCAGTCGTTGACCAGCGGCGCCTCGCCGCTGTCCAGCAGGCCCGAGCCGTCCCGCACGGTGCGCTGCACGACGCCGTCGGCGGCGGTGGCGAGGTCGTGGTGGAGGGCGACGCTGCCCGGGACGGTCCGCAGCAGCTGCTCGACGGCGGCCCGGCGGGCCTCCGCGTGCAGCCCGCCGACGATCACCACGGAGAGCCGGTCGCGGTCCATCAGCGGTCCCCGCGCTCACCGTCGGCCGCGCGCCGCCCGCCGGGCGTCCGCTTGCCGAACCGGCGCTCGAAGCGCTCCACGCGCCCCGCGGTGTCCAGTACGCGCGCCGTGCCCGTGTAGAAGGGGTGGCTCGCCGACGAGATCTCCACGTCGATCACCGGGTAGGTGTTGCCGTCCTCCCACTCGATCGTCTTCTCGCTGGTGGCGGTCGACCGGGTGAGGAAGGCGAAGTCGGCGGCCCGGTCGCGGAAGACGACGGGCCCGTACGCGGGGTGGATTCCAGGCTTCATGGCGCTGCTCAGCGCTCCTCTCGGAAGTCGACGTGCCGGCCGACGACCGGGTCGTACTTCTTCAGCACCAGCCGGTCGGGGTCGTTACGGCGGTTCTTGCGGGTGACGTACGTGTAGCCCGTGCCGGCGGTGGACCGGAGCTTGATCACGGGACGTAGTTCGTTGCGGGCCATACGAGCTACTATACAGAAACGACAGTCATTTTCATTAAGCGCTCAGTAGGAGGTACCTCACTTGTCCGCCCACTGCCAGCTGACCGGCCGCGCGCCGGCCTTCGGCAACACGATCTCCCACTCGCACCGGCGCACGCCGCGCCGCTTCGACCCGAACATCCAGCGCAAGCGGTACTGGCTGCCCAGCGAGAACCGCTTCGTACGCCTGCGGCTCAGCACCAAGGCGATCAAGACGGTCGACACCATCGGCATCGAAGCCGCCGTCGCCCGCATCCGAGCCCGAGGGGAGCGCGTCTGACATGGCGAAGAAGAGCAAGATCGCGAAGAACGAGAAGCGCCGCGTCGTCGTCGCCCGTTACGCGGCCCGCCGCGCGGCCCTGAAGGCGATCATCCGCGACCCGAAGACGCCGGACGAGGAGCGGCTGGCCGCCCAGAGCGAGCTGGCCCGCCAGCCGCGCGACGCCAGCGCCACCCGCGTCCGCAACCGCGACAGCGTCGACGGCCGCCCGCGCGGTTACTTCCGTACGTTCGGCCTGTCCCGCGTCAACCTGCGCGAACAGGCGCACGCCGGCTACCTGCCGGGCGTGACGAAGTCCAGCTGGTAGGCGGCGCGGTGACACCGGGGGCCGGGGTGCCGTTCACGCGCACCCCGGCCCCGGTTTCCCTCCCGTACTCCTGTACGGGTCATACTGAGCGGAACGTCCGATTCTGTACCGCGCGTACGGGCGCGCGGCTGCGCACCCACGGGAACGCACCCCAACGAGAGCGAGCCCCCCATGTTCCGCAATGCCCTCGAGCCCTGGCACCTGGTGCTGATCCTCACGGTCCTCGTCCTGCTCTTCGGCTCGAAGAAGCTCCCCGACATGGCCCGCGGCCTCGGCAAGTCGATGCGCATCCTGAAGTCGGAGACCAGGGCCATGAAGTCCGAGGACCGCGACAGCGACCGGGCGGCACCGGAACAGCAGCGGACCGTCGGCCAGGAGTGACGCGCCGGGAGTGACCGCCGGGACCTCACTTCCGGAGGAAGTCCTCCATCACGGCGGCCAGGGCCACCGGGGTTTCGTACATCGGGTAGTGGCCCGTGCCCGGGAGGGTGATGAGCTCGGCGTTCGGGTACCAGCTCTGCCATGTCGCGCGCATGACGTCGGCGGTGAGGGCGAGGTCGTGCTCGCCTACGACGACGCGCACGGGGACGGGATTGCCGCGTACCGCGTCCGAGAGGTCCAGCGTGTGCCAGCTGGCGAGGTAGCCGGCGTGCGCCTCCTTGCGGGAGGCCGCCATCGACTGGCTGATCATCCGCTGCTGCCAGACCCGGCCCGTACGGTGGCCGGTCACCAGATCGAGGATGGCCCGACGCTTCTCGGGGTCCTCGGACGCTCCGTAGAAGAGGGCCTGCGTCGGCTCGTCCATCGGGTACGGCGCCGCCGGTACGGGTGCGAGGCCGAGCAGCCGGCTGACCCGCTCCGGCGCGCGGACCAGCACCTGCTGGATCGCCTTGCCGCCCATGGAGTGCCCGACCAGCGCGAAGCGGTCCCAGCCGAGCTGGTCGGCGAGGGCCAGCACGTCGTCGGCGATCTCGGGGAGGTCGTAGCGGCCGGGGACGTCCTTGCGGTCGCCGTAACCGCGGTAGTCCAGGAACGCGTAAGTGAAGTCCTCGGTGTCCAGGTACTCCAGGATCGCGCCCCAGCCCGCGCAGGTGGCGAACCAGTCGTGCAGCACGATGACATGGCGTGGGCCCGAGCCGATGAGGCGGTGGGCGACGGTGTGCTCGGTTCTGGTCATACGGCGGCTCCCTCATCGGTGTCCGGTCCTCCGGACTCGCGAGCGTATGGTCCCGCCGCCCGGTGGTGCGGGAACAGAGGCGGGACACGGCGAACCCCACTGGCACGGCTGTGACTTGCGGTGCCGGGCGATTGTCAGTGGCGTGCGGTGCAATGGGCTCATGGACCGAACCCTCAAGGTGCGTCACGACCAGGTGCTGGCCTGGCGGCTGCGGCAGCAGAGCCTCGCGCCGCGCGGTGCCGGGTCCGTCGCGGAGCTCGCCGGGCGGCTGGCCGGGGTGCAGGCGCAGGTCGCCTCGTCCGCCGAGCTGGCGGTCGCCACCCGCCGGAGCGACCCGGTGCCGGGCTCCGTCGACGCCGCGCTCGCGGACCGCTCGGTGATCAAGACCTGGGCCATGCGCGGCACGCTGCATCTGCTGCCCGCGCCGGCGGCCGGTGCGTATCTCTCCCTGCTCGGCGCGGCGCGGACGTGGGAGAAGCCGTCCTGGCAGAAGGCGTTCGGGGTGAGCCCGCAGCAGCTGGCGGCGCTGGGCGAGGCGGTCGACGAAGCGCTGGACGGACGGGAGCTGACGCGCGAGGAGCTGGTGATGGCCGTGTGCTCCCGCAAGGATCTCGGCGGGCTCAGCGAGCAGCTCTCCTCGGGCTGGAGCGCGCTCCTCAAGCCGCTGGCGTGGACCGGCCGGCTCTGCCACGGGCTGCCCCGGGGGCGGAACGTCACGTTCACCGCGCCGCACTCCTGGGTGCCGGGCCGGTTCGCCATACCGGACCCGGAGGACGCGTCCGGGGCGGTGATCTCCGCGTATCTGGGGGCGCACGGCCCGGCGACGCCCACCGCCTTCGACGCGTGGCTGCTGCGCGGCGCGACCCGCAGGGCGACGCTGCGCGGCTGGTTCGCGGCGCTCGGGGACGCGCTCACGCCGGTCGAGGTGGACGGCGAGCCCGGTGCGTACATCCGCAGCGAGGACGCCGACGCGCTGGCGGCCGTGCGGCCCTCCCGCGAGGTGCGGCTGCTGGCCGGCTTCGACCAGTACGTCCTGGGGCCCGGCACCGCCGACAGCCGCCTGATCCCGGCCCACCACAGGAAGGCCGTGAGCCGTGCGGCCGGGTGGATCTCCCCCGTGGTCGTGCACGGCGGCCGGGTCGCGGGCGTCTGGGACTTCACCGACACGGCCGTTGCGGTCAGCCTCTTCAAGGACCATGTGGCGGAGCACGGCCCGGTGCCGGACGAGGGCCTGGCGGCCGAGGCGGCCCACTTGGCCCGCTGCACGGGCCGCGATCGCCCGATAGCGGTACAGGAGATCTAGCCGGGGGCCGGAGGGGCGCCGCCACGGCCGGATTGTCGTACCCCGGTGCGAAACTCACAGCATGCGGTGGTTGGTGGGCGAGTCGGCGAGCGGGGGTGTGCGGCTGTGTGCGGTGGACGGGGCGGGAGCGGCCGTCGGTGCGGTCGTCGAGGAGCCGGACCTGGTCACGGCGGTGCGGGCGCGGCCGGACGTGGAGCGCTGGGTGTGGCGGTCCACGGCGGAGTCGTACCGCAAGCTGCTCGCGGCCGGAGTGCGGGTCGAGCGGTGTTACGACGTCGAGGCCGCCGAGGCGCTGCTGATCGGGCACGAGGAGGGCCAGTCCGGCCAGCCTCGGTCGCTCGCGGCGGCCTGGGCGCGGCTGCGCGGCCTGCCGGTGCCGGACGACCCGCCGGTGCGGACCGCGGAGACGCAGCCCTCGCTCTTCGAGCCGGGCCCGGTCCCGCTGCCGCCGGGCACGGACGAGTTCACGGCGCTGCGGGAGGTGTACGCGGGCCAGCTGGCGCGTACGGAGAAGACCGAGCGGCCGGAGCGGATGCGGCTGCTGCTCGCGTCGGAGTCGGCCGGGATGCTGGTCGCCGCCGAGATGCACCGGGCCGGGGTGCCCTGGCGTGCGGACGTGCACCGCGCGCTGCTGGACGGGCTGCTCGGCGAGCGCTATGGGCGCGATCTGGAGCCGCAGCGGCTGGCCGAGCTGGCGGAGGAGGTGTCCCGCGCCTTCGGGGCGAGCGTGCGGGTCCGCCCCGACCTGCCGGCCGACATCATCCGGGCCTTCGCGCAGGCCGGGATCAAGCTGACCTCCACCCGCAAATGGGAGCTGCTCGGCATCGACCACCCGGCCGTCGCCCCGCTCCTGGAGTACAAGCGGCTCTACCGCCTGCACACCGCGCACGGCTGGTCCTGGCTCCAGCAGTGGGTGCACGAGGGCCGGTTCCGCCCGGAGTACCTCCCCGGCGGCACGGTCTCCGGGCGCTGGACCACCAACGGCGGCGGCGCGCTGCAGGTCCCCAAGGTGATCCGGCGCGCGGTGGTCGCCGACCCCGGCTGGCGGCTGGTGGTCGCGGACGCCGACCAGATGGAGCCGCGGGTGCTGGCGGCCGTCTCCCGGGACCGCGGCCTGATGGAGGTGGCGGGCAGCGGCCGGGATCTGTACGCCGACCTGGCGGCCCGCGCCTTCGGCGGCGACCGCGCGCAGGCCAAGCTCGCGTTGCTCGGCGCGATCTATGGCCAGACCTCGGGCGATGCGCTCAAGCACATGGCGGACCTGCGGCGCCGGTATCCGGCAGCGGTGGCGTACGTGGACGACGCGGCGCGGGCGGGCGAGGAGGGCCGCCTCGTGCGGACGTGGCTGGGGCGCACGAGCCCGCCCGCCTCGGTGGTCCCGCCCGACGAGGCGGGCCTGCCCCAGGAGGAGGCCCCGGCCTCGTACGGCAGTACGGCGGGCGCCCGGGCCCGCGGCCGCTTCACGCGCAACTTCGTCGTGCAGGGCAGCGCCGCCGACTGGGCGCTGCTCGTACTGGCCGCGCTCCGCCAGTCGCTGCACGACGCAGGGATGCGCGCCGAGCTGGTCTTCTTCCAGCACGACGAGGTGATCGTGCACTGCCCCGAGGAGGAGGCACCCGCGGTCGCCGAGGCCATCGCGGCAGCCGCCGACCTGGCGGGCCGCCTCGCCTTCGGCCCCACCCCGGTCCGCTTCCCGTTCACCACGGCGGTGGTGGAGTGCTACGCGGACGCGAAATGAGCGGGCCCTCCGCCGCCCGGGAAGACCTCCTGGCAGGCCCCCGTGCAGGCTCTAAACTCCCAGGAGGCCCCGGTGCGGCCGGCCGGGCCGTGAGGACGTGTGAGGACGTGGCCGACCGCCGGCCGGGAGAGGACGAGCGTTGACCGGTACCGAAGGGACAGCCGACGGCACTGCCGAGGGGACGCCCGACGCCGTGCCCCCGGCCGACGGTGCCGCGCCCGCCGCCGACGACGCCGCGCCCCCGGCCAAGCTCGGCCCCAAGGACCGCCGGAAGCGGATCGCGGACCGGGTGCTGGCCGAGGGCCAGGTCAGCATCGAGGACCTGGTCAAGGAGCTGGGCGTCAGCCAGATGACCGTCCACCGCGACCTGGACACCCTGGAGCACCAGGGCTGGCTGCGGAAGGTGCGCGGCGGCGCCACGGCCGCGCCCAACGCCCTGTTCGAGTCCAACGCGCGCTGGCGCGGCAGCGAGCACGTCGCCGCGAAGGAGGCGATCTGCGCGGCCGCGCTGGCCATAGCGGAGCCCGGCCAGGCGGTGATCATCGACGACTCCAGTACGGCGCTGCCGCTGGCCCGATCGCTCTCCGGACGCGGCGCGTACACCGTGATCACCAACTCCCTGCAGGTGATCAACGAGCTGGCCGACGAGCCCGACATCCGGGTGATCGCCCTGGGCGGCGAGTACCACGCCGCGTTCAACGCCTTCCTCGGCATGTCCACCGCCGACATCGCGCGCAGCTTCCGCGCCGATGTCGCCTTCCTGTCCACCTCCGCCGTCGACAACGGCCACTGCTACCACCAGGCCCAGGAGAACGTCCTGGTCAAGCGGGCCCTGATGGCGGCGGCCCGGCGCAAGGTGCTGCTCGTGGACCACTCCAAGTTCAGCCGCCAGGCGCTGTACGAGCTGGCTCCGCTGGCCGACTTCGATCTCGTCATCTCCGACCAGGATCTTCCGCAGGAGGAGCAGGAGGCGCTTCAATCGCTGGGTGTGCGCTACGAATTGGTGGCGACGACCGGTAGCTGAGGCGGAGGCGGGAGCATGAGCGAGCTGGAGCGGATCAACCCACCGCGGCTGTCCCCGCCCACCGGCTTCAGCCACGCCGTCCGGGCCCCCTCCGGCACGCTCGTCCTGCTCGCCGGGCAGACCGCGCTGGACGGTGCGGGGCGGATCGTCGGCACGGGCGTCGTCGAGCAGTTCGAGCAGGCGCTGACGAATCTGCTGGCCGCCGCCGAAGCGGCCGGCGCGGGCCCCGCCGACCTGGCCAAGCTCACGGTGTACGCGGTGGACGTGGCCGACTACCGCCGCAACGCCGCGGCCATCGGCCGGGTATGGAAACAGCTGGTCGGCAGCGACTATCCGGCGATGGCCGTGATCGGCGCGACGCGGCTGTGGGACGAGGCCGCGCTCGTCGAGATCGAGGGCATCGCGGTGGTGTCCTGAACAGTTTCCTGAAAGGCGTCCTGAGAACGGCTGAGGGGCCCGGTCCGTCGTAGCGGACCAAGCCCCTCGTGTGCGTTCAGTGCGTCACTTCCGGTGGCGGGCCACCTCGGCCGCGTCCTTCTTGAAGGCCCAGGCCATCTTCGGCTCCATCGCCCAGCGGAACATCCGTTGCACGGGCGGGGTGCACAGCACGGTGATGAGCGTGCCCGCGAAGAGGGTGAGCAGGACGGCGCCCCACGGGGTGTGGATCCAGTCCCAGTCGTCGTACCAGCCCCAGAAGCGGGAGCCCTTGGCGAGGAAGCCGTGCAGCAGGTAGCCGTACAGCGTGCCGGCGCCGAGCGCGGTGCACCACATCGTGCGGCCCGGGATCCAGGCGAAGAAGCACGCGACCAGGACGAGCGAGCAGCCGAACATCGCGAGGGTCATGACCGCGCCGCTCCACCACGGGGCGGCGAGCTCCTGGGCGGCGTCACGGTGGTAGAACCACGCGGCGTTCATCCGGGGTGCGGCCCAGTACGCGAAGACCAGGGCACACGCGAAGACCGGCAGCGCGAGGATGCGGGCCCGCTTGTTGCGCACCATCAGGAAGTGCTCGGGCTTGAGGTTCAGGCCGATGACGAAGAACGGCAGGAACTGCAGCACCCGCTGGAGGTCGAGGTCGTTGCCGATGTCCGGCGAGACCGACGCGAGGACGGCGATGGCCAGGGCCAGCGGGACCGGCCAGCGCACGACCTTCCAGATCGGCGTGGTGAGCCGCCAGATGAACAGCGCGATCAGGAACCAGGTCAGATACCAGGGGTCCAGCAGGCTGAAGTCGTAGCCCGGGTCGTTGTCCGCGTACCGCTTGAACAGCGTGTACGCGACCTCGAAGAGGATGTACGGCACGGCGACGCCGGTGATCAGCCGCTGCAGCCGGTCCTTGCGCATGTCGAAACTGCGCGAGAAGTAGCCGGAGATGATGATGAACGCCGGCATGTGGAACGCGTACACCATGATGTACAGCGCCGCCGCCGACCGGCTGCCGTCCCGCAGCGGTTCCCACGAGTGGCCCATGGCCACCAGCACGATCGCCAGGTACTTGGCGTTGTCGAAGAAGGCGTCCCGCTGCTTGCCGTTCTTCGACGGCTCGGTGCGCTTCCGAGGGGCCTGCTGCGCTCCGCCCGCTACCGCGGCGTCCGCGGCCGCAGGCTGTGGTTCCGTCCGCGTGGGCGGAAGAGGGGTGCGCCGCTCACTGTGCGGCTGCGCGAGATTGTTCACGTCCCCTCCCCCGGGCAACCCAGGGAGAGAATTCTCCGTCTTACCGGAATTGCGGGGAGCGAGGCAGCTGAGAACATCAGAGGCACCCTAGCCCGGCACGCGGAATCCCGTAAATCGTCTCCTCACTTGCTTCACATGCCATGTACGTCACACGGCGACCCGTGAGTAACGAAGGCGCAGGTCAGAGGCGTCAGAGGATGACACCGTCGACACTGTAGGCCGAGAACGCCCGTTTGGCCTGACCGACCGACACGCCCCAAGTGTGCACCTCCATCCGGTCGGCGTGCGGTCCCCACAGGCTCTGCACAGCCGACACATAGGACGAACTCAGGCCCTTGAACGGCGGATTGATCCAGTCGGCGAACCGGGCGTACTCCGGGAGCTGCGCCCGGCTCGGCTTGCCGAGCACCGCCGTACGCACCTCCGGATGCAGGGAGTGCACACGGCGGACGGCGGGGACGCCGAAGCTCTGAATGACGAGCCCGTCCATCACGTGCGTCGCGTCCAGCCATCCGGACGACCGCAGCTGGGCGAGGATCTGCTTCTCGATTCCCGGGTACCGCTCCGGATTCTTGATCTCCAGCAGCAGGCGCTGGTCATTGCGGTCCACCCGATTCAGGTACGAGGCCAGCGTGGGCACCCGCTCCCCCTTGAACTTCCTGCCGAACCAACTCCCGGCATCCAGCCTGGCGATCTCGGCCGCGGTGAAGTCGCCCACTCCCCACGGCGACCGGTCGGGGTAGACCTTCTCCACATTGGTGGTGCGCTTGAGCGTGGCGTCATGGATGACGACCAGCTTGCCGTCCTTGGTGCGCTGCACGTCGTTCTCGACCCACTCGACGCCGCGCCGGTCGGCCTCGTCGACCGCGGCCAGGGTGTTCTCGGGGGCGTACTTGGCGGCACCCCGGTGGGCGATGACCGTGGGGCCGTCGAGCGGCAGCCCCTTCTGCGCGGCGGCCAGGCGGACCGGGGCCGGCGGGGCGGCGACCCCGCCACCGCCGCCCGGGGCCCCCGCGTCGGCGGCGAGCACCGCCGCGAAAAGAAGGACGAGACCGGCTGCGGCGCTGCGGACGGCGCTTCGGAGCATGGGACCTCCTGGACGCTGGCGGCGGGCCTGGCGGGCCGGCCGGAGCGGACCACCCACCCCTGCCAGGTGCCGGAGCCCATGACAACTCCCACCACAATTGCACCAGTTTATCCGTTTTCCCATTCGTGTGCGCCAGGCGGGCTAAGCCGACCCGGTGCAATCAGGACACGGACGGCACCGACAGCGGCACCGACAAGGAAGAAATACGAGGGGTAATTCACTGGCCATGGATTTATCGCGCCGGCCCCACCACGTCACACGAGAGTGCGCAACTCCGCCAGCACATCGGCGTCCGTGCCGTCCAGCGCCGCCAGCGACAGCCGCCACTGCTCGTCCGACTCCGCCGCGCGCCCGAGAGTGCGCAGCACGTGTCCGTACTCGTACCGCGCCTTGCCGGCGGTGTACGCGTCACCGCGCTGCTCGGCGAGGTCCAGCAGCGTCTCGCACTCCCGCGCGGCCCGCTCGGCGCGCGCCAGCGTGCGCAGCGCGCGAATCAGTCCGAGGCGGCTCTCGGAGACCGTGTGCCAGTCGGTGGAGTCCTCCAGCGAGCGCAGCGCCTCCTCGAACTGCCGCACCGCGGCCTCCGGTTCACCGAGCGTGAGATAGGCGCAGCCGATGTTGCAGCGCGCCGTCTGCTGCAACCGTGCGCTGTCCAGCCGGACGCCCGCCTCCAGGCTGCGTCGGTGGTACTCGATGGCCTTGCGCGCGTCCGTCAGCTCGTAGAGATTGCCCAGGTGGCTCAGGCAGATCGCCACCGCGTGGTCGTCGCCCAGCCGGTGCGCGTACGCGAGCGCCTCCTCCTGCGCCGCCGCCGACTCCTCCGCCCGCCCCAGTACGTACAGGAGCAGCCCCCGGTTGCCGAGCACCCGCTGCAGCCACTCGTCGTCACCCAGCGCCCGCCAGCGGGCGATCGCGTCGTCGATCAGCACGAGCGCCTTCTCGTAGCGTCCCGACATGTAATACGCGCTGGCCAGGTCGCCCATCGCCACCGCCTCGGCGGCCGCGTCCGCCGACTCCCGGGCCCCGGACCGCGCCAGCTCGCTCAGATTGGCCAATTCCTGTGTGCGGCCGCGGCGTTGCAGATAGGGCGCGAGCATCCGTACCAGCGTCACCGCCGCGTCCCTGCCGTACTCGGTACGGACATGCCGCGCCACCAGGCCGCTCATCACGGCCAGTTCCCGGTCGCCCCAACGGAACGCCTCCTCCGCGTCCGCGAACGGCGCCGCCGCCTCCTTCGGCTCGCCCGCCAGCCGCAGCGCCTGGAAGGGCGACGACGGCAGCAGGACGCGTACGGACTGCGCGGCGCGGGCGGCGAACCACTCCACGCCGCGCCACTCCGCCGCCTCCCGCTCCGCCGTGTCCTCGTGCCGCGCCGCCAGTTCCCGCGCGAAGTCCCGTACCAGGTCGTGCGGCGCGTACCGGCCGAACGCCACCTCCTCCAGCAGCGCCACGTCCACCAGCCGGTCCAGCGCGGCACACGTGCGCCGGGCATCGGCGTCCATCAGCCGGGCCGCGAGCGCGGTCTCGTACTCGGGCAGGTCCAGCGCGCCCATCCGGCGCAGCGCCAGCGCCGCGTCCCGGTCGGCCGGCCGCTCCGACGCCACCAGCGCGTCGTACGCGACGGCCAGCGAGCGCCGCACGCTCAGATCGTCGTACTCCAGGTGGTCCAGCCGCCCGTCCTGCCCGTCCAGCAGCTCCACCAGCGCCTCCACGGTCAGCGCGCGGCGGGCCGCGAGCCGCGCCCCGGCCACCCGCAGCGCCAGCGGCAGCTGCCCGCACAGCTCCGCCAGCCGACGGGCCGCCGGGCTGCCGGCCGGCACCCGGCCGTGCCCCGACACCCGGCCGATCAGGTCCACGCTGTCCCGCTCGGCGAGCCGGGCCAACGGCAGGTGCACCGCGCCGTCCAGCGCGGCCAGCGGCGAGCGGCTGGTGACCAGCACCGCGCAACCGGGGCCCGCCGGGAGCAGCGGCCGCACCTGGGCCGCGCCGGCCGCGTCGTCGAGGACGAGGAGGGTACGGGCCCCGGCGAGCGTCGAGCGGAGCAGCGCCGAGGCGGCGTGCACCTCGTCGGGCACCCGCCCGCTCGGCACCCCGAGATCGCGGAGCAGCACCTCCAGCGCCTGGAGCGCACTCATGGGCGCGACGCCGGGGTTGGCGCCGTGCAGATTGAGGAAGAGCTGCCCGTCCGGGTACTGCTCGCGCAGCCCATGGGCCACGTGCACGGCCAGCGCGCTCTTCCCGACACCCGCCATGCCGCTGAGCACGGCGGTCGCGGCCCGGCCACCACGGGGCGCCAACGCCTCGTACAGCGCGGCGACCTGCTCGTCGCGGCCGAGGAAGGGGTCGGGCGGGGGCGGGAGCTGGGCGGGGCGATGCGCGGGCTTCGGTTCCGCGGGGGTTTCGGCCTCAACGGGCGTACCCTCGGCGGCACCCGCGACGGTGGCCTCGACCGCGTCCCCGTCGGCCGGCTCCGGGTCCTCCCGCAGCACCTCCTGGAGCGCTTCCTGGACCGCCGCGCCCGGCTCGACGCCCAGGTCGTCCACCAGCCGCCGGCGCAGCATCTGGAAGACCTCCAGCGCCTCCGCCTGCCGGCCCGTCCGGCGCAGTACCAGCATCAGCTGCCGGTGGAAGCCCTCCCGCAGCGGGTTTTCGGTGGCCAGCCGGCACAACTCCGGGGCCAGCCCGCCGTGCCGCCCCAGCCGCAGCTCGGCGTCGTACCGCCACTCCAGCAACTGGAGCCGTTCCTCTTCCAGTTGCTGGACGAACGGCTGGGCGTCCAGCGCGTCGGACACCTCGGCCGGCAGCCCGTCCAGCGGGCGGCCGCGCCACAGGGCGAACGCCGTGGCGGCCTCCCCGAGCACCGTGGCCCAGTCCGCACGGACGTACGCCTCCCGGGCACGCCGTACGGCAGCGGTGAATTCGGTACTGTCCAGCTCCCCCGCGCCGACCCGCAGCAGATACCCCGGGGCGACCGAGCTGAGCCGGCCGTCGCCGTCCGCGCCGAGCGTCCGGCGCAGCCGCGTGACGTGGTTGTAGAGCGAGGCGTTGGCCGAGGCTGGCGCGTGCGCTCCCCAGAGCGCTTCCTTGAGGACGTCGACCGGGACGACGCGGTTCGCCCGCAACAGGAGGGCGGCCAGCAGCGCCCGGCCCTTCGCGCTGCTGAGGGAACGGGCCCCGCCCGCCTTGTCGTGCACCGTCAGCGGGCCCAACAGGCCGAACCGCATGTTGCTCCTCCGTACCGGCCGACCCGTTGGCCACATGGTTGGGCACATGTTAGTCAGCCGTTGGACCCGTCCGATGAGATCGTCACATCGGATCCGGCCCGTCGGTGCGCCGGCGCGCACACCGTCGTCGGGGGAGCGCAACCGCCGAGCCGGATCCGCAGCCACATACCGCCGTCGGCCGGCCAGGGGCCCGGAGGTTTTGATGGCCGCCGAAGAGTGACAGGCTCTGGGGACCGACCGGTCAGGGACGACAGGGAGCCACGCTTGGAGAGCGAGCACAGCGACGAGAGCGGCAGCGGCGCCCCGGACGAGGCCGTACGGCAGCAGGCCGTCGCCCTCGTCCAGCGCATCCTGGACGGCGCGTACGACGGCGAGGCCGGGCTCTACGCCCATCTGGACTGGCTGGAGCAGGCCCTGCAGTGCCGTTACGTCAGCGACCTGATCTTCTGGCCCGACGTGCCGCCCACCGCCGAGGAGGTCGTGCGGCAGGCGCTCGCGTTCGGCCCGGCCATCCCCCGGCCACGCGACTGCCCGCCGGACCGTACGAACGCCGCTCGCTGAGCGCCGCCGGGCACCGCCCTCACAGCGGGTGCGAGGCGGCCACCGGACGCGGCGCGACGGGCACCCTGCCCCTGCGCACCATCGAGGGCGGCACGACGGCAGGCAGCCGCCCACCGGCCGGGCCAACGGGGACACCGGGGCCACCAGGGCGGCCGGGGCCTCCCGGGCCGGAGCCCGGACCGGCGGGCCCCAGGCCGGTGCCGCACACCGTGTCGTCGTGCGGCCACAGGGCGGCGGGCCGCCGGACGATGCCCGCCCGCCATTCGGCCAGCAGCCGGTCGTAGATCGGGGTCGGCTCCATCGCGGGGCGCGGCACGACTCCCGGGCGCTGTCTGTCGAGAAAGAGCTCCACGCCGGGGTTCAACTCGGACCGATGGCCCCGGGTTGCGGCCCGTACTCGTACCGGGTACGGAATACGCCTGCACCGGGGACGGCATGAAGATACGTTCCCTCAGCCGTACGAACGCGCCGCTGCCGGGGAGGCGGGACGGTGCCGGAGGGTGAAGGACGGCACCGCCCCGCGAAGGCCCCCGCATCACAGTCAGTGACACGTTCCGCCACACCCAGTGCAACGCCGTCACGGGCCGGTAGGTAATGACTCCGGGCCCGGTGCCACCCGGCCGTGCGTGCGGCGCACCCGGCCGTGCGCGCGTCCGCACCGCCACGAATGGCCGCAGCCCCGCCGTCTTCGCTGCTCGGGCCGAAACGGCAGGTCAGACAATACGACCGCAACCGGCGGCTCCTGACGGCACGTTGCCCATGAATTGCGCGCCGCGACCGGCCTTTGCACCGTGACGGTATCTCGGCGTTCTCCCGACGCACCGCTCGGCGGTACCGCTCGACGGCACTGCCGCGCCGACCACCGGCCACTCCTACCGGTCACCCGAAAGGACCACCATGCGCATGCCCCGGAAGCCCGGACTCATCGTCACCTCCGCCGCCTGCGGCGCCCTCGTCCTCGGCACGGCCGGCCCGGCCGCCTCGTCCACCGCCGAGCCGCACGCCGCCCCGCCCGACGCGGCCGTCCAGGCGCCCGCCCCCGACGCCCCCCAGAACGGCAACGAGTCCGGCGGCCTGCTGGGCGCCCTCCGCGACGTACTCCATGTGGTCGGCGACGCGCTGCAGAAGGACGACACCGCCTCCACCGCGAACACCAAGACCGAGGCCCAGGCCATCGCCGCGGAACTCGCCAGGCTGCAGGGCCGCGACGCACGGCCGGCTCCGGGCTACGACCAGTACGGATACACCGGTACGAACCCGTCCTCCGACGTGTACGCCGAGGCCGATCCGTACGCCGGTACCGCCCCGTACGCCGGTGCCTCCCCGTATGCGGGCCCCGCTCCGTACGCGCCCGCCGACCCGACGAGCGCGGACGCCGCCGGGAGCGCGGAGCCGACCGGCACCCGGGCGCAGGCCGCCGGGCCGCGGGACCGCGCCGTCGGCGATCTGCACGCGAAGATCGTGGCGCTGGTGGACGCCCTCGGCGCCCGCGACCGGGACGACGTGGTGACCGCCGCCCAGCAGACCCTCATCGCCGCCGGCGACCTGGCCAAGACCATCGCCAACAGCCCGCGGCAGCAGTCGTCCGCGCAGACCCCGCCCGAGCAGACCCCGGACGTGGATTACTGACGGGGCCCACCGCATAAGAGCCTGTGTCGTAACTCCTTCGGCCCACACTCGGCATAACCCGCGGCCGGGGCGCGCGGTTGTACGTGGACGTGGACATGAAGGACGACGACGAGCACGCGGACCCGCAGCCTCCGCGCGTGCCACGGCCCGGCCGCTGGGTGCGGGAGGAGCCGACGCCGATCTACGACCGGCTGCTGGCCGAATGGCACGCGCGGGGCCCGTTCCCGCCCCGCCGCGAACGCCCCGACGACGCCGAGCCGCAGGCCGGTCCGCGCATCCCGCCGCTCCGGCCGCCGCGCGTACCCGACCCGCCGCGCCGACCACCCCGCCAGCGGCCGTACGAGCTCTGAGCCGTACGCGAGGCCCGCCCCGGTCCGCCGCCCACCCGCGGCGACCGGGGCCGCAGCCGTGCCCGTACGTCGGAGGCTCGGCCCTGTGGGGCCGGGGCCTCGGGGCAGCAAGAAGCCCGGGCCGTCCCCGCGAAGGATGAACGGCCCGGGCTCCCGTCACGCTCAGCTGTTGCCGGCGCCGTTCGCGGACAGGATCGGGATGTCGTCGAGCAGGTGCGACAGCGCCTCGTCACCCTTGTTCTGGGTGGAGTTCTCGGTGCACTGCTGGTTCTGCGGCGAGGAGAGGACGTTGATGTCCTGGACCGTGATCGGGATGAGACCGATGAGCGAACCGACGTTCAGCTTGGCCGGCAGACCGATGCAGGGCTTGTTGAGCGAGCCCTGGATCAGACCGATCTGCGGGCTCATGTTGCCGTGGGTGGTGGAGTTGCCGTACGACTGCGACGCACCGTTGCCGCTCAGGGCAGTGGCGCCTTCGTCGTCACCCACAGCCATCGCCTGCGGAGCGGCGGCGGCCGAGGCACCGACGATGGACGCTGCGACTGCGGCCGAGGCCATGAACTTCTTGATCACGATTCACCCTTCTTGTTACTGAATGCCCGCATCCGGAGCGCTATGCCCAACTCGTTTCCGCGGGTTTGGTTTTGCACTTTCACCCATATGGTTCTTCGCCCCGGCGCCCCATGCGGAATTCCGCACGCAATCCCGGGAAAGCGGACCGACAGCCGGCTTCCGCCGTTCGACGGTAAATTCGGCGGTGCGCCGAATAACGGGCCGGAGCAAGGTATGTTGATCGAGCGGCCGATCAGCGGGGGCGATTCCGATCCCCTTCACCTGGAACCGTCCTCGCGGTCGCGGGCCCGGACGGGCCGTACGCCGTCCCGCTGCACGGCGGCTGATCCTTGCGCCGGATCGGCCGCCCAGCGGCGTTAGAGCCTGTGTCTGAACCCCGGCCGGGCGCCCGCCGCCTGGCACGCACTCTCGCGGCGTTGCCAAAAGGCCCTAGTAGCTCCGCTACGAGGCCCTTCCGGCGCCTTGCGACAGCACGCACCAGACGACGTCCGCTGATCCGACCAGGGCTCAGACACAGGCTCTTACTTCCCGATCGGCAAGTGGGCCAGCGGAAGGTGTCCCGCGAGGCCGGTGACGCCATCCACCAAGCCCTCGGCGTCGGCGGCGGCCAGCGCGTGCGTCGTGCGGTGCGCGTTGTCCACCAGCGGGTCGACCTCGGCCCTGCCCGCGTTGGCGGTCGCTTCGTTCAGCCCGGCGTTCAGGCTCATGCGCGGGGAGGTCGAGGGGCCGGGGGCGGCGAGCGCGGGGGACGCGGTCCCCAGCGCCACCACCGAGCCGGCGAGGATCGCCGCGGTCTTCGCGAGCTTCATCTTCAGCGTTCCTTTCCGCAGTGGCGGAGGCGACGAGGACGCCCCGCGCGTCGCGCAGGCAGTGTGGCGTGCCGTACGTTCCACCGCTGTCGTCATGGGTAACGACCCGGTCCGCACACGGAAACTGCGGGCCCACTCCTTTTTCCCGCGCCACCCGAACGACGGGAATTCCGGGGGTTCTTCCGGCGTTACCGTGCCCCCGCTTCCCGTTCTCCCGCACATCCGTCCATAAGGAAATCCGAATTTCTCCCCGGCAGCCCGCCGATGGCCCGCCGTGCTGCCCGGCGCCGCACCGCGCACCGGGCATTCGGCGTCAGCGCCTGCCCGGACGCGCCCGGCGGTACAGGATCGCCCCGCCGAGCACCAGCGCGGCGCCGGTACCGGCCGCGACGCCGATCTGCTGCGTACCGGTGTGCGCCAACTGCGTTCCCAGGGACCCCGGATCGCTCGCCTCGCCGGCGCGCGGGTCCCCCGGCCCGGCCGGCCGCGGCGCTTCGGGCGCCACATGGTGCGGTACGGAGTCGTCGGTGTGCTCCTGCTCGTTCGACGCCCCGGCGCAGTGGTTGCCGAAGACGGGGTTCAGCAGGCCGACGATGTCCGCGGTGTTGCCGCAGGCGTTCACCGGGACGTCGACGGGGGCCTTGGCGTCGTTGCCGGAACCCACACCCGGCGAGTTCTGTGCCGAGCCGGCCGCGCCCGCGCCCTCCCCGGCGTCCTGCCCGTCGTCCTGTTCGCTGTCCTGCCCGCCGTCCTCGGTGGAGCGCTGCTGCTGCCCGCCCTGCGGCTGCTGACCGGCGTCGCCCCCGTCACTGGCACAGCCGTTGCCGAAGGACGGGTTGAGCGCCCCGACGACGTCCGCGCTGTTCCCGCAGATGTTCGCGGGGACCTCCACCGGTGCGTGGACGTTGTTCCCGGAGAGCACTCCCGGGGAGTTCGCGCTCCCGCCGCTCGCTCCCGCGTCCGCGAACGCGGTGCCTCCGGTCGCCCCGAGCACACCCGTGGTGGCCGCGGCGGCGAGGAGACCCTTTGCCAGGACCTGTCGCATTGGTCTTCCTGTCTTCGCTTGCCGTCGCGTAAGGGCTGCTGCCCGTACGCCCGTAACTACGAGGCGGCCCCGGGGCGCGTGGCACGCGTCCCGAGGCCGTCCGGGTCGAACTCGCAACTGCGTACGTCGCGGACGTCAGTCGTTGACGCAGGTGTTGCCAAAGGCGGGGTTCAGCAGGCCGATGATGTCGATCGTGTTGCCGCAGACGTTCACCGGAACGTGAATGGGAACCTGCAGAACGTTGCCGGAGATCACGCCCGGAGAGTTGTTGGCGGCACCGCTGGCGCCCGCGTCGGCGAACGCCGGCGCGGCGGTTCCCGCCGCCATCAGCGTTCCAGCGGCGACCGCGGCGACCTTCGTGTACTTCACTTTCAGCCCTTTCTGCAGCGGAGTTCGCAACGGTCACGACCTTCGTGCCGCACGAGCGCTATCCCGATCGCCCGTAACAACGCTGCCGTGTCTGGTAACGAGCACCCGGGGGAATCGAAACCCCACTGCTGGAACTTTCCTCAGAACACCCTCTAATGACCCAACGACTCGGCCTGAAGTAATGTTTGTCAGAATTTCCGCTCGTCGCCTCGCCGGTACGCAATGCGCCCGCAAGACGGCCGGATTTGCCGTCCGGCGGCGGCCTTTCGAGCACGCGAAAAGGCCCGGACCGCCCAGGAGGAGAGGACAGGCGGTCCGGGCCTTCTCAGCCGGGAACGGATCAGCCGTTGTTGGTCCCGTTCGCCGACAGGATCGGCACGTTGTCGATGATGTGCGACAGGGGCTCGTCGCCCTTGTTCTGGGTCGAGTTCTCGGTGCACTGCTGGTTCTGCGGGTTCGCCAGCACGTTGATGTCCTGGACCGTGATCGGAATGAGACCGATGAGCGAACCGATGTTGGCCTTGAGCGGCAGACCGATGCAGGGCTTGTTCAGCGTGCCCTGGACCAGACCGAGCTGCGTGCTCATGTTGCCGTTCGTCGTCTGATTACCGAACGACGTCGAAGCACCGTTGCCGCTCAGGGAAGTGGCACCGCCGTCGTCACCGAGCGCCAGCGCCTGGGGGGCCGCTGCCGCCGACATGCCCACAATGGACGCCGCCACGGCACCCGTGGCAAGAACCTTCTTGAACACGATTCACCCTTCTCAATACGGAATGCCCGTAGTCGGAGCGAACTGGTCAACGTGATCCGGGGAGTTTGGTTGCGTGCTGTCACTCGAATGAACGCGCAACGGCGCGGCGGCCTGACGCCCCGAAGGACAACAGACCACCGCGCCGTACAGAAAACGGTCCGCGGGCATGCGGCCGGCCGGTTCACCGGCCCGCGCCGAGCACTCCCGTCAGTGGTTGACGCAGTCGTTGCCGAAGACCGGGTTGAGCGCGCCGATCACGGTGACGGTGTTGCCGCAGGCGTTCACGGGGACGTGCACCGGAGCCTGGACGAGATTTCCGGACCCGACACCCGGGGAGTTCTCGGCGGCGCCGAACGCGCCCGCGCCGGTGGTGGCGGACGCCATACCGGAAGCACCGAGGACCGCGGCTCCGGCCACGGCGGAGAGCAGGGCGGTCTTGGCAACGCGCGACATATCAGTACCTCTTCACTGAACAGCGGACAGTAACGTCGGCTTCGGTTTCCGTCGCCCAGTTGGGCTAACAGACCGATCAACGCATCAACAGCCCAACGGGTGCGGCCCCACCCGGGTGAACCACTGGTCAGATGTACGGATCGCGATGTACGGATCGCAACACGCCGAAACCGGCTCGTGCGGCCGGTACGCAGTCCTGCGTTCAATACCCTCCAGAATTCAGAACGCAGCCGGTCGCTCCTGCACATTCAGCGCATTGAGCCGATCGAAGGTTTATCGGCGGCTGCCCGTAGCCGATGGACCGGATCTGCGTTCAGCACGGTGCGGCGCCCGTCCGGAGCCGCGGTAACCATCCCTGGAGGGACTCCCCATGAAGACTGCCCACAAGGCCGCTATTGTCCTGGCCTCTGCCGGCCTCGCCGCGGGTGCCGCTTCCGGTTCCGCGATGGCCGACAGCGGTGCCAGCGCCGCCGCGAACAATTCGCCCGGCGTCGTTTCCGGCAACGCCATTCAGGTGCCGGTCCACATTCCCGTGAACGTCTGCGGCAACTCCATCAACATCATCGGCCTGCTGAACCCCGCCTTCGGCAACACCTGCGTCAACGACTGACGTTCGCGCAGCAGCAGGCAGCGAGGAAGGGCCCCGCAGAAGCGGGGCCCTTCCTCCTTTCCCCGGCCCGTCAGAGGATCCCCAGCCCGAGGTCGATGTTGATCAGGTTGTGGTCGTGGTGGTGGTGCCAGCCCCAGCAGTCCCAGCCCCAGCCCCACCCGCAGGGTCCGGCTGCCGATGCGCTCGTCGGTGCGGCGGTCGGCGTCTGGGCCGCCGAGGCCACTCCGGACAGCGGGATGACCGCTACTGCGGTAAGGGCGGTGGTGGCGGCGAAGCGTCCAATGAACTTGCGCATGGTTCTCTCCTTCTGCGCATGAATGGGACATAAGAATGATTACAGCCCCACCCCATTGGGCGCTCGCTCAGACTTACGAATAACTCCACTGGCGCAATCCGCCGGACCCGCTGTCGCGGGAATTCCCCGACACCCTTACGCTGCCCCGAAAAGCCCCAGCGCTTGACCATTCAATCGAATGGCTCAGCGCACCGAATGGCGAAGGCACGAGAACTGAAAAAGCCGCCGGGCCAAGAACTCATGTCCGACGGCGGCGAGGGGTCGCCGCCGGGTGCGTGAGTCGGCTCCGGCGGCGACCTGCGCGAGAAGGCGTGGCTCCCCGTCCCCGTCTCCTGGCGCGTGTTTCGCCCGTCACCGGCCGCCGGAAGCGCGGGATGTTCCCGGCGGGACAAGTCCGGGAGGGCGGGGCCGGAAGAACCGCATGTCGCCGCAGACTCGGCGGATCTCCGGCCGTCTGTGGGCCCGGACGACGATCTCGGGGGCTCGGAGATCCCTGCACCCGCACGAACGGGTGGTCCTGCACACCCCGACCCTACGACCCCCACCCCCGCCCGCACACCCTCATTTCCCGACACATCCCCCACCCACGCGAGACAGTCGTGAGAACGGAAGAAGCCCCAGGTCACGGTGTGACCTGGGGCTTCCCCTCGCCGAGCCGCCTAAGGGAATCGAACCCTTGACCTACGCATTACGAGTGCGTCGCTCTGGCCGACTGAGCTAAGGCGGCGTGGTGCGCGGCCCAGTCTACACATGGCGGAGGGGTGGTTCGTAATCGGATTCGGAGGGGGCCCGGGGGCGGGTGGTGCTGGTCAGGAGCAGCGCTTGTTCTTGGCGGGGGGTGTGCCCTCCAGCAGGTAGGTGTTCACGGCGGTGTCGATGCAGTCGCTGCCGCGGCCGTACGCGGTGTGCCCGTCGCCCTCGTACGTGAGGAGGCGGCCGGAGGAGAGCTGGGAGGCGAGGCCGCGGGCCCACGGGTAGGGGGTCGCCGGGTCGCGGGTGGTGCCGACGACGAGGATCGGGGCCGCGCCCTTCGCTTCGATGCGGTGCGCCTCGCCGGTGGCCTTGGCGGGCCAGTACGCGCAGTTCAGCGGGGCCCACGCGAAGTTCTCACCGAAGACCGGGGACGCCTTGCGGAAGGTGGGGAGCGCGGACTCGACCTGGGCCGGGGAGGAGAAGGCCGGGGGAAGGTCCAGGCAGTTCACCGCGGGGTTGGCGAACATCTGGTTGGCGTAGCTGCCGTCCGGGTCGCGCTCGTAGTACGTGTCGGAGAGGGCGAGCAGGCCGCTGCCGTCGCCCTTCTGCGCCTTGGTGAGGTACTCGCGCAGCAGCGGCCAGGCCGACTGGTCGTACATGGCGGCGATCACACCACTGGTCGCGAGGGACTCCGTGAGCTCGCGGGAGTCGCCGGTGGCGATCGGGCGCGCGTCCAGGCGGCGGAAGAAGGCGGAGAGCTGCTTGCCGGCGTCGGCGGTGCTCTTGGTGCCCAAGGGGCAGTCGCGCTTCTTGATGCAATCGGCGGCGAAGGAGTTGAAGGCGGTGTTGAAGCCGGCGGTCTGGTCCTCGTTGAGCTGCCGGGAGGTCAGGGAGGGGTCCATCGCCCCGTCCAGCACGAGCCGGCCGACGCGGGAGGGGTACAGCCCGGCGTACGTCGCGCCGAGGAAGGTGCCGTACGAGGCGCCCACGTAGGTCAGCTTCCGGTCGCCCAGGACGGCGCGGAAGATGTCCATGTCACGGGCCGCTTCGACCGTCGAGACATGGCCGAGCACCTTGCCGGAGCGGGTCTTGCAGCCATCGGCGAACTTCTTGTAGGCGGTGGTGAGCTTCGTCTGCTCCGCCTTGTCGTCGGGCGTCTGGTCGACCTGCGTGTACCCGTCCATCTGCTTGTTCGTGAGGCAGCGGACCGGCTCGCTGCGGGCCACGCCGCGCGGGTCCATCGCGACCATGTCGTACCGGGCCTTCACGGCGGCGGGCTCCGGCGCGTACTGCTGGAGGTAATTGATCGCCGAGGCGCCGGGGCCGCCCGGGTCGACCATCAGGGAGCCGATCCGCTTGCCGGGCCCGGGGGCCTTCTTGCGGGAGACGGCGAGCTTCAGGTCGGTGGCGCGGCTGGGCTTCGCGTAATCGAGCGGGGCCCGGAGGGTCGCGCACTCGAAGCCCTTGGGGCCGCAGGAGCGCCAGCTGAGCTTCTGGTCGTAGTACGGGCGCAGAGCCGCCGGTACGGCCGTGGGCAGCGGGTCCAGGGGCTTGGTCGCCTTGTCGCTCTCCGGGCGGGCGTCCGGGCCGTGCTGGGCCGGTGAGGCGACGGCGTCGCCGTCCGGGCTGCCCGGTTTACTGCAGGAGACGAGCAGCGCGGCGGCCGCGAGCACGGCGCCGGAGGTGCGGAGCAGACGGCTGGTGTCCATGGGTACGGTCCCTCGTTCGGCGGCGGTGGCGCACTCGGCTCGGTGACGATTGGTGACCAGTGGTGACAGTTGGCGACAGCTCTGGGGAGCGTATCGGTCCTGATGGGGTCATGCCTGGCGTTCTGCCCTCGTACGAGTGAGTTCGGCCGTCCGGCGGGTACGGGGCGTACTCGTACTCCGGGGTCCCGGGGCTCTCAGCCCGCGCGGAGGGCCGCCGTCATGGCCTCGACCGCCAGCAGCGGCGCGACGTTCCGGTCCAGGGCCTGGCGGCAGGCGATGACCGCCTCTATCCGGCGCAGCGTGCGCTCGGGGGTGGAGCCGTTGGCGATGCGCTGGACGCTGTCCCGTACGTCCTCGTTGGCCAGCTCGGCGGCCGTGCCGAGCTGGAGCGCCAGGACGTCACGGTAGAAGCCGGTCAGGTCGGTGAGGGCGAGGTCCAGGCTGTCCCGCTGGGTACGTGTGGAGCGGCGCTTCTGCCGGTCCTGCAGCTCCTTCATCACGCCCGCCGTGCCGCGCGGCAGCCGCCCGTTGGTCCCCGCCGCGGCGCCCAGCGCGGCCCGCAGCTCCTCGGTCTCCTTGGTGTCGACCTCCTCGGCGACCTGCTTGGCGTCCTCGCCCGCCGCGTCGATCAGCTCCTGCGCGGCCTTGAGGCAGCCGCCGATGTCGTCGACGCGGAGCGGGAGCTTGAGCACGGCGGCGCGGCGGGCCCGGGCCCGCTCGTCCGTCGCGAGCCGGCGGGCCCGGCCGATGTGCCCCTGAGTGGCGCGAGCCGCGGCAATGGCGGCCGCGGGCTCGATGCCGTCGCGGCGCATCAGCATGTCGGCCACCGCGGACGTGGCAGGCGTACTCAGCGTCAGCAGGCGGCAGCGGGAGCGGATGGTGGGAAGCACGTCCTCGATGGAGGGGGCGCACAGCAGCCAGACCGTGCGCGGCGCGGGCTCCTCGACGGCCTTCAGGAGGACATTGCCCGCGCCCTCGGTGAGCCGGTCGGCGTCCTCCAGGACGATCACCTGCCAGCGGCCGCCGGCCGGTGACATCGAGGCCCGGCGGACCAGGTCGCGGGTCTCCTTCACGCCGATGGACAGCAGGTCCGTACGGACCACCTCGACGTCGGCGTGCGTGCCGACCAGCGCGGTGTGGCAGCCGTCGCAGAAGCCGCAGCCGGGGGCGCCGCCCAGCGCGCGGTCGGGGCTCACGCACTGCAGGGCGGCGGCGAAGGCGCGCGCGGCGGTGGACCGGCCGGACCCGGGCGGCCCCGTGAACAGCCAGGCGTGCGTCATCCTGGACGCGCTCATGGACTCCGGCGCGGACTCGGGCGCGGCGGCGCCCGGCTCCTCCGCCGTGACCAGGGCGTCCGCGTCCTGCGCAGCGGCGGCGAGCTGCTCCTTCACCCGCTCCTGACCCACCAGGTCGTCCCACACCGCCATTGCCGCTCCGCCGTCCTGTCCGTGTCCTGCCGTAACCGCCGCCGCACGAGCGGCCCGTCGGAGTCCATTGTGGTGGACGGCACCGACAATCCGTTCCGCCTGTGGATAACTCCGGGCCGGAGGGGGCCCGCGGTACCGGAAAAGCCACCGGCCCCCGGTACGCGTACGTACCGAGGGCCGGAGAGGCGGGGATCAGCGGCGGCCCCAGCGGCCGCGGCGCTCCTCCTCTTCCTCCGTGTCGCGCGGGCCGAGCAGCTCGTCCGCGAGGGTCGGGAGGTCGTCGAGCGGGGTTTCCTCGGCCCACTCCGGGCGGCGCCGTCCGGCGCCCGGCCGCGGCTGCTGTTCGTACTGGGAGTGCGGCTGCTGCGGCGCGTACGACTCGTACGGCGACTGCCCGGTCCGGCCCGGGGACGGCAGGCCCGTCGCCGGGTCGATCTGCGGCAGCTCGGCCGTGCGCTCGGTGCTCGACTCGGCGGCGGGACGGCGCGTGCCGCCCTGCTCGGGACGGAACATCCACGACGGCACCCGGTCCTCCGGGCCCTCGGGGCGTACCGGCGGCAGTACGGCGGTCTCGTCGGCCGCGCCGCTGTGCGCCGCGTCCTCGGGGCGTACGGAGGGCAGTACCGCCGTCTCGTCGGCGGCACCGGAGCGCGCGGAGGGCGCCCGCCGGCCGTCACCGGACCGGTCGTCCGGGGCCGTCCGGTCGTCGTCACCATCGCTGTCCGCAGCCGGCTCCGGCTGCGGCAGTACGGCGGTCTCCTCGGAATCGGAGCCGGAGCGGGAGTCCGAGCCGGAGCCGGCGCCCGTACGGTCGGCCGCCTCGCCCGAGCCCGCGCCCGGCCGCGCCGCCTCCTTGTGCATGTCCACCCGCGGCGTCCCACCGGGCACGGTCTCCGCGGCGTCCCGCGGCGCGTACTCCTTGCGCATGCTGACGACCGGCGTCTCCGTGGTCGGCGCATCGGAGTCGTGCAGCCCCTCCGCCGCCGAGGCCGCGGCGAGCCGGGCCTGCTCGGCACGGAGCAGCGCCTCCTCCGCCTTGCGCTGCTTCTCCAGGCGGCGCTCCTCGGCCTCCTGGCGCAGCCGCTTCTCCTCCTCGTGCTGCCGGCGCAGCCGCTCCCGCTCGGCCTGCCGGGCCGCCTCCTCGGCCTCCCGGCGCTTGCGCTCCTCCTCGGCCTGGCGGCGGGCCTCCTCGGCACGCTGCCGGGCCTCTTCCGCCTGCCGGGCCTCCTCGCGCGCCTTGGCCGCCTCGATCTCGCGGCGCTTGCGCTCCTCCTCCTCGGCGCGCAGCCGGGCCAGCTGCTCCTGGCGCTCGCGCTCCTGCCGCTCCTCCTCGGCCTTGCGCGCCGCCTCTTCCTCGGCCTTCTTGCGGGCCGCCTCCTCGGCGGCCTTGCGGGCCTCGGCCTGCGCCTCGACCTCGGCCTCGGAGAGCGGCAGCACCTGGTCCAGGCGGTGCCGTACGACCGTGGTGACGGCCTCCGGCTCCAGCCCCGCGTCGACGACCAGGTAACGGGCCGGGTCGGCGGCGGCCAGCGTCAGGAAGCCGTTGCGCACCCGCTCGTGGAACTCGGTGGGCTCGGACTCCAGCCGGTCCGGCGCCTCGGTGAAGCGCTCGCGTGCGGTCTCCGGGGAGACATCCAGCAGCACCGTGAGGTGCGGGACCAGGCCGTCGGTGGCCCAGCGGGAGATGCGGGCGATCTCGGTGGGCGCGAGGTTGCGGCCCGCGCCCTGGTACGCCACCGAGGAGTCGATGTACCGGTCGGTGATCACGACGGCGCCGCGCTCCAGGGCGGGCCGGATCACGCTGTTCACGTGCTCGGCGCGGTCGGCGGCGAACATCAGGGCCTCGGCGCGGTCCGACAGCCCGGAGGTCGAGACGTCCAGGATGATCGAGCGCAGCCGCTTGCCGATGGCGGTGGCGCCCGGCTCGCGGGTCACCACGACCTCGTGGCCCTTGGCCCGCATCCAGTCGGCGAGCGCCTCGACCTGGGTGGACTTGCCGGCCCCGTCGCCGCCCTCCAGGGCGATGAAGAAGCCGGTCGCGGCCGGGGCCTCGGCCGGGTCGCCGCCGCGCAGCGCCTCGCGCAGGTCACGGCGGAGCGAGACGCCCTGCCGGTCGTCGGTCTTGCCCAGTACCCACGCGGCGACCGGCAGCAGCAGCGCGCCGACCAGCATGAGCGTGAAGGCCGCGCCGCCGTGCGCGAAGACGAACGAGCCCGTACCGAGGTGGTGCGGGCCGATGGCCGCGGCCAGCAGCGGGGCGACGATCGCGGCGGGCGCGATCGCCAGCCGCACGACGGCGTGCAGGTGCTCGGTCGTACGGGAGCTGCGGAACTCCTCGGTCTCCTGGTCCAGCAGGGCGTGCCCGGTGTGCGCGGCGATGCCGGCGCTCACCCCGGCCAGCAGCGCCAGCAGCAGGACGGTGGTCGGGTCGGGCACCAGGCCCATGGCCAGCAGCGCGAGGCCGGTGACGGCCACGGAGAGGGCGAGCAGCCGGCGCCGGGAGAAGCCGGGCAGCACCTTACGGGCGCTGCGGATGCCGAGCACCGGGCCGCCGGTCAGGGCCAGTACGAAGAGGGCGAAGCCGACCGGGCCGCCCCCGAGGTCGCGGACGTGCAGCACGGTCAGGGCGACGGCCGCGGCGATCGCGGCGGCGACCGCGGCGCAGGCCAGTACGAGCAGCGGGATCGCGCCCGTACGCCCCTTGTCGAGGCCGGTGCCGGTCTTCGGGCGGCGCAGGCCCTCAAGGGGCGAGCGCGGACGCGGGGTCCGGACGCCGGGGAATTCGAGGAAGTACAGGATCGAGACGGACGCGGCGAACAGGCCGGCCGCGACGTACGAGCCGAGCGCCGCCTGGTGCGTGTGGAACCAGTCGATGCCCGCCCCCAGCGCGTTCCCGACCAGCGTGACAACCAGGAGGCCGGCGGCGGCGATGGGGAGCGCCACGAAGCCCGTGCGCAGCGAGAGGCGGCGCAGCGCCTCGTGGTTGTCCGGCAGTGGTCTCACGGCGTCGCCCTCGGCGGGCGGCGCGGGCAGCAGCGCGGGGGCCGCGCTCTCCCGGCACACCGTCCAGAAGCGCTCGGCGACACCGACGACGAAGGCCGTGATCAGTACGAAGGCCAGCGCGTCGCCCCGTACCCAGTCGATCCACAAGGGGGCGACGATGAGCAGCAGGGCACGCAGGCAGTCCGCGGCGATCATCGTCCAGCGGCGGTCCAGCGGACCATCCGGGGCGGTCAGCGCGGAGAGCGGGCCGAGCAGCACGGCACCGAAGAGCAGCGTCGACAGCAGCCGGGCACCGAAGACGGCGGCGACCGCGAAGGCCGCGCCCCGGTATCCGCCGCCGAAGGCCGCGACGCCTCCGTTGGGAGTGAAGACCGCCGCTTGGAGCGCGAGCAGCACCAGTACCAGGACGCCGAGGGCATCACCGATGCCACCGACGAACTGAGCGCTCCACAGCCGTTTGAGGGGAGGGAAGCGCAACAGGGCTCGCACGGCGCGCTCGCGGGAGTCCGCGGCGAGTGCGCCTGATGTGGGGGTCACGTCCGTTGGCTGCTCGGTACGCGTCATTCCGCCAGCCTAGCGGGATCCGGCGTGTCGCCGGATGCCCGCCCGAACAGAAGATCGGCCTCTGTCCGGGGCGGGCCTTGCCGGCAGCCGTCTGCGGCCACGTTGTGGCTGGTCGCGCCCACGCGGCGGAGCCGCACATCGGCACTCCCCGCGCCCCTGAGGGCTTGCGCCCCCGTCTCCCCGAAATCGGCCCTTCGGGCTCGTCCTCAATCGCCGGACGGGCTTGTCTTGGCCGCTGCCGTCTTCTTGGCAGCAGTCGTCTTCTTCGCCGCGGTCTTCTTGGCCGTCGTCTTCTTGGCGGCCGTCTTCTTCGCGGTCGTCTTCTTGGCGGCGGTCGTCTTCTTTGCCGGGGCCTTCTTTGCCGCCGTCTTCTTCGCGGCGGTCTTCTTCTTGGCCGGGCCCTTGGCGCGCTTCTCTGCCAGGAGCTCGTAGCCGCGCTCCGGGGTGATCGTTTCGACGTCGTCGTCGCGGCGCAGGGTCGCGTTCGTCTCGCCGTCCGTCACGTACGGGCCGAAGCGGCCGTCCTTGACCACGACCGGCTTCTCGCTGACCGGGTCCGTGCCCAGCTCCTTCAGCGGCGGCTTGGCGGCGGCGCGGCCGCGCTGCTTGGGCTTGGAGTAGATCTCCAGCGCCTCGTCGACCGTGATGGTGAAGAGCTGCTCCTCGCTCTCCAGGGAGCGCGAGTCCGTGCCCTTCTTCAGGTACGGGCCGTAGCGGCCGTTCTGCGCGGTGATGTCCACGCCCTCGGCGTCCTGGCCGACGACCCGCGGCAGCGACATCAGCTTGAGCGCGTCCTGCAGCGTGACCGTGTCCAGGGACATCGACTTGAAGAGCGAGGCCGTGCGCGGCTTGACCGCGTTCTTGCCGGTCTTCGGGGTGCCCTCGGGCAGGATCTCGGTGACATACGGGCCGTACCGGCCGTCCTTGGCGACGATCTGGTGGCCGGTCTCCGGGTCCGTGCCCAGCTCGAAGTCGCCGCTGGGCTTGGCCAGCAGCTCCTCGGCGTACTCCACGGTCAGCTCGTCGGGCGCCAGGTCGTCCGGCACGTCGGCGCGCTGGTGGCTGTCGGTGTCCTTCTCGCCGCGCTCCACGTACGGGCCGTAGCGGCCCACCCGGAGCATGATGCCGTCGCCGACCGGGAAGGAGGACACCTCCCGGGCGTCGATCGCGCCCAGGTCCGTGACCAGCTCCTTCAGGCCGCCGAGGTGGTCGCCGTCGCCGTTGCCCGCCTCGGAGGCGGCACCCGCGGCGTCGCCCTCACCGAAGTAGAAGCGGCGCAGCCACGGCACGGACTGGGCCTCGCCGCGTGCGATGCGGTCGAGGTCGTCCTCCATCTTGGCGGTGAAGTCGTAGTCGACGAGCCGCCCGAAGTGCTTCTCCAGGAGGTTGACCACGGCGAAGGACAAGAAGGACGGCACCAGGGCCGTGCCCTTCTTGAAGACGTAGCCGCGGTCCAGGATGGTGCCGATGATCGACGCGTACGTCGACGGACGGCCGATCTCCCGCTCCTCCAGCTCCTTGACCAGCGTCGCTTCGGTGTAGCGGGCCGGCGGCTTGGTGGCGTGACCGTCGACGGACATCTCGCGGGCGGTCAGCCCGTCGCCCTCGGCGACCTGCGGCAGCCGGCGCTCGCGGTCGTCCAGCTCGGCGTTCGGGTCGTCCGCGCCCTCGACGTACGCCTTCAGGAAGCCGTGGAAGGTGATGGTCTTGCCGGACGCGCTGAACTCGGCGTCGCGACCGTCGCTCGCGGTGCCGCCGAGCTTGACGGTGACGCTGTTCCCGGTGGCGTCCTTCATCTGGGACGCGACCGTGCGCTTCCAGATCAGCTCGTACAGCTTGAACTGGTCGCCGGTCAGACCGGTCTCGGCAGGGGTGCGGAAGCGGTCGCCGGAGGGGCGGATCGCCTCGTGCGCCTCCTGCGCGTTCTTGACCTTGCCGGCGTAGCTGCGCGGCTTCTCGGGGAGGTAGTCGGCGCCGTAGAGCTGCGTGACCTGCGCCCGGGCCGCCGCGATGGCGGTGTCGGAGAGCGTCGTGGAGTCCGTACGCATGTAGGTGATGAAGCCGTTCTCGTACAGCTTCTGGGCCACCTGCATGGTCGACTTCGCACCGAAGCCCAGCTTGCGGCTGGCCTCCTGCTGCAGCGTCGTCGTACGGAACGGGGCGTACGGGGAGCGGCGGTACGGCTTGGACTCGACCGAGCGGACGGAGAACTGCGTGTCCTCCAGCGCCGCGGCCAGCGCTCGCGCATTCGCCTCGTCCAGGTGCAGGACCTGGTCGGACTTGAGCCGGCCGTCGGAGCCGAAGTCGCGGCCCTGGGCCACGCGGCGGCCGTCGACGGTCGTCAGGCGGGCCCCGAAGGTGCCCGGGTCGGTCGCGTCACCCTTGCGGCCGGTGGCGAACGTGCCGGTCAGATCCCAGTACTCGGCGGAGCGGAAGGCGATGCGCTCGCGCTCCCGCTCGACGACGAGGCGGGTGGCCACCGACTGGACGCGGCCGGCCGACAGCCGCGGCATGACCTTCTTCCACAGGACCGGCGAGACCTCGTAGCCGTAGAGGCGGTCGAGGATGCGGCGGGTCTCCTGGGCGTCGACGAGCTTCTTGTTCAGCTCGCGCGGGTTCGCCACGGCGTCCCGGATGGCGTCCTTGGTGATCTCGTGGAAGACCATGCGGTGGACGGGGACCTTGGGCTTGAGGATCTCCTGCAGGTGCCAGGCGATGGCCTCGCCCTCGCGGTCCTCATCGGTGGCGAGGAAGAGTTCGTCGGACTCGGCCAGCAGCTCCTTGAGCTTCTTGACCTGGTCCTTCTTGTCGCTGTTCACGACATAGATCGGCTGGAAATCGGCGTCGACGTTCACGCCGAGGCGGGCCCACGGCTCGCCCTTGTACTTCGCCGGAACCTCGGCGGCGCCGTTCGGAAGGTCACGGATGTGCCCGACGCTCGCTTCGACGACGTATCCAGGGCCGAGGTAGCCCTTGATCGTCTTCGCCTTGGCAGGCGACTCGACGATGACGAGTCGGCGGCCGCCGCCTTGTGCGGTGTCGCTGGTCGGGGACAACTTCGCTCTTCTCTCCGGTCGGCGCTGGGGGGTACCTCGGGAGGGAATTCCCGAGGGCGACTCTGCGGTGACGCTGCGGAGTGTGACGGTACATCCCGCCCCCGTGTCAAACGGAAAAAGCCCACAACGCCACTCGAACGGTAACCCGAGTCCAGCCCTTCATGCCGCCCGGACCGCGCACCGCGGGCCCCGCCACTCGGCGTGATCATGCGCCGCAGGGGGGCGGCGGAAGGGGCCGCGAGGGGGCGGCCGACGGCGCTGCGTGCCGCGGAAGGGGATACTCCGGATCCGGCTCCGGCAAACGCTCCGGAGCTGGAACGGAAGGGGTTCGGAAGGTATTCCGTTTCCGTGTTCCATCCGCATTTCTCCCGGGCCTTTCCGGGGCTGTGCGCGACCCCCCGGGGGTACCGGACGGGGGCCCGGTACCGGCGCGCGGACGGCTGACAGGATGGGTGGCGGGTCACACACGGACGTCTTCGGGGGGCACAGGGCATGACGAGCGAGCGCGACGTCCTCGCCGGCGCGGTTCCGGCGCCGCCGGCACCGCCGATCCCGGGCGCGTCGGAGGACGGGCGGCGGGTGCGGCGGGCGACTCTGCTGGGCGCCGCGGCGGTGACCGGTCTCACGGCGGCGGCCTGCGCCTATCTGTGGCACACCGACCCGCACCAGCCGGGCCGGCTGCTGCCGCGCTGCCCCTTCAACGCCATGACCGGCCTGCTGTGTCCGGTGTGCGGCGGTACCCGCATGGTCTACGACCTGCTGCACGGCGATCTGTCCGCCGCCTTTCACGACAACGCGGCGCTGCTCCTCCTCGGAGTGCCGCTCGCCGCGTACGTGGGCGGGCGGCTGCTCTACGAAGGGCTGCGGGGGCGCCGCTACCGCCCCCGGCCGACACCGCGCGCCCTGGCCGCGGCCCTGACGACCGCGGTCGTCTGGGGCGTCGTACGGAACGTGGTGGGCTGACCGCCTTACGGGGGCGAGGGCCGCCCTACAGGGGCGAAGGCCGCCCTACGGGGGCCAGGGCCGCCGCCCCGCTATGCGGCGGACAGCAGCCAGCAGCCGACCGCCAGGAACAGCGTGCCGAAGAGCGCGGTCATGGTGACCGCGAGGGGGCGGCTCACGCCGTGGGCGACCGGCGCACGGAAGCTGACACGCGCCACCAGCCAGAGCAGCAGTCCGCCGCCGAAGAGCGCGAAGGCGGCACCGGAGAACACCGCGGGTCCACTTTCCATACGGGCACCCTGGCACTCCCGTACGGCCCGCGGGCGAACAGCGGGTGAACGCGCGCGGCTACTCCCCCGTACGGGCTTCACATCCCCCGGTACGTAGCGTTTCCCCGGTACGTACTGCTGCGAGCCCGCCGTCCCCCCGTAAGCCCGCCTCCGCCGTCAGCCCTCCCCAGGGGCCGCGGCCGCCACCGGGCCGTCGACCGGCTCCAGGAAGCCCTGTTCGACCAGCATCCGGATCGCCTCCGGCGTGCGGTCCCGCAGCATCACCGGGTCCTCGCCGACCAGTTGGGCGATGGCGTCCAGGATGCGCCCGGCCGGCAGCGAGCCGTCACAGACCCCGGCGAAGCCCGCACCCACCGTGTCGACCTTCGTCGCCCGGCGCATACCGCGGTTCTGACGGAGCACCACATGCTCCGGGTCCTCCGCGCCCGGCAGCCCGACCTGCTCCTGCACGACCTCGGGAGCCAGCTTGAACCGCCCGGCCAGCAGCGCCGCGTCGTCCGTGGCCCGCAGATAGTCCTGGCGCTCGAAGTGGCGGAGCACCGCGGGGCCCAGCGGCTGCTCGACCGGATGCGGCCACTCCTCGATCGTGATCGAGGGGTCCTCGGCGCCGGACTTGCGCAGCGTGATCCACCCGAAGCCGACCGCCTTCGTCTTGCGCGCCTCGAACTCGTCCAGCCACGCCTCGTACCGCGCCGCGTACTCCTCCGGGTCGGCGCGGTGGTCGCCGGCGTCCCGCAGCCACAGCTCGGCGTACTGCGTGACGTCCTGCACCTCGCGCTGCACGATCCAGGCATCACAGCCGCGCGGCACCCATTCGCGCAGCCGGTCGCGCCAGTCCTCGCCCTCGACGTGCTGCCAGTTGGCCAGCAGCTGGCAGTACCCGCCGTCGTTCAGATGGCCTGCGGCCTGCTGCACCAGCGTGCGGCACAGGTCGTCGCCGCCCATGCCGCCGTCCCGGTACGTCAGCCGCGCGCCCGGGGAGATCACGAAGGGGGGATTCGAGACGATCAGGTCGTACGTCTCCTCGCCGACCGGCTCGAACAGCGAGCCCTCCCGGAGGTCGGCGGGCTGCGCACCGGAGAGCGCGAGGGTGAGGGCCGCGATGCGCAGCGCCCTCGGGTTCAGGTCCGTGGCGGTGACCTGGGTGGCGTACTGGGCGGCGTGCAGCGCCTGAATGCCGGAGCCCGTACCGATGTCGAGTACCGAGTCGAAGGACGGGCCCGCGGCCGGGGCGCCGCCCTGGGGGCGCAGCGTGAGCCCGGCGAGGGTCGTGGACGCGCCGCCCACGCCGAGCACCAGCTCGGCGCGGTCCACGTCGGCCGGGCCGCGGCCGATGCCGCCCGCGCCGCCGACCGCGCAGCCCAGGTCGGAGACGATCCACCAGTCCTGGCCCTCGGGGCCGCCGTACGGCCGTACGTCCACGCTCGCGCGCACCTCGTCGCCGTCCCGGACGAGCCAGCCGTCGGCGAGGCAGTCGTCCAGGGGCAGCGCGGCGCCCGCGCGGGCGGCCGGCACCGGCTGCTGGAGCAGGAAGAGCCGCACCAGCGTCGCCTGCGGGCTGTCGCCTCTCGTGGCGCGCAGGGCCGGCACGGTCTCGCTGCGGGCCAGCGCGGCGTAGGCGGTGGCGCCGAGCAGCTCCAGCAGGCCGTCGGCGGTGAAGCCGGCGGCCAGCAGCGCCTCCCGCAGCCGGGAGGTGCGGGCGGCGGACTCGGGGTCTCGGTCGTCTGCGACGGGGAGGTGCGTACTCACGCTCCCATTGTCAGGGCAACCACTGACAGCGAACCACCGCCACGACGGCAGCGGCCCGGCCGGCCCTCTCCGGAGAGGGTTTCCCTCCGCTCTCCGGGGACCGACCGGGCCGCACGGCCCATATGCGCAGCACTATGAGCTCTTCTTGGGCGAAGCCGTCGTCTTCTGGGTCTGGCAGCCCTTCTGACCCGCCATCGCCTTGCCGACGTCGCCGGACTCCAGCTTCTTGAAGGCGGCCTCGCTCTTCTTGTTGAGCTTGTTGATGCCGTCCGAAAGCGAGCGCAGCCCGTCGGCGAACTTCTGCTTGTCCTTCGTGTCCAGCCCGTCGACCTGCTTCTTGAGGTCCGCGTAGCCGGAGGAGAGCCCGTTCAGCTCCTTGACGGCGTTCTTCTGGTCCGCATCGCCCCCGTCGACCGGCGGGGCGCCGGCCTTCTTCAGGGACTGCGCCAGCGAGCCGTACGCGTCCGAGATCTTCTGGAACGCCTGGGAATCGGTCTGCTGGACCTTCTTGGAGTCGGTGCTGCCGTCGTCAGCGGTCTGCATCGACGCGTTGGCGTCCTGGATCTGCTTGAACTGAGCCTGCGCCGGGTCGCAGAAACGCTTGGCCCAGTCATTGAGCTTCTTGTTGCTGTCGTCGCTGCAGCCGGTCAGCGCGAGCACCAGTGCCGCACCGCCGGACAGTGCAGCCACAAGCTTCTTGTTCACCGGATTGGTCCCTTCCATGGCTCTCGGCCCCGGAACATACACGCCCAGAGGGCTTTGACCATGAGACGAGCATCCCGTACGACCCGCATTGAAGCCATTTGCACCAAGGGACGGTGACCGATAACTCTCGTATCCGGCACGCCGACGGGCGGGTGCCCGAGGCGTACAAAACACCTCGGGCACCCGCCCGTTGAGCGGTTGTGCCGGTCCCCCCGCTAGGAGGCGACCGCCGGGTCGGCCGTCTGAGCGACCTTCCCCGAGTTGTCTTCGTCACCCACGGCGATGCCGCGGCGCTTCGAGAGGTACACCGCGCCCACGATGATGAGCATCGCGATGACCGCGACCCCGATCCGTACGCCGGCGTTCGCGTCATTGCCGTAACTGAACTTCACCACGGCCGGCGCGATCAGCAGCGCCACGAGGTTCATCACCTTCAGCAGCGGGTTGATCGCCGGGCCCGCGGTGTCCTTGAACGGGTCGCCCACGGTGTCACCGATGACGGTCGCCGCATGCGCCTCGCTGCCCTTGCCCCCGTGGTGGCCGTCCTCGACCAACTTCTTGGCGTTGTCCCAGGCGCCGCCGGAGTTGGCGAGGAACACCGCCATCAGGGTGCCGGTACCGATCGCGCCCGCCAGGAACGAGCCGAGCGCGCCGACGCCGAGCGAGAAGCCGACCGCGATGGGGGTGAGCACCGCCAGCAGGCCGGGAGTCGCCAGCTCGCGGAGCGCGTCCTTGGTGCAGATGTCGACGACCCGCCCGTACTCGGGCTTCTCGGTGTAGTCCATGATCCCGGGCTTCTCCCGGAACTGCCGGCGCACCTCGAAGACCACCGAACCGGCCGACCGGGACACCGCGTTGATCGCCAGCCCCGAGAAGAGGAAGACGACCGCGGCGCCGATGATCAGCCCGACGAGGTTGTTGGGCTGCGAGATGTCCAGGCTCAGCCCCATGCCCGTGGCGGCCTCGCCCACCTCGCCCACGGCCCTGGCGATCGCGTCCCGGTACGACCCGAACAGCGCGGCCGCCGCGAGCACCGCCGTGGCGATCGCGATGCCCTTGGTGATGGCCTTGGTGGTGTTGCCGACCGCGTCCAGGTCGGTGAGCACCTGCGCGCCGTCGCCCTGCACGTCGCCGGACATCTCGGCGATGCCCTGCGCGTTGTCGGAGACCGGCCCGAAGGTGTCCATGGCGACAATGACGCCGACCGTGGTCAGCAGGCCCGTACCGGCCAGCGCGACCGCGAACAGCGCCAGCATGATGGACGTACCGCCCAGCAGGAACGCGCCGTACACGGCGAGACCGATCAGCACGGCCGAGTAGACCGCCGACTCCAGGCCGATGGAGATGCCCGACAGTACGACGGTCGCGGGGCCGGTCAGCGAGGTCTTGCCGATGTCCCGTACGGGGCGCCGGTTGGTCTCGGTGAAGTAGCCGGTCAGCTGCTGGATGAGCGCGGCGAGCACGATGCCGATGGCGACCGCGACCAGGGCCAGCACGCGGGGGTCGCCCGCCCGGCCGGTGATCGCGTCGTCGGTGACGCCGGTCAGGCCCGCGTAGGTGGACGGCAGGTACGTGAAGGCGGCGATGGCCACCAGTACCAGCGAGATCGCGGCGGAGATGAAGAAGCCGCGGTTGATGGCGGTCATGCCGCTGCGGTCGGAGCGCCGGGGCGCGACGACGAAGATGCCGATCATCGCCGTGACGACGCCGATGGCCGGGACGAGCAGCGGGAAGGCGAGACCGGCGTCCCCGAAGGCGGCCATGCCGAGGATCAGCGCGGCGACCAGGGTGACCGCGTACGACTCGAACAGGTCGGCGGCCATACCGGCGCAGTCGCCGACGTTGTCGCCCACGTTGTCCGCGATGGTCGCGGCGTTGCGCGGGTCGTCCTCGGGGATGCCCTGCTCGACCTTGCCCACCAGGTCGGCGCCGACGTCGGCGGCCTTGGTGAAGATGCCGCCGCCGACTCGCATGAACATGGCGATCAGCGCGGCGCCCAGGCCGAATCCTTCCAGCACCTTCGGGGCGTCCACCGCGTACACGAGGACGACGCAGGAGGCGCCCAGCAGGCCGAGGCCCACCGTGAACATGCCGACGACCCCGCCCGTACGGAATGCGATCTTCATCGCCTTGTGCGAAACGGCGGTCAGATCACGGGGCGCCGTGTCGCCTTCGGCCGGAGTGGCTTCGCGGGCGGCCGCGGCGACGCGCACATTGCTGCGCACCGCGAGCCACATGCCGATATAGCCGGTGGCCGCGGAAAATCCCGCACCGATCAAGAAGAAGGCGCTGCGCCCGATGCGCTGCGTCCAGTTGTCGGCGGGCAGCAGCATGAGCAGGAAGAACACCACGACGGCGAATACGCCGAGGGTGCGCAACTGCCGTGCGAGATAGGCATTTGCGCCTTCCTGCACGGCAGCGGCGATCTTCTTCATACTGTCGGTGCCCTCGCCGGCCGCGAGCACTTGCCGTACCAGTACGGCCGCGACGGCGAGCGCCGCCAGTGCCACGAGGGCGATCACCAGCACCATGCCGCGGTTGCCGCTCGTCAGCGATGGCTCGGCCAGGTATGTGGGGGTGTCGAGCATCTGAGGGGTGTAAGGCCCCGCCATTCGTCCTCCTTGACGTTTGGCACATGGGCGCGCGAATGCACGCTCAGGCGTCCTGAGCAAAGATGTGGACGGATTGTAGGGAGCCGCACTAGATCAAAACAGTACGCGTCAAAGGGAATTCGCCTGCAGCCGCGAAGATCAATAGGTGATCGCTCCGAGAATTCGCCCGAAAGACGGAAAGCAGCAAATTCGCTGACCGCATCCGGATGATCTCGCTGTCCTATTGAACGCCGCTGCTCAGAGCGGCCGCACGAGATCCTTTTCGCGCAGGCCGCACGGGGCGCGCCGCGGAGCAACGGCCTCCGCTCCGGCGCCCGGCGCCGACGGAACGGCTCGCGTGTGCGTACGCGTACGAACATGTAGGCGCGTACGTAGGCCCGCCGGTACAGCTGCGCGCGACGCTCAGTGGACGCGGGGGCTGGACGCGAGGGCTGGACGCGGGGGTTCGCTTCGGGCGGCCGCTGAAGGCCGCTGGCAGGGCGGTGTGCGGCCCAGGGCACGCCGGGCGGGGTGCCGGCGGGGCAGGGCCGTCAGAAGGCGCTGTGAGGGCGCTACGAGGAAGCCCTGCGAGGGCGCTCGGTCGGCCCGGAGTCATCGGGCTGTGGCGGGGCCCTGCCAGGACGGGGCCGCCCCGGGCTCACGGGAGTACCGGTCCGGGCTTACGGCAGTACGGGTCCGGACTCACGGCAGTACGGGGCCTGGAGTTACGGCAGTACGGGGCCGGGCTTACGGCAGTACGGGGTCCGGGACCGTCGGCCAGCTCATGCGGATGACGCCACCGGTCTCGCTGGAGGACACCTCGACGTCGTCGACCAGGCCGCTGATCACCGCGAGGCCCATCTCGTCCTCGGCCTCGTCGCCGGTCACGGATTCCGCGCCGTCCGGCTCGCCGCCGGCGCCCTGGACGCCCGGCTCGGATCCGGCGGGCGTCCCCGGCACCTCGTCACCGACCTCGATGGAGAACTTCTTCTCGTCCTCGATCAGCATGACCGTGATGGGCGCGGTGACGTCGTTACTGCGGTGCAGACCCACCGCACGGCTGCACGCCTCACCGACGGCGAGGCGGACCTCGTCGAGCACCGCCTCGTCCACCCCGGCCCGTCGCGCCACGGCGGCCGCGACCAGACGCGCGGTCCGTACGTGCTCGGGCAGGGCGCTGAAACGAAGTTCGACGGTGGCCATTGCCATCCCCCTCGATATGCGGGCGTGCTAGGCAGGGGGCCGGACGCGTCGTCCGGTACCCCCCACTGCTTCCTGCCCCCGTGCACACGGCACGGGGCACCGAACAGCCGTCAGTCGGTTGCCGCGACGGCCTCGTCGACCGAGGTGTGAATCGGGAACACCTTTGTCAGTCCGGTAATGCGGAAGATCTTAAGAATGCGCTCCTGGTTGCAGACCAGGCGCAGCGAGCCCTCGTGGGCACGCACCCGCTTCAGGCCACCCACCAGCACGCCGAGCCCGGTGGAGTCGAGGAAGTCGACGCGCTCCATGTCCACCACGAGGTGGTAGCTGCCGTCGTTCACGAGCTCGACCAGCTGCTCCCGCAGCTTGGGCGCGGTGTATACATCAATCTCGCCACCGACGTCGACGACCGTACGGTCGCCAACGGTACGGGTCGACAGGGACAGGTCCACGGATCCTCCAGCACCTTGCTATCGAGCGGTCGCCCCCCATGGATCGGCAGCCGCGATGGCATTCAATCACTTACCAGCAGGCGCGCACGACGCCTTAAGAGCATTGTCCGTCACTCCGGTGACACACTCGGTGCCGATGGCCTCCAATCAACCGCCTCCGGATGCGGGTGCGCGCCCCTCCCCGGGCATGGTCCTCGACCGTCTCGCCAGGGGAGAGATCCGCGCTACGCGCATCACCCATACGGAGCACTTGCCCCCGCGGATCGGCAGCCATGCCGACTGGCCCGCATCTATCCGTACGGAAGTGATCGACGCCATCCGTACCGCCGGCATCGAGCGCCCCTGGAGTCACCAAGCCCGCGCGGCGGAGCACGCGTTGCGCGGCGAGTCGGTCATCGTGGCCACCGGCACCGCCTCCGGAAAATCGCTGGCGTATCAGGCCCCCGTGCTGTCGGAGCTGCTGGACGGTGCCGAGGCGCCCAACGGGCGGGGGACGACCGCGCTGTACCTCGCTCCCACCAAGGCGCTCGCCGCCGACCAGCGGCGCGCCGTACGCGATCTGGCCGCCCCGCTGGGCACGGCGATCCGCCCGGCCGTGTACGACGGCGACACGCCGGTCGAAGAACGCGAATGGGTGCGTCAGTACGGCAATTACGTCCTCACCAACCCCGACATGCTGCACCGCGGCATCCTCCCGGCCCACGCCCGCTGGTCCTCCTTCCTGCGCGCGCTGCGCTACGTGGTCATCGACGAGTGCCACACCTACCGCGGCGTCTTCGGGTCCCACGTCGCGCAGGTGATACGCCGGCTGCGCCGGGTCTGCGCGCGCTACGGCTCGGAACCGGTCTTCCTGCTGGCCTCCGCCACCTCCGCCGAGCCCGCCGAGTCCGCCGCCCGGCTCATCGGCCGCCCCGCCGTGCAGATCACCGAGGACACCTCGCCGCGCGGGGAGGTCGTCTTCGCCCTCTGGGAGCCGCCGCTGACGGACCTGCACGGCGAGCAGGGCGCTCCCGTACGCCGCACCGCCACCGCCGAGACCGCCGACCTGCTCACCGACCTCGCCGTACAGGGCGTCCGCAGCGTCGCCTTCGTACGCTCCCGGCGCGGCGCCGAGCTGATCGCCCTGATCGCGCAGGAACGCCTCGCGGAGGTCGACAGATCGCTGCCCGGGCGCGTCGCCGCCTACCGGGGCGGCTATCTCCCCGAGGAGCGCCGCGCCCTGGAGCGCGCCCTGCACACCGGCGACCTCCTCGGCCTCGCCGCCACCACGGCGCTCGAACTGGGCATCGACGTTTCCGGCCTGGACGCCGTCCTCATCGCGGGCTATCCCGGCACCCGCGCGTCCTTGTGGCAGCAGGCGGGCCGTGCGGGCCGGGCAGGCCAGGGCGCGCTCGCCGTGCTCGTCGCCCGCGACGACCCCCTGGACACCTACCTCGTCCACCATCCCGAAGCCCTCTTCTCCCAGCCGGTCGAGTCGACCGTGCTCGACCCCGACAACCCGTACGTCCTCTGGCCCCACCTGTGCGCGGCTGCGGCGGAGATCCCACTCGGCGAGGAGGACTTGGCCCTCTTCGGCCCGGAGGCCCCCGATGTGCTCGCGGGCCTGGAACGCCGCCGGCTGCTGCGCCGCCGCGGCAAGTCCTGGTACTGGACCCGCCGCGAACGCGCCGCCGACCTCACCGACATCCGCGGCCAGGGCGGCTCCCCCGTCCAGGTCGTGGAGGCCGCCACCGGCCGGCTGCTGGGCACGGTGGACGAGGCCGCCGCGCACTCCACCGTCCACGAGGGCGCGGTGCACCTGCACATGGGCCGTACGTACGTCGTGCAGCACCTGGACCTGGAGGACAGCGTCGCCCTGGTCGAGGAGTCCACGCCGCCCTGGTCCACGACCGCCCGCGACACCACCGCCATCTCCATCCTGGAGACCGACACCGAGGTGCCGTGGGGCGACGCGCGCCTGTGCTTCGGCTCCGTCGAGGTCACCAACCAGGTCGTCTCCTACCTGCGCCGCAAACTGATCACGGGCGAAGTGCTCGGCGAGACCAAACTCGACCTCCCGCCGCGCACGCTGCGCACCCGCGCCGTGTGGTGGACCATGACCGAAGACCAGCTCGACGCGGTCCGGGTCAGTCCGGAACAGCTGGGCGGCGCCCTGCACGCCGCCGAACACGCCTCCATCGGCATCCTTCCGCTCTTCGCCACCTGCGACCGCTGGGACATCGGCGGCGTCTCGGTCCCGCTGCACCCCGACACCCTGCTGCCCACGGTCTTCGTCTACGACGGCCACCCCGGCGGCGCGGGCTTCGCGGAACGCGCCTTCCACACCGCGGCCGAATGGCTCACCGCCACCCGCCAGGCCATCGCCTCCTGCGAGTGCGACGCCGGCTGCCCCTCCTGCATCCAGTCCCCCAAATGCGGCAACGGCAACGAACCACTCCACAAACGAGGCGCCGTGCGATTGCTTACGGAGCTGCTGCGGGGGGCGGCGGGGGCTGGGGTTGGTGCCGGGGCGACCGAGGCCGGGGCCGGGGCCGGGGGCACTGCTGTCCCTGGCGGCGGGTCCACTGCTGGGGCCGAGGCGGGGGCCGGTGGGGATGGCGGCGGTTGATTTCGGGGTGGGGGCACGCCGGTCGGGTTCAGGAGTGCGTCCGCCGGGCCCGCCCGGGAGCGGATGCGCGGGGCGAAGGGTCCCGCCCGGGCCTCGGCCGACACGTCGGCGACGGCGGCCCGTACCGCACACCGCACCAGCCGGGCACCCTGCGCCGCCGCGACCCGACGGGCCGCGCCGCACGCCTCCCCCTCTCCGTACACGCTCCGCGCCGAGGCGGCGAGAGCCGCCAGATCCGCGGCCGCACCAGCCCTGTGACGGGCCATCACGGCCTGGCCCAGCACGATCACCACGGCGAACACCGCGCACAACGCCATGCTGCTCACCGCTACCCAGACCGTCGCTGAGCCCCTGTCTCCCTGCCGTCTCCGCAGCTCACTGCTGCACCGTCTCCACGGCTCATCCCTGCGCCGTCTGCTCGGCAGCTCACCACTGCGCCGTCTCGGCAGCTCACCGTGCCTCCCGCGCCGCGGCTCACCGCCCCACCGTCTCCTCAGCAAGAGCGACCGCCTCCCCTCTGAGCGTCATGGCCAGCGGCCCCAGCGCCGGAGCCGCCGCCACGACCCGTACGCGCACCAGGTCACCCTCCCGTCGCAACGCCACCCGCGCCCCGCGCGGGGCGGCCGCCCGGGCCGTGGCCAGCGAGGCGCCCTCGGGCTCCGAACGCGCCGCCGCCCTGGCTCCGGCACGGGCCGCGTCCACGCACTGGATCTGCGCGCACACCGCCATCAGCCCCCACAGGAGCATCGCCACGAACAGCACCAGCGTCGGAATCACCACCGCCGCCTCGGCCGTCACCATCCCCCGATCGGCAGCCGCCTTCAGCGACACGGCTGTCGGCTCGGCGGCCCCGCCGACCGGGTCAGACCTGGACATGGAGCGCCTTGCCGATCACCGAGCTCAGGGCCGAGCTCACCGCCCCGCTCGTCACGACCTTGAAGAGCACCGCGGCGAACGCACAGGCCGCCAGCGTTCCCATAGCGTACTCGGCCGTCGCCATGCCGCGGTCCACCCTCTGCCGCAGCGCAGCACGCCGACGCCGGCCCCACTCGCCCCTGAAGTACCCGGCCCGGCGCCTCGCCGCCAGTCGCCCCGTCACCTTCCTGTAGTCGAGACACGAGGCGGCCCAGGCGGCCCACGCCGCGGGCCCGCCTGCCACCGTCACCGCATCCCGGCCTTCCCCGGCGGCTGTGGTCGCCCCGGCCCTCGCCTCACGTACGGCGCTGCCGGCCGCAGCCGCCCACGCGGGCACGGGAGTTCGCCCTTCGGATGGCGCGGCAGCCCCCTGTCCGCCCCTCGTCGCGATGTCCAACGCCTTCTCGGACGGCGTCGTCGGCTGTCCGGACGGCTTACGTGCTGCTGTTGTCATGAGATCCCCCTGATGGAATGGCAGTTACTGCGTCGTTGTTCTGTTCGTTTGGCTTGTTCGGTTCGTCAGTCGTTGGTCGTTGGGCCGTCACACGTGGGGCAGCAAGCCCTGGGCCAGTCCGACGAGGACCGGGGCCACCCCGATCACCAGAAAGGCCGGCAGGAAGCACACCGCCAGCGGCAGGGTCACGAGCACACCCGCCTTGCGCGCAGCCCCCGTTGCCGCGCGGCCCCACTCGGACCGCAGGTCCGCCGCGATCCGCGCGACCGACTCGACGGCCGGCACGCCGGATATACCGGCGCGCGCCAGGCAGCGCCCCAACTCCCGTGCTCCCGGGAGCTCCGCGAACCGCCCCCAGCTCGCGTCGGCTTCGCCCCCGAGGTGCAGCTCCGCCGCGGTGTGGCGCAGCCGCTCGCCGACCGGGCCGCGGAGGGACTCACCCACCGCGCCCGCCGCTTCGCCGGGGCTCGCCCCCGCCGCGAGACAGCCGGCCAGCAGATCGGCGGCGGTGGCCAGTTGCTCCCGTACGGCAACCTCCGCCGCGCGGGCGGCGGAACGGGCCCGGGCCCGGTGCCGAGGGCCTCGCGTGGCGAAAGCACCCGCGGCCCCCAGTACGGCCCCGACAACCCCGCCGACCAGGACAAGGCCGACACCCGTCGCGGCGGCCACCACGCCCCACTCCCGAACAGCGTCGTTTCGCCGCTCCAAGTGGACGCGTCCCGCCGCCCCCACAACCGTCGAGGTGCGGGCCACCTCCCCCACAGCTGAGAAAATACGGATCGCGCGGCGTCGTACGGCTGCCGTGCGGGCGGCCCGGCGGATGACCAGTGCCGTACAGACCAAGGTAGTCGCGAGCGCGAAAACAATCCCCAGGCTGTGGATAACTTCAGCGGTCATCGGTCCGCCCGCCCCTCGGCCATGCGGACGATGCGCCCCGTCCAGAGCACCCCGGCCCACTCCAGCAGCCCGCCGACCGCCAGACAGCCCCAGCCGACCGGCGTGTGCAGCAGCACATGGAGCGGGTCCGCGCCCAGCGCACTACCCATGAGCAGTCCGAAGGCCGGAAGGAGGGCGAGCATCAAGGCCGTCGTGCGAGCACCCGCCAACTGGGCCTGCAGGTCGGCCTCTTGGTGCCGCTGCGCCCGGAGCCCTGCCGTGACGCGCTCGATGCCTGCGGCGAGGCCGACGCCGCCCTGCACGGCGACCTGCCAGCACGCGGCCACGCCCGTCAGCCCCTCCGCGCCCGGCAGCCGCGCCGCCTCGCGCAGCGCACCCGGCACGTCCCCGCCGAACCGCGCCGCCGCCAGCACCGCGTCCCCCGCGCTGCCCCATCCGGCCGGCCCCGCCCGGCCCTCCGCACCGGCCAGTACCAAGGCCTGCCCCGGCTGGCAGCCCGCGCGCAGCTCGGCGGCCACCGCCGCGCAGAACGCGATCACGTCGTCGCGACGACGGTCGCGTTCCCGTTGCGCGGCGCGGCCGGTCAGCCAGCGGTGCGTTACGGGCACGGCCAGCGCCCCGAGAGCCACCGGCAGCCACGACTGGCCCAGGAGCCCCAGTACGGCCCCGATAGGCAGGCACCACAGGGCATGCCCCAGTTGCGCCGACCGAGCGGCCGCCCACGTCCAGCGCCTATGGACCGCCCGTTCGCCGTCCGCCCAACGCCGCCCGGTACGTGGCCACTTCCCAGCACCCTGTCGCCTTACGGCATGTCCAGGGCCCGCGGCCTCACCTCCTGCCAGCAGCAACCGCGCGCGCCGCAAGGAGTTGCCCCGGCCACCGGTCGTCCACAGTCCGGCCCCCGCGCACAGCAACGCCGCGCACACCGGCGTCATCGCATCCGCCGCCACTTCCCCGCTCATGGCATGTCCCCGTTCACGTCGTCTCCGCCGCTCATGGCGCTTCCCCGGCGGCAGAGGGCGGCCAGGCGTGCCCAGCCCTCGGCCCGTCGGAAGCCGGTCGGGTGCCAGACCGCGGCCGGTGTGGTGGTGACCAGGCCCGAGGGGGCCCGGTCGAGGACGTGGATCTCGGCGATGCGACGGTGACCCGTGCGATCCCGTACGAGGTGCAGTACGACCGAGAGCGCGGCGGCCAACTGGCTGTGCAGGGCCGCGCGGTCCAGCCCGGCGGTCGAGCCGAGCGCTTCCAGCCGGGCCGGGACATCGGCGGCGGCGTTCGCGTGCACAGTGCCGCAGCCTCCTTCGTGGCCGGTATTGAGCGCGGCCAGCAGCTCCGTCACCTCGGGGCCGCGCACCTCGCCCACCACCAGCCGGTCCGGACGCATGCGCAGTGCTTGGCGCACCAGGTCCCGCAGCGTGACCAGGCCGACGCCCTCCTGGTTCGCCGGACGGGTCTCCAGTCGTACGACGTGCGGGTGGTCCGGCCTCAGCTCCGCGGAGTCCTCGGCCAGGACGATCCGCTCGTCCCGCCCCACCAGGCCCAGCAGGGCGCTGAGCAGTGTGGTCTTGCCGCTGCCCGTGCCGCCGCTGACGAGGAAGGACAGCCGGGCGCTCAGGACCGACCGCAGCAGCCGGTCGCCGCCCGGCGGCACCGTGCCCGCCGCGACGAGCTCCTCCAGCGTGAACGCCTTCGGGCGCAGCACCCGCAGCGAGAGGCAGGTCGAACCGACCGCCACGGGTGGGAGCACGGCGTGCAGACGGGTCCCGTCGGGCAGCCGCGCGTCGACCCAGGGGTGCGCGTCGTCCAGGCGCCGCCCGGCCACCGCCGCCAGCCTCTGGGCGAGTCGGCGGACGGCCGCGGCATCGGGGAAGCGCACGTCCGCGCGCCGCAGTCCGCCACCGCGGTCGACCCACACCTCGTCGGGCGCGGTGACCAGTACGTCCGTCACCTCGGGTGCGGTGAGCAGCGGCTCCAGGGGGCCGGTGCCGACCATTTCGGAGCGCAGCGCGGCCACGACGCCGAGCACCTCGGCATCGCCGAGCAGCCGCCCTTCCTCGCGCAGCGCCACGGCCACTCGGGCGGGCGTCGGCTCGGCACCGGCCCGGGCGAGTCTCCGGCGTACGGCCTCCAGGAGCTCGTCCCCCGCGCCACCGCATGTCCCGGACCCCAGGCGCTGCGTGCCCGCCCCGGGCTCGGCCCCGGGCGGCTCCGCCACGCCGACCTGATTCGCCGCGCCGGGCACACCCCTTGCTCCCGGAAGGCCACGCGCCCCGGTGAGGCCGCGTGTCCCCACGAGGCCGCGCGCTGCGATGAGATCACGCGTCCCGGTACGGGCCGGTCTCCCCCGCCCGGCACCGACCGCCCGCCGGGCTTCCTTCCGCACCCCACCGAAGCCGTTCATGAGACGGCCCCCTCGCCGGCCTCCGAGCGGGACTGTGCAGCTCCCGCCGTACCCGTAAGGCCGCCGCGGCATGAGATCCCTGTGCCCGGAGTGCCGGACGTACTCGCGGCACCCTCTGATCCACCCAGCACCCGCCCCCAGAACTCCGTGCAGAACCGGGCCAGCGGCTCCCTCGCATGCGCGCCCGGTGGGGCGCCGCGGGCGAGGGAGTCCGCGAGGTGGGGGTCCCAGGGCGCGGTGCCGACCAGGGGCAGCGAGAGCAGCCGGGCCGGCTCGCTCTCCGGCAGGCCGGGGCCCGGCGTCTCGCGTACCACCACGCGCAGATCGCGCAGGGCCGCCCGAGCAGGGACCGCGATGCGCCGGGCCGCCACCGTCGCGCGCAGTTCGGCGGGGACCAGCAGCAGTCCGATGTCGATCTGGGAGAGCGCTTCGGACACGGCTTCGTCGAGGTGGCGCGGCAGGTCGACCACCACGACACCGCCACGTCTGCGGGCCGCCGACATCACCGCGCGCATGGCCGGCGGCGGGATCGTGACCGAGTCCCCGCGGTCCCAGCTCAGGACGCGCAGCGCGTGGAGCTGGGGCAGGGACTCGGCCAGGGCGCCGCCGCCGACCCGGCCGCGGGACTCGGCGAAGGCGGGCCAGCGCAGCCCCTTCTCCCGCTCGCCGCCGAGCAGCACGTCGAGGCCGCCGCCCAGCGGGTCGGCGTCGATCAGTATCGTCCGGTGGCCCTGTCGCGCGGCGGTCACCGCCAGGGCGCAGGCGAGGGTGCTCGCGCCGGCGCCGCCCCGGCCGCCGAGCACGCCCACCGTGAGCGCCGGCCGCCGATCGCCCTCCACCGCGTCCGCGATCCGGTCGACCAGCCAGCTCTCTCCGTCCGGCAGTCCGAGGACGCGCTCGGCGCCGATCTCGACGGCCTGCTCCCATACACGGGTTTCCCGCGCGTCGCGTCCGATGAGGACCACGCCCGCCCGGCGTCCGGTGCCCCGCAGCCGGTGGACGCAGTCCTCCCCGACGATCACCAACGGGGCCGTCTCCCAGCCCGCGGCCCGGGCGCTGCCTCCGTGCGCCACGGCCGGCACCGTGCCGGCCGCCGCGCAGAGTCTGAGGAGATCGTCGAGGAGACTTTCGTCCTCCGTGACGATCAACGGTCCGGGCTCTTGCGAGACCCGGTCCATACGATCCAAATCGTTGCTTCCGGCCACGTTCCGTCCCCCTGTCGCTACACAACTCGCACATCCGCGAACTTCGCGGACTTTCACGGTGCAGCGATCCGGAAAATTTCGTGGATCTTGGTCGAAAACTGTGGACAACTACTGAGGCTGTGAATATCCCGGTCACCTATACCGGTGACTATGGAAAACTTCCTGAGAGCAGTCTTCTGATTACGGTAAGTTACGAACGATGGGCGCGACGGCGCGCGGCGGTCGATCGCCGAAGGAAGATCAGGAAGCAGGCCCCAGGGACCAAAAACGGGTCCGGACATGCGACGACCCCCGCCGGGGGGGAGAGCGGGGGTCGTCTCCACGGCCGACTCGGGGGGGGAGGAGCCGGGCCGGGTTAGCACGGTCGCGAACGATCCGTGACTTCCATGGTGTACCCGAGAGCCTTCTCAGGCAAACCCACGCGCCACACCTTACGCCGAATGGTGCCCCCCTATGCTCGCCTTGTGGAAAACCGAAGCTCGACTCCTTCAGCACCGCACTCAGCGCCTCGGGCGGCAGCGTTCTTCGACCTGGACAAGACAGTCATTGCTAAGTCGAGCACGCTGACCTTCAGCAAGTCGTTCTACCGAGGTGGCCTGATCAATCGACGGGCCGCACTGCGCACCGCGTACACCCAGTTCGTCTTCTTGGCGGGCGGCGCGGACCACGACCAGATGGAGCGGATGCGGGAGTACCTCTCCTCGCTCTGCCGCGGGTGGGACGTGGCGCAGGTACGGGAGATTGTCGCCGAGACCCTCCACGACCTGATCGACCCGCTCATCTACGACGAGGCGGCGTCCCTCATCGAGGAGCACCACACCGCGGGCCGCGACGTCGTCATCGTCTCCTCCTCGGGAGCCGAGGTGGTCGAGCCGATCGGCGAGCTGCTCGGCGCCGACCGGGTGGTGGCCACGCGCATGGTCGTCGGCGAGGACGGCCGCTTCACGGGAGAGATCGAGTACTACGCCTACGGCCCCACCAAGGCCGAGGCGATCAGGGAGCTCGCCGCTTCCGAGGGGTACGACCTCGCGCGCTGCTACGCGTACAGCGACTCGGCGACCGATGTCCCGATGCTGGAGACCGTCGGCCATCCGCACGCGGTCAACCCCGACCGGGCGCTGCGCCGGGAGGCCGCGACCCGCGGCTGGCCGACGCTGACCTTCAACCGGCCGGTGCGCCTGAAGCAGCGGATCCCGTCGCTCGCCATGCCGCCACGGCCGGCGCTGGTCGCCGTCGCGGTGGGCGCGGCCGCCGCCACCGCGGGCCTGGTCTGGTACGCCAGCCGGCGGCGCGGCACGCCGGCGCGCGCCCTCTCCGCCTGAGGCGAGTCCTCACGCGCGTCCCTCAGGCGGAGCCGGGCCCCTGCAGGCGCCCGAATCACCCCCGTTTGAAGGCAAAAGTAAAGATGTGCGGTGAGGGGTTCCGCTTACCGGACAGCAGGAGTACAAAGGAATTAACGGCCCGCGAGACCAAGGATTCTCCGAGAGGAGCACCTTCAACGCAGGTAGGCCCCACGGACCGAGCATGAACGTCGGGCACCCACGCGACGCCGACCCGTCGATTACGGGCCAGCCGCATCAGGTAAGGACAAAGTCTCCGACCTGTCGGCGACTATCGTGCACGCATTGGTAACCCGGCGGGAGTGCAATGCGGCGGTACCGAGCAGGACCAGGTACCGCCGCAACCCTTGTCCGGGCCCTTGAAGGCCCGCGTACCGCCCGAAGGGCTACTACGCCGCGCCCCGCTGGAGCGCCTCGCAGACCGCCGTGCTCTCGCGTGCGCCCAGCTCGACCGCGCGCCCGCAGTGGGCGATCCAGGCCGCCATCCCCTCCGGGGTGCCGGACACGTAGTTCTCCAGAGCCGCGACGTACGCAGCCCGGCCCAGCTCCGCGTGGCCGACCTCCGACGGGGAGATCGACTTCGGGTCGAGGCCGCTGCCGACCATGACGATACGTTCCGCCGTGCGCGCCACCAGGCCGTTGCAGGATCCGAAGGGCCGCAGCGCGAGCAGTTCACCGTGCACCACGGCAGCCGTGACCAGCGCCGGCGCCTGGGTGCCGGACAGCAGCAGGCGGGCCAGCCCGTCCAGCCGGCCGGCCACCTCCTCGGCGTCCGGGAGCGGCAGCTCGATCAGCGGCTCGTCCACCGGCTCGTCCGCCAGCCGGGGCCGACCCACACTCTCATCAGGCGCGTCGCCCCCCGCCGCAACGAGGTGCAGCCGGGCCAGCACCCGAAGCGGCGACTGTCGCCACACACTCAGGAGCTGCCCCGCCTCGGCCGACAGGCGCAGGGCCGCGCCCACGGTGCGCTCCTCACCCTCGCCACTGAAGTCCGTGCGCCTGCGCACCTCTTCCAGCGCCCAGTCGGCGCCGGACAGCGCCGCCGAGCCACGCGCGCTGCGCAGGGCCGCCTCCGCGGTGACCTCGTTGCTGCGGCGCCGCATGATCCGGTGCCCGTAGACCCGGTCGATGCTCTTGCGTACGGAGTCCACGCTGTCGGCGACTCCGGGGAGCGAGGCGAGGGTCGCGAGCGGATCGGCTGTCGTACTCATGGGGACGACCCTACGCACCACAAGGGCACACCCCTCGTTGGAGTGGTCTTCTTCACGTAAACCCCTTACTTAAGGCGATTCCGCAATTACGCTTCGTGAACATGAAGATCGCTTTCGTGGGCAAGGGCGGCAGTGGCAAGACCACGCTGTCCTCGCTGTTCATCCGTCACCTCGCCGCCACCGCCACGCCCGTGATCGCGGTGGACGCCGACATCAACCAGCACTTGGGGGCCGCGCTCGGCCTAGACGACGCCCAGGCCGCCGCGCTCCCCGCGATGGGCGCCCATCTTCCGCTCATCAAGGACTACTTGCGCGGTGACAACCCGCGCATCGCGTCCGCCGACGCGATGATCAAGACAACACCTCCGGGCGCAGGCTCGCGGCTGCTGAGGGTCGTCGAGGACAACCCGGTGTACGCCGCCTGCGCACGGGACGTACGCCTCGACGACCGCACGGTCCGCCTGCTGGTCACCGGGCCGTTCACCGAGTCCGACCTCGGCGTGGCCTGCTACCACTCCAAGGTGGGCGCCGTGGAGCTGTGCCTGAACCACCTCGTGGACGGCCGCCAGGAGTACGTGGTCGTCGACATGACGGCCGGCTCGGACTCGTTCGCCTCCGGGATGTTCACCCGCTTCGACCTGACCTTCCTGGTGGCCGAGCCGACCCGTAAGGGCGTCGCCGTGTACCGCCAGTACAAGGAGTACGCGCGGGACTTCGGAGTCGAGCTGAAGGTGGTCGGCAACAAGGTGCAGGGTCCGGACGACCTCGCCTTCCTGCGGGAGCAGGTGGGTGACGACCTGTTGGTGACGTTCGGACACTCCGACTGGGTGCGCGCCATGGAGAAGGGCAGGCCCGCGCCCTTCGTGGAGCTGGAGAACGCCAACCAAGAGGCGCTGCGCACGCTGCACACCACTGCCGACGCCGCGTACGAAGGGCGCGACTGGGAGCGCTACACCCGGCAGATGGTGCACTTCCACGTGAAGAACGCCGAGAGCTGGGGCAACAGCAAGACCGGGGCCGACCTGACGTCCCAGGTGGACCCCGGGTTCGCGCTCTCCGAGGGCATGACCACGACCGCACCGCAGCCCGCCTGAACGGCTGTGCGCCGGCCCGCACCAGGTGCCTGCCGGCCGGCGCGTCACAGGGGCCGGGCCCGCGGCCCGATACCGCGCCCGGCCCTGCGGTAAACGCACGCGGAGCGACCGCCCCCGCATTCACCTGTTGGATTGAACCACCAACCCATTTGCCCGTTCTGGCTTCTTTGCTGCCGGGAGCGACATTACGATTCCTTTACCGAATGCAGAGAGTCACCGGAACCGTCACCCACCGCGACGCACACCGGCCGGCTCAGCCCCGCAGTACACCGCCGCCCACGACCGCGCCCCGTAGCGCGGCCGCGTCGCCCCGGAGGAGACGGGAATGCCGCAGCCTTACACACCCGAGCCGGCCACGCCGGGGTCCCCGGACCCCCAGTACGCACCGCAGGACCACGACCGACAGCGGCCCGCCGGAAAGCCGTCCGGGCCCTTCCGCCGCCTCTCCCCAGGGGCCTGGCGCCGCGATCTGGGCGCCTCCTTCGTCATCTTCCTGATCGCCATCCCCCTCTCGCTCGGCATCGCGCTGGCCACCGGTGCGCCCCCGCAGGCCGGGCTCATCGCCGCGGCCGTGGGCGGTCTCGTGGCGGGTCTGCTCGGCGGCGCCCCGCTCCAGGTGAGCGGCGCCGCCACCGGCCTCCTCATCGTCACCGCCGACCTCGTGCAGCGGTACGGCTGGCCGGCAACCTGCGCGATCACAGTGCTGGCCGGACTGGCCCAGCTCGCCCTGGGCGCGCTCCGGGTGGCCCGCGCGGCGCTCGCCATCAGCCCGGCGATCGTCCACGGCATGCTCGCCGGCATCGGCGTGACCATCGCGCTCGGTCAGCTGCACGTGGTGCTCGGCGGCGGCGCGCACAGTTCCTCGCTCACCAACATCGCTGAGTTGCCGGGTCAGTTGGCGGGCCTGCACGGCGCTTCGGTACTGATCGCCGCGGTCACCGTCGCCGTCCTGGCCTGCTGGCTGCGGCTGCCCGGGCGCGTGGGGCACGCGCTGCGCAAGGTTCCCTCGCCGCTGCCCGCGGTCGCCGTGGCCACCGCCCTGAGCGCGGGCTTCACGGTGCCCCGGGTCGAGCTGCCCTCGTGGCACGTGCCGACGCTGCCCACGCTCCCGGACACTCCCCTGCTGGGGCTGACCGCCGCCGTCCTGACGGTCACGCTCGTGGCGAGCATGGAGTCGCTGCTGTCGGCCGTCGCGGTCGACAAGCTGGCCACCGAACAGCCCGGCCCCGGCCCCGGCCGCACCCATCTGGATCGCGAGCTGACCGGCCAGGGGGCGTCGAACGTCGTCTCCGGGCTGCTGGGCGGCCTGCCGATCGCCGGCGGCGCGATGCGCGGCTCGGCGAACGTGAAGGCCGGCGCGACGGGACGCGCGTCGACGGTGCTGCACGGCGTATGGGTGGTGCTGTGCTCCGGGCTGTTCGCCGGCGCGCTGGAGCTGATCCCGCTGGCCGCGCTCGCCGCGCTGGTGATGCTCGTCGGCGTACGGATGGTGAGCTTCGCGCACATCCGGCACGTCCAGCGGCACCGCGAATTCCCGGTCTACGCCATCACGTTGGGCGGTGTGGTGGTCTTCGGAGTGCTGCAGGGGGTGGGACTGGGTATCGCCGTCGCCGTCTTCCTGGCGCTGCGCCGGCTCACCCACACCCGCGTCTCCGTCATCAAGGACGGCGACCTGCACCGGGTGCGTGTCAGCGGGCAGTTGACATTCCTGGCCGTGCCGCGGCTGACCCGGGCGCTCGCCCAGGTGCCCGCGACGGCCCCTGCGGTGATCGAGCTGTACGGCTCGTTCATGGATCACGCCGCCTATGAAGCGCTGCAGTCCTGGACGAGCGCGCACCGGGCGCGCGGCGGCGAGGTCACCCTGGGCGGGCGCGGCGGCAGGCCGATCGGGGAGCCGGCCGGCACGCACGCCTGCCGCCCCTGGACCCCGTGGCGCAACCACCACTGCACCCGGACCACGCCGCCCTCCGGTACGGCCGAGGGGCAGCTCCTCGGTGGTGGCCAACTGCTCGGCGGGGTCAGCGCATTCCAGCGGCATACGGCACCACTGGTCCGCGAGGAGCTGGCGCGGCTCGCCCGGGAAGGCCAGCGGCCCACCAACCTCTTCCTGACCTGCGCCGATTCCCGCCTCGTCACGAGCATGATCACGTCGAGCGGTCCGGGCGACCTCTTCACGGTGCGCAACATCGGCAATCTGATGCCGCCGCCGGGCACGGAGGCCGCCTGCGACTCCGTGGGCGCCGCCATCGAGTACGCCGTCGAGGTTCTGAAGGTCGGCTCGATCACCGTGTGCGGGCATTCGGGCTGCGGCGCGATGCAGGCGCTCCTCGCCTCGGACCGCCACGAGCCCGGCGCGCGGACCCCGCTCGCGCGTTGGCTGGGCCACGGCCGCCCCAGCCTGGCCCGGATGGCACGGCCCGAAGGCGCGGAGGTCAGCCTGGCCGACCGGCCGGTCGCCGACGATCTGGAACGCCTGGCGCTCGTCAACGTCATGCAGCAGCTCGATCACCTGATGTCGCATCAGTGCGTGGCCCGCCGGGTGGCCGAGGGTTCACTGTCGCTGCACGGCATGTACTTCCACGTCGGCGAGGCGCAGGCGTACGTACTGGAGCACGGCTCGGGCCGTTTCTCGGCCGTACGGCCCGAAGCCACGCCGGTCGCCCCGGTCACGGCGTAATCCACAGCGGGCACCACGGGGCGGCACCGTCGTGACCTGCGGCGACTCCCCCGTCTCGTCAACTCCCATACGGAAGTCACCCGGAAGGTTGATGATCACGTAAAGGTCTACACCAATTTTTATCAACAGCCCTTGTCAGGCTGGCCATCGGCTGATGAGCTATGGCCGGGACAACCGGACGCCCTGAGACTGGGAGATGCCGTGAGCAACGAAAGCCTGGCCAACCTGATGAAGGAGGAGCGGCGGTTCGCGCCGCCCGCCGATCTGGCCGCCGACGCCAATGTCAAAGCGGTGGCGTACGAGCAGGCCGGGGCGGACCGGCTGGGCTTCTGGGCCGAGCAGGCGAAGCGTCTGACCTGGGACACCGAGCCCACCCAGACGCTGGACTGGTCCAACGCGCCGTTCGCGAAGTGGTTCGCCGACGGCAAGCTCAACGTCGCGTACAACTGCGTCGACCGGCATGTGGAGAACGGCCTGGGCGACCGGGTGGCCATCCACTTCGAGGGCGAGCCCGGCGACACACGGGCCATCACCTACGCCGAGCTGCAGCACGAGGTCTCCAAGGCGGCCAACGCGCTGACCTCGCTGGGCGTCGAGGCCGGCGACCGCGTCGCGATCTACCTGCCGATGATCCCGGAGACGGTCATCGCCATGCTGGCCTGCGCCCGGCTGGGCGCGCCGCACTCGGTGGTCTTCGGCGGCTTCTCCGCCGACGCGCTGGCCACCCGCATCAACGACGCGGACGCCCGTGTCGTGATCACCGCCGACGGCGGTTACCGCCGCGGCAAGCCCTCCGCGCTCAAGCCCGCCGTCGACGAGGCGCTGACCAAGCCCGGCACGGAGAACGTCCGCAACGTCCTCGTGGTCCGCCGCACCGGCCAGGACACCGCGTGGATGGAGGGCCGGGACGTCTGGTGGCACGAGCTCGTCGACCAGCAGAGCGACCAGCACACCCCGCAGGCGTTCGACGCCGAGCACCCGCTGTTCATCCTGTACACCTCGGGCACGACCGGTAAGCCCAAGGGCATCCTGCACACCACGGGCGGCTACCTCACCCAGGTCTCGTACACCCACCACGCGGTCTTCGACCTCAAGCCGGAGACCGACGTCTACTGGTGCACCGCCGACGTCGGCTGGGTGACCGGCCACTCGTACATCACCTACGGCCCGCTTTCGAACGGCGCGACGGAGGTGCTCTACGAGGGCACGCCCGACACCCCGCACCAGGGCCGCTGGTGGGAGATCGTCCAGAAGTACGGCGTGACGATCCTCTACACGGCGCCGACCGCGATCCGCGCCGCCATGAAGTGGGGCGACGACATCCCCGCCAAGTTCGACCTGTCGAGCCTGCGTGTGCTGGGTTCGGTCGGCGAGCCGATCAACCCCGAGGCGTGGGTCTGGTACCGCAAGCACATCGGCGGCGACCGGACGCCGGTCGTGGACACCTGGTGGCAGACCGAGACCGGCGGCATCATGCTCAGCCCGCTGCCGGGCGTCACGACCGCCAAGCCCGGCTCCGCGCAGGTCCCGCTGCCGGGCATCGCGGCGACCGTCGTCGACGACGACGCGAACGAGGTGCCGGACGGCGCCGGCGGCTACCTGGTCCTGACCGAGCCCTGGCCGTCCATGCTGCGCACCATCTGGGGCGACGACCAGCGCTACCTCGACACGTACTGGTCCCGCTTCGAGGGCAAGTACTTCGCGGGCGACGGCGCGAAGAAGGACGAGGACGGCGACATCTGGCTGCTGGGCCGGGTGGACGACGTCATGCTCGTCTCCGGCCACAACATCTCCACCACCGAGGTCGAGTCCGCGCTGGTCTCGCACCCGAAGGTGGCCGAGGCGGCCGTCGTGGGCGCCACCGACCCGCAGACCACCCAGTCCATCTGCGCCTTCGTGATCCTGCGCGGCGGCGTCGAGCAGGACGAGGCGCTGGTGAACGAGCTGCGGGCGCACGTTGCGCAGAGCCTGGGCCCGATCGCCAAGCCCAAGCGCATCCTGCCGGTCGCGGAGCTGCCCAAGACCCGCTCCGGCAAGATCATGCGCCGACTGCTGCGCGACGTCGCGGAGAACCGTGACCTGGGCGACGTCTCGACGCTGACCGACTCCTCGGTCATGGAGCTGATCCAGACCCAGCTGCCGAGCGCGCCGAGCGAGGACTGACCGGTACTCATCACTGAGGGGCGCCCCGCCGTACACCGGCGGGGCGCCCCTCAGCCGTGCGCGGGCGCGCACGCGTACGGAGGCGGGCCCGGACGGGGGCGGACGGAGGACGCCCCACACCCCGTACGCCACACCACCATTCGCCCCATATGCCCGTAAAGTGAAGATCGCTGGATCGTTCCTGCGCCACCCGGTAGAGTGAAGAACGCGTCAAGAAACGCGCGAACGAAACTGGGTGCGCCGGGAAGTCTGGTCGGCAACTGCAACAGCCATGCACAGCTGCCGATACCCGGAGGTCCCCGCGTGAACTCGCCCGCCCCCCGCCGTTCCGTCTTCCTCGGGCGGATGTCCCTGCCCGAGCGGAACTACTTGGCGGACCTCCTCCGCACGGAGACGGTGGGCGGTGTCCTGCTGCTGGTGGCGGCGGTGGTCGCGCTCCTCTGGGCCAACACCCCGCTCGGCGACAGCTACGAGACGGTACGCGGCTTCCACCTCGGCCCGGCCTCCCTCGGCCTGGACCTCTCGATACAGCACTGGGCGGCCGACGGCCTGCTGGCGATCTTCTTCTTCGTGGCCGGCATCGAGCTCAAACGCGAGCTGGTCGCAGGCGAGCTGCGCGACCCCAAGGCCGCGGCGCTGCCGGTCGTCGCCGCGCTGTGCGGCATGGTCATGCCCGCGGTCGTCTACACCGTCGTCAACACCACGGGCGGCGGCTCACTGGCCGGCTGGGCCGTCCCGACCGCGACGGACATCGCCTTCGCGCTGGCCGTCCTGGCCGTCATCGGTACGTCCCTGCCGTCCGCACTGCGCGCCTTCCTGCTGACCCTGGCCGTGGTCGACGACCTCTTCGCCATCCTGATCATCGCGGTCTTCTTCACCTCCACGATCAACTTCTGGGCGCTCGGCGGCGCGGCGCTGGGCCTCGCGGTCTTCTACGTACTGCTGCGCAAGGGCGTCCGGGGCTGGTACGCGTACGTACCGCTCGCGCTGGTCATCTGGGGCCTGATGTACAACAGCGGCGTGCACGCGACCATCGCGGGCGTCGCGATGGGGCTCATGCTCCGCTGCCACCGGCGCGAGGGAGAGCCGCACTCCCCCGGCGAGCACATCGAGCACCTCGTGCGCCCCCTGTCCGCCGGCCTCGCCGTACCGCTGTTCGCCCTCTTCTCGGCCGGTGTGTCCATCTCCGGCGGCGCGCTGCACGACGTCTTCACCAAGCCGGAGACGCTCGGCGTGGTGCTCGGCCTGGTGCTCGGCAAGGCGGTCGGAATTTTCGGCGGTACGTGGCTGACCACCCGCCTGACCAGGGCCTCGCTCAACCCGGAGCTCAAGTGGCCGGACGTCTTCGCGGTGTCGGCGCTGGCCGGCATCGGCTTCACGGTCTCGCTGCTCATCGGCGAGCTGGCGTTCTCCTCGGACCCGGCGCTCACCGACGAGATCAAGGCCGCCGTGCTGACCGGCTCGCTGATAGCCGCCGTACTGGCCACGGTGCTGCTGAAGGTCCGCAACGCCAAGTACCGGCGGCTGTGCGAGGAGGAGAACCGGGACGAGGACCTCGACGGCATCCCGGACATCTACGAAGAGGACAGTCCCGCGTACCACCTACGGATGGCCGCCCTCCTCGAAGCGAAGGCGGCCGAACACCGACGACGAGCCGAGGTGGCCGCCGCCCCCGACTCCGGGCAGGATGGTCCGGCATGATCTGAGGGGTAATCACCGGGAGACAGAGAACGGGAGCAGTCGATGAGCACAGCAGACGACGGCGCGGACCGCGGCGCGGACCGCAGCCTCGGACAGCTGGTGGCCCACGCCACCACCGAAGTGTCCGCACTGGTGCACGACGAAATCGCGCTGGCCAAGGCCGAGCTGCGGAACGACGTGAAGCGGGCCGGTGTCGGCGGGCTGGCCGGCGGGGCGGCGGCCATCGTGCTGCTCTTCTCCCTGCCGATGCTCAGCTTCGCGCTGGCCTACGGCATCCAGGCGTGGAGCGGCTGGCACCTCTCGGTCTGCTTCCTGCTCTCCTTCGCGGCCAACGTGCTGGTCGCCGGGCTGCTCGGGCTGATCGCCCTGGTGTTCTTCAAGAAGGCCAAGGCGGGCAAGGGCCCGCAGAAGACCGTCGCCTCGGCCAAGCAGACGGCGGCCGTCCTGGGGAAGGTCAAGCCGCACCCGCGCCAGTCCGTGGAGGAGCACCCGGCGGTCGAGAGTGTGACACGCTCGGCCGTATGACGGCTTCCGAATCCTCGCCGGCACCCTCGCCCGCATCGGTCCTACGACTCGGCGTCCCCGGCGACCACGAGGTGACGCACCGGGACGTCGCGGCCAACGGTGCGCGCTTCCACATCGCCGAGATGGGCGACGGGCCGCTGGTACTGCTGCTGCACGGCTTCCCGCAGTTCTGGTGGACCTGGCGGTACCAGCTGCCCGCGCTCGCCGAGGCGGGCTTCCGGGCGGTGGCGATGGACCTGCGGGGCGTGGGCGGCAGCGACCGCACGCCCCGCGGCTACGACCCGGCCAACCTCGCGCTGGACATCACCGGCGTGGTGCGCTCGCTCGGCGAGCCGGACGCCGCGCTGGTCGGGCACGATCTGGGCGGCTATCTGGCCTGGACGGCCGCGGTGATGCGGCCCAAGCTCGTACGGCGGCTCGCGGTGGCCTCGATGCCGCACCCCCGCCGCTGGCGCTCGGCCATGCTCTCCGACGCCAAGCAGACCCGCCGGTCCTCGCACATCTGGAGCTTCCAGCGGCCCTGGCTGCCCGAGCGGGCGCTGGTCGCGGACGACGCGGCGCTGGTGGGGCGGCTGATCCGGGACTGGTCCGGGCCCCGGCTGCCCGAGGACGAGGCGGTCGAGGCGTACCGGATGGCCATGACGATCCCGTCCACGGCGCACTGCTCGATCGAGCCGTACCGCTGGATGGTGCGGTCGATGGCGCGGCCGGACGGGATCCAGTTCAACCGCCGGATGAAGTGGCCCGTACGAGTGCCGACGCTGCACCTGCACGGGTCGCTCGACCCGGTGATGCGTACCCGCAGCGCGGCCGGCTCCGGTGAGTACGTCGAAGCGCCGTACCGCTGGCGTCTCTTCGACGGGCTGGGGCACTTCCCCCATGAAGAGGATCCGGTCGCCTTCACCACCGAGCTCATCAACTGGCTCAAGGATCCCGAGCCGGACCGGTGACCTCGCGGCTTGCCCCTCACGGCGCCCCAGAAGCCGCGCCGTGACGCTCCGCAGAACGGTGGGGAACGCGCGTTTGTCGAACAGCCACTTGCCTCGCGCATAGGCCAATTGACCGACACCGGTGCGGTTACGGACGGCGGGGCACGGGCAGAGTCGAGGGTATGGGCTGGACGCACGACTACCGTGACGTGGCACGCAACCGCCGCAGCAACGCCGCTGCGCTGGGCACCAAGGAGAGGAGCGCCCCGGACCTCCGGGCGGGCGGACCTCATGCGCTCGCCGACCCACTCGGCATTCCGCGCATCCTGCGCCGCCGTGCGCGCTGGATGACCGCGCGGCTCCGCCATCCCCGGAGCTGATCCCCGCTTCCCGGGCCGCGCAGCCTGAAGCGGCCGCGCCGCCGGAAGCCCGCAGGACGGGCTCACAGGGCGGACTCACAGCGCGGCGGACGCCGCGCAGGGCCTGGGGCCCCCGGAGACCCCGGGGAGCCTTCGCAGCCGCCCCGGGGCCCCTTCTCACATCGCGCAGCCCTGGCTGTCGACCGGTCGCTGGGCCGTACGGCCCCGCTCGATGTCGGTGCGGACCTCGTCGGCCGTCAGGGCGTAACCCGTGCTGTCGTCATCGAGGGACTTGGCGAAGACCACGCCGTAGACCTCGCCGTCAGGAGTGAGCAGCGGGCCGCCGGAGTTGCCCTGCCGGACCGTGGCGTAGAGGGAGTACACATCGCGCGCGACCGTGCCGTGGTGGTAGATGTCCGGGCCGTTGGCCTGGATACGGCCGCGGACGCGGGCCGAGCGGACGTCGTAGCCGCCGTTCTCCGGGAAGCCGGCGACGATGGCGCTGTTGCCGCTGCGCGCGTCCTGGTCGGTGAAGCGGAGCGGGCGCGCCTGCAGGTCGGGTACGTCCAGTACGGCGATGTCCCGCCGCCAGTCGTACAGCACGACCTTCGCGTCGTAGACCCGGCCCCGGCCGCCGATCTGTACGGTCGGCTCGGACACGCCGCCGACGACGTGCGCGTTGGTCATGACGCGGTGCGGCGCGAAGACGAAGCCGCTGCCTTCGAGGACCTTGGCGCAGCTGGCGGCCGTGCCGACGACCTTCACGATGGACTGCTGCGCGCGGGCCGCTACGGGACTGCCTGCCAGCGCCGGGTCGGGCGGCCGCACCTCCTGGATGGGCTCGTTCGAGAACGGCGTGAAGACCTGCGGGAAGCCGTTCTGCGCCAGTACCGAGGAGAAGTCGGCGAACCAGGTGTCGGCCTGCGCCGGGATCACCCGGGACACGCCGAGCAGCACCTTGGAGTTGCGTACCTCCTTGCCCAGCGTCGGCAGGGACGTGCCCGCCAGGGCCGACCCGATGAGCCAGGCCACCAGCAGCATCGCCACGACGTTGACCAGCGCGCCGCCCGTGGCGTCCAGGGCGCGCGCCGGTGACCAGGTGATGTACCGCCGGAGCTTGTTGCCCAGGTGGGTGGTGAGCGCCTGCCCCACGGAGGCGCACACGATCACGATGGCGACCGCCGCGATGGCGGCGAAGGAGCCCGGTGTGGCGTCATCGGTGACTTCGTTCCAGATCACGGGCAGCAGAAAGACCGCGACCAGACCGCCGCCGAGGAAGCCGATCACGGACAGGATGCCGACGACGAAACCTTGGCGATAACCGACGACCGCGAACCACACGGCGGCGACCAACAGCAGGATGTCCAGGACGTTCACGCCCGCCACCGTCTCACGAGCGCCAGTCGAGCGGGACCTGCTTGTCCCGGTCCCAGGGCACTTCCCACCCCGCGTAATGCAGGATGCGGTCGATGAGACCGGCGGTGAAACCCCAGACCAGAGCCCCCTCGACGGTGAAGGCCGGGCCGACGTGGCCACTCGGATGGCGGGTCGTCACGCGGTGCGCGGGGTCCGTGAGATCAGCCACGGGGACCGTGAACACCCGGGCCGTCTCGGCCTGGTCGACCGCGCCGACCGGGCTGGGCTCGCGCCACCAGCCGAGCACCGGCGTCACCACGAAGCCGCTGACCGGGATGTAGAGCCGGGGCAGCACACCGAAGAGCTGCACGCCGGACGGGTCCAGGCCGGTCTCCTCCCACGCCTCGCGCAGCGCGGCCCGCAGCGGACCGTCGCCCTCCGGATCGCCGTCCTCCGGGTCCAGCGAACCGCCGGGGAACGACGGCTGGCCCGCATGCGAGCGCAGCGTCCCGGAACGCTCCATGAGGAGCAGCTCCGGGCCGCGGACGCCCTCCCCGAAGAGGATCAGCACCGCGGACTGCCGGCCGCCGGTCGGGGGCGGCAGAAAGCGGCTCAGCTGCTGCGGCCGGACCGTCGCCGCCGCGTCGGCCACGGGGCGCAGCCACTCCGGCAGACCGTCGGTGGTGACCCGGACGTCCCAGTCGGCCGCCCCCGTGTCGGCCGCCTGCGCTCCGTACGCCCCCTGTCCGTCCGTCTGCCGTCTGTACGCGTCCTGGCCGCACATCCCCTGCGCCGTCTCCTGTGCTCTCGTCATACGCGCCCCCTCAGGCCCTCATTGCGATGGTCACCGACACACCGGGCGGTGGTCATCGACGTACCGGCCCCGGAGCCGTCCTGGCGTCATCCGTGCGTCATCCGGCCCCCAGGGGAGGCGCGGGCTCGCCGGGATAGCCGGCCGGGGGCCGCAGCCGCTGCCCCGGCTTGCCGCCCATCTCGTACTTGAGCAGCTTCTTCGCCTTCTCCGGGTCCGTCTCGCCCTCGCCGTACGACGGGCACAGCGGCGCTATGGGGCAGGCTCCGCAGGCGGGCTTGCGGGAGTGGCAGACGCGGCGGCCGTGGAAGATCAGGCGGTGCGAGAGCATCGTCCACTCGCTCTTGGGGAAGATGTCGGCGATCTCCGCCTCGACCTTCTCCGGGTCCTCCTGGGCGGTCCAGCCGAACCGGCGGACCAGCCGCCCGAAGTGCGTGTCGACCGTGAGCCCCGGGACGCCGAAAGCGTTGCCGAGCACGACGTTGGCGGTCTTGCGGCCGACGCCCGGCAGGGTCACCAGATCCTCCAGCCGGCCCGGCACCTCGCCGCCGAACCGGTCGCGCAGCGCGACCGACAGGCCGAGCAGGGACCGCGCCTTCGCCCGGAAGAAGCCGGTCGGCCGGATCAGCTCCTCCAGCGCCTCGGGGTCGGCGGCGGCCATGTCCTCGGGCGTCGGATACGCGGCGAAGAGGGCCGGAGTCGTCTGATTGACCCGCAGGTCGGTGGTCTGGGCCGACAGGACCGTGGCGACCAGCAGTTCGAAGGGGTTACGGAAGTCCAGCTCGGGGTGGGCGTACGGATACACCTCGGCGAGCTCCCGGTTTATCCGGCGGGCGCGGCGGACCATGGCGACGCGGGACTCGGGCTTACGGGGGGCGGGGGGCTTGGCGGGGGCCTTGGCAGCGGCTTTGGCGGGGGCCTTCTTCGCTGCTGTCTTCTTGGCGGCCGTCTTCTTGGCCACCGTCTTCTTGGCTGCTGTGGTGGTCTTCTTCGCGGCCGCGGTGGCCTTCTTCGCAGCCGTTGTCCGCGCGCTCGTGGTGGCCGGTTTCGTGCGGGTCGGTCCGTCGCCCGTGGCCGGGTCCGCCGAGGTCGGCGCGGCGGCCTCGGCCGGCTCCCTCACCCCGGCGTTCTTCCCCGTCGGCGCCCTTTTGGCGGTAGCGGGCCCGGGCAACTCGGAGTCCCTTTTCAGAGGATTCGCGGCATTCGCACTCGCCTGTTCGCCCACAGCAGAATCGCGGTCTGCGCTCACTCGTCCGGCCCCCTTGTCCTGTGCTCTCACCGGCGTATTGGACACTCGGCCAGACTAAGGCCACCCACTGACATCCGGCCCGATCACCAGGAATCGCGTCCCCAATCGGCCCCCTGCCTTATGACGGCGGACACCTGTCCGGCATCCTTGTGATTGATCGCACTGTTTTGCATTCCGGCATGATGGGGACCTACGTCACCCGGAGCATGTCGACAAGGAGAGAACTCGTGGACGACGTTCTGCGGCGCGCACCGCTCTTCGCGGCGCTCGATGACGAGCAGGCTGCTGAGCTGCGTGCCTCGATGACCGAGGTCACGCTTGCCCGTGGTGACGCCCTGTTCCACGAAGGGGACCCGGGCGACCGCCTGTATGTGGTCACCGACGGCAAGGTGAAGCTGCACCGCACTTCCCCCGACGGCCGCGAGAACATGCTCGCCGTCCTCGGCCCCGGTGAGCTCATCGGTGAGCTGTCCCTCTTCGACCCGGGCCCGCGCACGGCCACGGGCACCGCGCTCACCGAGGTGAAGCTGCTCGGCCTGGGCCACGGCGACCTCCAGCCCTGGCTGAACGCGCGCCCCGAGGTGGCCACGGCCCTGCTGCGCGCCGTCGCCCGACGGCTGCGGAAGACCAACGACCAGATGTCCGACCTGGTCTTCTCCGACGTTCCGGGCCGTGTCGCGCGGGCCCTCCTGGACCTGTCGCGCCGCTTCGGTGTGCAGTCCGAGGAAGGCATCCACGTCGTGCACGACCTGACCCAGGAGGAGCTGGCCCAGCTGGTCGGCGCCTCCCGCGAGACGGTCAACAAGGCGCTCGCGGACTTCGCCGGCCGCGGCTGGCTGCGCCTGGAGGCCCGCGCGGTGATCCTCTTGGACGTGGAGCGCCTCGCCAAGCGGTCGCGCTGACCGCTGCGCGTCAGCGCGCGTACTGAAAGGCCCCGCATACATGCGGGGCCTTTTCGCGCGGGTTCTGCCCCCGGACGCGCGCGTCGCCGCCCTCAGACCAGCCCGTGCTCCCCCAGGTAGTCCAGCTGCGCCCGTACGGACAGCTCGGCCGCCGGCCACAGGGAGCGGTCGACGTCCGCGTACACGTGGGCGACGACGTCCGCAGCCGTACGGTGGCCCGCCTCGACCGCCGTCTCCACCTGGGCCAGCCGCTTGGCCCGGTGCGCGAGGTAGAACTCCACGGCGCCCTGCGCGTCGTTCAGTACCGGCCCGTGGCCCGGCAGGACCGTCGTCACGCCGTCGTCGACCGTGAGGGAGCGCAGCAGCCGCAGCGAGTCCAGGTAGTCGCCGAGGCGGCCGTCCGGGTGCGCCACCACCGTCGTACCGCGCCCCAGGATCGTGTCCCCGGTCAGCACGGCGGCGTCGGCCGGCAGGTGGAACGAGAGGGAGTCGGCGGTGTGCCCCGGGGTGGGCACGACGCGCAGCTCCAGGCCGCCGGTCGTGATCACGTCCCCGGCGGCCAGGCCCTCGTCCCCGAGGCGCAGCGCGGGGTCCAGGGCCCGTACCGGCGTACGGGTCAGCTCGGCGAAGCGGGCGGCGCCCTCGGCGTGATCGGGATGCCCGTGGGTGAGCAGGGTGAGCGCGACCCGCTTGCCGGACCGCTCGACGGTGTCGACGACCGCCTTCAGATGGCCTTCGTCCAGCGGCCCCGGGTCGATGACCACCGCGCGGTCGGAGTCCGGCTCGGCGACGATCCAGGTGTTGGTGCCGTCCAGCGTCATCGCGGACGGATTCGGCGCCAGTACGCAGTACGCGCGGGCGGTCGCGGCGCCCGAGAGCACACCGCCGCGCGGCTGGCCGGGGAGTGCGGCTGCGTCGGTCATGCGGCAGGCCCTTCGGGGGAGTCGGACGCGGCGCCACTATTGCCGGGCGCCGCTCCCGTGGGGATGTGTTTGGTGAATTCTTCGTGGCCCGGCCAGCTCAGCACGATCCGCCCCTCCATGAGCTCCGCACGCGCCAGTACGGGAGCGAGGTCCTGCCGTACGGAGGCGGCGAGCGCCTCGGAGGCGCTCTCGTACGGCTCCAGGGTGCGCAGCGTGGCGATCGTCGGCGGCATCATCAGCAGCTCGCCGCGGTCGTAGCCGGCGGCCGCCTCGGCGGGCCGGGTCCACACCGTACGGTCCGCCTCCGTAGAGGCGTTACGGGTGCGCTGCCCTTCGGGGAGCGCGGCGACGAAGAACCACGTGTCGTAGCGCCGCGGTTCGAACTCCGGGGTGATCCAGCGCGCCCAGGCCCCCAGCAGGTCGCTGCGCAGCACCAGGCCGCGGCGGTCCAGGAAGTCGGCGAAGGACAGCTCACGGTCGACCAGCGCGGCCCTGTCGGCCTCCCAGTCGTCCCCCGTGGTGTCGGCGACGACGGTGTCGGCGGACGGCCCTGCGAGCAGTACCCCGGCCTCTTCGAAGGTCTCGCGGACAGCCGCGCAGACCACCGCCTGCGCCACGGCCTCCTCGACGCCGAGCCGGGCCGCCCACTCGGCGCGCGAGGGCCCGCCCCAGGCGACCGGCCGCTCGTCACGGGGGTCGACGGCGCCGCCCGGATACGCGTACGCGCCGCCCGCAAAGGCCATGGAGGCGCGCCGACGCAGCATGTGGACGGCCGGCCCGTGGCCGGAATCGCGCAGGAGCATGACGGTCGCCGCACGGCGGGGCGTGACCGGCGTCAGCTCACCACTGGCGAGCGCTCTGATCCGGTCCGGCCATTCGGGCGGATACCACTGGCCATTGGTCGTCGTCGACATGGCCGGATGCTATGCGTTCACGCGCGGATGTTCGAGAGGGCCCCGCGCGGCCGGAGTTTCGCACGGCTGGGGGGCTTCGCGTGGGTTTGGGGAGGGGGCGGCGCGCATACATGGGCGCGGGCGAGGGCCCCCACTCATCCCATACCCGGCGGGGTATGGGATGAACCGGGTGGGGGCCGCTCGCCCTGGATCCCCTCGGACTTGGGCAGCTCAGGCTGAAGCCGTACTGGCTGGAGCCCTTGGGGCCGCTCAGGCTGGAGTGTGTCGGACCGGGGACGTTCAGTCCGCGATCTCGACCTGGATCTCGACCTCGACCGGTGCGTCGACCGGCAGTACGGCCACGCCCACCGCGGAGCGGGCGTGTACGCCCTTGTCGCCGAGGATCTCGCCGAGCAGCTCGCTCGCGCCGTTGAGGACGCCGGGCTGGCCGGTGAAGTCCGGCGCGGAGGCGACGAAGCCGACGACCTTCACGACCCGCACGATCTTGTCCAGGTCGCCGATCACGGACTTCACGGCCGCCAGCGCGTTCAGCGCGCAGACGCCGGCCAGTTCCTTGGCCTGCTCGGGGCTGACCTCGGCGCCGACCTTGCCGGTGGCCGGCAGCGCACCGTCCACCATCGGCAGCTGGCCCGCGGTGAAGACGTACGCGCCGGAGCGCACGGCCGGCTGGTAAGCGGCCAGCGGCGGCACGACCTCGGGGAGCTTCAGCCCGAGGGCAGCGATCTTCTCCTCGACCGCGCTCACGCCTGCTTCTCCCGCTTCAGGTAGGCCACCAACTGCTCGGGGTTGTTCGGGCCCGGCACGACCTGGACCAGCTCCCAGCCGTCCTCGCCCCAGGTGTCCAGAATCTGCTTCGTCGCGTGCACCAGCAGCGGCACGGTCGCGTATTCCCACTTCGTCATGGGGCGAGCGTAATGCCTGTACACGGCGCCCGAAGACGCGCGTCCGCAGCGCCCCAGTACGCGCCCACCGCGCACCCGAAGGCGCGCGCCGTACCGTGGCATACGCGACAGGCCCGGCGTCTCGTGCGTAGCAGCCGGGCGGACTGGTTAGGCTCCATGGCGTGAGCAGGCTCCATGTCGTCAGCGGCAAGGGCGGTACCGGCAAGACCACGGTCGCCGCTGCCCTCGCGCTCGCCCTGGCCACCGAGGGGCGACGCACCCTCCTGGTCGAGGTCGAGGGCCGGCAGGGCATTGCCCAAGTATTCGAGACCGAAGCGCTGCCTTACGAGGAGCGCAAGATCGCCGTATCTCCTGGGGGCGGCGAGGTGCACGCGCTGGCCATCGATGCCGAGCGCGCGCTCCTCGACTACCTCCAGATGTTCTACAAACTCGGCGGAGCCGGGCGCGCCCTGAAGAAGCTCGGCGCGATCGACTTCGCCACGACCATCGCCCCGGGGCTGCGGGACGTCCTGCTGACCGGCAAGGCGTGCGAGGCCGTCCGCCGCAAGGACAAGAACGGGCGCTTCGTGTACGACGCGGTCGTCATGGACGCGCCGCCCACGGGCCGCATCACGCGCTTCCTGAACGTCAACGACGAGGTGGCCGGGCTCGCGAAGATAGGGCCGATCCACAATCAGGCGCAGGCCGTGATGCGCGTACTGAAGTCGCCCGAGACGGCCGTCCATCTGGTGACGCTGCTGGAGGAGATGCCGGTCCAGGAGACCGTGGACGGCGTCGCCGAACTGCGCGCCGCCGGGCTGCCGGTGGGCGGCGTGGTCATCAACATGGTCCGGCCCACGGTGCTCGCCCCCGACGAGGTGGACCTGGCCGCGAACGGCGCCCGTGCGGGCATCGCGGCGGCCCTCTCCGGCGCCGGACTGGGCGGCGCACGCCGTGGCGGCCGCGCCGAGCGGCTCATCGATCCGCTGCTGGAGCAGGCCCGCGAGCACGCCGAGCGGGTCGCGCTGGAGCGCGCGGAACACACCGAGATCACCGGGCTCGGGCTGCCGACGTACGAACTGGAGCTGCTGGCCGAGGGCGTGGACCTGGCCGGGCTCTACCGGCTGGCCCGCGAACTGCGGAAACAGGGACCGATATGACATCGGAGTACACGACCTTGGACGCTTCGGCTCCGCATCTGGACGTGGACGCGCTGCTCGACGACCCGCATACCCGCATCGTCGTCTGCTGCGGCTCGGGCGGCGTCGGGAAGACCACCACGGCGGCCGCACTGGGCGTCCGCGCGGCGGAGCGCGGCCGACGGGCCGTCGTCCTCACCATCGACCCGGCCCGCCGGCTCGCGCAGTCGATGGGCATCTCCGAGCTGGACAACGTCCCGCGTCAGGTCAAGGGCGTGAGCGGCCCCGGAGGCCGGGGCGAGCTGTACGCGATGATGCTGGACATGAAGCGTACGTTCGACGAGATCGTCGAGGCGCACGCGGACAAGGAGCGGGCCAGGGCGATCCTGGAGAACCCCTTCTACGAGTCCCTGTCGGCCGGGTTCGCCGGTACGCAGGAGTACATGGCCATGGAGAAGCTGGGCCAGCTGCGCTCCCGCGACGAGTGGGACCTGATCATCGTCGACACCCCGCCGAGCCGGTCCGCGCTGGACTTCCTGGACGCGCCCAAGCGGCTGGGGTCCTTCCTGGACGGCAAGTTCATCCGGGTCCTGATGGCGCCCGCGAAGGTCGGCGGCCGGGCCGGGATGAAGTTCCTGAATGTCGGCATGTCGATGATGACCGGCACGCTCAGCAAGCTGATGGGCGGCCAGCTGCTCAAGGACGTCCAGACGTTCGTGGCCGCGATGGACACCATGTTCGGCGGCTTCCGTACCCGCGCGGACGCCACGTACCGGCTGCTGCAGGCCCCCGGGACCGCCTTCCTGGTCGTGGCCGCACCGGAGCGGGACGCGCTGCGCGAGGCGGCGTACTTCGTGGAACGGCTGGCCGCCGAGCAGATGCCGCTGGCCGGCCTCGTACTGAACCGCGTACACGGCAGCGGGGCCGACCAGTTGAGCGCCGAGCGGGCGCTGGCGGCCGTCGAGGCGCTGACCGACATGGCCGGAACGGAGAATTCCGCACCGGCGGACGGAGACGGCGCCGAAAATCTTGACGAGGGCGGAATTGTGGATCTCGAGGGCGGGAAGGCTGGATCACGTACCGCCGACGCTCCCTCCCCCGCTGCGCCGGCGCTGCATGAGCAAGACCCTTCCGCAACTCCCGAATCGAAGCAGTCCCCCGAGGCCCGGTCGGCACGGCTCGCCGCCGGCCTGCTGACCCTGCACGCCGAGCGCATGCAGGTACTCGCACGCGAGCGGCGCACCCGCGACCGCTTCACCGCGCTGCACCCTGAAGTACCGGTGGCCGAGATCACCGCTCTGCCCGGTGACGTCCATGACGTCGCGGGCCTGCGCGAAATCGGCAACCGCCTCGCGTCCGACCCCGCCGGCGATATGAACGGCGCGGCCAACGCGAACGAAGTTGGCTGACGCAGGCCAAGGCAGCGCGAGCGACGCAAGCTGACGCAGGCACAGTAGGCACCGTAGGCACAGCAAAACCGCGCAGTCATCGCAGACATCGGCAGGACCGCGCAGTCATCGAGTCCGGCGCATCACACGCCGACCTCCGTACGCCAGCGCAAACCGACGGCCGATTCCACCACCACGGCGGCACCCTCACCACGTCGGTGAATTCACCGCATCGGTGGTCTCACCGCATGCGTGGACTCACCGCATCGGTGAACACGGCAACCGCGCGCGTCGGCTCATCAGGCCGATTCAAGCGCCGACGGCCATGCCGCAGTCGGCGCCCACCTGACCCGGCCGGATATGCGCCGGGTGTTCATGTCCCGGCCGGTGAGCCGGGCACGTACCACGGGCCGGCTCAGCCGACCGCGGCGAAGTTGTTGTCGAACTCCTCGTCTTCGCAGTCCACGAGAATTCCCGCGCTGCGCTCGTATTCCGTACGTGCTGTCTCCAGCAGCCGGCGCCACGAGGTGACGGTCGGACGGCGGCGCAGCAATGCCCGCCGCTCCCGCTCCGTCATCCCGCCCCACACGCCGAATTCCACACGGTTGTCCAGCGCGTCGGCGAGGCATTCGGTCCGCACGGGGCATCCGGTGCAGACCGCCTTGGCGCGGTTCTGCGCTGCCCCTTGAACGAACAGCTCATCCGGATCGGTCGTGCGGCAGGCTGCCTGTGCACTCCAGTCGGTTACCCAGCTCATGCTGGCGCCGTCCTCTCCCGAATCGAGGCTCCCCCACGGCGGCAAGCGGCATATTCACCGTTGCCAGTTGAGGACGTTACGGAAGGCAGGCAGGGCGCAACACCCCCTTCGGGCCCAATCTTGAATGGTCCGAACGGACTATGCGTATGCGGCAGATCACCCAACGGAGTGAGCGCAGGGCATACGTCGCTTTTCTGGCAGGCCAGGACAGTTCAGGGTGTTTCCCACACGTCACGGACGAGCGCGGGCGACACATGGGGGCAATCCGGTCACCGGTCCCGCCGCAGAAAAAGGGGATGTGCTGGTGCGGAACCACGTTCGAGTGACAGGCGTGAACAGAGTAAGCGAACAGATGCGCCCCTGTCCGGTGATTGAGAACGTAGGGTGCCCTCATGGGTAAGAAGCGCGACGGTGGCGGCCTGACCGCGACCCAGCAGGCCGCGAAGTTCCTCGGCGTGAGCGTCCTGGCCGGAGCGGTGCTGGCCGGCCTGGCCCTTCCCGCCGCCGGTGCGCTGGGTCTCGCCGCCAAGGGGACGGTCGAGGGGTTCGACGACATCCCGTCCAATATGAAGACGCCGCCGCTGAGCCAGCAGACGAAGATCCTGGATGCGAACGGCGGGGAGATCGCCAAGGTCTACTTCCGCAATCGCACGGTGGTGGACCTGAAGGACATCTCCCCGTACATGCGGAAGGCGATCGTCGCCATCGAGGATTCGCGCTTCTATCAGCACGGCGCGATCGACATGAAGGGCATCCTGCGCGCGGTCAACAAGAACGCGCAGTCCGGCGGGGTTTCCCAGGGCGCTTCGACGCTGACCCAGCAGTACGTGAAGAACGTCTTCGTCGAGGAGGCGGGCAACGACCAGGACAAGGTCGCGGAGGCCACCCAGCAGACCATCGGCCGCAAGGTCAGGGAGCTGAAGTACGCGATCCAGGTCGAGAAGGAGCTGGGCAAGAAGAAGATCCTGCAGAACTACCTGAACATCACCTTCTTCGGGCAGCAGGCGTACGGCGTCGAGGCCGCGGCCCAGCGGTACTTCAGCAAGCCCGCCAAGGACCTGAACCTCCAGGAGTCGGCGCTGCTGGCCGGCATCGTGCAGTCGCCGAGCCGGTACGACCCGGTCAACGACCCGGAGGAGGCGACCAAGCGGCGCAACACGGTCCTGCAGCGGATGGCCGATGTCCACGACATCACCCGGGCGCAGGCCGACGCCGCCGCGAAGAAGCCGATCGAGCTGCACGTCAGCACCCCGCGCAACGGCTGCATCACTGCCGTCGACGGCGCCGGCTTCTTCTGCGACTACGTCCGCGAGGCTTTCCTGAACGACCCGGTCTTCGGCAAGACCCCCAAGGCGCGGCTGGCCCGTTGGCAGCGGGGCGGCATGACGATCCGTACGACGCTGGACCCGCAGGCCCAGAAGGCCGTGCAGAAGTCGGTCAGCGACCACGTGTACGACTCCGACCCGGTCGCCACCGCGGCGACGCTGGTCGAGCCGGGCACCGGCAAGATCCGCGGCATGGGCCAGTCCCGGCCGTACGGCTTCAAGGTGGAACAGCACCAGACCCAGCTGAACCTGTCCGTGGACGGCGACATGGGCGGCGGTGCCGGGTACCAGCCGGGCTCGACCTTCAAGCCCGTGATCGCGGCGGCCGCGCTGGAGCAGGGCGTCAGCCCGAACAAGGTGTACCCCTCCCCGTACCGCATGCAGTATCCGAGCCCGGTCTCCACCTGTAAGGGGCAGTGGTCGGGCAGCGCTCCGGTGGAGAACGAGAACCGCAGCGAGAAGGGCCCGTACGGCATGAAGGAGGCGACCGCGAAGTCGGTCAACACCTACTTCGTGGAGCTGATCAGCGATGTCGGCATCTGCCCGGTCACGAAGATGGCCGACAAGATGGGCATCAAGCGGGCCGACGGCAAGGAGATCGACCAGGTCCCGTCGATCACCCTGGGCACTCAGGAGATGTCGCCGCTGACCATGGCGGCGGGGTACGCCGCCTTCGCCAACCGCGGTGAGTACTGCACGCCGGTCGCCATCGAGTCGATCACCGGCCCGGACGGCAAGGCGATGAAGGTCCCGCAGACCAGCTGCCACCGGGCCATGTCGGAGAAGACGGCCGACACCATGAACACCCTCCTGCAGGGCGTCGTCGAGGACGGCACCGGCAAGGAGGCGGGCCTCAGCAGCCGGCCGAGCGCGGGCAAGACCGGTACGACGGACGGCCGTTACGCCGCCTGGTTCGTGGGCTACACCCCGAACATGGCGGGCGCGGTGTGGGTCGGCGACCCCGAGCACAAGCGGCGGATGGTCGACATCAACATCGGCGGCCGCCCGTACGACAAGGTCTTCGGCGGGCAGGTACCGGGGCCGATCTGGCGCGACGCGATGGCCGGGGCGCTGGCCGGGAAGCCGGCGCCGGGCTTCCACACGGTGCCGATCCGCGACCCCAAGAAGAAGAAGGATCGGGCCAAGCCGCCGTCCCGTACGGACGACAAGCCCGGCGGGGGCGGCATCGACCTGCCCGACTTCTCGGACCTGCCGGGCGGCGGTGACGGCGGCTGGAGCTGGCCGGGCGGCGGGAACGGTCGCGGGCACGACAGGTGAGCGCGGCGACGGCCGGTCACGGTCCCGGCCGAACCGCGTGAGAGATCGCGAGAGGGGCGCCTCCCACCAAGGGGGCGCCCCTTTTCACATCAATGCGCGGTCGGCCCGCCGAGCTCGCTCAGCCCGCTCAGCCCGTTCAGCCCGTTCAGCCCACTCAGCCCGCTCAGCCCACTCAGCCCGCGAGCAGCTTCTTCACCGTTGCCGCCACCCGGCCGCCCTCGGCGCGGCCCGCGACCTTCGGGTTCACGATCTTCATGACGGCACCCATGGCCCTCGGCCCCTCGGCGCCGCTGCCCTTGGCCTCCGCCACCGCCTCGGCGACCAGCTGCTCCAGCTCGTCGTCCGTGAGCTGCTTGGGGAGGTAGTCGGCGAGCACCTCGCCCTCGGCCTGCTCACGCGCCGCCTGCTCGGCCCGGCCGCCCTTCTCGAACGCCTCGGCGGCCTCGCGGCGCTTCTTCGCCTCGCGCGCGATGATCTTCTCGACCTCGCCGTCCGACAGCTCGCGGGCCTCGGTCCCCGCGACCTCCTCCTTCTGGATCGCGGTGAGCGTGAGGCGGAGGGTGGAGGAGCGCAGCTCGTCGCGCGCCTTGATCGCTGCGGTGAGGTCGTCCTGCAGCTTCGTCTTGAGCGTGGTCATGACCCAAGTTTGCCAGGGCGGGGCGGGTACTGCGCGGAGTTATCGAGCCGGAGCCCCTTCGGGGAGCGGCTCGTGCCCGTACGGGAACGTCCTGCAGCGCAAGATCATCCGGCCCCGTGATGCTCCCGTACCCCGCTCTCTGCCACGATGGGGGCCATGCGCGCGCGATACGGAGTACCCCTGTCCCTCACGGCGGTCGGCGCGGCCGGCCTCGCCTATGCCGCCGGAATCGAGGCCCGTTCTTTCCGGCTGCGGCGGGTGACGGTGCCCGTACTCCCGCGCGGCATGCGCCCGTTGCGGGTCCTGCAGGTGTCCGACATCCACATGGTCAGCGGTCAGCGCAAGAAGCAGCGCTGGCTGCAGTCCCTGGCCGGCCTCCGCCCCGACTTCGTCGTCAACACCGGCGACAACCTCTCCGATACCGAAGGGGTACCGGAGGTACTGGACGCGCTCGGCCCGCTGATGGAGTTCCCGGGCACGTACGTCTTCGGCTCGAACGACTACTACGGACCGAAGCTGCGCAACCCCGCCCGCTACCTGATCGAAAAGGTCCAGGGCCGGCACGGTCTGAACGGCAACGCACCCGCCGTCGGCGTCGTCCACAACCCGTGGGAAGAGCTGCGGGACGCCTTCGACGCGGCGGGCTGGGTGGGCCTGTCCAACACCCGCGGCCGCCTGAAGCTCGAGGGCATCGAGATCGCGCTGACCGGCCTGGACGACCCGCACATCAAGCGCGACCGGTACGCCGAGGTGGCCGGCGGCCCCGAGGAGGGCGCCGACCTCTCCCTCGCCGTCGTGCACGCGCCGTACCTGCGCTCCCTGGACGCCTTCACCGCGGACGGCTACCCGCTGATCCTCGCCGGGCACACCCACGGCGGCCAGCTGTGCATCCCCTTCTACGGCGCGCTGGTCACCAACTGCGACCTGGACACCGGCCGGGTCAAGGGCCTCTCCACCCACACCGCCGGCGAGCACACCTCCTACCTGCACGTCTCCGCCGGCTGCGGCGCCAACCGCTACACCCCCGTCCGCTTCGCCTGCCCGCCCGAGGCGACGCTGCTGACGCTGACGGAACGGGCCTGACCGACGGCCCCCGAAGCTTCCCCTTCGGGGGCCGTACCGTCCCCGATCCCCTCATATCCGGTCTAGCGTGGAGGGATGATCGACCCGACCCGGTCCGACCCCACCCGTTCCTCGCATTACGCGACCGGCCCGGCCGGCGCCTCGGCGCTCACCCCGTCCTCCGCGGTCGCGCCGCACGCCCGCCGCCCGCTCGCCGCCGTCCTCCGCGTCCTGCTCGCCGCGGCCGCGGCCACCGGCGTCGCCCTGGAAATCGGCCTCTCCGCCGACCTGCCGCGCGTACTCAGCGACTTCTCCGTCCAGGCCGGCGCCGCCTTCGCGCTCTGCGCCCTGTGGTCCGCATACCGCATCGGGAGCGGCCGCCGCCCCGTCTCCCCCCGGATCACCGGCGCGCTCCTCCTCTACGTACTCGCCGCCGCGCTCCTCCGTCACACGCACCTCGCGCAGCCCGGCGCCGGCGGCTCCACCCTCCCCGACGCGTCCTCCCCCACCGGCACCGTCGCCGACCAGCTCCTGCACACGGCCGTCCCGCTCGGCGCCGTACTGGACTGGCTCCTCCTGACCACCCCGCGCCAGTACCGCCTCCGCCACACCTGGCAGTGGCTCGCCTACCCGGTCCTCTACCTCCTCTTCGCCCTCCTCCGCGGCGCCCTCCTCACCCCGGGCACTCCCGGCCGCTACCCCTGGCCCCTCCTGAACCCCGCCACCCACGGCTACCCGACCGTCCTGCTCCACGCCCTCCTCGCCTTCCTGGCCCTCTCCCTCCTCGCCACCGCCCTCCTCGCAATCGACCAGTTCAGGCCCACTCCCCCGCGCCCCGGATACCGGATTTCACGTTCGGGGATCGGTCCGCTAAAGTAGAGCTCGTTGCTTCGGGGTGTAGCGCAGCTTGGCAGCGCGCTTCGTTCGGGACGAAGAGGTCGTGGGTTCAAATCCCGCCACCCCGACTGAAGAAACACCACTCAGCCCTGGTCCTCCGATAAGGAAGACCAGGGCTGAGTGGTTTCCAGGGCCTTGTTGGGAGAGACCTGGGAGAAGATCTTGGAATCCGCCTCCCAGCGCCCCGTTACCGACGCCCCGTCAGGCGCTCCCGCAGCAGATCATTGAGCACGGCTACCAGTGAGGTAGGACACATCGCCAGCCGCGCATCCAGCGCCGCCTCCCACATCCCGGTCAGCCCGGCCATCAGATCCTCACGCATCTGCCGCGTGATGTGGCTGTACCGAGCCTGAACCGAGCCGTCCATATGCCCCATTCGCTCGTCCATCAGCTTTGTAGGCGTACGCAGCTCCTCCATTAGCGTCTTGTGAGTGTGCCGAAGCCCGTGAGGCGTCAGCCCTTTGGCGATCGGCAGCCAGCACGCGTCAGCGCGCCCCTGCGCTCCCCTCCCCCGCGCCGGTACGCCCGGCCACGGGTCGCCGAGCAGCGGCACGGGGCGTGCCTCCTGCGGAGCCTTCTTCGGATACCAGCCGGAGGCGGCCGGCGTGAACAACCATGTAGCGAAGCCGTTCCTGCGCCAGTGGGCTGCCTGGTCCACCGATCCCCCGCCGCGAGTGAAGCCGAGTGCGGTGATGGCTTCCCAGACCCGCGCTTTCGTCTCCTCGGCCACGATGTCGGGCCGGTTGAGGACGTTGGACACGGTGCCGGTGGAAACGCCGGCGCGCCTTGCCACGTCCACGACCTTCGCTCCGGTCTCTCCGGTCCGCGATATGCCTTGCCCACGAAAGGTGTAGGTCCTGCCGTGGCACGGGCAGGGCGTCGGCTGCGTCCGGGCCACCTGCCTGGACAGGAGGGCGGAGAGGAAGGGCGGCGTGTCGACCGTGCGGTAGCTGTCGTCCTTCGGAGGGCAGCGCTCGAACACCCCTGTGTCGAGCTCGTAGAGCTGCCACTCGACGCGGATCGCCTGCGGTCGTAGGAACTCCGTTTCCAATCCGACCAGCTCGCCCCAGCGAACGCCGGTGTACCCCTTCGTGACGCACCCTACGAACTCGTCATCGCGGCCAGAGAGGAGCGATGCCCGCTCGGCAGTCAGCAGGATGCCGAGCGGATCGGTGATCACCTTCTCCGGCCCTCGGTCACGGGAACGGCCAGCACGCTTGCCCCGCCCCCTACGCTTGGTGGCCGGATTGGCGCTGATGAGTCCTTCGTCGACCGCGTCTTCGAGCACCAGATGCAGGGTGCCGCGCCACGTCTTGACGCTGGACGCCGCGTACAGGGCCTTCTCCCGCTTCTCCCATGCCTCGACATCAGACCGCTGGATCGATGCGAGAGTGCGGTCCTCGAACTCGGGGAGCAGGTGCTCCTCAAGATGGCGGCGGTAGTTCTGCATCGTGGATGCGGCAAGATCCTGAGCCGCGTACCACCGCGACGCGTAGTCGCCGAAGGTGATCTGACCGGCTGCCGGGTCCCTCCAGTTACCGGCTCGGACTTTCGCTTCTTCTGCATCGGCCGCGCGCTTCGCTTCTCGCTTGGTGCGGAAGCGGATGACTTCCCCGCCGTCGTCGACCACCGTGCCGTACTTACCGGTCGAGATCTTGTACCGGCCGCGCCAGTACGTCCTGCGGTTCTCAGCGAATCCCATGGTCTCCTTCAGGAAAGGTGATGGGTGGGAACCGCTGCTCGCAGTTCCCACCCATCGCGGTCTTGTGTTCTCAAGCTGCGTCGCGGCACCGCCGCGGGCGACGGGCCCGAAGCTGCGCCACAGGGGCGGTGCGCGCAGCGTGCGTTCGCCGAGTCGGCGCGCTCGCGCCGGTCTGCGGAGTGCCCATGCGTTCAGGCCGCTCTTCAAGGATGTGGAGGATCTCCTGTACGTGATCCTTCGTGAAGCGGTAGCCGCTGCCGCTCCTGATGAACGGAATCCGACGCCGCCGCGCTTGTTCCTTCACCCACCACTCCGAGCAACCGAGTACTTCAACAACGTCAAAGGCCGGGTAGAGCTGAGGAAGGTCTTGACTCATCTGGTGCGAGCTCATGTCACCTCTCCGGGAATCTGAACAGGCGAGGACGGTCCTTTGGCTGGGCGATAAGAGAGGTAAGGACGGTAAGCCGTCTGACCTGGGCCTTCTTAGAGGCGGTAAGGGAGTCGGGAACCGGGGCGATAAGTGCAGGCCCGGCGAACAGGCGGCTTACCGCCCCGCTAACCACTCCCCTTACCGATCTGCTGTTAGCGCAGGCCAACGGGCTCACCACCCTTCGTTGCCTTACCGCGCTCAGCCCGCATAGCTCACGACGGTGGTCGGGCGACCACCCGTCGACTTCTGATGGCGGCTGTAGCCAGGAAGGTCGAGCAGCTCGGCGACCAGCCGGTCCCGCTCCGCTCGCGTGGTGTTCTTGAACAGGCGCCGTCCCCATCGACCGCGCGTAAGCCCGGTGCCCGCAGACATCCACCAACTCGGGAGCCCGCGTGACTGCTGCTCTTCACCGGATCAAGCGAGACCTGGCACGCTGGTATGTGCGTTATGCCCCGGGCGTCGTTGGCAAATCAGCGGTGCAGACTATGGGCGCAACTGCGCTGCTGCCTGCCGCGCTCGCCCGCGCCGATCGACTTGCAGTTGCGCCAGAATAGGAGTATTAGCCACCATGAGGTTCTGTTGAGATGTGCACTCTCTGGAGCGCATAAAAAACAACAGCCCCACTGGTTTCGATCCATCGACGGGGGGTGCTCGTGTGAATTCTCCGGATCGTCTCCGTAGGTCACTAGGGTGGATCGCGGAGAGACGTGGACACCTATTCGTGTTCGGCGCTGTCGTCTTAGGAGTGATCGGGCTCGCGTTTGTCATATCTGCGCCGTTCGACGATGCAGCGCGCACCGGACTAGGTTCTGCCTTGCTGACAGGCTTGATCGTCAGCATTGCTGTTGCTGCTATCGAGCGAGGCATTGAGGCTCGTCGGGTGGCGTCCGAGCGCCGACGCGATGAGGAACAGCACCAGGCAATGCACGAAGTAGCGCGTAATAGGCTCGGTCGCCTGATCGCGTCGCACGCGTGGGCCTATTGGCAGCTATTCCTCCCCTACCGGGACAACCCAAATTTCGTCATGAAGCTGCCGACAGGTTTCGGGGACGAAGATATGCATGAGGTCCACCGGAGTTTACACTGGATACGAGAAATGATGGGTGCCAATCAGCGTTGGTGGCAGGATCCCACTCTTCGGGAGACAGTAGACGCACTGTCATTCATTGCAACGGATCTTCTTGAGAGAACGAGGTTGCCCGAAATCCTGATGGAGGATGAGCAGGATGAAGATCCCGAAGCAAGGCTATCCGCGCAGCAGTCTTTGCAATCGATCTCAGTTGAGCGAGAGCGGACCGTGGATCGCCTTGCGGGTGTAGCGCAACGCCTCGCCGAAGCCGGGGATTCCCAGCGGGCATTTCTGATCGACGGTCAGGTCGATTTACTCTTGTCCCCTGATCTGCCCGTAGGGATTTATGCCCCCACCCTCGAGCCACTGGAGACGATTGAGGGAATTACCTTGTTTGGCCGCCGCCCCCTGTCTCCGCTGCGAGATGAGGTCGCTTGGATCGTGGATCAACTCCGACCCGACCCGATCACTGTAAATGAATACGGTGCGCCCATCGCTTCTGGCGCGCCGGAGCCCGCAAAATACCGCTGGAGCCACCTATTCGATGCTCATGATGAGCCAGAAGGTATGTGGGAGCAGAGGTTTACTCAGAATTCTTGGCTTCGACGCATCTTCGCCAGAGCGGCTAGCGAACTTCCAGCACTGTATGGACTCAATTCACCGGCTTTATGATTTCCCGTTGACTACAGAGTGGACGCTCACCTCTAGGGGCATCATTCTATGATGCCCCTAACGCGTTGGAGATTGCTCCGCTAAAGGAAGGACGAGGAGATCTTGGAACACTTCCCGTAAAAGCGCCTACACGCGGACTCTCCGTCGCTCTTGCAAGAGTTCATTGAGCACAGCCACGGGTGACGTGGGCGACATTATGAGCCGGGCTTCAAGGGAGGCCTCCCACTCCCGGGTGTGAGATTCTCCAATAGTTCCTCACGCATCTCTCGGGTGATGTGCGTGTAGCGTGCCTGCACCGACCCGTCTAGGTGTCCCATGCGCTCGTCCATCAGCTTCGGCGGGGTGCGGAACCCTTCCATGCGCGTCTTGTGCGTGTGGCGCAGTCCGTGAGGCGTCAGCCCCTTCGCGATCGGCACCCAGCAGGAGTCCGCGCGCGCCTGTGCTCCTCTCCCCCGCGCCGGCACACCCGGCCAGGGGTCGGCGAGCACTGGCACGGGCCGCGCTTCCTGCGGAGCCTTCTTCGGGTACCAGCCGGAGACCGCCGGTGTGAAGAGCCAGGTGGCGAACCCGTTCAGTCGCGAGTGCTCGACTTGGTCGACGGCGCCCCCGCCACGCGTGAACCCGAGAGCCTCGACGGCCTCCCGTACTCGTGCCCCGGTGGCTTCGGCTGCGACGTCCGACCGGTTGAGGACGTTGGACACGGTGCCGGTGGAAACGCCTGCGCGTCTCGCCACATCGACCAACTTCGCGCCGGTCTCGCCCGTCCGCGAGCCATGTTCTTGTCCAGTTTGGCTCGCCACCACTCTGCGTTTTGCTTCGGTCGTGTTTTGTGCTCGGGACATCCGTGCCAAAAGCAGCCGGGGAAGAAGACGGCGATCTTGGCCTTGGTGAAGGCGATGTCGATTCTGCGACGGGGCACGCCGGGGACCGGAAGGTTCACCCGGTAGCGCAGGCCCGCCGCGTGCAGGAGTCGTCGGACCGCAACCTCGGGAGCGGCGTCGCGGGAGCTCTGCCGGCTCATGCGGTCGGAAACGGCCACGGAGGAAGGGTTAGCTTGGGGCACAACAGCATTCTGCCGGCGCGGGCGCATACGGGCGAGTGGCCTCAAACTAGCGCGGCGGTGAGGACGTGTGCAGCCAGGAGCGGTGGGGTGGCGTTGCCGATCTGTTGGGCTTTGTCATTGCCCGCCCAGGGGTGGTTAGCAGAGAAGCTTTGAAGCTGGCCTGCTTCGGAGGTAGATAGGCGGTCCAGGTCCTCGGTGCCATCTTCGGTCATGACCCGACAGCGGAAGATCTTGCCGGTGACGGTGAAGGCCGGTTCTGCAGAGGTGCGCCGGGGCCGGGCTTTGGGATTTCCACCGCCGCCGTAGTTGGAGACCACGAGGAACGGCTCGGGTCGGTCCAGTGTCTCGCCCAAGTCACGCATGGCGGAAGTGTGGGGTCGGCCGGAGCACCGGAGGTATTCGTGCGATACGGCTGATGCGTGGCTTTGGGGAGCGCTGCCGTCCCGTGGCGTCGCGCGATCAGCACGGCGTAGCGGCGCGTCTGGGGGACTCCAAACTCCTCGGCTCTCAACACTGGTCCTCACTGAGGGCCAGGCCCTAGCTGTATTTCCCGAAACTGCGGGCGGGGTAAGGGAGTCCGGCGGTGATTTTTTCGGGGGCGGGGGTCACGGCAGGGGCATCTTGTTGATGCGGGGGGCCAGTTCGCGGGCGAGGGTGGTGGTGAGGGCTCGGAAGACGGCCACCTCGGGGTTGGGGTCGTCGGCGCGGGCTGCGAGGTGGCTGGACTCGTGGGGCGCGTCCAGGACCGGGACGAAGACGGCGCCGGGCCAGTTGTAGTAGCGGGCGAAGGAGTGGAGGCCGGAGCCGGCGCCGTGGCCGGTGAGGACGCCGGTGAGGACTTCCTGCGGGGTGAGGGCGATGCTGCGGCCGCGGCGGGCGGCCTCGTTGCCGAAGTAGAGGTACTCCTTGAAGATCGCCGGCGTGTGGTCGGGGACCCGGAAGATCGGGAGGGCGGCCAGGTCGGCGACGCGTACGCCCTCGGTGCGGGCGTCGGCGAGCTGCGTGGACTCGGGGACGACCACGATGCGCTGTTCGGTGAGGAGTACGTCACCCACCAGCCGGTCGTCGTCGGGCATCGGGCGGATGAAGGCCAGGTCCACCCGGTCCTCGACGAGCGCCGTGACGTGCTCGGTGAAGTTGAGCTGGGTCACTTCCACGGGGACCTCGGGGCGCGCCCTGCGGTAAGCGTTCACCGCGGCCGGGGTGATCTCCGCCGAGCCGTGCCCCATGATGCCGACGCGCAGCGGACGCGTGGTCGCCTCGCGCTCCCGGCGCACCGCCTCGTGGACGTCCTCGACCGCCGCGTCCGCCGCGGCCAGCAGCGTGCGGGCGTGCTCGGCGAGGCGTACGCCGGCGGCGGTCGGCCGGACCGGGTTGCGGTGCAGCAGCGGGGTGCCCAGTTCGCTCTCCAGGCGGCGGATGTGCTGCGTGACGGCGGGCGGCGAGAGGAAGAGGCGGGCCGCCGCCCGGCCGAAGTGCCGTTCCTCGACGACGGCCAGGAATGACGGGAGCAGCCGGAGGTCCATGTTCGCCCAGGGTACGGCGCGGTCGCGGTCGGCGCGGGGGGCCGTTCACGAATCGTGAAGGCGGGCGGCGGGGAGTGGGCGGTGGCTCGTACAAAGGGTTTCGTGACCAGTATCGATACCACTAATGCCAGTAATAACGCATTTGCCAGGACAGCGGCCGCCTGCGCACCGCCCGCCGCCGCGCCGCGCGTCCCTCGCCGGTACGGGCTGCGGACGGCGTTGATGATGACCGCCTCGGGGTGGAGCGCCAACCAGTTCGCCGCGCTGCTCGGCGCGTACCGGGCCGGTGCGGGGCTGTCGGACGCCGCGGTCAACGCGCTGCTCGCGGTGTACGCGGTGGGGCTGATACCGGGGCTGCTCGCTGCCGCCCCACTCTCCGACCGGTTCGGGCGGCGTCCGGTGGCGCTCGGCGCGCTCGCCCTCAATGCGGTGGCCACGCTGCTGCTGATGCCCGGCGCCGGCTCGGCGTTCTGGCTGGGCCCCGGGCGGCTGCTCACCGGGATCAGCGCCGGGGCGCTGCTGGCGGCCGGCGGGGCCTGGGTGAAGGAGCTCTCCTCGCCGCCGTACGCGCCCGCGGGCGCGGAGACGGTGGCCGCCCGGCGCTCCGGCGTCTTCGTCTCGCTGGGCTTCGCCTCGGGCGGGCTCGCCGCCGCGCTGATCGCCCAGTGGGCGCCGCACCCGATGGTGCTCGCCTATGTGCCGCATGTGGTGTTGGTGGTACTCGCGTGGGGGCTGGCCCGGAGGAGTCCGGAGACCTGTCCGGAGACCTGTCCGGCCAGCGGCGCTGGACGTACCGCCCGAGGCACGACTTCCGGGCGTACCGCCGCGGGCACAGCCCCCAGGCGTACTGATGGCCGTACCGGCGCTCATCCCCCCATCGCACGCCCCGGTTTCTGGCGTGCCGTGTTGCCGATGGCGCCGTGGGTCTTTGCCGGGCCGATGGTCGGGTTTGCGACGCTGCCCGGGCTGGTGGACGGGGGGCTGCGCGGCTGGGAGGTGGTGTACGCGGGGGTGGCGACCGCCGTCGTGCCCGGTGCGGGGGTGGCGGTGCAGCCGCTGGCCCGCCGGCTGAGTCTGCGCAGTCGGCTGCGCACCGCGGTCGCCGGGCTGCTGGTGACGGCCGGGGGCTTCGGCCTCGCCGGGCCGGCCGCCGCGCACCAGCAGCCGGTGCTCGGCCTGGTCGCCGGGGCGGTGCTGGGCGCGGGGTACGGGCTGGTCCTCACGTACGGGCTCGGCACCGCCGCCGCCCTCGCGGCGCCGGCCGGACTGGCCCGCCTCACCGCGTACTTCTGGAGCCTCGCCTACCTCGGGATGTTCGCGCCGCTGCTGCTCAGCACGCTCGGCGGCAGCTTCCCGATGCCGCGCCTCCTGGCCGGCGCCGCGGTACTGGCGGTGCTGTGTTGCGGCCTGCTGGTCCTCCTGAACCGGCCTCGCCGCTGAACCGGCACCGCCGCGCCGGAACCCGCCCGGTGAGACCGGGGAGGTCCGACGCGGCGCCCGTAAGTGACCGGAAGGGGTGGGCCTCAGCCCTCGCCCTCCAGCTCGCCCTCCGTCTCCAGGAAGATCTCGCGGAGCGCTTCGAGAGCGGCGGGGTCGGGCTCGGCCCACATGCCGCGCGACTCCGCCTCCAGGAGGCGCTCGGCGATGCCGTGCAGGGCCCAGGGGTTGGCCTCCTGGAGGAACGCGCGGTTCTCCGGGTCCAGCACGTACGCCTGGGTGAGCTTGTCGTACATCCAGTCGGCGACGACGCCGGTCGTGGCGTCGTACCCGAAGAGGTAGTCGACCGTCGCGGCCAGCTCGAACGCGCCCTTGTAGCCGTGGCGGCGCATCGCCTCGATCCACTTGGGGTTCACGACGCGCGCCCTGAAGACGCGCGAGGTCTCCTCCACGAGGGTGCGCGTGCGCACCGTCTCAGGGCGGGTGGAGTCGCCGATGTACGCCTCGGGGGCGGTGCCCCGCAGCGCCCGTACGGTGGCCACCATGCCGCCGTGGTACTGGAAGTAGTCGTCCGAGTCCGCGATGTCGTGCTCGCGGGTGTCGGTGTTCTTCGCGGCGACGGCGATGCGCTTGTAGGCCGTCTCCATCTGCTCGCGCGCCGGGCAGCCTTCGAGGCCGCGCCCGTAGGCGTAACCGCCCCACACCGTGTAGACCTCGGCGAGGTCGGCGTCCGTACGCCAGTCGCGGGAGTCGATGAGCTGGAGCAGGCCCGCGCCGTACGTCCCCGGGCGGGAGCCGAAGATACGGGTGGTGGCGCGGCGTTCGTCGCCGTGCTCGGCCAGGTCGGCCTGGGCGTGCGCGCGTACGAAGTTCTGGTCGGCGTGCTCGTCGAGGCCCGCGACCAGGCGTACGGCGTCGTCCAGCAGCCCGATGGTGTGCGGGAACGCGTCCCGGAAGAAGCCGGAGATGCGCAGGGTGACGTCGATACGCGGGCGGCCCAGCTCGTCGAGCGGGATCGGCTCCAGGCCGGTCACGCGGCGCGAGGCGTCGTCCCAGACGGGGCGGACGCCGAGCAGCGCGAGGGCCTCGGCTACGTCGTCGCCCGCGGTGCGCATCGCGCTCGTACCCCACAGGGACAGGCCAACGGAGGTGGGCCAGTCGCCGTTGTCGGTGCGGTACCGCTCCAGGAGCGAGTCGGCGAGGGCCTGGCCGGTCTCCCAGGCGAGGCGGGAGGGGACGGCCTTGGGGTCGACGGAGTAGAAGTTGCGGCCGGTCGGCAGGACGTTGACCAGGCCGCGCAGCGGCGAGCCGGACGGGCCTGCCGGTACGAAGCCGCCCTTCAGGGCGTGTACGACGTGGTCGAGTTCGGCGGTGGTGCCGGCGAGGCGGGGAACGACCTCGCGGGCCGCGAAGTCGAGGATGTCGGCGACCTGCGGCCCGTGGTCGGCGGCCACGTCGGCCACCGCGGCCGGGTCCCAGCCCGCGTCCTCCATCGCCTGTACGAGGGCGCGCGCCTGCTCCTCGGCCGCGTCCGCGGTCGTACGGGTCGCCGCCGACTCGTCCAGCCCGAGCGCCTCCCGCAGGCCCGGCAGCGCGGACGTACCGCCCCAGATCTGGCGGGCGCGGAGGATCGCGAGGACCAGGTCGACGCGCGGGGCGCCGGTCGGCGCGCCGCCCAGTACGTGCAGGCCGTCGCGGATCTGCGCGTCCTTGACCTCGCAGAGCCAGCCGTCGACGTGCAGCAGGAAGTCGTCGAAGCCGTCGTCGTCCGGGCGGTCCTCCATGCCCAGGTCGTGGTCGAGCTTGGCGGCCTGGATGAGGGTCCAGATCTGCGCGCGGATCGCGGGCAGCTTGGCCGGGTCCATGGAGGAGATCTGCGCGTACTCGTCGAGCAGCTGCTCCAGGCGCGCGATGTCGCCGTACGAGTCGGCGCGGGCCATCGGGGGGACGAGGTGGTCCACGAGGGTGGCGTGGACACGGCGCTTGGCCTGGGTCCCCTCGCCCGGGTCGTTGACCAGGAACGGGTAGATGAGCGGCAGGTCGCCGAGGGCCGCGTCCGGGCCGCAGGCGGCGGAGAGGCCCGCGTTCTTGCCGGGCAGCCACTCCAGGTTGCCGTGCTTGCCCAGGTGGATCATGGCGTCGGCGCCGAAGCCGCCGTCCTCGGCAGCGGCGGCGATCCAGCGGTAGGCCGCCAAGTAGTGGTGCGAGGGCGGCAGATCGGGGTCGTGGTAGATGGCGATCGGGTTCTCGCCGAAGCCGCGCGGCGGCTGGATGAGGATCAGCAGGTTGCCGCGGCGCAGGGCCGCGAGCACGATGTCGCCCTCGGGGTTGCGGCTGCGGTCGAGGAACATCTCGCCGGGCGCCGGGCCCCAGTGCTCCTCGACGGACTTGCGCAGCTCGGCGGGGAGGGTCGCGTACCAGCGCTTGTAGTCGGCGGCCGGGATACGGACGGGGTTGCGGGCCAGCTGCTCCTCGGTGAGCCAGTCCTGGTCGTGGCCGCCGGCCTCGATGAGCGCGCGGATCAGCTCGTCGCCGTCACCGGAGACCAGGCCCGGGATCTCCTCCTCGGGCCCGAAGTCGTAGCCCTCCTCCCGGAGGCGGCGCAGCAGTTCGACGGCGGAGGCGGGGGTGTCCAGGCCGACCGCGTTGCCGATGCGGGAGTGCTTGGTCGGGTAGGCGGAGAGTACGAGCGCCACACGCTTGTCGGCGGGCGCGATGTGGCGCAGCCGGGCGTGCCGGACGGCGATGCCGGCGACGCGCGCCGCGCGCTCCGGATCGGCGACGTACGCCGGGAGCCCGTCCTCGTCGATCTCCTTGAAGGAGAACGGCACGGTGATCAGGCGGCCGTCGAACTCGGGCACGGCGATCTGGCTGGCCGCGTCCAGCGGCGAGACGCCCTCGTCGTTCTCCTCCCAGTCCGTACGCGAACCGGTGAGGCACAGCGCCTGCAGGACCGGTACGTCGAGGCCGGTGAGGGCGCCCGCGTCCCAGGACTCGTCGTCGCCGCCGGCCGAGGCCGTCGCGGGCTTGGTGCCGCCTGCCGCGAGCACCGTGGTGACGATCACGTCGACGGCGCGCAGCTCTTCGATGAGCTCCGGCTCGGGGGCCCGCAGGGAGGCGACGTACAGCGGCATCGGGCGGGCGCCCGCGTCCTCGATGGCGCCGCACAGCGCGTCCACGAAGGCGGTGTTCCCGCTCATGTGGTGAGCGCGGTAGTAGAGCACCGCAACCGTGGGGGCGTCCGTGGCAACGTCCTTACGGGCGGTGCGCTCCAGCGGCCCCCAGGAGGGCGCGGCGGCCGGCGCCTCGAAGCCGTGGCCGGTCAGCAGCACGGTGTCGGACAGGAAGCGGGCGAGCTGCTCCAGGTTGGCGGGGCCTCCGTGCGCGAGGTACGCGTGCGCCTCGGCGGCGATGCCTACCGGGACGGTGGAGGCAGCCATCAGCTGCGCGTCGGGGGCCTGTTCGCCGGTGAGTACGACGACCGGGCGGCCGTCCGCGAGCAGCTGGTCCAGGCCCTCCTGCCAGGCGCGGATGCCGCCGAGGAGGCGCACGACGACCAGGTCGCAGCCGTCGAGCAGGGCGGGCAGGTCAGCCAGGTCCAGCCGGGCGGGGTTGGCGAAGCGGTAGCCGACGGGGCCGCTCGCCGCGCGGGCGCTCAGCAGGTCCGTGTCGGAGGTCGACAGGAGCAGGATCCGGCGGGTCTCGGGGTTCGGCTCCCCGGAGGAATGCAGCATGCGGCGTCGGGCCTTCCTCGGGGTCCGCGCCCCGGGCGGTGTCGGAATGGATTTCCCTTTGCGCGCGCGGAAGCGCGAGCTCGGGAAAGGGAGTTCCTGGCTCACCCGGCCGTGGGGGCCGGGGTCACAGTGGCGGGACCGCGCCGGATTCGCACCGGGCTTCCTCCCTTGTCGCCGTCGCCGGCGAGGGTGACGGACCGGATGGCCCGCCGTGAGCATAGTAAGGGCCGCGCCCCGAGCGTGGGGCGGACGCCCGGTCTCCGGCTCGGGCGGGCGGCGGCCTCCCGCTCGGGCGGACGCCCGGGACGGGATCGGTATGCTCGCCGCCATGCCCACGGCGACCAACCCTCCACCTCGGGACGAACCCCCCATACCGGTTCGTCTCGACGCCTGCCCGGGCACTTTGCGGCTGCACATGGCGGACGACGGTGCGCTGGCCCGCGTCCGGGTGCCCGGCGGCGTACTGACCGCCGCTCAGGCGGCCGCGCTGGCCGACGCGGCGGTCCGCCTCGGGGACGGCACGCTGCACCTCACCTCGCGCGGGAATGTGCAATTGCGCGGCCTGGAAGGCGACTGCGGCGGGGCCCTGGCGGGCTTGCTCGACGCGGCCGGACTGCTGCCTTCGTACCGTCATGAGCGGGTACGCAACATCGTCGCCTCCCCGCTCTCCGGCCTCGACGGCACCGGAGACGCGGACGTACGCCCCTGGTTGCGCGCGCTGGACGGCCTGTTGTGCGCGAGCGAGGCCGCGACCGCGCTCTCGGGGCGCTTCCTGTTCGCGCTGGACGACGGGCGCGGGGATGTCGCTTCGCTGGGGGCTGATGTGACATTGATCGCCTCGGGTGCGGCGGGCGCCGCTTCTGGTGGCGCGCTGCTGCACATCGGGGGCGCGGATGGTGCCCTTCGGGTGCGCGGCGCCGACGCTCCTCGGGCCGCGCTGTTCGCGGCCGAGGCCTTCCTGGAGGCGGCGGAGGGCCAATCCCGCGCGTGGCGGGTACGCGATCTGCCGGACGGCGCGGGCCCGTTGGTGCGCGCGACGGCCCGCCTACTGGAGGCGGCCGGTATCCCCTGCACGTATGTGGCGAGTGTCTCGCTGCCTACAGGCGCAGCGCCCGCCCCCGGGATCGTCGACGGCCCCGACGACCACCGGGCGCTGTCCGTCCTCGCCCCCTTGGGGAGCCTGACCGCCACTCAGTGGCGACTGCTGGCCGAGGTGGCCCGTACGGACGGCGACGGCGAAGTACGGCTGACACCGTGGCGCGGCGTGGTCGTGCCCGGGGTGGACCGCGCAGCCGCCGACGACCGGCTGCGGGACCTGGCGGCGGCCGGACTGATCACCGACCCGGCCTCCCCCTGGTACGGCGTCGGCGCCTGCATCGGCCGCCCCGGCTGCGCCAAGTCCCTTGCGGACGTACGGGCCGATGCCGGCACCGCACTCGGTACGGGCGGCGGGCTGCCCGTGTACTGGTCGGGGTGCGCGCGCCGCTGCGGCCACCCGCAGGGCGACTGGGTGGACGTGGTCGCCGAACAGGACGGCTACCGCGTCTCCGTACGCGGCGCGTCACCCGGGGAACCGCCGCCCGCCACCGTGACCGAGCCCACTCCCCCGACGGCACCCGCCGTACTCGCCGCCGCCGTAGCGTCAGCACGTACGGCGCCGGCCTGCACCACCCCTCTGACGCAGTGACCTGCACCCACACCCCTCTGACGCGTGACGAGATGAGCGAGAGCACCGTGTTCGACTACGAGAAGGACGGGGCGGAGATCTACCGCCAGTCCTTTGCCACCATCCGCGCGGAGGCGGACCTCGCGGGGCTGCCCGCGGACGTCTCCCAGGTCGCGGTCCGGATGATCCACGCCTGCGGCATGACCGATCTCGTCCGCGACCTCGCGTACTCCCCGGACGTCGTGGCCCGCGCCCGTAAGGCGCTGCACGACGGCGCGCCCATCCTGTGCGACGCGCAGATGGTCGCCAGCGGAGTCACCCGCAAGCGGCTGCCCGCCGACAACGACGTGGTGTGCACCCTCTCGGAGCCGGGCGTGCCCGAACTGGCCGAGAAGCTGGGCACCACGCGCAGCGCCGCCGCGCTGGAGCTCTGGCGCGACCGCGGCCTACTGGCGGGCTCGGTGGTGGCCGTGGGCAACGCGCCGACCGCCCTGTTCCGCCTCCTGGAGATGATCGCGGAGGGCGCGCCGCGACCGGCGGCCGTCCTCGGCATACCGGTGGGCTTCATCGGCGCGGCCGAGTCGAAGGACGCCCTCGCGGCGAACACGCTGGGCCTGGACTACCTGGTGGTGCGGGGCCGGCGCGGCGGCAGCGCGATGGCCGCGTCCGCCGTCAACGCGATTGCGAGCACCGCGGAATGAGCACCACCACGGAGAGCGGCGCCGCTTCTATGAACAGCGGCGGCACCGGGAAGCTGTACGGGGTCGGGCTGGGCCCCGGCGACCCGTCCCTGATGACCCTGCGGGCCGTCCAGGCCATCGCGGAGGCGGACGTGGTGGCGTACCACAGCGCCCGGCACGGCCGGTCCCGCGCCCGGGCGATCGCCGAGCCGCACCTGCGCCCCGACCACATCGAGGAGCTGCTGCGCTACCCGGTGACGGTCGAGACGACGGACCACCCCGGCGGCTACCGGGGCGCGCTGAACGACTTCTACGAAGAGGCCGCGGCCCGGCTGGCGGCGCACCTCGACGCGGGCCGCACGGTCGCCGTACTCGCCGAGGGCGACCCGCTCTTCTACGGCTCGTACCAGCACATGCACAAGCGGCTCGCGCACCGCTACCCCACCGAGGTGGTCCCCGGGATCACCTCGGTGAGCGCCTCAGCGGCCCGCCTGGGCGCCCCGCTCGTCGAGGCCGAGGAAACCCTCACGATCGTGCCCGGCACGCTGCCTGAGGACGAGCTGACGGCCCGGCTGGCCGCCGCCGACTCGGCGGTCGTGATGAAGCTCGGCCGTACGTTCCCGACCGTCCGCCGCGCCCTGGAGCGCACCGGCCGGCTGGCGGACGCGCGGTACGTGGAGCGGGCGTACATGGACGGCGAGCGCACGGCGGCGCTGGCGGACGTGGACCCGGAGTCGGTGCCGTACTTCTCAGTGGCCGTGCTGCCGTCGCGCGTGGACACCGGGCCCGCGGTCCCGGAGACCGGCGAGGTGACGGTCGTCGGCACCGGCCCCGCCGGCGCTCCCTGGCTGACGCCCGAGTCGCGCGGCGCCCTCGACAACGCCACCGACCTGGTCGGCTACACGACCTACCTGGACCGGGTGCCGGTACGGGCCGGGCAGGAGCGGCACGGCTCGGACAACAAGGTCGAGTCCGAGCGCGCCGAGTTCGCGCTGGACCTGGCGCGGCGGGGGCGGCGCGTCGCCGTGGTCTCCGGCGGCGACCCCGGCGTCTTCGCGATGGCCACCGCCGTGCTGGAGGTGGCGGCGCAGGAGGCGTACGCGGACGTGCCCGTACGGGTGCTGCCGGGCGTGACCGCGGCCAACGCGGCCGCCGCCCGCGCGGGCGCCCCGCTCGGCCACGACTACGCCACGATCTCCCTCTCGGACCGGCTCAAGCCGTGGGAGGTGATCGCCGAACGGCTGCGCGCGGCGGCCGCCGCCGACCTGGTGCTCGCCCTGTACAACCCCGGTTCGCGCAGCCGTACGTGGCAGGTGGGCAAGGCCCGCGAGCTGCTCCTGGAGCACCGCGCGCCGGACACCCCGGTCATCCTGGGCCGCGACATCGGCGGCCCGGAGGAGAGCGTCCGCGTCGTACGACTGGCCGACCTGGACCCGGCCGAGGTCGACATGCGGACCCTCCTGATCGTCGGCTCCTCGCAGACGCAGACCGTACGGCGCGGGAACGGCGAGCAGATCGTGTGGACGCCGCGGCGGTATCCGGAGGACTGAGGCGGGCTTCCGGGGGCGGCGGCTGTCCTTCGGGAGCAGCGGCCGTCCTTCAGGGGCAGGCGGTCTCTTTCGGAGCTGCGCCCCCGGGATCACGCCTCCGTGAGGAACGCGCCGCCCATGTGCTCCGCCAGCCAGCGGACGGCCTGTTCCGGGCCGTCCGCGACGGGGACGCCGGCCGGGGCCGCCGGGCGGCGGACGACGACCACCGGGACGCCGGCCTCACGGGCCGCCGTGAGCTTGGGCGCGGTGGCCGCTCCCCCGCTGTCCTTCGTGACCACGACGTCGATCCGGTGCTCGCGCAGCAGCGCCCGCTCGCCCTCCAGGGTGAACGGGCCGCGGTCGAGCAGCACCTCCATGCGCGGCGGGCACGGGCCCTCGGGCGCGTCCACGGACCGCATGAGGAACCAAAGGTCCGCGAGGTCCGCGAAGGCGGCCAGGCCCATCCGGCCCGTGGTGAGGAAGACCCGGCGGCCCAGGTCCGGGAGGAGCGCGGCGGCCTCCTGGAGCGACCCGGCCGAGTGCCAGTCGTCGCCGTCCCCGGGGACCCAGCCGGGGCGGCGCAGCGCCAGCAGGGGAACATGGGCCATGCCTGCGGCCGTCGCCGCGTTGAAACTGATCGTTCCGGCGAAAGGATGGGTGGCGTCGATGAGCACGTCCACCTGGTGCGCGCGCAGCCACTGGGCCAGCCCCTGCGCACCCCCGAAGCCGCCGATGCGGACCTCGCCCGGCGGCAGCACGGGGCGGGCGACCCGGCCCGCGAGGGAGGTCGTCACGCGGACGCCGCCGGCGAGCGGGCCGTCGACCAGCGCCGCGGCGAGCCGGCGGGCCTCCGTCGTCCCGCCGAGTATCAGTACGTGCGTCGCGGCGTGCATCGGAACCTTCCATGAGTGAGGCGAGTGGCGGGCGCAGCGCCCAACTCAAGCACACCGGTCTGCGGCCCGGCTGGACGACCGGCGCCTGTGCGACGGCGGCGGCCACCGCCGCGTACACCGCGCTGCTGACCGGCGACTTTCCCGACCCGGTGACGATCACGCTGCCCAAGGGCCAGACACCGGCCTTCGCGCTCGCGGTCGAGGAGCTGGCCGAGGACGGGCCCGGGAAGGCGCCTGGAGAGCCGTCAGGCAGGCGCGCGACGGCGGGCGTGGTCAAGGACGCGGGCGACGACCCTGACGTCACGCACGGCGCGCTGGTCCGCGTCACCGCGCGCGCCCTGCCGCCCGGCTCCGGCGTGGTCTTCAAGGCCGGACCGGGCGTGGGTACGGTGACCCGCCCCGGCCTCCCCCTCGACGTCGGCGAGCCGGCCATCAATCCGGTACCGCGCCAGATGATGCGCGACCACCTGACACAGGTCGCCGCGCGCCACGGGGGCGGCGAGGCGGACGTCGAACTCACCGTCTCGGTGGACCACGGCGAGGAGATCGCCCGCTCCACCTGGAACCCGCGGCTCGGCATCCTGGGCGGCCTGTCCATCCTCGGGACGACCGGCATCGTCGTGCCGTACTCGTGCTCGGCCTGGATCGACTCGATCCGGCGCGGCGTGGACGTGGCCAGGGCCGCCGGCCGTACGCATGTGGCGGGCTGCACCGGCTCGACGTCCGAGAAGACGGTGGTGGCCGAGTACGGCCTGCCCGAGGACGCCCTGCTGGACATGGGCGACTTCGCGGGCGCGGTACTGAAGTACATCCGCCGGCACCCGGTCGAGCGGCTCACGATCTGCGGCGGCTTCGCCAAGCTCTCCAAGCTGGCCGCGGGCCACCTGGATCTGCACTCCGCGCGCTCCCAGGTCGACAAGGGCTTCCTCGCCGAACTGGCCCGGCAGGGCGGCGCCGACGAGGCGCTGGCCACGGAGGTCGCGGCGGCCAACACCGGCCTCGCCGCGCTCCAGCTGTGCGCGGCCGCGGGTGTCGCCCTCGGCGACCTGGTGGCGGCCACCGCCCGCGATCAGGCCCTCGAAGTGCTGCGGGGCGCGCCCGTGGCGGTCGACGTCATCTGTATCGACCGGGCTGGAAACGTCGTGGGGCGCAGTACGGTGCGCTGACGCACGGCCTCCTGGGGCACGTGGCCTGCGCGCGTCAGCACACGTGGCGGTCGCGCTCCGCCGAGTACAGGTGGCTGTCGCGGAACTGCTCGGCGCCCAGCGTGCGGCCGACGATGATGACGGCGGTACGGACGATCCCTGCCGCCTTCACCTGGTCCGCGATGTCCTCCAGGGTGCCGCGCAGCACGAGCTCGTCGGGCCGACTGGCCATCGCGACGACCGCGGCCGGACAGTCGGCACCGTAGTGCGGCAGCAGCTCTTCGACGACCCGGTCGGCATACCGGGCGGCGAGGTGCAGCACCAGAAGGGCACCGCTGCGCCCCAGGGTGGCCAGGTCCTCGCCCTCGGGCATCGCCGTCGCCTGCTGCGCGATACGGGTGAGGATGACCGTCTGGCCGACCGTGGGCACGGTCAGCTCCCGCTTGAGCGCCGCGGCGGCCGCCGCGAACGCCGGGACGCCGGGTACCACCTCGTAGGGCACACCGGCGGCGTCCAGCCGCCGCATCTGCTCGGCGACCGCGGAGAAGACCGAGGGGTCGCCGGAGTGCAGCCGGGCCACGTCGTGCCCGGCCTCGTGCGCGCTGATCACCTCGGCGATGATCTCGTCGAGGTTCAGCTGCGCGGTGTCCACCAGCCGGGCGTCCGGCGGGCATTCGGCGAGCAGTTCACGGGGTACGAGGCTGCCCGCGTACAGGCAGACCTGGGAGGCGGCGAGCGTCCGGGCACCGCGCACCGTGATCAGGTCGGCGGCACCGGGGCCCGCGCCGATGAAGTACACGGTCATCTGTCGTCTCCTGAGGGTGCGTCGTAGTCGGTGCCTTCGGGGCGGCCGCTGTCCTGGGAACGGCCATCGCTTACGGGGGCCTTGCGCACGGCCCACTGGGTGACCGGCATGGCCTGCCGCCACCCGGTGAAGCCGCCCACCGGTACGGCGTGCGCCACGGCCAGCCGTACCAGCTCGCCGCCGTGCTTCCGGTACCACTCCGCGAGCAGCGCCTCGGACTCCAGCGTCACGGTGTTGGCGACCAGCCGGCCGCCGGGCGGCAGCGCGTCCCAGCAGGCCGCGAGGAGCCCGGGGCTGGTCAGCCCGCCGCCGATGAAGATTGCGTCCGGTACCGGCAGGCCGGACAGGGCCTCCGGGGCCGGGCCGGTGACGACCCGTAGGGCCGGTACGCCGAGCCGGTCGGCGTTGCGCCCGATGCGCTCGGCCCGTACGGGGTCGCGCTCGACGCAGACGGCGCGGCAGGAACGGTGGGTCCGCATCCACTCGATGGCGATCGAACCGGAGCCGCCGCCGATGTCCCACATCAGCTCGCCCGGGGCCGGCGCGAGCGCCCCGAGGGTGGCGGCACGTACGTGACGCTTGGTCAGCTGGCCGTCGTGCTCGTACGCGTCGTCGGGCAGCCCGGGGACGGCACCCAGCCGCAGCGCATCCGGGGCGCGGCGGCACTCCAGGGCGATGATGTTCAGCGCGTCCCCGGGCGGGTGCGGCCAGTCCTCGGCCGTGCCGGTCAGGACGCGCTCCCGCTCGCCGCCGAGCTGTTCGAGCACCCGCATCCCGCTCGGCCCGAAGCCCTGGTCCGCCAGGAGCCGGGCGACCTCGGCGGGGGTGCCGGGGCCCGCGCTGAGGACGAGCAGCCGCCGGCCGTCGTGCAGGGCGGCGGACAGCTGCGCGGCAGGCCGCCCGACGAGCGTGACCACCTCGGTCTCCTCCACCGGCCAGCCCAGCCGGGCGCAGGCGTAGGAGACGGAGGAGGGGTGCGGCAGGATGCGCAGCGCGTCGGTGCCGACGGCTCCGTCGCCGAGTACTTCGGTGAGCGTCCGCCCGATGCCGTAGAACATGGGGTCGCCGCTGGCCAGCACCGCGACCTTCTGCCCGGCGTGCGCCGCGAGGAGCCCGGGCACGGCGGGCCGCAGCGGTGACGGCCAGGCCACTCGCCGCCCCGCGCACTCCGCAGGCAGCAGGGCCAGTTGGCGCGGCCCGCCGATGACGACGTCCGCGTCCCGCAGCACGGTCTGCGAGGCGGACGGGATACCGCCCCACCCGTCCGCTCCGATCCCGACGACGGTCACGGCCGGTGGCGTGGGGGGTGGGGACGTGGCGGGGGTCACAGCCGGCTACCTCGGAGATCGAGCGGGTTCGGAGCCGCACTCTACTGGCAGCCCGCGACGCCCCGGCGGCCGCCTCCTGACGGCACCACGGGCGGGACGCCGACGGCACGGCGGACGGATCGCCGACGGTGCTGCGGACGGTCGTCGACAAGACCGCGGACGGGCTGCCGACCAGGCCGCTGTCATGCCCGTGGCGAAAGTTTTCCACAGGCGAACGGTCGGCCCGGCGCGATGTGCCTCGCCGGGCGCAGAATGGGTCGCATGACTGACGAGACCACTGCCATCACCGAGTCCATGCCGGACTGGGAAAAGCGCTTCCGGGCCCCGCGCGTCGGCCTTCCCGAGTGGGCCGAGGACGCCCCCGCGCGCTCCCTGTTCGTGTCCAACGCCACCGGCACCTTCGAGTTGTACGCGTGGGACCGGGCCAGCGGTGAGCAGCGCCAGGTCACGGACCGGCCGAACGGCACGACGGACGGGACGCTCACCCCCGACGGCGAGTGGATCTGGTGGTTCTCGGACACCGACGGCGACGAGTTCGGCGTCTGGATGCGCCAGCCGTTCGGCGGCGGCGAGGACGAGCCGGCCGCGCCCGGACTCGCCCCCTCCTACCCCGGCGGACTCGCCCTCGGCCGCGACGGCACGGCCGTCATCGGCCGCTCCACCGACGAAGAGGGCTCGACGATCCACCTCGTCCGACCCGGCCAGGACCCGGTGGAGATCTACCGCCACCGCGAGTCGGCCGGCGTCGGCGCCCTCTCCCACGACGGCTCGCTGATCGCCGTCGAGCACACCGAGCACGGTGACGCGATGCACTCCGCGATCCGCGTCGTGCGCACCGACGGCTCCACCGTCGCCGAGCTGGACGACACCAAGGGCGGCACCGAGGAGCTGGGCCTGTCGGTGATGGGCTTCGCCCCGGTCGACGGCGACGCCCGGCTGCTGGTGGGCCATCAGCGCCGCGGCCGCTGGGAGCCGATGATCTGGAATCCGCTGACCGGCGAGGAGACCGCGCTCGCCATAGAGCTGCCCGGCGACGTCGGCGCCGACTGGTACCCGGACGGCTCGGCCCTGCTGGTGGAGCACGAGTTCCAGGCCCGCGGCGAGCTGTGGAAGTACGTCCCCGAGGACGGCGAGCTGTCCCGCGTCGAGACCCCGACGGGCACGGTCTCGGGCGCCACGGCCCGCCCCGACGGCACGGTGGAGTTCCTGTGGTCCTCCGCGGCTCAGCCCCCGGAGGTGCGCTCCACGAGCGGCGCGGTCGTGCTCGACCCGCCAGGGATGAAGGCTCCGGGCTCCGTCCCCGTGACCGACACCTGGGTCGAGGGCCCCGGCGGCCGCATCCACGCCCTGATCCAGAAGCCGGCCGGTGAGGGCCCGTTCCCCACCGTCTTCGACATCCACGGCGGCCCGACCTGGCACGACAGCGACGCCTTCGCCTCGGCGCCGGCCGCCTGGGTGGACCACGGCTTCGCGGTCGTACGGGTCAACTACCGCGGCTCGACGGGCTACGGCCGGGAGTGGACGGACGCGCTCAAGCACCGCGTCGGCCTGATCGAGCTGGAGGACATCGCCGCGGTACGCGACTGGGCGGTGGAGTCCGGCCTCGCCGACCCGCGCAAGCTCGTGCTCTCCGGCGGCTCCTGGGGCGGGTACCTCACGCTCCTCGGCCTCGGCACCCAGCCGGAGTCCTGGGCGCTGGGCCTGGCCGCGGTCCCCGTCGCGGACTACGTCACGGCGTACCACGACGAGATGGAGGCGCTGAAGGCGATGGACCGCACGCTTCTCGGCGGCACGCCGGAGGAGGTGCCGGAGCGGTTCGAGGCGTCGTCCCCGCTGACGTACGTGGACGCGGTCCGCGCGCCGGTGTACATCTCGGCCGGGGTGAACGACCCACGCTGCCCCATCCGCCAGGTGGAGAACTACGTCGACCGCCTCAAGGACCGCGACCACCCGCACGAGGTCTACCGCTACGACGCGGGCCACGGCTCCCTGGTCGTGGAGGAACGCATCAAGCAGCTCCGCCTGGAACTGGACTTCGCCCGCCGGTACCTGGGGGACGTATGACCAATTTGTGAGGGGGCGAGGGGGTGGAGGGGAGGGGGCGGGGGCGGGGGGGGAGGCCCCCCGCCCCACCGGTCAAGACCCGGAAGAGACCTTCCGCTCGGCCCCGCCCTCGGAAAGGCCGCCCGCACCAGACCCCGGCTCGGGCTCCGCCCCCGCCTCACCCGCGGCCCCCACTCCCGCCCCCATCTCGTCCACAGGAATCCCCAACGCCGCATCCCGGGCCGCTTCGGACTCGCGGCGGAAGAGGCGGAACCACATGAAGAGGACGAAGCCCGCGAAGACGAACCACTCGCCGGTGTAGCCGAGGTTCTGGAACGCCTTGAGGTCGAGTCCGCTGCCCTCGGCCGCGGCCGGCGGCACGGCCTTCATCGGGCTCTGGGCGTGCGAGACCGTGATCCAGGCGTCGTACACGTCGTACGGCACGATGTTGACCAGCGACGCCGCGCTGATCATGCCGAGCTGGCCCTGCGGCAGGCCGCCGCCCGCCTGGACGCCGTTCGTGCCCTGGTTCTCCGACGCCTGCAGCGCGCCGGTGACGGTCACCTCGCCGCGCGGCGGCGCCGGCACCTTCGCCGCGTCGGCCTTCGCGTCCGCGTCGCCCGGCAGCCAGCCGCGTACGACGGGCAGCGCCTTGCCGCCGCCCGTACGCAGCATGGTCAGCACGTAGAAGCCGGTCCGCTCGCCGAGCTGCCGACCGGGGACGAGCAGCTGATGGCCGGCGTCGTAGTGCCCGGTCGCGGTGGCGCGCCGGCCCGAGGTGTTCTTGTCGACGGGCAGCAGCTGCGTCAGCGGGCGGGCGGCCGCGGTCTTGGCGTCGGCCGCCTGGTCCTCCTGCTGCTGATGCGTGTCGACGCGGTCCTCGAAGCGGCTCAGCTGCCAGCTGCCCATGAAGACGCACACGGGGATCGCCAGCAGGACGAAGACGTTGATTCCCCACCATCGCGGGGTGAGCAGGAACCGGTACACACCATCAAAGGTACGGGCACGTGCCTCGTACCCGGACGGCGGGCCCGTATCTGCCGCGGCCCCGCTGGGATCTACTGCGCCGGCAGCGGGCCCGTGCGGTACACCGTTCCTGCACAGGCGTCGTTGATCGTGGTGGTCGCGGCCGAGGGCTCGCCGGCCTCCGGGGTGTGGCTGACCGCGACGCTGGCCGCCTGCGTACCGTCGTCCGCCGGCCCCTCGCTGCCGCTGCCCGACTGGTCGCCGCTGCCGTCGGCCGAGGAGGAGTTCGCCGGTTCGCCGGATCCGGCGCCCTCGGAGCTGCCGGGCGTCGGCGTACTGGACACCGCGCAGCCCGACGACCCGCCGCCCTCCGCCGGGACCCAGGCGAACTTCACGTCGTACGCCTGGCCGGGCTTCAGCACGATCTGGTCGGGTGCGGCGGCCGGGTCCGGCAGGCCCGGCGCGGCGTCGCCCGCCGTGTGGTCGACGACCTGGACGCGGGTCGGGTCCGCGCTGCCCTGGGCGACGGCGATCACGCTGCCGCCGCCGTCGACCGAGCAGCTCGCGGCGGAGGTGTTGACGACCCGCAGGGAGCCGTAGACACGGCCTTCGGCGTCGGGCGTGCCGAGGCTCGCGCTGCCGCTGCCGAGCTGGGCGCGCAGGCAGGTGGGCGAGGTGACGTCCATCGTCGCGGCGGGGTCGACGACGGAGCCGCCGGGCTGCTCGGTCCTGCCGTCCTTCGCCGTGCCCTTGTCCTTGCCGGTTTTCTTGCCGTCCTTGTCGGTTTTCTTACCGTCCTTGCCGGCCGGGCGGTCGCTGTGCCGGCTGCTCGTACCGCCCTTGGTGCCGCCGGTGGTGACGTGCGCCTCGGAGCTGCTGGCGGCGTTGGCGCGGCGGTCGTCGGCGTCCCCGCCGTTCGCGACGTGCAGCATGGCGGGCATGGCCGTACCGCCGAGGAGCAGTACGGCGGCCGCGCCGACCACGGCGTGCCGGCGGCGCCTGCGCCGGGCCGGTACCGCGCGGCGGAGGGTTTCGAGGGAGTCGGGGGACGGTTCCAGGTCCTGGACGGCGGACTGCAGGAGATTCCGCAGCTCCTCCTCGCCACCGCCCCCGGAACCACCGGGGCCGCCGTCGGCGTCGCGCCCGCCCTCTCCCGTGGCACCGTTGTCATCCGGTGCCGAGGCCGCCCCCGAGGCCCCGCGCTCCGTACCGTGCGATTGCTGATCCTCGCCGGGCGTCTCCCCCGGTCCCCCCTCGGACGCGGGCTCGTGCGGGCCGTGCTGCTTGCTGGTCATGCCGGAGCCTCCATGGCGACGCGCAGCGCCGCGATACCCCGTGAGCCGTACGCCTTCACCGAGCCGAGCGATATGCCCAGCGTCTCGGCGACCTGCGCTTCGGTCATGTCGGCGAAGTAGCGCAGCACGAGGACTTCGCGCTGGCGCCGCTGCAGACCGCGCATCGCCTTGATCAATTGGTCTCGCTCCAGCTGTTCGTACGCGCCCTCTTCGGCGCTCGCCATGTCGGGCATCGGCTTGGAGAGCAGCTTCAGTCCGAGGATGCGGCGGCGCAGCGCGGAGCGGGAGAGGTTGACGACCGTCTGCCGCAGATAGGCGAGGGTCTTCTCGGGGTCGCGTACGCGTCCGCGCGCGGAGTGCACGCGGATGAACGCTTCCTGGACGACGTCCTCGCAGGACGCGGTGTCGTCCAGGAGCAGCGCGGCGAGACCGAGCAGGGAGCGGTAGTGCGCTCTGTAGGTCTCGGTGAGGTGGTCGACTGTCGTGCCCGCTGCCATCGCTTCGTCAGCGTTCCCGTGCGGGGACGGGGCCTGCGTGGGGCGCGCGGCGGGCCAGGGGGCGATCACCGGCATGCCACCGGGGATGCGAGTACGCGACGGCCGCGCCACAGCCGCGCTGCCCGCGCTCCCGGGGCCGATTGCAATGCCGAGTACCTCTGCCACGCCTGTTGGACACGCTTCCCCCCGTCAGGGTTGTACGCGCAAGGCACCGTTTTTGGCGATGCGTTGAATGCCCTCATGCGTACCAGCTCTTCCCCGATGCCCCGTATTGCCCGTGCCCATAAGGGCGGACCGCCGAACCGTGCTGTGCCGAACGCCCAGGAGGGCGGCGACAAAGACGCTCCCCGCGCGGCTGCGGTTGCAGCCGACGGGGAGCGAAAAGCCGAACGGCACACCGACCAAGATCAAGAGACCGGGGCCGATGGTCCGCTCACAGGACTTTCACAAGTAGTCCTCGAATTATTACCCACGGGCCGAGCGCTTGGGGAGTGGATTCTTCGAAATTCAAGCATCGCCGAGCGGGGCTCAGCTCCCGGTCAGCTCCGCCGCGACCACCTCGGCGATCTGCACCGTGTTCAGCGCCGCGCCCTTGCGGAGGTTGTCGCCGCACACGAAGAGTTCGAGCGCGTGCGGGTCGTCCAGGGACCTGCGTACGCGCCCCACCCAGGTCGGATCCGTGCCGACCACGTCGGCGGGCGTGGGGAACTCGCCCTCCCCCGGGTCGTCGCACAGGACGACGGCGGGCGCCGCGGCCAGGATCTCGTGCGCGCCGGCCACCGTGACCTCGCGCTCGAAGCGCGCGTGCACGGTCAGCGAGTGGGTGGTGATCACCGGTACGCGGACGCAGGTCGCGGTGACGCGGAGCTCCGGCAGGCCGAGGATCTTGCGGGACTCGTTGCGGACCTTCAGCTCCTCGGAGGACCAGCCGTCCTCCTGCAGCGACCCGGCCCACGGCACGACGTTGAGCGCCATCGGCGCGGGGAAGGGGCCGAGGTCGTCGCCGACGGCCCGCCGCACATCACCGGGCGTCGTACCCAGCTCCGTACCGGACACCGCGGACAGCTGACCGCGCAGCGCGTCGACGCCGGCCTTCCCGGCGCCGGAGACGGCCTGGTACGAGGAGACGATCAGCTCGCTCAGGCCGTACTCGGCGTGCAGCGCGCCCAGCGCGACGATCATCGAGAGCGTCGTGCAGTTCGGGTTGGCGATGATGCCGCGCGGCCGTACGCGGGCGGCGCGTGCGTTGACCTCCGGTACGACCAGCGGGACGTCCGGGTCCATGCGGAAGGCGGCGGAGTTGTCGACGACCACCGCGCCCTTGGCGGCGGCGATCGGCGCCCACGTCGCCGAGACCTCGTCCGGCACGTCGAAGAGCGCGATGTCGATGTCGTCGAAGACCTCTTCGGCGAGCGCGAGGACCTCGGTCTCCGCGCCCCGTACGGTCAGCTTGCGCCCTGCCGAGCGCGGCGAGGCGATCAGCCGGACCTCGCCCCAGATGTCGGCGCGCTCGGAGAGGATGCCGAGCAGTACGCCGCCGACGGCGCCGGTGGCGCCGACGACGGCGAGGTTCGGCCTGCGGGCCGCACGGTCCTCCGCGCGGCCCGCACGGGCCGCCGCCACCGGATCGCTGTCCGGGAGCGGCGCCCCATGGGCCGGTGCCGGCAGCCCGTCGGCCGCCGGCGTCAGCCCATCAGGGGTGATCATCGTCCGGTGCCGCCATAGACCACGGCCTCGTCGGAATCGGTGTCGAGACCGAACGCGCTGTGGACGGCCTGGACGGCCTCGTTGACGTCATCGGCACGGGTGACGACCGAGATGCGGATCTCGGAGGTCGAGATGAGCTCGATGTTCACGCCCGCGTTCGACAGCGCCTCGAAGAAGCCGGCGGTGACGCCCGGGTTGGTCTTCATACCGGCGCCGACCAGCGAGATCTTCGCGATCTGGTCGTCGTAGCGCAGCGAGTCGAAGCCGACCGACGGCTTGGTCTTCTCCAGCGCCGCGATGGCCTTGCGACCCTCGGTCTTCGGCAGCGTGAAGGAGATGTCGGTCAGGCCCGTCGACGCGGCCGAGACGTTCTGCACGACCATGTCGATGTTGATCTCGGCGTCCGCGATGGCGCGGAAGATCGTCGCAGCCTCGCCCGGCTTGTCCGGTACGCCCACGACCGTGACCTTCGCCTCGGAGGTGTCGTGCGCGACGCCCGAGATGATCGCCTGCTCCATCGGCTGGTCCCCTTGCGGTTCGTTGCTGACCCAGGTGCCGCGCAGTCCCGAGAAGGACGAGCGGACGTGGATCGGGATGTTGTAACGGCGTGCGTACTCGACGCAGCGGTGCAGCAGCACCTTGGAACCGGAGCTGGCCAGCTCCAGCATGTCCTCGAACGAGATCCAGTCGATCTTGCGGGCCTTCTTCACGACCCGCGGGTCGGCGGTGAAGACACCGTCGACGTCGGTGTAGATCTCGCAGACGTCCGCGTCCAGGGCGGCGGCCAGCGCGACGGCGGTCGTGTCCGAGCCGCCGCGGCCCAGCGTGGTGATGTCCTTCTTGTCCTGGGACACACCCTGGAAGCCGGCGACGATCGCGATGTTGCCCTCGTCGACGGACGTCTTGATCCGGCCCGGCGTGACGTCGATGATCCGTGCCTTGTTGTGCACGGAGTCCGTTATGACGCCGGCCTGGCTGCCCGTGAAGGACTGCGCCTCGTGTCCGAGGTTTTTGATCGCCATCGCCAGCAGGGCCATGGAGATCCGCTCTCCGGCGGTCAGCAGCATGTCGAACTCGCGCCCCGAGGGAATCGGGGAAACTTCCTCCGCGAGATCGATCAGCTCGTCCGTCGTGTCGCCCATCGCGGAGACCACTACGACAACCTGGTTGCCGTTCTTCTTGGCCTCGACGATTCGCTTGGCAACGCGCTTGATGCCCTCGGCATCCGCAACGGATGAGCCGCCGTACTTCTGCACGACAAGGCCCACGTGTGCTCGCTCCTCGCAACTGTCTGTCGGATCCCCGGGTACCTGCGGGTTCCGCAGGCCTGCGGGCGTTTCCGGACCCCTGTGTGGGGGTCATGCGGTCGGCTCAGTCTATCGAGCAGGCGGAATCCGCCTCGCCAATACCACATCGTGAGACACATTGCTCGCTACCCGATCAAAACAGTCGGCGTGCCGGTCGTACGCGGCCTCCTGCGAGGCCGTACGCGACCGAAGCGCCCTCCGCCGTGACCGGCGCGAGCCGACTCGCGTCCCGCTTCCGAGTATCTCCCGAAATGGTCGGCGTGGCGCATCGTCGCGCCCGCTCGGCAGGCCACCTGCCCGCTCCGGAGGAGAGCACACGGAAACCATGCGGAAACGTAAGCCAGCTCACAGGCGTACACGGAGGCGCCGCCCGATGCCTCAGCCCCGGTGCAGCCCCAGCGGCCCCGCGATCTCCGCCGCCATGACCTTCCCGGCCTCTTCCTCCAGGTTCTCCTCGCCGTCGGCCCCGCTGTCGGTGTCCAGGCCGTCCAGCTCGTCCAGCGGCTGGTCCAGGCGTACGTGCGCGACCAGCGACTGCAGGGCGCGCAGCGCGGCGCTCGCGGTCGGCCCCCAGTTCGACAGGTACGAGAACTGCCACCACCACAGGGCCTCGCTGATCCGCCCGGCCCGGTAGTGCGCGAGGCCGTGCCGCAGGTCGGTCACGATGTCGGCGAGGTCGTCGGAGATCCGGCAGGCCACGGGCGCACTGCGCGGTACGTACGGGTCGAACAGCTCGTTGTACACGTCCACCGGGTCCAGCAGCGTCGCGAACCGCTCCCGCAGCTCGTCCACGTCCGGCTCCGGGCCGATGTCCGGCTCGTACCGGTCCTGCGGAACGATGTCCTCGTGCGCGCCCAGCCGGCCGCCGGTGAGCAGCAGCTGCGAGATCTCCAGCAGCAGGAAGGGCACGGCGCTGTCCGGCTCGTCACCGCGCGCCACTTCCGTGACCGCCACGATGAAGCTTTCGACCGAGTCGGAGATCTGTACGGCGAAGTCGTCCGGGTTCTGCGTGGCGTTGTGCAACGTGGGATCAGACATCGAGAAGTCTCCGTCCTTCGAAGGCCCGCCCGAGCGTGACCTCGTCGGCATACTCCAGATCGCCCCCGACCGGCAGTCCGCTGGCCAGACGCGTCACCTTCAGCCCCATGGGCTTGATCATGCGCGCGAGGTACGTGGCGGTCGCCTCGCCCTCGAGGTTCGGATCCGTGGCCAGGATCAGCTCGCCGACCGTGCCGTCGGCGAGCCGGGCCAGCAGCTCCCGTATCCGCAGATCGTCCGGGCCCACGCCCTCGATGGGGCTGATCGCCCCGCCGAGCACGTGATACCGGCCGCGGAACTCCCGCGTCCGCTCGATCGCGACGACGTCCTTGGGCTCCTCGACCACGCAGATGACCGCGGGGTCGCGGCGCGGGTCGCGGCAGACCTGGCACTGCTCGTCCTGCGCGACGTTGCCGCACACGGCGCAGAAGCGGACCTTCGCCTTGACCTCCATCAGCGCGTTCGCCAGCCGGCGGACGTCGGTCGGCTCGGCCTGGAGGATGTGGAAGGCGATCCGCTGCGCGCTCTTGGGACCGACGCCGGGCAGCCGCCCCAGCTCGTCGATCAGGTCCTGAACCACGCCTTCGTACACGGAACGCTCTCTCCCTTGTCCGCCCTGCTCCGTACGCTAGTTGGCCTCCCGCCCGAAGGGGAGGCCCCGGCTCTCCGTCAGAACGGGAGGCCGGGGATGCCGCTGCCGCCGCCGAGGCCCTGCGCGAGCGGGCCCAGCTTGTCCTGCTGGAGCTTGGCGGCCGCGGCGTTGGCGTCCTGAACGGCGGCGATGACGAGGTCGGCGACGGTCTCGGCCGTCTCCTCCGCGGACGCGCCCTCCTGGGCGATCGCCTTCGGGTCGATCTGCAGACCCTTGAGCTCACCGGCGCCGGTCACGGTCGCCTGGACGAGCCCGCCGCCCGCGGAACCCGTCACGGGCGTCTGCGCCAGCTCCTGCTGGGCCGCCGCAAGGTCCTGCTGCATCTTCTGGGCCTGCTGAAGCAGCTGCTGCATATCGGGCTGACCACCGGGGATCACTGCGGACTCCTGCCGTACGACTACACATGTTTGCGGTAGCCCGAGCCTACGTGCTCCGTGGCCGCCGCGCCCTACGCCGCAGGAAGGAGTACGGATGTACGCCTTCCCCGGGCCGCCCCGCGCCTGCGGCGATTACGGAAAGCGATATACGGAGGGTCGATCTTCACCTTCCGGCCCGCCGTCCGCCGCCGCGGCCTCACTCGTTGTTGTACTCCTCTATGACCGTCGCGCCGAGCTCGCGGACGATGAGGTCGTAGCCGCTGAGGGCGGTGTCGACGAGGTCCGGATCGTCCTCGGCCGGCATGTCCTCCTCGATCGAGTACGACGGGGGCTCCGGCTCGCGGTACGCGGGCTCGGCGGCCGGCGCCTGGGCCTGCTGCGCCCCGGTCGAGGCCACGGCCTGCCGGGCGCGCTGCGCACCCTGGCCGCCGCCCGCGCTCCCGGGCTGCTCGGGCGCGCCCTGCGGGGGCGGGGCGGGAGCGGCGGCCTGCTGCGGGGGCGCGGCCGGGGCACCGCCTCCGCCGTAACCACCACCGCCGCCGAAGCCGCCGCCGGGCGCACCGGCGCCGCTGCCGCCGAAGCCGCCACCGCCGCGCGGGGCCGCGCCGCCGCCCGGCGGGCCGGCGCCGCCCGACGGGTCGATGATCGCCTCGACCCGCCACTGCACGCCGAAGCGCTCGGCCAGCGCCTCGCGCAGCACGTCCTCACTGCCGCCGTTCGCGAAGCTGTCGCGCGCACCGGCATTCGGGAAGCCGACCTGGAGGGTCGTGCCGTCGAACCCGGCGACCTGGGCGTTCTGACTGAGCAGGATCCACGTGAAGCGGCGCTTGCCCTTCACCGCCTCCAGGATGTCCGGCCACATCTGCCGTACTTGCTGGGTCCCCTGAGCGGCGCTCTGCGCGGCGGCGGGCCCACCCGAGCCGTACTGCCGGCTCTGCGCGGGCTGCTGCGGCGCCGACGGCTGGGGCGCGGACGGCTGCGGGGCGGGCGCCTGCTGCGCGGGGGCCTGCGGGGCGGACGGCTGCTGCCCCGGCGGCTGCTGTACTGGCGCGGCGCCCTGGCCGCCCTGGCTTCCGGGCGCGGCCGCGGTCGGCCAGCCGCCCGGCTGCCGCCCACCGGCCGCACCGCCGTCGGCCGCACCGGCCGCGGGGCCCGCCTGCGATCCCGTACCACCGCTCGTCGGCCAGGCTCCGGGCCGCTGACCGGCTTCCTCACCGGGGCCGCCGGGCCCACCGGCGCCGCCCGGCCCGCTCGTGGCGCCGGGCCAGGCGCCCGGACGGCGCGCTCCCGCGCCGCCCGCCTGGCCGCTGTCACCCTGCGCACCGCCCGGCTGCTGCGCACCCGAGGGCCAGGCGCCCGTCGGAGCGCCGCCGCTGCCCGTGGGCGCGGGGCCCGCCGCCGCACCGGAGGCCTCGCCCGGCCCGGCACCCGCCGGGCCACCGGCCGGCGCCGCATCCGCCGGAGCCCCCGTCGCACCGCGGACCGCGGCCCGCGCGGCCGCCGGACCTGCGGGACCGGCCGGGGCAGCCGGAGCCGCGTGCGCGCCCGGCCCGGGCACGTATCCCGCCGCGACCTCGCCACCGGGCTGCATCGACGGCACCCCGCCGGGGCCGGGCGCACCGCCCGGGCCCGCGGGCAGGCCGCCGCCGAGCGCGGCCGCGCCGGCCCCACGCTCCAGGCGGTCCAGCCGCGCCTGCACCGAGCGCTCGTCGTCGTACGCCGCGGGCAGCAGCACCCGCGCACAGATCAGCTCCAGCTGCAGCCGCGGCGAGGTCGCGCCGCGCATCTCCGTCAGCCCGGAATTGACGAGGTCGGCCGCGCGGCTGAGCTCGGCGGCCCCGAAGACGGAAGCCTGCGCCTGCATCCGCTCCACGACATCGCCCGGGGCGTCGATCAGCCCCTTCTCCGCCGCGTCCGGCACGGCCGCGAGGATCACCAGGTCCCGCAGCCGCTCCAGCAGGTCGGCGACGAACCGCCGGGGGTCGTTCCCGCCCTCGATCACGCGGTCCACGACCTCGAAGGCCGCGGCGCCGTCCCCCGAGGCGAACGCCTCCACGATCGAGTCCAGCAGCGACCCGTCCGTATAACCGAGCAGCGCCGTCGCCATGGCATAGGTCACACCGTCGGCACCGGCTCCGGCCAGCAGCTGGTCCATCACCGACATCGAGTCACGCACGGACCCGGCACCCGCCCGCACGACGAGCGGCAGCACCCCGTCCTCGACCGGGATGTCCTCCCGGCCGCACACCTCTCCCAAGTACTCGCGCAGCGTCCCCGGGGGCACCAGCCGGAACGGATAGTGGTGCGTACGCGACCGGATCGTCCCGATGACCTTCTCGGGCTCGGTCGTCGCGAAGATGAACTTGAGGTGCTCCGGCGGCTCCTCGACGACCTTCAGCAGGGCATTGAACCCCGCCGAGGTGACCATGTGGGCCTCGTCGATGATGTAGATCTTGTACCGGCTGCTCGCCGGGCCGAAGAACGCCTTCTCGCGCAGCTCGCGCGCGTCGTCCACACCACCGTGCGAAGCGGCGTCGATCTCGATGACATCGATCGATCCCCGCCCGTTACGCGCAAGATCGACGCAGCTCTGGCACTCCCCGCACGGCGTCGGAGTGGGGCCTTGCTCACAGTTGAGGCAGCGCGCCAGGATCCGCGCGCTGGTCGTCTTGCCGCAGCCGCGCGGTCCGCTGAAGAGATACGCGTGGTTGACGCGGTTGTTCCGCAGGGCCTGCTGCAGCGGGTCGGTCACGTGCTCTTGCCCGATGACCTCGGCGAAGGTCTCGGGGCGGTAGCGGCGGTACAGCGCAAGGGATGACACGCATACGACGATATCGGCCCGCACTGACAACCGGCCCCGCCTCCGGCCGCCCGCGGCCACCGCAGGCCGCCCGGCCCGGGAACGCAAACGCCCCCCACGCACCCGCCAGAGCCGACCTACCCTTGCTGCCTTCCGGCCCTGGGGGAGTTCAGTCAGATAGCGCCACGTGAGGGGCTGCGCCCACAGTACCTGATCCAGCGCCCCCGAAACGACCCTCTCCCCGCCTCCCCGGACGGGGTTACTCACGTCACACGGACCGGCCCCGATCTGGTTCGCGAGCACTCCTCCACGTCATGTAGTGTCTTCCTCGGAGGATTCGCCTAGTGGCCTAGGGCGCACGCTTGGAAAGCGTGTTGGGGGCAACCCCTCACGAGTTCGAATCTCGTATCCTCCGCCATTGCTCTCACCGGGCAATACGTCGAAAGGCCCCACCTCCGGGTGGGGCCTTTCGACGTTGTTCTCAGCCCTCGTTGTCCTGGTTTTTGTCCACAGCGGCCTTCTCAGGGTCTCCCCAGATCGCTTTCCCGATCTTCCGGGCGACGTCCTTGAGGAGCGCGTCCGGGACGTGGAGGTACCGAGCCCGCATCCTGACCGCGCCGCCGGGCTCCCATCCCATGATCTGGTCGATGACCCGGTCGGGCACTCCGAGGAGCATCAGGACCGTGCCCGCCGTGTGCCGGGCGTCGTGCAGGCGGCCGTCTCGGACCTCCGCCGCTTCGAGCAGCCGCTTCCAGTCGTGGTAGTCCGTGTTCGGGTTCAGCGGCCCGCCCACCGGCCTGGTGAAGACGTACTCGGACTCCTCCCACAGGTCGCCGGCCACCTGCCGTTCACGCGCCTGAGCTTCCGCGTGGGACCTCAGCATGACGGCCAGTTGCCCCGGCAAGGGAACGATTCGCCTGCCCGCCTTGGACTTGGTGTTCTTCGTCTCACGCCGTACCTGCACGCGGTCTGGGCAGTAGCCGGCCTTCCGCCCGCAGGGCTTCCCCTCGGAGCACCCGTGCTCGTACTTCGGCCGTAGCCGGTTCCGGCGCAGCTTGAGATATTCGTTCTCCAGGTCGACGTCCGACCACCGCAGGCCGAGCGTTTCCCCCTGGCGTAGGCCGAGCGCGAGAGCGAGCATCCAGCGGGCGCTGTTCCGACGCTTGTTTACCTCCAGCAGCAGACGCTGCACCTCGTCCACCGAGTACGGCTCGACCTCGTGCTCGTCCTCTTCGACGCGCGGCGGTTTGGCCAGCGCCGCGGCGTTCTTCGCCGCATAGCCGCGTCGTACGGCTTCGCCGAGGGCCGTCCGCGCCGTGCGGTGCGCCTGGTGAGCCGTGGCGGCCTTGCTGCCGTTGGCCAGCATCCGCCGGTACAGGCTCTCCAGGTGCTCCGGTTCGAGACGGTCCAGCCGGTGCTTCCCGATACCGGGAACGAGGTGGACCCGTACGGCCACCTCGTACCCGGCGTAGGTGTTCTCGCTGATGACCGGCTTGGCGATGTTCTCGACCCAGTGCAGCAGCCACTTCTCGACGTTCCAGGGCTTGCCCGGCTGTTGCGCGGTCCCCTGGTCGCGCTGCTTCTCCAGTCGACGGACCTCATCCACCAGCTTCTGGCGCGTGGAGCGGGTCACGTGGCGGCGGTACGGGCTGCCGTCGTCCTTGTAGCCCATGGGCACCCGGGCGTGCCAACGCTCGTCCTTTCCGAAGTAGATGGCGGATTCGCCGTTGGCACGGCGGGTGCCCTTCTTCTTGTCGGTCACAGGTTCCTCTCAGGCGGCGGTGCGGTGGGTCTGGCGGAGCCGGGCGGCGTAGTCGTCCAGCGCGGCGACCGGCACGCGGCGGAGGCGGCCGACAGGAACGGATTCGAGTTCGCCGGTGCGGATGAGGCTGTAGCAGAGGGTGCGGCCGATGCTGAGCCGGCGGGCGGCCTCTTCGACGGTGAGCAGAACGAGGGTGGTGTCCACGGGGGTAGCGAGCTGGATCGCTTCCACGGACGGTCCTTCCTGTGATTGGCGAGGGATGGAGTTGGGTTCGTGGGCTCCTGAGGGCCGCGTCTGTCCGAGGTCGGGATTTCTGCGTCACTGCGACATCTGCGACATCCGTGCGCCTGACCTGCGGCTTTTGGTGACGCGGAGGCTGCGGGGTGCGTCAGCTGGTGACGCTGGCTTTCGTCATGGGTGACGTGGGTGACGCGGGGTGACGCAGCTCCGGCCGTCCTGCGTCACCCCTGTAACGGCAGGTCAGCGACCGTTTCCGCCCTTGGGTGACATGGGTGACGCAGCGTTTCTTCTCTTAGGAAAAGAGAAGGGGGGTGTCTGTTGTAGTGCGCGCCTTAGAGCGTGAAGAAGGAGCCGCTTCGCGGCGCGACCCTTGGGCGGCGCCGAGGCGCCGAACAGCAAGAGGAGCACCCCGGGCGTGGTGCGACCTGGTGCTCCTCTTGCTTGTGCCGGTACCGCGCGGTCAGAGCATGGGCTCTTGCTGGTGCGGCTGCGGGGTGGGGCATCGGGTCATCTCGATGTAGCGGGCCGCGCTGGTGCGGCCCCAGTCGACGAGGACGCCCCGAGCGGCGAGGGTGGGCTGGAGGCGCTTGAGCCGGTCGGAGAGGACCTTGCCGGTGGTCGGCCAGCCCTTGGGCAGGGGGCGGAAGTCCTCGCCGGTGTAAAGGCCGGTGAGGCAGTGCAACCACTCCGAGGACGTCATGCGTACCTCTGCGCCCGCTTCGAGGCCGGCGGCGTGCTTGAGCACGGTCTGGGCCAGGAGGTCGCCCTCGATGACGTCGTCGTTGAGGTCGTCCAGGCTGGCCCGGTAGGCGCCCAGCGCGCCGAGGCCGGTGGCGGCGTCGAGCTGCGCGCACAGGTGCGCGAAGTCGGCCATGCGCAGGTCGGTGGGGATGTCGGCCTTGGCGGCCCGGACCTGGACGGTGAGGTCCAGGAGGGAGCCGAGGATCACGGGCAGCACTTCTTCGAACTCTGCCCACAGCTCCGCCTCGGTGCGCCGGACCTTGGGCCGCTCCAGGCGGAGCGGCAGAAGGCGTTCGGCGAGGTCGGGCCGGACGACGCCCACGTCGATGCCGGTCAGCAGCAGGGGACGGCGGTAGCGGGAGCGGACCACGTCCCCGTCGGTGAACAGGGCGCGCTTGATGGTCTCCGCGCCGGTGACGATGCAGCACATGAGGTCGGACAGGTCCGGTGTCAGGTGGGAGAGGTTGTCCAGCGCGGTGACCCACCCGGCGGCCACGGCCGCGATCAGGTTCTCCTCGTCCTTCGGAGCGCGGCGCAGGTCCCCGCTCATGCCCTCGATGATCCGCACCAGCATCCGGCCGCCGGTGGACTTGCCCGCGCCCTGCGGGCCGGTCAAGAACGGAGCGGGGACGGGCACGGACGGCCCCAGGCAGCCGATGAGCCAGGCGAGGGCCAGGCATTCGGTCTCGGCGTTCGCGAAGTTGCACAGCCGCAGCAGCAGATCGATGCCCTTGCCGTCGGTGTCCTTGGCCGGCAGGGGCAGTTCCCCGGTGAGCTGGGTGCGCCGCCAGCGCACTTCCTGCGGGTCGGGGGTGACGATGTCCCAGCCGGTGGGGTGGATGCGGACGGACTGTCCGTCGTTGCGGCCCAGGTCGAGCCAGGTCGCGCCGTCGAATCCGGGGGCGACGCGGATGTGGACGGGTTGGGTGTCCTCGGTGAGCGCGAGTGCTTCGATCAAGTCCAGTGCCTCCTTGAGGGCGGTGCCGTTGAACACGCCGCGCCCGTCCTTGAACAGGCCGATCATGAGTTCCTGGCGGTGGCTGCCGGTGGTGCCTTGGGAGCGGATCGGGCGGGCGACGGGGTGGCCGTTCCTCTGCGCGTAGACGGTCCCGTCGGCGGTGCGGAAGTAGCGGAAGTGGGCCTGGGCGTAGTCGGTGATGACCTCGCGGGCCGGGGTCTTCTCGTCCTCGGACATGTCACAGTCCCAACGTGGTGCGGGCGTTGGTCCACGCCTCTGTGCAGTGTCGGGGCCGCTCGCCCTTGGCCTGCGCGGCGGCGAACAGCCGCTCGACGTGGGCCTCGGTCAGGCACCCGCACCGGCCGTGGGCGGACAGTACGGCGAGGAAGGTCCGGTAGACCGTTGTGTGGATCGCGCTGCGGGCGTCGGTGATGCGCTGCTCGGCCATGGCAATCCCGCGCTCCAGATAGACGGGCGTGCGGTGACGGCACTCTCCGCTCCCGGCCGGCACGCTGATGGCCTGCGGCACGGGCCGGGCCGGGGAGGGTTCCTTCGCGGCCAGCTTGCGCACCTGGTCCGGCAGCCCCGTCATGCCCCCGGTGCCGGGCCCGAGCCAGCGGGCATAGGACATGCGCGACTTGATGTCCACGCCCGGCCGGACGCCGTTGGAGGACTGCAGCGTCCCGCTATAGATCCAGTGCTCTCCGCGCGTGCTGGGCACCGTGCGGGTCGGCGGCAGGGTCTGCCGGGCCCAAGCGACAGCGGCCGGGTTGTCGAGATCCACCACGGTCAGCCCAGCGCCGCCGGGGTGGTAGGCGACGGCCGCGGCCTGCCGCCACGCCGCAGCCCAGGCCGGGGAGGTGAGCACGCGGGTGTCGGTGGTGGCGGCAGCCCAGCCGTGGCAGGGCGCCGGGCACTGGCACGGGCCGGCGGCCAGCATGTTCGGCCGGTCACCACAGGCGCTGCCGGCGCAGGCACGGCAGTTGCCGAACGGGAGCTTGCCCGCCCGCAGCGGCAGCACCGGCACCCCGGTCACGGCCAGTTCCAGGGCAGCGTGGAAGGGCGTAGTCATGCGACAGCCCTCCTTGCCTGTGCCTGGCGGGCGCGGTGGGCCCGCTGACGGCAGGCGTTGGAGCAGTAGAGCGGGAGCCGACCGCGACCACCGTGCAGAGCAACCGCGGTGCCGCACGTAGTGCACTCAATTGCGTTACGCAATTCGTTACGCAGAACGGTGATGTCCGGCAGCGCAGGGGCGTGGTCGCGCGCCTGCTCCCACAACATCCGAGCGATCCTGTCCGTGCCGCGATTCTCACGAGGCCGCGACGGGGCATCCCACCCCGCACGGGGCCGTAGGACGGCAACCAGACGCCACCCGGCGGCCCGCAGACTCGCCCCGGATTCCCCGTCTTGCGTGTAGGTCAGCGCACGCAGGTAGCCAGCTGCTGAGGCGGTCCGCCACGCGGCCCCATACAGGGCGGAGCAGGCATTGGGGGTGCCGTCGGTGGCCACGCGGGTTACCTCGACATGCCAGCCGGTGTCGAGCGGGCGGGCGATGGGGCGACCGACGATGGCAACGCCGCACAGCGAGCCGTCCGGGCGCAACACTCCCAAGCTGAACTTGTGGCCCTGGGGCCGCTTGTGGTGACGGTGCAGAGCATCGACCGCGTCGCAGGCATCCGCTAGGGACAAGGGCACGACGGTCAGCCGCGGCCGAAACGGCCGGGCGGCGGGTCGCCGAATGTCGGTGGGTTGGGTCATGCTGGACTCCTCCATGTCTGTGGAAGGGCTGGAGACCAGGGCGACCGCGTGGCCTGTGACGAGACGTGCGGTCGCCTTTGGTGTGCCCTGAGCTGGTCAGTGGTGGTTGATGGTTCCGCTGGCCTTGCCGAAGAGGCCGGTTGCGGTGATGTTCTGAGTGATCGGGGCGGGGGCGGGGCGGCGGCAGCGCTTGAACAGGGCTACCGCCGCGGCGCCGCCGGTCGCGATGAGGGCGACGGCGGCCCACAGGGCATCGGTCATGGCAATCAGTCCCGGTGCGGCGTAGGAGAGCCCGACTCCGGCGACGGCGATCCCGCCCCCGACGGTGGGCACGAGCAGGGCGGTTGTCTTCGCCCAGGCCGGGATCGGCTGCACGGCCGGAGCCGCGGGTGCCGGCGGGGTGGCCTGTTCGGTGTAGGCGAGGGTGCGGATGCCGCCGGGCAGGGTGACCACCTGTACGCCGGGCGGGATCTCGTGCACCGGCATCCGGAGCGCAGTGGGCTGGTAGAGGAGGGCGGGCGCCTGCTGGGCGGGGGCGGCGGTGATCGGGTAGACGGGCTGGTAGTCCACGGCTGCTCCTCCAACGGGCGGGCGGGGTCAGGCGGTGAGCTGAGTGAGGGCGCCGGCTATCGCCTGGCACGCGGCGTAGATCGGCTTGGCGGCTCCGGTCTCGGCGGCGAAGAAACCGAAGAGGAAGAGCACGAGCGCGCTACCGGCGCCGACCTGGCGGCCGCGGATGAGGAAGAAGGTGAGGGCGCCGAAGAGGACGGCGGCGGAGACGGTCAGGGCCACAGGAGAGCTCCCGTCGGTACGGCGGTGGGCGGCCCTTCGAAGGAAGAGCCGCCCACGCGGTCATTACGGTGTGTAGCTGTAGTGGGTAGTGAGTACTGGGTAGTGGGTAGTGGGGTGTCTACTGGGGAAGGCCTGTTGAGAACCCCCAGGTGAGCGAATTAAGGGGTTAGTGGGTAGTGGGGTGTCGCGCCCCACTACCCACTACCCAGTAACCGTGCGTGAGGGTCAGGTGTGGTCGGGGTGGACGTAGACCGAGTGCGGTCCGCGGTCGCGGTAGATGAGTTCGCCGCGTTCGGCGGCGGCCTTGAGGGCTTCGCGGACGGTCTTGCGGTCCCGGCCGACCAGGTCGGCGATGGCGGCCGGCTTCATGCCCATCGCCCCGGCGGACTCGATCGCGTCGATCGCGGTCGGCAGCCACTCCGGCCCGGACGGAGCCGCCTCTGCCTCCTCCTCGGGGGCAGTTTCGGCGGCCTGTTCGGTGATGCGCTCGAACTCCGCCAGGGCCCGCGCGATCGCCGCGGCCACCTGCGGATCATCCCCGTCACCGCCCGAACCTCCGCCCGCGGCGGGCTCAGCGGCCGGGGACGCTGGTTCCTGCGGTGTTTCGGCCGAGGGTTTCTTGGCCTTGTCGATGTAGTAGTCGATGGGCTTCATCGGGGTGAGCGTCCCGATGCCCCCCGCCTGTCCCGGTGCGGCGTTGCCGCCCGCGGCGCTCGTCCCGCCCGCCATGGCGCGGGTGCCGGTGCCGGCCGGGGTGGGCAGGCCCAGGGCGTCCAGCAGCCAGGCGATCCGCTGGGGGGCGGACCAGCGCTCGTGGTAGCCGAACGGCGCGGCGTCCTCCTGCGCGGCCTGGTCGAGGTCGGGGCGGATGTCCCAGCGAGCCACGGACAGTTCTTCGATGTCGTGGCGCGGGGTGCCGTCGGCGTGCTCGTCCTCGTCGTTGGCGAAGTAGACCTTGCCGCGCTCCGGGCCGATCCCGCCTTCCTGCGCGCGGGCCTGGTCCAGGATGTAGAGGGCACCCTTGCCGGGCAGCTTGGCCAGGTCGACCTGCTGGTAGTGGCCGGGGAAGACGAACTGGCCTTCCTGCTTCTTGGCGAAGCGCATGCCGATGGTGATGTCGTACTGCGAGTCGACCTCGCCGCCGCCGGTGTTGGGGCCGGTGCCGCGCTGGACGGCGTCGACGACGTCCACGGCGGCCTTCCGGCCCTTCTTCAGCAGTCGGATCTTCGCCTTCAGTGCTTCCGGCGTCCAGGCCATCAGGTCCGAGTTCTCGTCAGAGAGGACGATGACGGCCGGTTCGGTGTCCTTGGGCTGGATCTTGCCGCCCTTCATCCGGCGGGCGCGGCCGTCGGCGATGGCCAGGGCGGCGTTTAGCAGCCGCACCGCCTCCGCCGGATCGGTGGCCACCCAGTCCAGGATCGGCCGATCAATCAGGCGCCCGTCAGCGTCCTTCCATTGCTGAGCCCAGGGCCGCAGCCAGCGCTTGGCGGTGTTGCCCTGCGCCATATCGATCATCCAGATCACCGCGTCCGTGCAGCGGGTGAGCGCCGCGATGATGACGTGCAGAAGCACGCTCTTCCCGGAGCCCTTCATGCCCGCGATCATGATGCTGACCTGGCGGAACAGGATCTCGATCGGCTCCCCCGACTCCAGCATTCCCAGCGTGAGCGGCTCGCGGATCGTGAGCGGGTGGGCGTCGCCGGGCAGGTCGATGGTCTCGGCCAGCACGTTGCGGGTGGTGACGTGCAGCATCGCCTCGGAGGCCAGCCCGGAGTCGCTGCGGACCAGGCGGAGGGCGCCGGGGCGGATGTCGCCCTTGCGGGTCTCCAGCGCCGGCAGCATCGTAAGCAGCTGCTCGAAGGAGGTGCTGGTCAGGCGCAGCGGCATGGCGTAGCCGCCGCGCGTGCGCTGACTCTTGCCGACCTCCACGCCCCGCGCCCCGACCTCTTCGAGCAGGCGGGCCCATTCGGCGCGGTCGCCATAGCCGGTGCCGGCTTCGGCGGCCCACTGCGCGGCGATCTCCTCCGCCCGAAGCCCCCGGTCGATCGCATAGAACGGAGTGAGGGCGGCGGTGGCCGCGCCGACGACGGCTGCTGAGGCGAGCGTCCAGGGGCTGCCGTGGGCGGTCCAGTTGATCCAGGCGTAGGCGGCGCTGGTCCAGGCAGTGGTGAAGCCGGTGTGGAACCAGCGGCGGAACTTCGACTGGCCGGAGGTGCGGATGAAGCGGGAGGTGGCCGCGGCGGCGATGCCGGTGAGGGAGCCGACGCCGATCCAGCCCAGCGGCAGCGCGGTATCCGCATCGGCGGCCAGACCCAGGCCGAGGCCGCCGGCGTAGACGGTGGCGGCGGTGAACAGCGGGGTAGACACCACGCCGTGCCGCCAGGGGATCGGCTCGTGGTTGCTGGGACGGCTCAGCATGAGCAGGGTCTCCGTTCGATCGGGGTGAGCCGGAAGAGCGCAGGCCAGGCACCGACGGTCGGTGCCTGGCCTGCGGTGATGACGGGCTAGGGGGTTACTGCCAGTTGGCGGACTGGTCCCACTTGGCGCCCTGGATGGTGGGGTTCTCGATGTTGTCGATCTGCTCGGCGTGGATGATCCGGTACAGCGTCGGGATCGAGTCCAGGCGTCCGGCCAGTGCGTGGGCGTAGACGGCGGTGTCGTCGTACGCCTCGGGGATGGCCTGGTTGACCTTGAAGTTCTCCCGGCTGGAGTGCGCGGCCATGGAGATCACGTCGCCGATGGCGCGCTGGATCTCCGCCAGGCTGTTGATGGTGGCTTCGTAGCCGATCATGTTGCTGGCCGGGTTGAGGACCATCATGGCGCCGGCGGTGCGCACGGCGTCGGCGGCGTACTGCAGGGGAAGTGCCGGTTCGATCGAGCCCACGGGGACTCCCTTCGTTGCGGGGGTGGTGATGATGCGGGTCGGGCTGTGCACCGGCCGGTGACTGCCGGAGGCGCGGCGGCCGGCCGGGGTCGGGCGGCGCGGCGGCGTGGGAGAGCTCCCGCCGCCGGTGTGCCGGTACATCCAGCGGTTCAGCCAGCCCCAGGTACCGGCCCAGGCCAGCGCCCGGGCGGCGGGGGTGGTCAGGGTGTGGAAAACGCGGGCCAGCGGGCGCAGCCAGTTCGGCCCGGCGGTGGAGAAGCGGATCGAGCCCAGGGCCAGGTGCCCGTTGAGCAGGGCGCGCGAGCCGTAGCGCCAGGCGTGAGCCAGCAGCGGCGATCCGTACCGGGCTGCCGCGTGGGCGGTGGCCCGGATCGGGGCGGCGGCCTTGCGCAGCCGCTGCCGGGTCAGGGCACTGGTGTGCTGACGCAGCTTCCGCCCCACCCAGTACCGGCTCCGCCGCCAAGCGCCCATCGCCGCACCAAACGACCGCTGAGCGACCTTCGCCCCGGCTCCCTGGCCCGTGTCGCTGCTGCCCTGGGCCTTCTGGTTCGGGTGCTTGGGCCGGGTCTTGAGCTTGCCGGGGTAGGGGTCCTTGCCGCCCGTGCGGTCGCGGTTGACGGCCCGTTGCAGGGCCTTGGCCGCCTTCCACGCCCGGCTGGACACCGACGGGGACGAGGACTGCGGCCGGTGCTTGTGCTTGCCCCTCACGTCGCCTGGCTGCGAGCGCCCGCCGGAGCTCCCGGCGCCGGTCGGTGAGGTGGGCGTGGTGGGGGACTTGCGGCGCAGCGTCCGCGACAGCTGCTCCACCGGCCCCGACCGCCCGCCACCGCCGGCACCGCCTCCCCGCTTAAGAGGAGACGCTGACCCGCCGGAACCTGCCGAGGACCGAGGGCTCTTAGGAGAGGTGAGGCTGCGGCCAGTGCCGCCGGTGGCGGCCGCATTCCGCCCCAGACGAGCAGGACTGCCCCCGGCCGTGTTGGACGCGCCGAACAGCGGCCTGTTCTTCCCGGCCATCGAGCCGCCCGGCTTGTGCGACGAACTGCCCATGCGGCCACCACCGGCCACAGCAGGACCGGTGGGCTTGCGCAGGGAGGGCCCGGAGCCGGTGCGGGTCGCCGGAATCCGCCCGCCTGCGCCCGACATACGCCCCGCAGAGCCGGGGCCCGAAGGGCCGCGGTGGGTGCCGGGTGAGCGCGAGGACGTCCGCCCCAGGCGGCCGGTGCCGGAACGGCGGATGCGCCGGCCGGTCTTCACCACCAGGGCGGCGGTGGCAACCGCGGAGCAGGCGATGACGGCCAGCAAGACGGCGGGCAGGCCGAACTGGTGGGACAGCCAGCAGAACCCGATCAGGCCGGTCAGGGCGCCGCCGGGGATCAGCACACCGGCCAGCGTCTGCCCCGGGGCGGAGGCCGGTTCCTTGGTCTGCGCCACGGGTTCCTTCTGTGGCCGCGTGACGGGTTCGGGGGTGGTCGTGGTGGGAGGTTTGGTTTCGGTGGTGGTTGCGGGCATGAGGGCCTCCCGGTCAGTGGCGGTGGGGGTGCTGGGCGGCGATCTCCTGCCACCGGCGGTTCTCCGCCGCGTCGCTGCCGCTGAGCCGGACGGTGAAGTCGCACCCCTCCTCGCGGCAGCGGTGCGTGGTGGTCGTCCAGGCGTCTGCCAGGCGCTGGCAGCAGGTGGTGCCGATGGCCCAGATGCTCGCGGTGCAGGCGACCAGCAGGCTCGGGGGAACGTCGTAGGAGACCAGCTCCGCGGCGTTGGCAGCGGCCACGGTGCCACCGAGGAAGATGGAGACGGGGAAGGAGAAGCGGCGGATACGGTCAGTGCTGTTCACGATCGACTCCTTGAACCGCACGTCAGGCGGCGAGATAGAGGGCGGCGGCGACAAGGGCGGTGATGTGGGCGGTCTGGTCGACGTGCGCGGCCCCGCCGCGCTCCGCCCAGCCCGACTGCCGGGCCAGCCTCATCCAGCGCTGGATGGGCCACCGGCGGTCGATGAGGCTGTGCGTGGCACCGATCCACACCACGGCGAACGCCGCGGGCAGCAGCGGAAGGCGCCACCCCAAAACCGCGGTACCGACCGCGAGCAGCAGGCCGCTGGTGAGCAGGTGGGTGCCGGCGTGGGTGAGGTTGGCCCCCCAGCCGCGGCGGCCGGACTGGGCCTTGCAGGCGGCCTGGTGGTCGGTCTGGAAGGGGTAGTCAGCCAGCAGATGCGCCAGGTAGAGCAGCATCGCGATCTCAGCGAACACGAGAACTCCTGTCAGGCGGCCTGCGCGGGAGCGTCCGCGCAGGCCACACAGATGCCGAGGGAGGAGGGGAGGATGTAGCCCGCATCGCACCCGCAGGCGGGGCACGTACGGCGGGCGGCGTTCGCCCTGGCCAGCGCCGCCCACCGCGCCGAGGTCATCGGCCTAACCGGCAGCGCCAGGTCCAGGCGGTAGAGGTACGCGACGCGGACGCCGGCGCGGTAGCGGCGCGAGCACCACAGGATCTGCGCGGCCACCTCCTGGCCGCCCGGCCGCAGCCCGCGAGCACGGAGCTGTCGCCGGGTGGCCAGCCCATCCGGGGCGAGCCGGAAGGGGTAGGTGGGGATGCCGTACCGCGACCCCTGGGGGTCGTAGAACCGCATCACGGCCTACCGGCCAGCGCGGTGCCGTTGACCGGGCGGGGCGCGTCGCGCAGCTCCTGGTAGCGGGTGGAGACCCAGCCCACCGACCAGCCGGTCAGCTCGGCCGCGGTCCGTACCGGCAGCTCGGCCGCGAACGCGGCCTGCACGGTGGCTCGGGCCTGGTCTTCGGGGAGCTTCTCGGTGGCCGGCCCGGCGGCGAGGAGAGCGTCGCGTTCACGCGCGGCCCGCTCCTCGCGCTGCTGGCGTTCACGGCGTTCACGCTCGATGCGCTCCTGCCGCTCTCGTTCGCGGCGCTCGGTGGCCTCACGTTCACGGCGTTCACGCTCGCGCTCGGCCTGTTCACGTTCCCGCTCACGCTGTTCACGAGCCTCCCGTTCCTCCCGTTCCCGGGCGGCGGCCTGCTCGCGCTCCTCCCGCCGATGGCGCTCTTCCCGCTCGGCCTGTTCACGAGCGAGCTGGGCCTCGTGCTCGCGCTGTTCACGGGCAAGCGCGGCAGCGTGTTCCCGTTCCTCCTGCCGCTCCCGGCGGACGGCATCCGCCCGCTCCCGGGCAAGCTGTTCCCGGCGTTCGCGTTCGGCCTGCTTCTTGTCCTCCAGCGCGGTCACTGCGCGGGTGATAGCGCGCCGGTAGGCAAGTCCCGTCTCGGCCGTGACGATCAGCAGGAGTGGCGCCACGGAGTGGACGGACACGCCGACCAGGTCGCCTTTCAGGGCGGAGTCGGCGATGTTCAGGGCCAGGGTCATGGCGCCGGTCATCCATCGCAGGGCGATGGGCCACCGGCCGCCGTGCCCGCCCAGGCGGGCCAGCACCGAGTCCAGACGGACGACGATGACCACTGCCGCGTCGACCACCAGCGGCAGGATCGGTGCCGTCCAGGCCCACGCCTTGGGCGTGTGGGCGGCCATGAGCGGGGTCACGGTCAGGATCGAGTAGAGCATCGCGCCGCCCACGATCAGCCATGTGCCGACCGACAGTGCGCGCTCTGCTGAACGCACCTGAACACCGTTCATCACGCACCCCCCGGCGGCTCGGTTGCGGGGGCGGTGACGCTGCGGAAGTGGTCTCGGTCGGCGTCGTAGATGAACGGCAGGCACCGCCACCGGACCTCCGCCGCGGGGCGTTCATCCGGCGGGCCCCAACCGCTCAGCGGAACCCCCAGGGTGGCCGCGTAGGCGTAGGCGGCTTCCCGGTCGGGGTGGACGCTGTGGGGCTCTCCGTAGTGAATCAGCAGCATCATGGACGCGTCTGTCGGTGTCTCGCTCAGCGCGCGAAGACGCTTCTTCACATCGGCCAGCTCGGCGCGGGCCTCATCCAGCTCGGCGACCGTGTCCTCCAGCGTGAGCCGGAGCATCCGGGCGCACATCCTGGCGATGTCGGCGTCCTTCTCGGCATCCTCGGCGCGAGCGGTGAGCACGAACGTCTCCCGGATGTGGGCGCCGTACGCAGCGTCCGCCTGCTCCTGCACCTCGCGCGTCCGGGCGCGGGCGGCGTCCAGCTCAGCGGCCAGCTGGGCGAGACGGGTTCGGGTGACGATGCGGATCATGCCGCGTCCCCCATTCCGGCCTGGTTGGCCAGCGCGGCGCGGGCGGCCAGCACCTTGTTGGCGGCCCGGCGCAGACGGCGGGTGTCCAGCTCGGACGCCGGCCGGTCCAGCAGGCTGATCTGCACGTCCAGCAGCTCGACCTCCGCCTCAATGACGGGCATCTCACGCTCGATCGCGTCCAGCTCAGCGGCCGACGGCTCACCGTCGACCGCGATGGCGGTAACAGCCACCTGATCAGCAGCGATGTGCTTCATGGGTCGTGGTCCTCTCACAGTGGAACGGCCCGAAAGCGGCTCCGGTGTGCCAGCACCGGAGCCGCGCGCCGTTGTGGAAAAGCCGCTCACAGAGGGCGGGCGGCTGGGCTGCCGACTTGCGGCAGCGGTGCCCCGGCCGGGAGTCGAACCCGGCCTGCGACCATCGGGGCGGTACGTCGATCAGGCGTTGCCGTTGTGCCCGCACGTTGAGCAGGCGTAATGGCCGTTGATGACCACCACGGCCTGCTGGCAGTTGCCGCAGATGCCGGTGCTCATCGCCGACCACCCCCGGCGCGGACCCGGCGCAGGGCCTCGTCCATGTCCGGGTCGCTGTCAGCCGGGTACGCCGCTAAGGCGCGGCATGCCATGCTGGTGATCACAGGTGCCTCCCAATCAGGTGCCTGTACGCGGCCTCCGGTGTTCCAGCACCGGGGGCCGCACTTCGTTGTGGAGCTGTCCGGCTCCCCTCAGCCCCGCCCGTACGGCCGTAGCCGGACGGGCGGAGGAGGCAACCGGCCGCAGCGCTAGCCGCTGCGATGGCAGGAAGAAGGACGACCGGGTTGTTCGTCGACGGGTGATTCCGCGCGAACCGTGGTGTTGCTCAGGCGCCGCGGTGCCGGTCGATCACTGCGGCGCCCAGGTTCTTCTTGTGCTGTGCACGGGGCCTCCTTGTTCGGAAGCGGACGTGAACAGGTCTCCTTCGGGGGTGCGGCGCCCGTATCAGGTAGCGCGGCATGACCCCGTTGTAGGCGTATGGAGACATGACCTTTCGGTCTAAGCCCTCCCGAATGCCCAGGGTCGGGTGCGCCCTCGGCCCGCTCTGTCCCGGGCCCCTTGAGGCCACGTCCGTGGACGTGACCCCCGTTAGTCGTGCAGGCACGACAGCTGCTTTCGGCCCCGTTTCCGGAGCGCTTCAGCGTCGCGAGATACATGTAACACGTGTATCTCTTGTGCCGTCAAGAGTTCCGCCCCCGGAGGGGCGTTCTCTCGGTGTGCTTCTAGATTGCTGGCAGAGCGTCAGACGGACGACTGCGCTGGTGGACGGCTCAAGGACGTCTCACTAAGGTCGAAGTCGTCCCAGGACGTCCCAGTGCGGGGGAAGGACGGCGCATGGCGAACGAGAGACTTCGAGGCGCGATAGTCGAGCGGGGGCTCACCTTCGAGGAGGTCGCCGAACGACTTGGCGTAGCCAGCAAGACGGTTGAGCGCTGGGTCAGTAACTCGGACCGCAAGCCCTACCGCCGCTACCAGTACGCGCTCGCCTCGTTGCTCCGGTACGAGATCTCCTACCTCTGGCCGGATGAGCGCACGATGGCCGAGGTGACCGCATCCGGCAGTGCCGAGCTGGTCAAGCTGTACCCCCACCGGTCGGCAGTACCGCAGAGCCTTTGGCCGCAGCTCTACGCGAAGTCTCAGACCCACTTCGACGTGTTGGTCTACTCCGGGTTTTGGCTCACGGAAGATCCCGCGTTCCTGCGACTGGTCAAGGAGAAGTCGGCGGCCGGCGTACCGGTCCGCTTCATGCTCGGGGACCCGGACAGTCCCGAGGTGGCGACCCGCGGCGCCGACGAGGGAATCGGCGGGGCGATGGCCAGCAAGATTCGCAATGCGCTGATGAACTACAGCTCTCTCTTCGGCCTGCCCGGTGTGGAATTCCGCCTCCACAGCACGACCCTCTACAACTCCATCTACCGGACCGACAACGAGCTGCTCGCCAACGGTCACGTCTACGGCGTCGGCGCGTACCTCGCGCCCGTACTGCACCTACAGCGGGTCCCAGGCGGGGAGCTGTTCGACACGTACGCCGAGAGCGTCGAGCGGGTGTGGGAGAGCGCCCGTCCGATCTCGTCACCCATGGATTGCGCGGAGGCCCACGTATGAGCCGTATCGACTACTACGACGACCCAGCCGCCCCGAAGGCGAACTCTGTCGTGCCCTCAGTGACCGCGATTGTCCGTGACGCGGACGGACGATTGCTGCTCATCCACAAGACGGACAACGACCTGTGGGCTCTCCCCGGCGGCGGTCACGACATCGGTGAATCGATCGCTGAGACCGTCGTACGCGAGGTGGAAGAGGAGACCGGCATCAAGGTCGCTGTCGATGACGTGAGCGGGCTCTACACCGACCCGCGGCACGTCATGGCGTACGACGACGGAGAGGTTCGTCAGCAGTTCTCCATCTGCTTCCGCGCGCACCCCACGGGCGGCTCGCTGCGTACGAGCGACGAATCCAAAGAGGTCCGCTGGGTTGCCCCAGCGGACCTGGACGCTCTCGACATCCACCCGTCGATGCGGCTGCGCATCACGCATGGCCTGGATGGTTCGCGGCCGGCGCCCTACATCGGCTGATCTGCACCAGCCATGGCCATACGCTCTTCGATCCGGGCTGTGGCCGCGTGAATCTCCGGTGCCGCCCGCTGGATGAAGCGGCCCACGATCGTGTCAGGGCCGTACCGGGACACGATCTCCTCCAGCCGATCGGTCGAGGTGGTGTGGCCGCCGTCCGGTGTCGTCGTCATGTCGCAGAAGATCAGCGCGTCGACGAGGTCGGGCCGCTCCAGCTCGAACTCGCTCGCCAGCTCCTCCCGCAGCCCCCGCTCCTCAGCTTCCAGCAACGCGCAGGAGTGATGGGCCACGAGCCGCACGACTCGTTCGTCCATCCCTTCCTGATCACGCAGGAAGCGCGCACCGTCGAGCGGGTGGAAGCCGGTGGTGGCGATTGAGGGGGAGTACCCGACGTCGTGAAGTACCGCGGCGGCCTCCATCAACTCGGCGTCAGCCCCGAGGATCGGCCGCAGGTAGGCCGCACGCTTCGCGACTCCGAGCGAGTGCGCCCACCGGCGCGGGAGAGGTTCGGCGAGTAGCGATTCGGAGAGCGCGTATGCCCGCTCGGTGAGTCCCATACAGCCAGCCTACGAATTCACCGCAGGACGCGGGAGGGCACGTACGAAGCGCCCCTTCCCGTGGACCGCTTCCAACAGGCCCTGTCCTTCCAGCGTCGACAAAGCCGCACGCACGGCCGTCCGGGAGACACCGAACTCGTCACAGAGCCGCGCCTCGGACGGGAAGGCATCACCAACCGAGAAGTCCCTCTCCGCAAACAGGTCCCTCATCCGCTCCACCAAGGGCCGGCGCTCAGTACCGTCGCTGACCACACGGCCGACGCCGGGTGCGGAATGGATGAGACCTTCCTTCTGCAGGATGTCCAGGGCACGGCGGACAGTGGTGCGTGCCACACCGTGGTCGCGCATCAGGGCAGACTCGGACGGGAGCTCCTTGACGATGCGCCCCTCCCTGATCTCCTTGCGGAGCGCATCCGCGATCAGCAGATACGTCCCGCGCGGGCTCGCCCCCGGCATCTGGTCCCCTCTCCTCCACATGAGTTTGCCCTCCAAGACTCGCACGGTCGCTCGTTCGCAGTCTTCGTGCGGCGCGTTCACCTTGCTCGAAAATCGAACAAGCGATCTAATTAGGGGTATGGATCGCCCCGACTTCCCGCACGACCTCCTGGAGGTCCAGACCGCTTGGTACCTCACCTACGGTCGGCTTGCTACGGCGCCGACGAACCAAGTGGCTCCCTACCGCCGGCGTCTGCTGGAGCTCTCCCGGCGCATCGCCGACCACCCCTACTGGCAGACCCCGCAGGGCACGCCCGCGGCCCGCGTGGCGCTCAAGGAGCAGGCCCGCGCCGCCGCCGTGCGCGGCCGACGGCCGTGAGCCTCACCGCCCGCCAGGAGCGCATCGCCCGTAGCGCCCGCGAATGGCAGGCCGCGCACGGCGAGCCGCCCACCATGCGGGAGCTCGCCACCGCGGCCGGCCTCTCCTCCCCCTCCTCGGTCTCCTACCAGCTGCGCCGGATGCGTGAGCAGGGCGTGCTGGTCGAGACCCGCGGCCGTAGGGCTCGCTGCCCCTACTGCGGCCGCTGACCGCAGCATTGCCCCTGTCGGTCCCTACAGGGGCAGAGGGTTGGACGGCGGTCCTTCCCGAAGCCCTCTACCGAGCGCGGAGGCGAGACGCCACCCTTGGGGGATGGAGGATTTCGAGTTCGAGTGCTGGCGGTGCTTAGAGACCAACGTCATCCAGGGGCGACCCAAGGGCTTTTGGAGCACGACGCACTATGAGCTGCCGGGCGAGTTCGAGTGCTGGGCGTGCGGCGCTCTCAACACCACGCCCGACGACTGAGCGCCGGGTCATTGGTCGCCGGCGCGGCCGTTGTCCTCGTTGTCGGCGTACTCGGGCACCGTGCCGGTTCCGTCGCATCGCTCGCACGGGATCGTGTACGTCTGGCCGGTCTCAGTGTCGGTGACCGTGACCTGTCCGTTCTGGCACGAGCCGCACGTCGGCACGGCGACTGTCGTCTCCTTCTCCGCCAAGAGGCGCTCGGTCAGGTTCAGCAGGCGTATGTACCGCCCGTCAGCACGCAGCGCGGGGATGTACTTCGGATCCACCCAGCCCATGACCGCCTCCACTCGCCGAGGCTGGCCTCCATCGTCGCGCTCACCGCCGACGAGCACCAGGGGCAGAGCGGTGTGCGTCTCGAATGGCAGGAATAGCAGAGCTTTCTGATGGCCCTACGTCGTCGTTGAGTGGGGAGGATTGTCACGCGGTGAATCCTCAAGCAAAGGCTCGACGAAGTGCCATGACAAGCTTCCGCTCGGTTCATACTGAACGGATCCCCAATAGATGGCATGCACCCCGTTATCCATGTCCGAGGTGAAGCATACCAAAATCACTCGCCAATCGGGGTCAATCTCGCCGAGATGATTGATGTCACTCGACGAGAAGAGCGACTCCTGTCCGTCTTCTCGATTTTCGAAAAGTCGATTGCGCGAAGCCTTAAGATGCAGAAGAGCGAAGTCCGGCGACTTCGGGCGCTTTGCGTATCGGATCGGATAGATGACGCTATTTCCAAGAACTGGATAATCTTTCCCTGCTAGTCGGCAGGTGGTCCCTCCGAGCGATAACACTGCCTCCTTCAGCTCGTGCAGAACTGCAGTAGGAATGGCTGCCCCATAAGTGAAACCAGGGTCTGGAAATGGCTCGGCTGCGGCCTTCGCTCGAAGGTGAGCCCGGTGGATGCAATGCGGGATGGAGTGAGCCAGTGTGGCGGGAAACTCTCCGGCAAAGTTCATTTCGGCTTTCGCCAAGTCGCTAACGGAGCGTTCGTCGACCTTCAGGCTGAAGATCTCGTCTGCTTGCGTCAGCAGTTGACTGGGAGTCAACATGAAAATTTCGGCGCCCACTCGCTGTCGAAACTCGACCTTGAGTTCCTTTCTGGGGCGCGCTGGCACCTCACCATCCCTGGGTACCCACCAGTCTTCCTTCACGTCTCCCGTTACGAGTAGAGCGTCACAGTGGCGGCGTTCGGCCTCTTCAAGGATCTGCGTCCACAGCACGTAATCCCCCGCAGCTCGCTCTGGTGGTTTGGATTTGAAATCTGCATATCCGGGAGGTATTTCTTGTTCAGCGCGCCTCTGTGCATCTTCCACCAAATTCGCAAGGTCGGCCTGAGAATACGGTTCGCCGACTCGCCCCTGCAATAAATGTCCGAGCTGGATAAGCACCGGGTCGGTATGCGTGGTCGCGGTTCCATCGAGGGCATCATTTCTAGCTTGCTCCTGTATGATTCTCCTCAAATCCTCCAGGGTATTCGCCAAGATCGCCCTCTTGGTGTCGATGCTCTGAGTCACTGATTCATCGGTATGGAAGTGCACGTCCTTCTGCCAGCGGTCCAGTGCATCGGTAACAGATCGAAACGCCTTATCCAACGCCGCGCACGCATCTCGCGCCTTCATGCGATGGTGATTACGGACCGATGGAAGATCGCGGTCACGCCAGAACTCCGTCAGCACCTGATGTGGCACCCACAGACGGTCACGGAGCTTTCCCAGGACGGCGAAGGTGTCTCCCCTGGTGCGCTCGTTGGAGCGATACAAGTTGAGCAACACGTTTGTGTCGAGAACGACCATCCCCGTCTCGAAGACGCGCTCATAGTCGGCACGTACGGGCGTCCGGTAAGCCTCTTCGCAGTCGAATATCCCGCGCCCTTGTGGCTGGTCGCCTGCGCCGACCTTGGCCTCAGTCATAGTCTCCCCCTATGCCACAGCCCCAACTGCCTGGACAACTAGCACAAGTGTCCCAGCCTGTGGCGCTCCTCGCAGACGTATCTTTAAGCCACACCGACACCGACCCTCCGGCCTGTGGCAACGTGGCCAAGGGTCAGGACTAGACCGCTGCCGGGCCTCATCCGGAAAGAAGAAGTTGCAGATGCGCGACCCGCGTGGGTAGCCGGCCTGGGAGGGGGCGATCTGACGGGTTACGGGCCACCGACGGGCCAGAGGTGCGCATACGACCGTGCCAAAGAGTGCTTTTGCAGGTCAGGGCGGTGGGGCTGGTTGTGAGCGGAGCGCTCTTGAAAACCGTTACCGCGACGCTATGCCTCAAGCTCCCACCCTGGGCAAACAGGGTGGGAGCTTGAGGAGCACTAACGAAGCGCCTCTTCGTGCAGTCGGCGGGCGGTGCTTGTCAGGCGACGGCGGAGTTTCTCCTTGTTGACGCCGTAGGTCTTGAGGGCGTGGCAGTTCGGGCACAGGGCGATCATGTTCCAGGGGACGTCAGGTCCCCCCTTGGCCAGGTCTTGCACGTGGTCGACCTGCAGGATGGGCTTGCCCGCTGCTGTGCGTTCCTTGGGGTGGCCATCACAGTCAGGGTTCTCGCAGCTGTCCTTGCAGCGGCGTAGGACAGCCGCCCTCGCGCTGGGGTCGCGGACGAAGCGGTCAGCTAGTGACGGCTTCTTCGCTTGTCCTCGGCGTTTGGCGTTGGCTTCTGCATTTTTCGTTAGGCGCCGGTACGCGTCCTCGTCGGTCTCTGAGGTGTCCCGTACTTCGGGGTCCAGGTCGCTTGGGCGATAGGTGCCCGTGTCGTCATGCAGAGCGCCCGTGTCAGCGTCCAGTGCCTCCAGGACCTCAGTGGGCCACGTCTCGCGCTCCGGAGAGGGCACGGGGGCCAAAATCCAGAGGAACTCCCGGCGCCACTGGCGGTCCTCTCCGATGCCCCACCGCAAGCGACGCTGGACGATGACGGCCCATGTCTCGAAGCTGAACTGCCCCTGGTACGGCTTGTGCCAGTAGCGGAGAGGACGGCCGGCAGACTGATACCCGGCCATCAGCTCGTTGCCATCGGTAAGCTCCTGGTCGCCCGAGAGGCCATCTCCGACGTAGGAGATCCAGTGCGTGTCCGGGATGCGGCTGTCGTTGTAGGGCCCCTTCTCGTCTGAGAAGACACTCAGGATCCCGTCAGCGAGGCAGCCGATCCCCGCCATCTTCTGGCCGCCGTAGGCGCGCCAGATGGCGTCCCGGTCCTTGAAGCTTTCGCCTAGTTGCGGGCGTAGGGCGTCAGCCCACCGGCCGGCGAGCAGTTCGTGAAGCCCGAAGTCCCTCAGCAGGTCGGGAGGCAGCGGATAGAAGTAGCGCAGGATGAGGCCGGCTGCGGCTGAGGCCGCGGCGTCAGGGCGTGATTGCAGCAGGGCGTAGTCGTCCTCGCGGAGACCGCCGGAAGGGTCCACCTGATTCAGGGACTGCAGGGTGGGCCGCCGTCCGCGGCTGGTGAGCGCGAGGCCCTCCTCGTGGTCCAACGTCCACAATTCATCGCGCAGGAGAGCCCAAAATGGGTATCGAGTACTGTCCACGCCATCGTCTACCTGGGCGTACTTCACCATCAGCGGTGCCACGGCATCACGTGTAGCTGACCACGGCTGCATGCGGGGCGCGCCGGCTACGGCCTGCCCGATTGCCCACAGCAGGAGCACGGGCCGATGCAGAGCTGTGCCCGCCGCACGCCGTGCTGGCCGCACATCTCCCACTCGTCGGTGAAAGGTCTTAGGGGGCTCCACGACGGTGAAGCCCTCCCGCCTCAGCCAAGCCACCGCGTGCTTGAGGCCGCCACTCAGCTCCGATGGCTTGAGCGCTTTGCCGAAGTCATACCGGTGGGCGACACCGGCTATGGCCTTTGAGTCGTACTGCCGCCCCTCGTGAACCAGTAGATAGGTGGCAGCTGCGTTGTAGCCGTAGGTGGCACGGAACTTCTCCACCCCAAGCCGGTCGTGCTCTTTAATCGCCTGCAGGATCCCCGCGCGCGTGATCTCAGATGGAGCCATAAGCGACACCGTAGATCGGGGCACTGACAGTGAGGCTGTGCCCTGCCTCCCCCAGGCGGAACCGAGTTGAGGCGTCAAGTTGCAACCGCGGACGGCATCAGCGCGGCCGGCTCCCGCGCCGACGCTCCGTCGTTCGAGCATGGCCCGACGGCCGCAACCGGCTGGGAGAAGACTGGGAGAAGCCCTTCTCCGTGGGCTGATGCGGACGATGTCAGACCAAGCCATACCAACACTCTGACCCCCCATTGGTTCCGGCGCCAGGGCTTGATCATCATCGGACCTTATTCGAGACGAAGAAGTCACAAGTCGTGGTTCTTGGCCGTTGGTCTTGCTTGGAGCCGGCGTCGGCCCTCAGGGGCTGGCCTAGAAGTAGCGCCAGCCCCTGAGTTAGGCGAATGACTTGTCAGTCGTCCTCAGGTTCCTCGTCATCTTCGGGCGCCTCGCTCGCGATGAACCCCTCGTCGAGGTCGGGCCCGTGCTTGATGAGCATCTCGTAGACCTGGTGAGCAGTGTTGCGGGTGCGGTTCCACTCCTCGTAGGTGCCGAAGGGGTGCGGTGGTGGTGAGACTGGCGAGTCCTTTAGGGCGGTTGCCGCGTCGTGGGCAATGTCCAGCGCCATGGTGAGACGTTCGCGGTTGTCCCGGTCGCGGTCCTCGGGCGTGGTGGACTGGTTCTTGGCCTTGCGGGTTTCCTGCTGTTTGAGGAAGCCGGCCATCGCCTTCGCAGGATTCGCGATCTCGTAAAGCCGGTACTCGGTCAGCGGTTCCGGGTGGCGGGTCTCGCGAGTGTCACCGGTGAGGATGACACTGCCGTCCTCGCGGATCACCGGAATCTCGTATTCGTGGGCCGGCTGGATTGGATTCCAACGTTCCCAGGCAATGGCGAGCAGGCGCAGGCCGTGTTCGTGCTTTGCCAGGTCGGCGAGGATCGACGGTGGTGAGCCTCGGAACGGTGCGCTGCCCTCGTAAAACTTCGACTCGCGGTCGCGGGTGAGGTAACCGTCCATCATCAGGACGAAACCGCCACCGATCATCAGCGTGATCCGTGCGTTCCGGTCTCCAGCGAGGGCTCGCTCCAGCAGCTGGTCCAGTGGCGTGTAGACCGGAGCCCAGTGCTTGCCGGGCACCTCCTCGGTGAGGAAGCCTCCGTCGCCGAAGGCATTGCGCGCCGTCTGCAAAGTGGCTGGCCGGCGGACACCGGATGCCTTGCGGTTCTTCGGCCGGCGCACGTCCCGGTCAACCAGTACGCCGAGCATGAAGCTGAACTGTTTGTTGGTCACCGCACGGCGGGCCATGATGTTGCGGATCTCGTACTTGGTGTTGCCGAAGGATGAGCCTGCGGTGAGCCGGTAGGCGGTGTAGATGCAGCGCCACACGGGAGAGGCATCCGGGCAGCCGATGGCCGCAGGCAGTGCGTCCAGCGGAGTCAGGCCAGTAATGATGTCGGCCTCCTCGCGTTGTAGCTCGCCACGAACCACCAGCGCATCCACGGTCTGGTTGGCGATGTTGTGCCACATCGCGTCGGGCGTCCACGGGTTCTTCTCCAGGTGCTCGCCGGCGACGAGGTTCTCCACCATCGTCACGAACGACATTCCAGGCGCCTGTGCGGCGGTCTGCGTGGTCACTGGTTGACCTCCATGGTGTCGTCGTTACGCGCGCCGACGACCAGACGCACGGGAACGGTGGCGGCTTGGCCAACTCGCACCACCTGGTCCGACAGCCCCCGTCGATAGGCAGCGTTGTAGGCCGTGATCTCGTCGCGGACGGCGCGTCGCAGCGAGTTGGGGTCGCGCAACAGATCCTCGACGACAGCGTCGGCGACACCGGCGTTGGACTTGCCTGTGCGGGTCTTGGCCGCGGAGGACAGTCGAGAAATGCCGTCGACGACGACAGGCAGGACCCGGCTCGGTGAGCCGTCGGCGAAGGTGATGCGCACCAGGATGACCAGCAGAGGCTCGGACACGCCGCGCTGCAGAATCGAGTCGGAGTAGTCAGCCTTCGGCACGCCCAGCGTGCCGGTCACGGTCTCACGGACCAGGTCCGCCAGTTCCTTGGGGCTGCCGAACTCGCAGCGCGCTTGGGCCAGGGGCCTGTCCGCGTCGTGGTCGTCCAGCAGTCTCGGTGCCGGCACCGCCAAGGAGAGAGCTGCGATCCGCGGTTGATAGAGCGGGAAGAGCATCCGCGTCCATGCCTGGCACTCGATGACGTACAGCGAGCCGCCCGGGACGGCGACCTCGCTTAGAAGCGAAACTCCGTTGGGCTGCTCAGTCACCAGCAGCGCGGCCCGCTCGGGCTCCACCTGGAGGGCAGCGGCCGCCTTGCGGGCGTCCTCGCTGATGTTGGTACGCCGGTTCCTGGCCAGCCTGTTGCCGACCTTGCGCAGAGCGCCGGTCTCCGGGACGTCCGGAAGTGGCGACGGGCGGCGGGTGATGCTCAGCTCTTCCAGGTCCGGATCGACTGCCGCAGGCAGGTGCACGGGCGGCTGGGGAGACTGGGGGTCCTGGAAAAGCGGGATGTTCTCGGTCACTGGCTCAGGTCCATCGTGACGTTGCCGCGCACAGCCCAGTTGCTGTGCCGGCTTCAGCGGTGCGACACCAAGAAGTGGAGTATTCGTCCGCCCACGAAGGGGATCGCCGCCCGACGGCTGACGATGTGCTCCGTGGCGCCTGCCACATTCCGCTTTCGCTGAACCTTCACCGTGGTCCCGCCGGGGCCCTTTGCCCGAAGCGATTCCGCGAGTCGCAGTGCCCCGAAGGGCCACCCGGATTTGGTGGTCCAGGCGTCAAGCGACGACGGCCATGCAGATCGACGCCGTAAACATGTACCACGCGAGCTTTCAATTGTCAACTTCAGTCACAGTGCTCTCGTTCGTGCATGTGCTCTCATCTGTCTCGCTTGGGACGGGGCTCGCGGTGAAACGCCGCAGCGCTGTGCGCAGCCTCGTCCTCCACGCCCCTGACTTCTTGGCATCGTTCGTTGTCCTGGTCTTTGTCCAGTGCACTGACGGACGCCACCGTTCACCGCCGTACGTGCATCCCGCCTGACCTGCGCCGCGAACCACGGCGGACGCCCCTGTACGGCCAGACGAACAGTTGGAAAGCGTGTTGGGGGCAACCCCTCACGAGTTCGAATCTCGTATCCTCCGCCATTGCTCTCACCGGGCAATACGTCGAAGGGCCCCACCTCCGGGTGGGGCCCTTCGACGTTGTTCGAGCAACGCGTCCGGGACGTGGAGGTAAGCGAGCCGCATCGCGATCATGTGAGGGCCCTCATCCGGGTCGCCGTCGTGCACGTCGGCCTCGCCCGACTCGATCATGTTCGACGAATTCTGCGCGTATTCCATCAGGAGCGCGCTTTCATCGATCAGCACCGCGCTCGGCGCATTTCGTCCGCATCGCGCCGATAGGGTTCTTGGTCCCACCGGAGCACACACCGGACAGACAACTGAAGTCCTCGACGGAGGCGAGTCCGATCGTGAACGATGTCGAGACGCGGGGGAACGTCTGCCGGAGCCTGAGCGAGTCGGCCTTCGTCGGCCGACGGCAGGAGGTCGCCGAAATCCGACGGCTGCTGGCCACGCACCGGCTGGTGACGGTGACGGGGACGGCCGGCGTCGGCAAGACGAGGCTGGCGTTGCACACGGTGCCCCGGCTGGCGCGCACGTACCCTGACGGCGTGCACGTCGTCCAGCTGGCCGGCGTACACGACGCGTCGCTGGTCCCGCTTGCCGTCATCGAAGCGCTGAACGTGCAGGACACTTCGGGGCGTTCGCCCCTCCAATCCCTCGTCGACCGGCTCAAGGACCGGGAGCTCCTCCTCGTCCTGGACAACTGCGAACACCTGGCCGACGCCTGCGCGCGGTTCGCCGAGACGCTGCTGGACGAGACGGCACGGCTGCGCATCCTGGCCACCAGCAGGCATCGGCTGGGCCTGGCCGGCGAACACGTCCTGGACATTCGGCCGTTGCCGACGCCCGTGCCGGGCGAGCCGCTGCCCCCGAAGCCCGCGCTGGAGTACCCGTCACTGGCGCTGTTCGTCGAACGGGCCGCGGTCGCGCTGCCCGGGTTCGTCCTCACGGCGGACAACCAGGACACGGTGACCGCCCTGTGCCACCGGCTGGACGGCCTGCCGCTCGCCATCGAGCTCGCGGCGGCGCGACTGCGGTCCCTCGGCGCCCGGCAGCTGCTGGACCGGCTCGACCGCCGCTACCGGCTGCTCGCCGGTGACGAGGGCGCCCTGCCCCGCCACCGCACGCTGCAGGCGGCCGTCGACTGGAGCTACGAGCTGTGCACGCCGCAGGAGAAGGCGGTGTGGGCCCGCGCGGCGGTCTTCGCCGGGGGCTTCGACCTGGACGCGGCGGAGAAGGTCTGCACCGGGCCGGTTCTCACCCGCGACGAGGTGACCGAGGCCGTCGCCGGTCTGGTGGACAAGTCGCTCCTGGTCCGGGACGGCGACGCGGTCGTCGCCCGGTACCGCATGCTGGAGTCGATCCGGCAGTACGGGATCGACAAGCTCCGTGAGGAAGGCGCCGGCGCGGAGGAGGAGGTCAGAAGCCGTGTACGGGACTTGTGCCTGAGCCTCGTCGAGGAGCACGACCGGCGGTGGTTCGGCCCCGACCAGCCCCAGCTCGCCCGCCGGATCCACGTCGAGATGGACAACATCCGGTCGGTCCTTGAGTCATGTCTGAGCCGACCGGACGAGGTGCAGGCCGGACTGCGACTGGCCGGGCACCTGTGGTTCTTCTGGTTCGGCTGCGGGGCGTTGGTGGAGGGCAGGTACTGGCTCGAACGCCTGCTCGGCGCGGCTGCGGAGCCGACGCGCGCCCGGGCGCGGGCACTGTGGACCCTGGCCCTCCTTCTGTTGGCCTCGGGTGACCCGGCAGGCGGGCTGGCGCGGGCGGAGGAATCGCACGAGCTGGCCCTACGGCTGGGAGAAGAGGCCGAGGCGGCGCACACCTACTTCAGCCGGGGCGGCGCCCACCTGCTCCGCGGCGAATACGACCGCGCGCGGGCCGTGTACGAGGAGGCACTCTCCCGGCCGCCGGTCGAGGGCGAACTGATGAGCCTGGTCGGCTTCAAATACGTCGAACTCGCCTTCGTCCTCACTCAACACGGCGAGTACGACCGCGCGATTGCCCTGTGCGAGGAGTTCCGGCGCGTGTGCCTCGCACAGGGCGAGCAGTGGATCCACTCGTACCTCCTGCGCGTCCTCGCCCTCGCCGAATGGTCCAGGGGAGACCGGTCATCAGCGGGCGTTCACGCTCTGGGATGCCTGCGACTCAAACGCGCCGTCGGTGATGTGCTCGGGATCGCCATGACGCTGGAACTGCTCGCCGCCGCGGGCGCGCAAGGCGGGGAGGGCCGACGCGCCGCCGTCCTGCTCGGCGCGTCCTGGCGGGTCTGGCAAGACACCAACAGCTTCGTGCCGGGCAGCGCGTCCCACGGGTCCGTGCGCTCCGTGGCCGAGAAACACGCCCGCCGACTGCTCGGCGAGAGCTTGTTCGAGAGCGCCTACCAGGAGGGCCTGAGGCTGTCCAGTGACGAGGCGGCGGCCTACGCACTGGGCGAGCGGAAGCCCCCCGGCCGGTCCACGCTCGACAGCCGGCTCACCCGCCGCGAGACGGAGGTCGCCGAACTCATCGCCGAGGGGCTGACCAACCAACAGATCGCCGACCGCCTCGTCGTCGCCCTGCGTACGGCGGAAGGCCACGTGGAGCGGATCTTCCGCAAACTCGGACTCACCTCCCGCAGTCAGGTCGCGGTCTGGGCCGAGGGCCGCCGCGCCACACAGGCACGCGCGCACGCGGACGCGAACGGCGTACCGCCGTGAGCCCGCGCCGGTAACGCCGCTGGTACGGCTGCCCGGCGGCAACCACCGCTCACGCCCACCAGCGCAGCCACCATACGAAAGCGAGCCAGAACGATGAACCAGCCGGAACACCGGCCTCCTGCCCCACCCATCAAGCATCACGTCGGCGTCCACTCCTCGGACGAGGAGTTCCTGACGGTCGTCGTGCCGTTCCTCCGGGAGGGCATCGCGGCCGAGGACGAACCGGACCCCTTGGCCATCACCACGCCACGCAAACTCGACCTGTTGCGGGATGCACTCGGGTCCGACGCCCGCCACGTGGACTTCCTCGACTCGGCGCGCTGGTACCGCGGAACACCCGCGAACGGCCTGGCCTTCGCCCTCGACTACTACGCGGCGCACGCGGGTCCCCAGGGCCGGATCCACATGACGGGCGAGCCGGTGTGGGACGGCCGCTCCCCACGCCAGATCGCCGATTGGACCCGGTACGAGGCACTGTGCACCGAACTCTTCACCGGGTACCCGCCCGACCTGATGTGCCTGTACGACACCCGCACGGCGCCGCCCGCCGTCGTCGACGCCGCCCGGCGCACCCACCCCACGGAACTGGGCCCGGACGGAGTCCGCGCCAGCCGGCTCTTCACAGAGCCGCGCGTGTACGCGGCCCTGAGCTCCGACCCGCTGCCGACGCCGCCGCCGGACGCGGCGCGGCTGAGCCCGCCCGGGGACACGGCCATGAGTCACCGTTTCGTCGCCGAACAGGCCCTGGCACGCGGCATGACCGGTGAGGAGGCCGGCCGGTTCGGGGAGGCGGTATCCGGCGCCACGGCCTATGCCGCGTCCCAGGGCTGCGCCGATGACGCGTCCATGGTGCTGTGGTCGACGCGGGAGCGCATCGTCTGCGAGCTGCGCACCTCGCGCGGGCGTATCACCGACCCGTTCCTCGGCTTCCGCCCGCCGGGCCCCGAGGCACGGCCGGACGACGGACTCTGGCGCACCCGTCAGATCTGCGAGTTCGTTGACCTGTTCGCCGGTGAGCAAGGCTGGAGCATCCGCATGGAGGCGGCTCTCGTGCCCTCCGGTTGACGAAGCCGGAGGCGGAACCGGGTAGTTCCCCCCTGTTCCGCCTCGGCCGGCCGACGCATGGTTGATGCGTGAAGGGGCGGAACTGCCCGTGCTCCCGCCCTCGGAACTTCCGGGCCCGATCGGCCGAAGAGGAAGCGACATGCGCAATGCCCATGCACCTGATCGGCCGTTGGCGGACGGCGGCTACTCCACGTTTCTGGGGCCCGGCGCGCCCTCGGTGCGGGAAGCCCGGGACGCCGTCCGCACGTGGCTTGCCGAGTACGGCCTGCACGACGCGGTGGAGACCGCCGAGCTCCTGGTCAGTGAACTCGCCACCAACGCCGTCCTGCACGCCCGGAGCCGCTTCCGGCTCACCCTCACCCTGTGCCGGGGCGTGCTGCGGTGCGAAGTGGCGGATCAGGTACGGGACGCGCCGCCGCCGGGGCGGGCAGGGGCGTGCGAGGACAGCGAGAACGGCCGCGGCCTGTTCCTGGTCGACGCGCTCTCCGAGCGGTGGGGGAGCACCCTCCTCGAGGACGGCCAGGGCAAGTGCGTCTGGTTCGAGCTGGCCGCCGTCGCGTCGCGAGCCGTGACGACGGCACGGTGGCAGGGGACGACCGCGCCGGACCCAGAGGTTGCCTGCCGGAGCACGGCATGAAACGCACGACGTACCTGCGCCGGTGCGCGCGGCAATATCTGTGGCCGCCGAGAGAGAAATCAGCGCGAGGCGCGCTGAGAGTTTCTTGCGCGGGAAGCGGAGTGGAATTACTCACCCCTCAGTACCGACCGTACCGTGCTACTGTCGTTACCAGTTGCAGTTGTGGTTCCCAAAACTTCAAGTGCCCGCACCGTGTTTCCGTACCGGTGGGAGCGCTTTTTGTGTTTCCGGTCTTTTTCCGGCGGGGTGATCATCGCGGCGACATGGAGTCCGCAAAGTGCAGACTCCAGGAACTGCCCCGAAGGAGAAATTGACATGGCTACTGGCACCGTGAAGTGGTTCAACTCGGAAAAGGGCTTCGGCTTCATCGAGCAGGACGGCGGCGGCCCCGACGTCTTCGCCCACTACTCGAACATCGCCGCCCAGGGCTTCCGTGAGCTCCTCGAGGGCCAGAAGGTGACCTTCGACATCGCGCAGGGCCAGAAGGGCCCGACGGCCGAGAACATCGTTGCCGCCTAAGGCTGACGCAGTACCGCAGCTGGGGCCCGCACCTTGGGGTGCGGGCCCCAGCTCGTTGCTTTCCCGCAATTCTTCTGTTCCGCTGCCGGTCGGTCATTACCGACCAGGCCCGGTTCATATTTCACCCGGCTCGTTCTCGCAATTCTCCGCGCTGTGTACTCGCTGCGGGTTTTCCTTGATACGCGCCGCATCAAGGAAGGTTTCCCCAAATGAAGCGCACTCGCGGAAATGATCGCTACGCCCGTTCTCGTAACGGTGGTTCCGGCTCCGGTGGTTCCGGCGGCGGCCGTTTCGGCGCACCGTCCTCCGGCCGTTCCGGTGGCCCGCGCCGTTCCGGCGGTAACGGGCGTCGGCCGGCCGCTCCTCAGGGGGAGTTCGCGCTGCCGGTGACGGTCACCCCCGCGCTGCCCGCCGTCGAGGCGTTCGCCGATCTCGACATGCCGGCGCAGCTGCTGGCCGAGCTCGGTTCGCAGGGCGTGACCACGCCCTTCCCGATCCAGGCGGCGACGCTGCCGAACTCTCTTGCGGGCCGGGACGTGCTGGGCCGGGGCCGCACCGGTTCGGGCAAGACCCTTGCCTTCGGTCTCGCGATGCTGGCCCGTACGGCAGGGCAGCGTGCCGAGCCGCGCCGCCCGCTGGCCCTGGTCCTCGTACCGACGCGTGAGCTGGCCCAGCAGGTCACCGACGCGCTCACCCCCTACGCCCGCGCCCTGAGGCTGCGGCTGGCCACGGTGGTCGGCGGGATGTCGATCGGCCGGCAGGCCGGTGCGCTCCGCGGCGGTGCGGAGGTGGTGGTCGCGACGCCGGGCCGTCTCAAGGACCTCATCGACCGCGGCGACTGCCAGCTGAACCAGGTCGGCATCACCGTGCTGGACGAGGCCGACCAGATGGCCGACATGGGCTTCATGCCGCAGGTCACCGCGCTGCTGGACCAGGTGCGCCCCGAGGGCCAGCGGATGCTGTTCTCGGCCACGCTGGACCGCAACGTCGACCGGCTGGTCCGCACCTACCTGACCGACCCGGTGGTCCACTCCGTCGACCCGTCCGCGGGCGCGGTGACCACGATGGACCACCACGTGCTGCACGTGCACGGCACCGACAAGCACCGGCTGACCACCGAGATCGCGGCCCGCGACGGCCGGGTGATCATGTTCCTGGACACCAAGCACGCCGTCGACAAGCTGACCCAGCACCTGCTCAACAACGGCGTCCGCGCCGCCGCCCTGCACGGCGGCAAGTCCCAGCCGCAGCGCACCCGCACCCTCGCCCAGTTCAAGACCGGCGATGTGACGGCGCTGATCGCCACCAACGTCGCGGCCCGCGGCATCCACGTCGACAACCTCGACCTGGTCGTGAACGTCGACCCGCCCCAGGACCACAAGGACTACCTGCACCGGGGCGGCCGCACGGCCCGCGCCGGCGAGTCCGGCAGCGTCGTCACCCTGGTGACCTCCCAGCAGCGCCGCGACATGAGCCGCCTGATGGCCACCGCGGGCATCACCCCGCAGATCACCCAGGTCCGCTCCGGCGAGGCGGAACTCAGCCGCATCACCGGCGCACAGGCCCCCTCGGGCATCCCGGTCACCATCCCCAAGCCGGCCGCCGCGGAACGCCCCCGCAGCGGCAGCCCCTCCTCCTCCCGCGGCCGCCGCAGCCGCAGCGCCCAGAACCGGCGCACCGACCGCACGCGGCGCGGCCCCGGTCAGCGGCAGTCCGCCCCCGCCTCGGGGGCCGGCTCGCGCTGATCGTCCCTGTCCCTGTCCCTGTCCCTGCCAGCCGGCCCCTCTCCCCTGTTAGTGAGGCATCATGCGCTGCATCATCGCTCGTTTCCCGTTCGACCTGACCAAGGATGGGGTGCTGGCCGCCATGAAGGGCGTCAAGCCGGAGCTCGTCACGGGTGACTCGGTGGTGATCGGCCGCCGCCAGTACCCCGTCAAGCAGGTGGGCGCGGTCATCACCCGGCAGGACCGCCGCGACTTCTCCGCGGGCGAGGTCACCCGGGCCATGACGCGGCTCGGCTTCACGTGCCACACCGCCGAGACCGAGGCCGCACCCGCGGAGGCGCTCACCCCGCTGGAGGCCGCATCGGCACTGCTCGGGACCGCCACCCCCGAGTAGCGGCGACGGCGTCAGTACACAGCTCAGTACCGCTCAGTACAGCGAGGAGGGCCCTGCCGGTGTGCGCCGGCAGGGCCCTCCTCACGTGTTCGTTCGCCTCAGGGACGCGTACCTCTCAGTGGTCGGAGTAGCTGAAGTCGCCGACGGTCCACGCGCTCACATCCTGGATCGCGACGCGGTACATCCCGCCCGTCTCCGGGATCCCGATGCTGCCCTGCAGGATGCGGGCGACATGGAAGTGCAGGTGCGTGGGGGTTTCGGCGTGGTCGGGGCGGCGCTGGGTCCCGTCGTTGGTGAAAATGCCGGCGAACGGGCCGAGGCGCGCCGAGTCCGACAGGACCTCCGACACCCGCTGCCGCCACAGGGCTTCGGGGGCCAGCCGGCCGGTGATGACCGCGCTGCTGGTGACAACGGTCAGGGGCATCTGATTGCTTTGCTCGGACTCCACCATGGCGGCGATGTCGACGAGCAGCACGTCAGGGTTCGACATGAGAGCCGATTCTATTCAGGGGCGCGGTCCGGCGGATCCCTCCGGCCCCCCGAATGCGCTGAAATCTCTCCTCGCCGGAGTAGACATTGCGCGGCCGCACGGTGAAGGCTTCGCTCGCAGCCGTCGGCCCCACGAGCTCCGGCGGCCGGGCGGATGGTGTTGAATTTCCCGCGGGGCCCTGCTGCCGGGGCCCTGACGCCGCACGGCACCAAGGCCCTCGACAGTCGGATCGACGAGGTGAAATGACAGCAGGAAACCCGCTCAGTGGTCGGCTGGACGACGACGACTACCCCGCGTACACCATGGGACGGGCCGCCGAGATGCTCGGCACCACTCCCGGGTTCCTCCGCGCCATCGGGGAGGCCGGGCTGATCACCCCGCTCCGCTCGGAGGGCGGACATCGCCGGTACTCCCGCTACCAGCTGCGGATCGCCGCCCGCGCCCGCGAGATCGTGGACCAGGGCACCCCGGTCGAGGCCGCGTGCCGCATCGTCATCCTCGAGGACCAGCTCGAAGAGGCCCAGCGCATCAACGCCGAGTACCGCCGCGCCGAGGGCAAGCCGGAGGACGGCGCGCACTGAGCCGGATGCGCCCGGGCGTTATTCGGCCCAGCGCAGGCAGACGGCGGCGACCCAGCGGCCGCCGAAGGGCTTGCTCAGCTTCGCCCAGCGGTTGTCGCCGCCGCATTCCTTGTACTTGCCGCCGTTCCTGATCTCGTTGACGCAGACGGAGACGCCCTTACTGATGTTGCCCACCTCCTTGTAGGACTTCCCGGGTCCCTTGCGGGCGGTCAGCTTGATCTTCGTCGTGTGCCGGTAGCACTTCGCCACGGCGTGGGTTCCGGCCTTTGTTTCGGCCTTCGTTTCGGCCTTCGTTTCGGCCCGGGCTCCGGCCTGCGTGTCGGTCTGCGCGGCAGCAGTAGCGGTCCCACTCGCCGTACTCATGACGACAGCGCCGCTCAGCAGCGCGGAACAGACGGCGGCGGTGGTCCGGTACCTCATACGCTCTCTCCCGTTGACGTATTCCTGTGGGGTGTTGGGCGATTCCACCGTGACACCCGTTGCCGGACTCTGTAAATGGTGCTGTGCGGACGGGAGTTGCGCCCGATCGAGCCACTCCGGCCGGGTCCGAGCGGCAATCCGCCGGTCGAGTATGGGCTGCTCACCGAGGGGGTATCAGAGCACGGTCAGCGCCCTTCAAGGGGGGATTCAGAATGACCACACCGCCTCAAGAGTGTGTCGTACTCGATATTCCGGAGGGATTACGGCTGAACCTCTTGGGTCTTGTCGTCGAAGTCGGCCAGGTACGGATAGTCGCTGACCGGGCGGGTCTGCTCGGCAACCTCTTGGCGTCCCTGACCTGCGGCGGCGGCACGTCCGCAGTCAGGAGCGGCCCACACGCATAGGAACGGAACCACCGCTGCCTCGTCCCGCGCACGTTCGGGACGAGGCAGCGCGGCGCCCACCGATAAATGCGTTGCCGGGCGGACGGGGGTCTGCCGCACTGCCGGAGGTCACTGAACCCACCGAAGGGAGACGGAAATGCGGACGACATTCATGTCCCAGCAGCAGGTAATCGCCGCCCATTCGGAGGACATGACACTCGGTGCAGAGGTTGAACCCGGGAATTCCGGCGCACGTCGACGCCGGTAAGACGAGCCTGACCGAGCGGCTACTACAGGCCGCCCGGGCGGTGAGCGCCCGGGAGCGCGGGTAGCCGGGCGCCATGGGTGGAATTGCCGTAGGGGTGTGCGGGTGGACGGACCCGGCGCTGGTGCGCAGTGGCTGGTACCCGGCGGGGAGCCGGGGCGCGGAGGGGAGGCTGCGCTATTACGCCGAGCGGTTTCCTGTCGTGGAGGCCGACGCGACGTACTACGCGCTGCCCAGCGCGCGGAACAGCGAGCTGTGGGCCGCACGCACGCCGGCCGGCTTCCGCTTCGACGTCAAGGCGTTCTCGCTCCTCACCGGGCACCCCACACGGGCGGCGGCGCTCCCCGCCGACCTGCGCCCGGCCTTCGCCCGCGGCCCGCGAAACCCGCGAGACGCCGATCCGGCGCTGCTCGACGAGGTGTGGGCGCGGTTCAGCGGAGCGCTCGCACCGCTGCGGAACGCCGGCCGGCTCGGCACGCTGTTGTTCCAGTTCCCGCCGTGGCTCGCGCCGGGCGCGCGGGCCGAGGAGTTCCTCGAACGGTGCGCGGAACGTACGGACGGCTGGCCCGTCGCCGTCGAGTTCCGGCATCCCGACTGGTGGCGACGGGAGGCGGCCGACCGCACCACGGCGCTCCTCTCGGGGCTCGGCATGGCGGCCGTGGCCGTGGACATGACGCAGACGCTCCCGGCGTCCGTACCGCCCGTCACCCCGGTGACCTCGCCCGGCACGGCCGTGGTCCGCTTCCACGGCCGGAGCGAGGCATGGGGCACGGGCAGCAAGGAGGACCGCTACCGGCACGCCTACACGACCGCCGAACTGACCGAGTGGATACCGCGCATACGCTCACTGACCCACCGCGCCGACACCGTCCACGTCCTGTTCAACAACTGCTGTGGCGATGCGGCGGTACGTGCGGCGGAGACGATGCGGGGACTGCTGCCAGAGACGGGGCGCTGAGGATCCGCCGGGTGGGGCCGTGGTCCGCGAGACGGCCGCTCTTGATGACGGCGGTGCGGGTGGACACGGCGGCGGTTTCGCGGTCGTGGGTGATCAGGACCAGGGCGAGGTCCGGGCGGGTGCGGAGGAGGTCGGTGAGGAGGGTGAGGAGGGCGCGGCGGGTCACGGTGTCCAGGCCCGAGGTGATCTCGTCGCAGATCAGGACGCGGGGGCGGGCCAGGAGGGCGCGGGCCAGGGCGGCGCGCTGGAGTTCGCCGCCGGAGAGCTGCTGGGGGCGGCGGCGTACGAGGTCGGCGGGGAGGCCGAGATCGGCCAGGGTGTCCGCGGCCTCGGTCAGGGCCGCGGCGGCGGGGACGTGCCGCAGCCGGACGGCCGTGCGGGCCACCTGGTCCAGGACCGGGCGGTGCTCGTCGAAGGCGGCGCGGGCGTCCTGGAAGACGTACTGGACCGCCGCGAGCTCCGCGCGGGTGCGGGACCGCAGGCTGCGCGGGAGCGGCACGCCGTCGAGCAGGATCTCGCCGTCGTGGGTGCGGTGCAGGCCGGCCAGGCAGCGGCCGAGGGTCGTCTTGCCGCTCCCGGACCGGCCGACGACGGCCAGGCACTCGCCGGGCTGGAGGGTGAGGGCGGGGACGTGCAGGACGGGGGTCCGGTGGTGGCGGGCGGTCAGGTCGCGGATGTGGAGGAGGGGAGCGACGGGGGCATGGGGAGTTCCCTGGATGCCGGGGGCATCGGGAGTTCCCTGAATGTCGCGGTCCTCGGGGGTCTCCTGGAGGTCGGGGGTGTCGGAGATGTCGGCGGCCTCGGCCGCGCGGCCTGAGGGGGTGGCCCTGTCGGAAGCCGGCGGGGCGTCGTGCCTGGGAGCCGCGTCCGCGAACAGTTCGCGGGTCCATTCGTGTTGGGGCGACTGCCGGACCTGCTCCGCCGGGCCCGATTCCACGACGCGGCCCGCGCGCATGACGTAGAGGTCGTCGGCGAGGGCGCGGACGACGTCCAGGTCGTGGCTGAGGAGGAGGACGGCGATGCCCTGCCGGGCCAGGCCCGCGAGCTGTTCGACGATGCGGCGCTTGGTCAGGTCGTCCTGGCCGGTGGTCGGCTCGTCGGCGATCACCGCGCGGGCGCCGGTGAGCAGGGCCTGGGCGAGGACGAAGCGCTGCTGCTGGCCGCCGGAGAGCTGGTGCGGGTAGCGCCGCAACAGCGGTTCGGCGTCCGGGATTTGGGCCTGTGCGCAGGCCTGCAGGACGCGTTCGGTGACGGCCGTGCGGCGGTCGCGCCGGGGCAGGTCGCGCACCTGGGCGCGGGCGATGTCGCGGAGCAGGGCGTCGACCCGGCGGGCGGGGTTGAGGGCGGCGGCCGGGTGCTGGGGCACATAGCCGATGAGGCCGTCCGGTACGCGCACGTCGCCGGTGACGCGGGCACCGGACGGATACTCGCCCAGCAGCGCCAGCCCCGTGGTCGTCTTGCCGCTGCCGGACGCGCCGACGAGCGCGGTGATCCGCCCGGGGTACAGCCCCAGGGACACCCCGTCGACGATCGCGCGGCCGGGCCCCGTTTCGGTGTCGATCACGACCCGCAGGTCCTCGATCTCCGCGACCGGGTCGCCGGTGGGCAGCAGGGAAGTGTCGGTGGCCCCGTTCACGTGCGAGTTTCCTTTCGTGCCGAGGACCGCGTGCGAGCCAGCGCCGCGTCGAAGAGCAGGTTGCCGCCCATGGTCAGGGCGACGATCAGTACCGCGGGCAGGACGACGGCCCACGGCTGGACGAACAGGCCCGTGCGGTTGCGGTCGACCATCACCGCCCAGTCGGCGGCGTCCGGGGCCACGCCGACGCCCAGGAAGGCGGCGGTGGCCACGAGGTACAGGACGCCGGTCAGCCGGGTGCCGGCGTCGGCGGCGAGGGTGCGCAGGGCCGAGCGGCCGACGTAGCCCACGGCCATCCGCCACCAGGTCTCGCCCTGCATCCGCAGCGCCTCGACGGCGGGGCGGGCTGCCGCCTCGGCCGCGGTGGCGCGGATGATGCGGGCCGCGTCCGGGATGTTCACCAGGGCGACGAGCAGGGCGAGTCCTGCCGTCCCGGGCGAGAACACGGCCGCGGCGAGGAGGATCAGCAGCAGGGACGGGATTGCCAGGAGCACGTCCAGCGGGCGCATCAGGAGCTCTTCGAGCCAGCCGCGGTGGGTCAGGGCGGCGGCGAGGCCGAGCGGCAGGGCTACCGCGTACGCGAGCGCGGTCGCGGACAGCGCGGTGAGGACGACCGTACGGCCGCCGAGCAGCACCTGCCGCCAGACGTCCCGGCCGACGAAGTCGGTACCGGCCCAGTGCCCGTCGCCGAGGGTGAAGGAGGCGCCGCGCGGGCCGGGTTCGCCGGCGAGCAGCGGGCCGAGGAGGGCGATCAGCAGCGGTACGGCGGTGAGCAGGAGGGCGAGCGCGAAGCGGCCGGATCCGCGGGTACGCATGGTCATGCGGCCACCGCCGCTCGTGGGGTGAACCGGCGCGCCACCAGGTCGGCGCCGAGGTTCAGGACGACGGCGGTGAGCCCGAAGACCACCGCAAGGCCCTGGATGACCGGGACATCGCGCTCGGCGACCGCGTTCATCAGAACCGTACCGAGGCCGGGGATCACGAACAGCGCCTCGACGACGATGACGCCGCACAGCAGCCAGTCGATCGTGCGCGCCAGCTGCTGCGCCGCGGGGGCGAGGGCATTGGGGAGGGCGTGCGTGTACCGGACGCGCGCGCCCGCGATGCCGTACCGGCGGGCCTGCGCGGCGTACGGCGACGCCAGCGCGTCGATCATCCCGGCCCTCACCAGCCGGGCCAGCGAGCACACCGGCCGGGCGAGCAGGACGAGGACCGGGAGGACGAGCGCGGCGGGGTGGGCGAGCAGGTCGGTGCCGTAGCCCACGGCGGTCGGCGGCAGCCAGCCGAGCCGGAGCGCGAAGACCGTGACGAGCAGCACGCCGAGCGCGAACTCCGGTACGGCGTAGACGCCCAGGGTCGCGGAGCTGATGAGGCGGTCGGCGAGCCGGCCCTCGTGGCGCGCGGCGAGCACGCCGAGGCCGACGGAGACCGGGATCAGCAGCGCGACCGTCAGGGCCGCGAGCAGCACGGTCGGGCCGAAACCGTTCGCGAGGTAGGTGGCGACCGGGCGGCCGGAGGTCAGGGAGGTGCCGAGGTCGCCGTGGAGGAGGCCGGCTGCCCACGCGACGAGGCGTTCGTGGGCGGGCCGGTCCAGGTGCAGGGCCTCGCGGATGGCCGCGACGCGGGCCGGGTCGGGCTGGTCGCCCGCGAGGGCCACGGCCGCGTCCCCGGGCAGCGCCTCGGTCAGGGCGAAGACCAGCAGTACGACGGCCACGGTCTGGCCGGCGCCGAGCAGCAGCCGGCGGACCACCCAGGCCCGCAGGCCGGTACCGCGAACCTCTTTGGTGGCACTCACGCCAGCCACACCTTGTCGAACCGGGCCCAGTCCAGCGTGTTGGCGGGCGCGTCCCGCGCGACGCCCCGGACGTTCTTGGCCGTGCCGAGGATCCAGTCGGCGAAGCCCCAGACCAGGAAGCCGCCCTCGGTGTACAGCCGGCGCTGCATCCGCTCGTAGACGGCCGCCCGGTCCTTCTTGTCCTTGGTCGACTGGGCCTGCTGGTAGAGCGCGTCGAAGTCCTTGTGGTGCCACTGGGTGGCGTTGGTGGTGGAGTCGGTGAGCAGGCGCTGGGAGATGTGGGACTCGATGGGCATGGCGCCGGAGCGGTAGCTGGCGAACGTCCCGGAGTCCAGGGTGTCGGTCCAGAAGGTGTCCTTGCTGCCCACCTTGACCTTCACGTGCACGCCGGCCTTGGCGGCCTGGTCGCGGAAGATGGACGCGGCCTCGGTGAAGCCGGCGGCGACGGGCGAGGTGTCCAGGGTGACCTTCAGGCCCTCGGCCCGCGCCTTCTTCAGCAGGTGGCGGGCCTTGTCGAGGTCCTGGGTGCGCTGCGGCAGGCCGTCGGCGTAGTACTCGTACCCCTTGCCGAAGAGGTCGTTGCCGATCTCGCCGGCGCCGGACAGCGCGCCCTTGACCAGCTCCTCGCGGTCGGCGATCAGGTAGAACGCCTCGCGCACCCGCTTGTCGTCGAACGGCGCCCGGTCCGTCTTCATCGCGAACGCCTGCATGGCGCTGTTGCGCAGCCGGACGATCTCCACCTGGCCCTTGCCCTCGTGCGCCCGCCCGGTGGTCGGGTTCAGCTCGTGGGCGTACTCGACCTGGCCGCCCAGGAGGGCGTTGACGCGGGCCGACTCCTCGTTGGCGATCACGAACTCCAGCCGCTCCAGGTGCGGCGCGCCGTCCCAGTACTCGTCGTACCGCTCGACGACGGCGGACCGGCCGGGCGTGAAGGAGACGAAGCGGAACGGGCCGCTGCCGACCGGCTTGTCGTCGAAGTGCTTCGCGCCCTCGGGAACGATGTACGCGCCGAACGCGGCCAGCACATTGGGGAATTCGGCGGTGGGCCGCTTCAGGACGAATTCGACCGTGCGGTCGTCCACGGCCCGGCTCGCCTTGAGGTCGATGGGCTCCAGGGACGCCTTGGCGCGGAACGCCTCCTTCGGGTCGGCGATGCGGCGGTAGCTGTACAGGACGTCGGCGGCGGTCACCGGCTTTCCGTCGTGGAAGGTGGCCTTGCGCAGCTTCACCCGCCAGCGGTCCAGGCCGTCGTTGGGCTCCCAGGAAGCGGCGAGGCGCGGCTGCGCGGAGAGGTCGGCGCCCTGGTCGGCGAGCTTGTCGAAGAGGGCCTTGGCTCTGGCGGCGTCGGCGAAGAGGTTGGTGCGGTGCGGGTCGAGGGTCTCGCTCGCGCCGCCGCCGGCGAACGCGGCGCGCAGCGTGCCGCCGCGCCGGGGCTTGCCGTCGCCGCCCGCGGCGGCACCGGAGCCGCCGGGGCCGCCGCAGCCGGCCAGCGCGAGCGCGCCGAGCCCGGCCACGCCGCCGGCGGCTGCGAGGAATCCCCGGCGGCGCAGGCCGGGGAAGCGGGAGTCGTCGAAGGGGGCGTTGGGCATGGCGGTGTCCTTGCTGTGAGAGTCGGGTGACGAACGGTCAGGCAGGGGACATGAGGCGCGCGACAAGGTGCAGGCGGTCCGCGTCCAGGCGCTCGCCCGGGGGGTCGCCCTCCCGCCACGCGGGTTCGGTGCGCGGGCCCGGCCCGTCGTACAGCGCGACCACCTCGAAGCCGTGCGCCGCGAGCACGTACCGCAGCTCCTGCGGGAGGAGCAGCCGCCAGGCGGAGCGCTGTTCGACGGGTGCGGAGCCGTCGTCGGCGGTCCAGACGCGGGTACGGCGCAGCAGCTGCGCCGCGCGGTCGACGTACAGGGTCGTGGTGGACTCGTACGCGACGCCCTGCCAGGCGAAACGGCGCACCGCCGGCGCGTCGAGGATCTCCGTACGGCCCAGGAAGAACGCACCGTTGCGCATCTCGGCGACGAGCAGTCCGCCGGGTGCCAGGCTGCGCCGGCAGGAGGCGAGGAAGCCGTCGAGGTCGTCGTTGGTGTGGCAGTACAGCAGCGCGCTGTCCAGGCAGACGACGGCGTCGAAGGACCGCTCGGGGAAGCGGAAGCCGCGCAGGTCGGCAGGTACGTACGAGGGTCCGGGGTGATGCGTACGGGCGTACGCCAGCATCGCCTCCGAGAGGTCGGCTCCGACGACGGAGCGGCCGGTGCTGTGCAGGTACGCGGCGTCGCGCCCGGTGCCGCAGCCGATGTCCAGGACGCGCGGCCCGGAGCCGTACCGGCGCAGGCAGTCCGCGGCCCAGCGCCCGGCCAGTCGTTCGGTGTCGGGGAACCGGGCCTCGTACAGCTCCGGGTTGTCGGTCAGCAGGTTTCCGCTGCTCACGGCGGTTCCTTCCGAGGTACTCACGCGGCCACCGCCACGGGTCCGGCGGGCGCCCGCTCCGGCAGTGCGCGCAGCTTGTGCAGCCAGCCCACGCCCGCGGCGGACAGCAGCCCGAACACCAGGCAGCAGGCCCACGGCAGCCAGCCCGCGTCCTGTCCGCCGGCGTCCATGGCCCAGCCGACGACGGTGTTGCCGACGGCAGCGGCGATGCCGGAGACGACGTAGAACAGGCCGAAGTAGGTACCGGTCAGCTCGGCGCGGCCGAAGTCGGGGATCAGCTCCATCACGAACGGCTGGGCGATCATGACGCCGAGGTAGAGCAGCAGCGCGCCGGCCAGTACGGGCAGGGCGCGCAGCGCGGCGGCGCCCAGGCTGCCGGGCGGCCCGGTCAGCCCCGCGACGGCCATCGGCGGCACGAACGCCAGGCCCATCAGGGCGAGTCCGGCGGTGATCCAGCGGGAGCGGCTGCCGCGGTCCTTCAGGGCGCGGGTCACGCGCAGCTGGAGGGTGAGGTTGGCGGCGGTGCCGACGAGGAAGACGATCCCGGCCGCGCCGTCCCAGCCGGTGGCCCGCCGGGCGCCGTCCGGCAGCAGCAGGTACAGCTGGTTCTCCATGGTGTACATGCCGACCATGGCGAGCGAGAAGGCCAGGAAGACGCGGTTGGAGACGACCTCGCGCCAGTCGCCCAGTACGGAACTCTTGGTGGGTGTTGCGGTACGGGCGGGCAGCACGGCGGCCTGCGCGGCGGTCAGTACGGCGAAGATCCCGGCGGCGGTGAGCGCGGAGGCCCGGAAGTCGACCAGCAGCAGGGCGGAGCCGAGCAGCGGGCCGATGAGCGCGCCGGTGGTCGCGAAGACGTTGAACAGCGCGAACGCCTCGGCCTTGCGGTCGCCCGCCTCCTGCGCCAGGTAGGCGCGCACGGCCGGGTTGAAGAGCGCGCCGGCCAGGCCGCTGAGGATGGACGCGGCGAGCAGCACGGCCAGGCCGTCGCCGAGCGCGAAGAGCGCGAAGCCGACGGTGCGCAGACCGCAGCCCGCGATGATGACGCCGCGCGCGCCGAGCCGGTCGGCGGCCGAGCCGCCGATGAGGAACAGGCCCTGCTGGCTGAGGTTGCGGACGCCGAGCACGATGCCGACGACCGCCGCCGACATGCCCAGGTCCTCGCCCAGGTGCACCGCGAGATACGGGATGAGCAGGTAGAAGCCGGTGTTGACGCCGAGCTGGTTGATCAGGAGGAGGCGGATGGCCGGCGGGAACCCGCGCATCTCGTGCCAGGTTCTCTTCATCGCGGCACCTCTTGGACGAGGCCGGCCGGTGCGGCCGTCCCGTCGGGCAGGTCGGTGTGGCGCACCGGCCGCACGCCGAGGCCCGGCTGCCGCCCGGCCCGTACGGTGCCGTCGGTGCCGCCGATGCCGGTCCACGGGTCGTGGGCGAGCAGCAGGTGGCCGTCGAGGTCGGCCCAGCGGGCGCGGTCGGCGAGGTGGACGGCGGGGGCGAGGCCGAGCGAGCTGGCGGTCAGGCAGCCGAGCATCAGCTCGGTGCCGCTGCCGGATATCAGGTCGGCGATACGCAGCGCCGCGTGCACGCCGCCGCACTTGGCGAGCTTGACGTTGATGCCGTGCACCCGGCCGACGAGCCGCCGGGCGTCCTCGAAGCCGACCGCGTCCTCGTCGGCGATGACGGGGATCGGCGAGCGTTCGGCGAGCCGGGCCAGCGCTTCGGGGCGGCCGGGCGCGATGGGCTGTTCGACGGCCTCGACGCCGAGGTCGGCGTACCGGGGCAGCAGGGCCGAGGCCTGCGCGGTGGTCCAGGCGCCGTTGGGGTCCAGCAGCAGCCGGGCGTACGGCGCCGCTTCACGTACCGCGAGTACGCGCTCCAGGTCGTCCTCGGGGTCGGGCGAGCCGGCCTTGATCTTGATGACGGAGAAGCCGTGCCGGGCCAGCCGCCCGGCCTCCTCCCCGGCGGCGCGGCGCGAGCCGATGCCGATGGTGCGCGCGGTCGCGGCCCGCGGCGCCTCCTGGGCCCCGAGGAGCCGGTGCACGGGTGCGTCGGCGCGCCTGCCGACCAGGTCCAGCAGGGCCGACTCGACGGCGGCGGTCACGGCGGGCGGGGTGGCAGGCCCGGGCAGCGCGCCCTCGCGCAGGGCATCCAGCGCCGCCTCCGGCCCGTCGAATCGGGCGAGTTCGAGCGCGGTCTCGCTGAGCAGCCGTCCGATGGTCTCGGCGTCGAGGTTGTAGTACGTACTGGCCACGGCCTCGCCGTAACCGCGCTGTCCTTGGTGTTCGATGGCGAGCCAGACGGCGTCGCGGGCCGCCATGGTCGAGCGGGAGATGCGCAGCGGCTCGGTGAGCCGGAGCCGTACGGTGCGCTGGCTGAGCTTCACGGGGTGCCTTCCGAGGGGGTGGGGGTGAGCGGGCCGGCGAGCGGGTCGGCGACCGTCCGGCAGCGCGTCCAGCCGGTGGCCTCCGCGGCCCGTGGGTGCGGGATCTCGACGGGGCGGGTGACGGCGGTGGTCAGGTCCAGCCCGTGCGCGGTGGCGAAGTCGTCGTCGTAGACGGTGCCGAGGTAGCGCTGCGGCCCGTCGGGGAAGACGGTGGCGACGACCGCGCCCGGGTGGATCCGGGCCGCCCAGGCGGCGACCAGCGCGACCGCGCCCGTGCTCCAGCCGCCGCTGACGAAGTTGCCGGCGGCCAGCCGGCGGCAGGCGTCCGCGGACTCGGCCGGGCCGACCCAGTGCACCTCGTCGAACGCCTCGTAGGCGACGTTGCGCGGGTGGATGCTGCTGCCGAGGCCGCGCATCAGGCGGGGCCGGGCGGGCTGCCCGAAGATCGTGGACCCGGTGGCGTCCACGCCGATCAGCCGCAGGCCCGGCCAGTGGCGGCGCAGCGGGCCGACGATGCCCGCACTGTGGCCGCCCGTACCGACGCTGCACACGAGTACGTCGAGGTGGTCCAGGTCGGCGGCGATCTCGGCGGCCAGCGAGGCGTAACCGGCGATGTTGTCGGGGTTGTTGTACTGGTCGGGCCAGTACGCGTCGGGGAGTTCGGCGCGCAGGGCACGCAGCCGGGCCAGCCGCGCGGCCTGCCAGCCGCCCTCGGCCGCCGGCCGGTCCACCAGCTCCAGCCGGACGCCGTACGTCCGCAGCAACCGCCGCATGGACGGCTCCAGTTCGGTGTCGCCGACCAGCACGACGGGGTGGCCGAGGGCCTGCCCCGCGAAGGCCAGGCCGACGCCGAGGGTGCCGGAGGTGGACTCCACGACCGGCGCGCCGGGCCGGAGTTCGCCGCGCTCCTTCGCGCCCAGCAGCATCGACACCGCGGCCCGCGCCTTCATGCCGCCCGCGCCGAGCCCTTCGAGCTTGGCCCAGAAGCCGGGGTGCGGGCAGGGCAGCCCGGTGGTGATCCGGGCGAGCGGGGTGCGGCCGAGCAGGCCGAGCAGCTGCGGGTTGGCGGTGGTGGGCAGGACGGCCGTGGTCATGCGGCGGCTCCGGAGGCGGCGGCGCGACGGTCCGGCCCGGCGGCCGTCCCGGCGTACCGGTGAACGGTCCCCGGCCCGCCGTCCAGCCAGAAGAAGGGATACGGCTCGGCGCACACCGCGCTCACCCCGGCCCCGAGGAACCGCGGCAGTACGGCACTTCCCGTCTGCGCGAACATCACCAGCGGCGTGCCGTGCGCGGCGGCGTGCGCCCGCAGCGCCTCGAAGCTGCCGTTGCCCAGCGTCATGCCGGAGGCGAGCACCGCGTCGCAGCGGTCCAGCTCGGCGAGCGCGTCGGTGACGACCGGCTCGCCCCACTCCGTCGTACCGCCCTTGAGGTCGCACGGCACATACGTCAGGCCGCGCTCGCGCAGCGCCTCCAGCAGCGAGTTGACGACGCCGACGACGAGCACCCGCGCGCCGGGCGGCGCGTCGATCAGCTCCACGACGGCGCGCGCCCGGGCGCGGGACTTCTCCAGCGAGCTGCCGGCGGGCAGCGGGAACGGCCGGGCACCGCTCGCGGACCCGTGCGGCGCGACGTCCATCAGGTACGCGTCCAGCGCCGCCACCCGTACGGGCAGCAGCTCGTGCCCCAGCAGCGTGGCAACGTCCGCGCCCACGCACGCCTCGACGGCCTCGTCACTCAGCGCGCCGGGCTCGACCGCGCAGGACCCGACCGCCGCGCCCAGCCGCAGGCTGAGCACTTCGTTGCGGTAGCCCCCGGCCCGCCCGGCATGGCGTACGGCCTGCCGGGTGCTGAAGGCCGTGGAGATCCGCCGCTCGGCGGGGTCGGGCCCGTACGCACCGGCCAGCACCCCGGCCACCAGGTCGTCGTAGCAGGTGACGGCGGTACAGGGGCCGTCGGCGGCCGGGCTCATCGGCCCACCACCCGCGGGCGCAGCCCGGACAGGAGCTCCTCGACGCGGGCCCGGGCGCCCGGCCCGTCCGCGTCCCCCGCCATGACGTGCCCGAGGTACTCGTTGTTGCTGCCGGCCGCCTTCACACTCTTCCCCGGCTCGGCGAGCTGGAGTTCCAGTACTCCGTCCGCCTCGCGCACGGCGTCGCCGCCGTCGATGTCCGCGAGTACGCCCGCTTCTTCCGGCACGAGGAAGCCGATCGCGGCGCTGGCCAGTCCGGTGTCACGGACGGCCAGATCGGGCTGCTGCCCGAGCGCGACGTCCACGCAGGCGGCGGCCACGTCGATGCCGGTGACATGGCGGATCAGCTCGGTGATGCGGTTGCCGGCGGGCCGCGGGTTGACCTCGACGACGCGCGGCCCGTCGGGCGTCAGCTTGATCTCGGTGTGTCCGACGACGCCGTCCAGGCCGAGCGCCTTGAGGGCCTGTACGGCGGTGTCGGCAGCGGCCGCCGCGTCGGCGGCGGAGAGCGCGGCGGGGAACATGTGCCCGGTCTCGATGAAGGCCGGCGCCCCGCCCACGCTCTTGTCCGTCACCCCGACGACCTGCGTGGACCCGCCGTGCGTCACGGTCTCCACGCTGACCTCGGGCCCGTGCAGCAGCTCTTCGAGGAGGACGACGGGGGCCCGGCGCTGGCCGCGCGCATTGATGGGGAAGTCCTCGACGGCGCGGTAGGCGCGCTGCAGCTCGGCCTCGTCCGCGACCTTCCGTACGAACATCCCGGCGCACAGGTCCACGGGCTTGAGCACCAGCGGATACCCGATCTCCGCGGCGGCCGCCGCCGCTTCGGACCGGTCGGCGCAGACCGCGAACCGCGGCTGGGGCAGCCCGGCGTCCGCGAGCACGCGGCGGGTGGCGTCCTTGCGGCAGGCGTTCTCGACCGCTTCGGGCGCCGGTCCGGGCAGGCCGAGATGGCCGGCGATCCGGGCGACGGTCGGCAGGTAGTAGTCGCAGGACGTGATCACGCCATCGAAGCCGAGCGCGGCGTGCAGCTCCTCGGCGTACGGGAGCAGCGTCTCCAGGTCGTTGGTGTCGGCGGTCAGCACATTGCGGGCGCCGAGCAGCGGGTGGGCCGTGCCCTCGGGCGCGCTGCGCAGGTAGTGGTGCAGATCGCGGGTGAGGAACGTGAACTCGTGCCCGCCCTCGCGGATCGCACGGGGCAGCAGCCTGCTCATTGCCCCGACCCAGCTCTCGACCATCAGCAGATGAGCCACGATTCCCCTTCGCCAGCAGTGAGTTGCGGTCGTCGGCCCGGCCGGAAACGCCTCTTCGCAGAGTTGTCCGGCTTGACCGAGCCACACTGTAAACGATAATCATTTTCAAGTCACCTCTTTGCACGGTGTTCCCGCCACTGCCCTGAATGCGAGCTCTGTGATCACCGCCGCCCGTCGCCCCGCCCTGCTCTGCGCCCTCGCGGCCACCGCCGCCGCGCTGCTCCCCGCGGCGCCCGCGCACGCCGCCGCTCCCCCGGCCCCCGCGCTGCGCTTCGGCGCCTGCCCCGACTCCGTACCGGACCCGCCGGCGCCCGACCGCGTCGAGTGCGGCGAGCTGAGCGTTCCGCTGGACCGGAGCCGTCCAAATGGCCGGGGCATCGACATCGCCGTCTCCCGGGTACCGGCCTCCGGCACGCCGGACGAGCGGCGCGGCGTCCTGCTGGTGAACCCGGGCGGGCCCGGCGGCTCCGGGCTTCCGTACGCCGTCACCAAGCGCGCCAAACTCCCCGAGAGCGTGCGGCGTTCGTACGACGTGATCGGGTTCGACCCGCGCGGTACGGGGCGCAGCGCGCCCGCGGACTGCGGCCCCATGGGCGGGCTCTTCGACGCACCGGGCCAGGACCCGGTGCCGAAGGACCCCGCCGCCGAGCGCGGCTACCTCGACTCGCTCCGCCACATGGCCGACGCGTGCGCTACGGGCGTCGGCGATGCGCTGCCGCACCTCTCGACCACCGAGACGGCCCGCGACATGGACGCGATCCGCGCGGCCCTCGGCGAGCGGAAGATCGGCTACCTCGGCGTGTCCTACGGGACCTACCTCGGCGCCGCCTACGCCGCCCAATTCCCGCACCGCGTCGGCCGGATGGTGCTCGACAGCGTCGTCGGACCCGAGAACTGGTACGACTTCGACCTCCGGCAGAGCCGGGCGCTGCTGCGCCAGCGCGACACCTTCTTCGGCTGGGCCGCCGCGCACGAGAAGCGCTTCGGGCTGGGCGGCAGCGCCGCCGCCGTCCGCACCGCCTACCAGCGCGCCCGCGACGGCCTCGCGGACCGTCCCGTCGACGGCTTCGGCGCCGCGGAGTTCGACCGCACCGTCTACCGGGCGCTCGGCCGTACCGAGCGCTGGGCGGGCCTGGCCGACGGCATCCGTACGTACCTACAGGACGGGACCGTCGCACCGCTGCGCCCGGCCGACCCCTTCGACGGTGCCGCATCCCGTACGTACGAAGCCGCCAATCGCACCGTCAAGTGCGCGGACGGGCCCGGGCCCACTGCCGCGCAGGTGATCACCGACATCCGCCGAATACGGCGGCTCGACCCGCAGCCGGTGCTCACCGGGATGGAGGCTTCGGTGTGCGCGTACTGGCACCACCGGCCCGCCCACCGCACCGCGCTCGGCAGCCCCGAAGCGCCCCCGGTCCTGCTGGTCGCCTCCGACCACGACCCGGTCACGCCGATAGCCGGCGCCCGCGGCCTGCAACGGCGGCTGCCGGGCTCCCGCCTCGTCACCCTCCACAACGACTACTCCCACGGCGTGTTCGCCAGCCGCGGCAACGGCTGCGTCGACGGCACGGCGGCCGCCTACCTGGTGAGCGGCACCGTACCGACGTCCGACGTGCACTGCGCCGGCCCCGGCCTGCCGACACCCTGACCTGTAGAAAGCACGGCACACCATGACTGTCACCGACACCGCGCGGCCCACCGCGCCCGCCTACACCGTGCGGGCCGCCACCCCCGCCGACATCGACGGCGCCCGCCGCGTCATGCTCGACACCCTCTACCGGGAATTCGGCTACGGCTTTGTGCCGCAGTGGCACCGCGACGTGGTCGACATCCCCGGCACCTATCTCGACGACCCCCGCCATCTGCTGCTGGTGGCCGTGCACGAGGGCGAGGTGGTGGGCACGACCGGCGTGCGCTCCGCGGGCCCCGCCCACCCGCCGCACCCCCGATGGCTCGCCGACCGCTACCCGTCCGGCTCCACCGCCCAGCTCGTACGCGTCTACGTGGACCCGGCCCACCGGCGGCACGGACTGGCCCGCACGATGGTCGGCCGGGCCTGCGCCTTCGCCGCCGCCACCCCCGGGTACGAGCGCATCTACCTGCACACCAACGTCAAGGTCGAGGGCAGCGGCGCCTTCTGGCGCAGCCTCGCCGACGAGGTCTTCGACGCCCGCGCGACGGGCGAGCACGGCCCGGGCGTCGAGACGGTCCACTTCGAGATCCCGATGCCGCCCCGGCCCGACAGCGCGTCCGTACCGACCAACGACCTGGTCTACGGCGAGAGTTAGGTATACCTATCGCGTCCGATCACCGATGCCGGGGCCCCGCCCCGACCGGCAGGCTGACCGCCATGCGGGAACTGGAGAACTGCGACCAGGTCGCCCTGGCCGGGCGGGACGGAGCGCTGGCGGAGGTCGAGTACCTCCTGCGGCACCGGCGTCTGGTGACCGTGACGGGCCCCGGCGGCGTCGGCAAGAGCGCACTGGCCGAGGCGCTGACGCGCCGGCCGGGGCTCGGCCCGGACGTCATCGTGGCCCGTACCGACCTCGCGCCGCTCGCCGACCCCGGGCTCGTGCCGCACTGGCTCGCCCGCGCGCTGGGCATGGACGGCCCCGCGGGGAAACCCCAGCTCGCCGCGCTCATCGAGGCATTGGGCGACACCCCGGCCCTGCTGGTCGTGGACACCTGCGAACACCTGGCCGAGCGGTGCACCGAGGTCCTCACCGCCCTGGTCGGTGCCTGCCCCCGCCTGCACGTACTGGCCACCAGCCGCACCCCGCTGCGCACCCCGGGCCTGTATCCGCTGTCCCCCGTACCGCTCGACGTCGCGGCCGGGATGTTCGCGGCGTACGCCCGGCAGCTCGACGCCGAGGAGGCGCCGCCCGACGTGGCCCGGCGGATCTGCGCACTGCTGGACGGCCTGCCGCTCGCCGTGCGCATCGCGGCGGACCAGCTCACCCGCCACTCCGCCGCCGACGTGCTCGCCGGCCTCGCCCGGGCCGAGGCCGCGCTCGACCTGCCGGCCACCGCGCCCGGCCTGCCCGGCCGCCAGCATTCGCTGCGCGACTCCCTCGCCTGGAGCCTGCGGCTGTGCACGGCCGACGAACGGCTGCTCTGGGCGCGGCTCAGCGTCTTCCCCGGCAGCTTCGAGCTGGCGCAGGTACGGGAGATCTGCGGCGACGCGCAGCTGCCGCCCGGCCCGCTCGTCGCGGCGTTCACGGGGCTGGCCTGGCAGTCGCTGATCGAGCCGCAGCCGGACGAGAACGAGGTCACGGCCTTCCGGATGCCGCGTGCCACCCGGGCGTACGGGCGGCAACGGCTGAGCCTGTCGGGAGAGGAGCGGGAGCTGTTGAACCGCTTCCTGGCCTGGACACTGCGCGAATCCTGATTCCCGAAGCACGGGTTTGACCAGCTTCTTTCCGAGGGAATTCGCCATATGCACACCTCGTGCATCGAACGCTCACTAGGCTGTTCCGTTCCAGCCGCCGCTCAGCGGGCAGGTTTTGCCATGCCGAAGCTTCCTCCGGCCGGACGCGTCAGTACCGTCCCGGCCGCACCGCCGCCCGGCAATTCCGCGAGGCTGATCCGAGGAACGTTTCCGCTGGCGATTGCCGCGGGCTGCGCCCTCCTCGGCCGGGCCCTCGATCTCCCGCAGCTCTTCCTGCCCCTGATGCCCGCCGTCGCGGCGCTGCCCGCAATGGGGCGGTCGGGCGGGCGCGACGTACTGGGCGCCGGCGCCGCGGCACTCGCCGGCGTGGCGGTACTGGGCTGGGGCGCCGCCCGCCCGGTGAACGTGATCGCGGCGCTGGCGGGCGTACTGACGGTGACCGCGCTGGTCCGCGCCGCCGCCCGCCGCAGCCGCCGCCAGGAGTCCAAGCTCGCCCGCCTCGGCCGGCTGGCCCAGGTGACCCAGGCGGCGGTACTGCCCCGGCCACCCGAGTCGGTGGGCGGAGTACGGCTGGACGCGCGGTATCTCGCGGCCACTCCCGGCGCCACGGTCGGCGGCGACATCTGCGGCGCCGAACGCACCCCCTTCGGCGTCCGGCTGCTCATCGGCGACGTGTCGGGCAAGGGCCTGGACGTGGTCGCGACGGCCGCCGAAACGCTGCACATCTGGCGCGAACTCGCCCACCACGAAAGCAGCCTGGCGGGCATCGCGCTGCGCATGGACACCGCCGTCACCCGCATCCACCACCACGACGGCTTCGTCACCGCGCTGCTGATCAATGTGTACGACGACGGCCGGGTGGAGCTGCTGAGCTGCGGCCACCCGCCGCCGCTGGTGGTGCGCGGCGGCCGGGCCTCCTGGCTCGCCGGGCTGGACGCGACGGCCCCGCTCGGGCTGATGCGGATGGTCCAGGACCGGTGCCCGACCGCGGTCGTACGGCCGGCGCCGGACGACTGGCTGCTGCTGTGCACGGACGGGGTGGCCGAATGCCGCAATGGCGCGGGCGAGTTCTACCCCCTCGCCGAGCGCGTCACGGCCTTCTGCGGCCACGAACCGACCGTCGTCCTGGACGCCCTCGAAGTCGACCTGGCCCGTTACCGCGACGGCGGCTGCCGGGACGACGCGATGATGCTCCTCATCCGCCCGCCGTCCCGGCAGCACTCGGGGTGATCAGCCGGCTTCCGGGGGCGGGGGCGGCGTGGGCGCGCCGGCCGGCGGGGCGATCTTCGCGTAAGCGGTCGTGACCGTCGAGGTGGCCTTGGCGGCCGCCGGAGCCGCAGCCGCCGGGGCCTCCGTACGAGGAAGTACCGCATCCCGGCGCGCACCCGGATCCCAGCCGGTCTCCACCACCCGCTTCTGCACCAGCACGGCCCCGCCCAGCACCACCGCTCCGATCGCCAGCATCAGCACGACAGCGCCCGCGCCGCCCAACTTCGCCGCATTGCCGATCAGCGCACCGAACCAGCCGAAGTCCGCATCCCCGAAAGTGGTGTTCTCCTCGCCGAACGCACCGAGCACCTTCAGGAGCAGCGCGGGCAGAAAGGTGATGAGCACGCCGTTGACGAACGCACCGAGGGCCGCGCCGCGCCGGCCGCCCGTCGCATTGCCGTAGACACCGGCCGCGCCGCCGGTGAAGAAGTGCGGCACCAGCCCCGGCAGGACCAGCGCGAGGCCGAACCACGGGTGGAAGAGCGCGGAGAGCAGCCCGAGGCTGACCAGCCCGCCGAGGAAGCTGCAGAGGAAACCGATGAGCACGGCGTTCTGCGCGTACGGGAAGACGATCGGCGCGTCCAGCGAGGGCACCGCACCGGGCACCACCTTCTTGGCGATCCCCTGGAACGCCGGGACCAGCTCGCCCAGGATCGTCCGCACACCGAACAGGATGATCGCGACGGCAATGCCGAACTGCAGGCCCTGCATGACGGACTGCATCAAGTAGTTGCCGATACCGGTGGCCGCCGCCGCGCCGCCGTCGACCGCGAACGCCTTGAACGCGGTGTCCCGGCCCGCCTTCGCCAGGAAAAGAATCGCCAGGATCACGTAGATCAGGACCATGGACAGCGCGGTGGCCACCATCGAGTCGCGCAGGAAGCGCAGCCCCTCGGGCAGCTTCATGTCCTCCGTACTGCGGCTGCGCCGGCCGACCAGCTGTCCGGTCGCGCCCGCCGCGACGTACCCGGCGGTGCCGAAGTGGCCGATGGCGATGGTGTTGTCACCGGTGATCCGCTTGGTCCACGGGTGCGCGAAGGCCGGCATGGAGACGAGCAGGATGCCCAGCAGCACGCCGCCGACCAGCACCACGACGGCCGAGGACTGACCGGCGGTGGCCAGCACCACGGTCAGCAGCGTCGCCATGAACAGCATGTGGTGACCGGTCAGGAAGACGTACCGCAACGGCGTGAAGCGGGCCAGCAGCAGGCTGACCCCGAAGCCGACGATCATCAGCCAGGCGACCCGGGCGCCGAACTGCGCCTGCGCGATGCCGACGATCGCCTCGTTGGTCGGGATGACGCCGTGCGCGCCGGTCGCGCCCTGGATCATCTCGCCCAGCGGGGCGAGGGCCGCGACGACCAGATTCGCCCCCGCCCCGATCAGCAGGAAGCCCAGCGTCGCCTTGATGGCGCCGCCGATGATCTGCCCCGCGGTCTTCTTCAGGGCGATCAGACCGGTGGCCGTGATCAGGCCGACCAGGTACGCCGGCTGGCTGAGGACCTCGTTGACCAGGAATTCGGCGATCGATACGAGCCAGTGCATGGTGGTGGTGCGCCCTTCGTTACTGGACGTCGTATTCGTTACTGGACGTCGTAGGTATCGCGGAGGATGCGGTCGACCTCACCCGTACTGGTGAAGTTCTCGACGACCTTCACCGGGACGCCGACATCGCCGAGCGTCCTGGCGATCTCGCCCGAGGTGAGGATGGCGACGGCCTCGCCCGCCTTGCCCTTGGCGGAGATGGTGTCGGTCGCCTCGACGGTGACGTACCTCGACCAGCCCCAGCGATCCAGCACCTGCTCAAGGGTGTTCTTCAAGAAGAGGCTGGTGCCCAGTCCGTTGCCACAGACGGTGAGGATCTTGTGTACGGAGGTGCCGCCCTGCGCGGCCGCGGGTTCCGTCGGCGCGTCGCGGCCCGCCAGTACCGCGTGCACCGCCTCCGGCGTCGCCGCCTCGCGCAGCGCCCGCTCGGTCTCCGGGTCACCGAGCAGCCGCGCGAGCGCCGCCATCGCCTCCGTGTGCGCCCCGGAGTCCCGCGCCGCGAGCGCGACGACCAGGCTCACCGGATCGTTCGACTCATGCCCGAACTCCACCGGCTCGGCCAGCCGCACCCACGACATGCCGGTCTTCAGTACCGCGGGCGAGGGGCGGGCGTGCGCGAAGGCGAAGCCGAGGGCGATGACGATGTACGGCCCGTTCTCCTCGACGTTCTCGATCATTTCCGTGGTGTACTCGCCGGTAGCGGTACCGGTCGCGACCATGAGATCGCCGGCGGCCCGTACCGCGTCCCGCCAGTCCGCCGCCGTCACGTCCAGCCGCACGGCCTCGGCGGGAATCAGTTCGCTCAGTGTCGGCATGGACGGGATCGTCGCACGAAAACGCTTGCCCGGATATGCGGGGTGCGGCGCCGGAAGGGATCATCGGAACATGAACGTGAGGATGCGGGTCGCACAGCAGGAGGAAGCCGACGAACTGCTCGGCCGCAGTCCGCTCGCCGCGCTGGTGGGCATGCTGCTGGACCAGCAGGTGCCGATGGAGTGGGCGTTCACCGGCCCGTACACCATCGCCCGGCGGATGAACGGCGACGACCTGGACGCGCAGGCCATCGCGGCCCAGGACCCGGAGGCGTTCGAGGAGCTGCTGGCCCGCAAGCCGGCCGTGCACCGCTATCCGCGCTCGATGGCCAAGCGGGTGCAGCAGCTGTGCCAGTACCTCGTCGAGCACTACGACGGCGATGCGGAAGCCGTCTGGCGGGACGCGGGAACCGGCGCCGAGCTGCTCAAACGCCTCAACGACCTGCCCGGCTTCGGCAAGCAGAAGGCCCAGATCTTCCTGGCCCTCCTCGGCAAGCAGTTCGGCGTACGCCCCGAGGGCTGGCGCGAGGCCGCCGGTCCGTACGGCGAGGAGAACTCCCACCGCTCGGTCGCCGACATCACGGGCCCCGAGTCGCTGGCCGAGGTCCGCGCGTACAAGCAGCAGATGAAGCGAGCGGCGAAGAAGGCGGCGGGGAAGTAAGGAGCGGCGGGCACCGGCCCGCCGCCCCTCACCTTGTACTGCAGTCCTTGTACTGCAGTCCTTGTACTGCGTGCTCAGCCCTCCGGAGCGGCGGCCACCCGTGCCGCCCACCGCTTTTCGACGCCCGACAGCCGCCAGTAGGCGATCGCCGCCGCCCAGACGACGACGAAGAGGCCGACGATGACGTAGCCGACGTTGTCCAGCTCCAGGCCGGAGATCCAGCCGGTGACCGCGTCCTTGAGGCCGAGCTTTTCGTGCAGCACGCTGACCAGCTCGATGGTGCCGATGAAGAGCGCCACGGCGATGGACAGGCCGGTGATCGTGAGGTTGTAGTAGACCTTGCGCACCGGGTTGGAGAACGCCCACTGGTACGCGAAGTTCATGAACGTGCCGTCGAGCGTGTCGAAGAGGCTCATCCCCGCCGCGAACAGCAGCGGCAGGCACAGGATCGCGTACCAGGGCAGCCCGGACGCGGCGCCGCTGCCCGCCATCACCATCAGCGTCACCTCGGTCGCGGTGTCGAAGCCGAGGCCGAGGAGCAGCCCGATCGGGAACATCTGGCCCGGCCGCGTGATGGCCTTGGTGAACCGGCCCAGTACCCGGTTCATGAAACCGCGCGAGTCCAGCTGCCGTTCCAGCTCCGACTCGTCGTACTCCCCGGCCCGCATGGCACGGAAGACCCGCCAGATGCCGGCCAGCGCGACCAGATTGAGGGCGGCGATGAGGTACAGGAAGGCCCCGGAGACGGTGGTGCCGACCGTGCCGAGCACCTGGTGCGTACGGGAGTCCTCGTCCATCAGGGTCCCGGCGAGCGCCGCGCCGCCCGAGACCAGCGCGGCCATGAGCACGACCATGCTGGAGTGGCCGAGCGCGAACCAGAAGCCCACCGAGACCGGGCGCTTCCCGTCGGCCATGAGCTTGCGGGTGGTGTTGTCGATGACGGCGATGTGGTCCGCGTCGAACGCGTGCCGCATGCCGAGGGTGTACGCGGTAATGCCCAGGCCCACGCCGAACACCTGGGTGCCGACGGTGTAGTGGCCGGGCACGACGAGCAGGAACAGCACACCGAACGCGACGATGTGCAGTGCGGCTATGACCGCCAGCAGACCGGCGGTCCGTAGGGTGTCGCGGCGCTGCCAGCGGAACTCGGGCAGCACGGAAGAAGTCGAAGAAGAAGACGGGGCATCGGTGGGCAGGGCCATCCGGCGATCACGCTCCAGCACCTCGTGGAATCAATTCGTGAGATGCCGTGGCCGGTCTCCTGGCTTACGGGGAACCCCCTGCTCGTCAAGAGCCTGAGGTGGACGCGCCCGTCCCGGCCTTCCCGCCCGCACTACACGGACAGTGGCCCCCGCACGTACGCAGTGCACGTACGTACAGGAAAAGGGTCGGTAGCTCCCCGATCACAGTGGCGAGGGCCGCTCCGGAATCAGACCTTGAAGGTCTTCACCGGTCTTCCCGAACACCACGGCTTGGCCACTCTATCCCCGACCGGGCCGGAGGGGGCTGTCCCCCTCTAACCCCGACTTCCCCCGGGGGCCCCTCCCCCCCGCCCCCACCCCTCCCCAGCCCCTCGGTAATCCTTCGCTCAGCCCTCGCCCAGTCCTCGCCCAGTTCTCGCTCAGCCCCCGGTCATCCCCCGCCCCCAGTCATCAGTCATCCCCCCGTCTCCTGCCGCTCGGCCGCATCCTTGCTCGCCGGCTCGCGGGACACCGGGCCCTCCGCCGCCCAGCTGCCCAGCAGCCGCAGTGATTCCGCCGAGGTCGAGCCCGGCTCGGCGTGGTAGACGATCAGCTGCTGGTCCGGGTCGGCGGGCAGCCGCAGCGTCTCGTACGACAGCGTCAGCGGCCCGACGACGGGGTGGTGCAGCCGCTTCACGCCGAAGCCCTTGTCCTGTACGTCGTGCGTGGCCCACAGCTGGCGGAACTCCTCGCTCTTGACCGACAGCTCCCCGATCAGCGACGCGAGCAGCGGGTCGTCGGGATGGCAGCCCGCGTCCAGGCGGAGGTAGGCGACGATATCGGCCGCCTTGCTCTCCCAGTCGACGTACAGCTCGCGGGAGGCCGGGTCCAGGAAGACCTGCCAGGCGATGTTCCGCTGCTCGGGCGGGAGCGCGGCGTAATCACCGAGCAGCGCGCATGCCATGCGGTTCCACCCGATGACGTCCAGGCGGCGGCCCGCCACATACGCCGGTATCCCCTCCATCGCGTCCAGCAGCTGCTGCAGCGCGGGCCGCACCCGCTGCGGCCGCCCCGCACCGCGCGAGCGCTTGGCCTTCGGCTTCACCAGATGGCTCAGATGCGCCCGCTCGGCCGCGTTGAGCCGCAGCGCGCCGGATATCGCGTCGAGGACCGCCGTGGAGACGTTCTGCCCGTGGCCCTGCTCCAGCCTTACGTAGTACGCCACACTCACCCCGGCCAGCTGCGCGAGCTCCTCCCGCCGCAGGCCCGGCACCCTGCGTCGCCCGCTGTGCCGCGGCAGTCCGACGTCCTCGGGCTGCAGACGCGCGCGGCGGGTGCGCAGAAACTCGCTCAATTCTGTGCGCTGGTCCATACGGCAAGTATCGGGGTCCCGGCGAAACTGTGCGGGGGCCTGTGGATAACTCCGTCGGGGCGGCCCCCGCGAAGTTATCCACAAGGGCGGCCCCGGCCGACTGCGACGGCCGCCAACGACGGTCGACGGGCGACGGGCGACGGGCGACGGCGCCCCGAGGGTGTCACTGCCATTGGTAGGAACGCCGTTCGTACGTAAACGGGGGGCCTGGCTCCACTTCTGTACGCGAGGCAGCCTCGATGGCATGACACACACCTCTGTCGCCGCGTATGCAGCACCCGCGCCCAAGGCACCCCTGGAGCGCACCACCATTCCGCGCCGTGAGCTCGGCGCGCACGACATCGAGATCGAGATCAAGTACGCGGGGATCTGCCACTCCGACATCCACCAGGTCGACAACGGCTGGGGCGAGGGCATCTTCCCGATGGTCCCGGGCCACGAGATCGCCGGCGTGGTCGCCGCGGTGGGCTCCGAGGTCACCCGCCACCGGGTCGGCGACCGGGTCGGCGTCGGCTGCATGGTCGACTCCTGCCGGGAGTGCGACAACTGCAAGGCCGGCCTGGAGCAGCACTGCACCGGCACCGGCAACGTACAGACGTACAACGCCATCGGCCGGGACGGCGAGCCGACGTACGGCGGCTACTCCACCCACGTCGTGGTCTCCGAGGACTTCGCCCTCCGCATCCCCGAGGGCATCTCCCTGGACGCCGCCGCGCCGCTGCTCTGCGCCGGTATCACCGTCTACTCGCCGCTCTCGCGCTGGGGCGCGGGCCCCGGCAAGAAGGTCGCGGTCGTCGGCCTGGGCGGCCTCGGCCACATGGCCGTGAAGATCGCGCACGCGATGGGCGCCGAGGTCACCGTCCTCAGCCAGTCGCTGCGCAAGAAGGAGGACGGCCTGAAGCTGGGCGCCTCCGACTACCGCGCCACCTCCGACCCGGCCACCTTCGAGGAGCTGGCGGGCCGCTTCGACCTGATCATCAACACCGTCTCCGCCAATCTGGACGTGGACGCCTACCTCTCGCTGCTGCGCGCGCACGGCACGCTGGTGCAGGTCGGCGCGCCGGAGGACCGGCTCAGCTTCTCGCCGTTCTCGGTGATCGGCGGCAGCCGGGCGATGGCCGGTTCGATGATCGGCGGCATCCCCGAGACGCAGGAGATGCTCGACTTCTGCGCGGAGCACGGTCTCGGCGCGGAGATCGAGGTGATCCCGGCCGAGCAGATCAACGACGCGTACCGCCGGGTGCAGGCGAGCGACGTCCGCTACCGCTTCGTGATCGACGCCTCGACGATCTGAACCCCGAGCGGGCTCGTGGACCGCGTGCGCACGGCCTGATCCCCGAGCGGGCTCATGGACCACGTGCGCACGGCCTGATCCCCGAGCGGGCTCGTGACCGTGTACGCACGGCCGGTCCGCCGCGTGACGGAGCCGGGTGGCCGTTCGACGGCCGCCCGGCTTCGCCGTATTTGGCGGCGGATGACGGCATTAGCCGGACGTTAGCGGATCACTAGCGCACCCGGACAGAGTGGATGTCGTGCCGGGCCGGACGGACCAGCCGGCCGCACGAGCCACCACATCGCAGTCATCAGCCATCGCAGTCACCAGTCACGGGGGAGCCACCATGTCCAAGAAGACCGCCAAGGTCGCCGTCGCCTCGCTGCTCGCCGCCGGAACGCTGGCGCTGACCGCCGGCCCCGCCCTGGCCCAGGCCGCGCCCGCCGCGTCCGCCGCCAAGCCGGCGCCCTGCACGGCGTCGGCGCTGAAGTTCGAGGCCGGCACCGTCAGCCGCCCGATCAACCACGTCCTGATCAAGGCCACCAACACGTCGAAGAAGACCTGCGACTTCTCGGCCGAGAGCTACCCGCTCCTGCGGCTCCACAAGGACCAGCAGGCGGTCACGCCGGTCATCGAGGACTCCCGGCCGCAGGCCGTGGTCACCCTCGCCCCCGGCGAGACGGCCTACGCGGGCCTGATGCTCTCCGCCGCCGACTCGCCGGAAAAGGGCTTCAAGACCGGCAGGATCGGTGTGGCCGTGGCCAAGAACACCGCCCTCAAGGACGTCACCGTCAAGGGCGGCCCGGTGTACGTACAGCCCGGCGTCGCCCAGGTGACGTACTGGCAGGACAACCCGGCCGACGCCCTCATCTGGTGACGCGCGCACGGCGGGCCGGCCCCCACCGGCCCGCCGTGCCGTACTCGGGCGGCGGCGGGGCATTGCTCCCTGTACGCCGTATACACCCCGTTCGTACCCGTGCGACATGGCTGCGCCCGAGGCCGGGTGACCGGTAGGCTTTCCGTGTGATCTTCAAGCGCATCGGAAATGGGCGGCCGTACCCCGATCACGGCCGGGAGAGCACCCGCCAGTGGGCGGATGTGGCCCCGCGCCCGGTACGCCTTGACCAGTTGGTGACCACCAAGCAGCAGCTCGATCTGGAGACGCTGCTCGCGGAGGACTCGACCTTCTACGGCGACCTGTTCGCGCACGTCGTGAAGTGGCAGGGCGACCTGTACCTGGAGGACGGACTGCACCGCGCGGTGCGGGCCGCGCTCCAGCAGCGCCAGGTGCTGCACGCCCGCGTCCTCGAACTGGACTGACACCTCAGCTCAGCCCTGAGCTTTTACGCAGCGTGGCTGCAGCGCCCGGTATTGGCCCTTTCGGGTCAGGTCTCGCGCCACGAACAGATCATTTAATAGGCAGAGCGCCGCAGCCGCACTACGCTGCGGACATGAGCATGCTGACGCCCCCCGGCATGGGCGGTAAGAAGTACCGCATCACGGGCGACAGGTATCCGCGGATGCGCCGTCCCCGTCGTGAGCGCAGGATCGTTGCGGCCGTCGTGGCCTCGGCCTGCGTACTGGGAGTGGGCGCCTGGGGCGCCGTACAGCTCATCGACGTCTTCACCGGGCACGGCACCACCGCGCAGGCCGCGCAGGAGAAGCGGAAGTGCCCGACCGGGCAGGACGGCGGCAAGCCGCAGCACACGGCGAAGCCGCTGCCCAAGCCAAAGACGATCAAGGTCAACGTGTTCAACGCGACCACCCGCAGCGGGCTCGCCAAGGACACCGCCGACGCGCTCAAGAAGCGCGGCTTCACGATCGGCGAGGTGGGCAACGCGCCCGCCGCCTACGACAAGAAGGTCAAGGGCACCGGCGTACTGCTCGGCGCGCCGGCCGCGATGGACGGCTCCTTCAAGGTGCTGGGCACGCAGGTGGCCGGGGCTCAGCAGAAGACCGACACCCGCAAGGGCGGCGAAGTCGACCTGATCATCGGCGACGAGTTCAAGGACCTGGCCAAGGAGAAGGACGCCAAGGCCGCGCTCGCCGCGCTGACCGCCCCGCCGAAGAAGGAGAAGCCGGACGCGCCGGGGTGCTGAGCACCACCGCCCCGCGCCCGGCCCCGCCGTACGCCTCGGTTCGTACGCTCAGCCCGTTCGTACGCTGCGCCGCCCGGGCCGTTCGTACGCTCAGCCCGCCGTCCCGTACATGCGGTCGCCCGCGTCGCCCAGCCCGGGGACGATGTAGCGGTCCGCGTTCAGCCGCTCGTCGACCGCCGCGGTGACCAGCGTCACCGGCGTACCGGCCAGCTCCCGCTCCATGACCTCCACGCCCTCGGGCGCGGCCAGCAGGCACAGCGCGGTCACGTCGTCGGCACCGCGCTTGATCAGCTCCTTGATCGCCGCGACCAGCGTGCCGCCCGTGGCGAGCATCGGGTCCACGACGTAGACCTGGCGCCCGGAGAGGTCCTCCGGCATCCGGGTGGCGTACGTCTGCGCCTCGTACGTCTCCTCGTTGCGGACCATGCCCATGAAGCCGACCTCGGCCGTGGGCAGCAGCCGCACCATGCCGTCCAGCATGCCCAGCCCGGCCCGCAGGATCGGCACGACCATCGGGCGGGGGTGGGAGAGCCGGACGCCGGTGGTCGCCGTCACCGGGGTCTCGATGTCGACCTGCTCGGTGCGCACATCGCGGGTCGCCTCGTACGCGAGCAGGGTGACCAGCTCGTCGGCGAGACGCCGGAAAGTGGGGGAATCGGTGCGCTTGTCGCGCAGTGTGGTGAGTTTGTGCGCCACCAGCGGGTGGTCGACGACGTGGATCCGCATGACATCGACACTAACCGAGGCCGGGCCCCCGAGCGCCCGCCGGTGGGCGCGCGACCTCTCCGTACGAAGATCAGCCACTTACGGCGGACCCTTCGGCCAACGTCAACCAACTCGCATCAACCCACCACTTCGGGGGAAAGTGGGCACAGACGCCCGGACCGCCGGCCGGCCTCCGGGCGAGGACCTCGGCCCGAGGCGGTGTCGCTCATGCCCGACCAGAAGAACCGTCAGGACGCACGACAGATCCGTCAGAACCGGCAGGACACCCGGCCGGAAACCCGGCAGACCAGGCCGGACGCACGCCAGAACCGTCCGGACGCTCGTAGACCCGGCGCCACGCACGGCGCGGCCAGAGGCGACGGCGGCGGCCCCAGACCCGACCGCCCGGCGGACCGGGAAGAGGCGGAGCCGGCGGCCGGCGGGGCCACCGAATCCGACGCGGCGCGCCGACGGCGGCGGGCGCAATTCCTCCGTGAGCTGAACGAGGCCAAGGAACTGCGCGACCGCGTCCAGCCGCGCCGCGCCCGCGCCGCCCGGATGCGGCAGCAGATGCGCATGCGGACGTTCCGCTGGTGACGCGGCCGCCCTGCTGGGCCGGTACGAGAGGCACGTACCGCTGGTGAGGCGGGCCCGTACGGGAGCTGCGTACCGCTGGTGACGCGGACGTTCCGCGGGCAGTGCGCGCCCCGCCCGGACCCTCCGCGGAGCGGAATCCGGCCCGCGTCCGACCCCCGTACGGCCCCCACATGGACCGGATCTCGCAGAACCCGCGCACGACGCAGCGCCGAAGACCCCGCGCGAACGCGTTGTTTCTGCCACGATTCCGATGGGGCGGGGACTCCGGGCGCACGCGCGTCCGCCTCGCCCGGCCCGGATACGCCTCTGACCAGTGGGAGAGTCACGGTGTACTTCGCCGCACTGCTCGCGCGCACCTCAGACGGGTGGGAAGCGAGCGATACAGAGCTCGACGATGTGGAGACGCTTGCCGACCTGGCCGACCTGGCCCGGCAGGCGGCGGTCGACGACGACACGGTGGTGGCGTTGATCGAGCAGGAGGACGCGTGGTTCGGCGTCGTCCGGGTGGACGGCGAGGACGACCCGCGCGTCTTCATCTCGAACGCCACGATCGCGTCCCGTAGCTCGTACGGCGCCATGCTGACCGACGAACTGCTCGGCCGCGACGACGAGGGGCAGGAGGATCTCGACGGTCTGACCAACCTGGACGGTACGGAGGACGGTGAGCCCGAGAGCGCCGAGGACGAGCCGGAGGCCGCCGGTGACGACCCGGTGCCGACCGGCCCGCTCGGCGACGTCGAGCTCCTCGACGACCTCGGCGTCAGCGCCAAGGAGCTGCTGTCCTTCGACAACCACGGCGACGCGCTGAGCGGGATCGCCGACGCGCTCGGCTGCACGGAGGTCCTGGAGGCGGTCCGGTGACGGCCGGGGAGCGGCGTACCGCCGGCCGCTCCCCGTCCGCCCGCCGCGGGCCGGCGTCCACCGGTCCCGGACACTGTTCCCATGACCGACGCACAGCCCGCCGCGGCCCCGGCGGACCCCGCACCCGATCCACTGCGCGACCCGTGGGCCGCGCCCATGCGGCACGCCCTGGCCGAGGCCTCGCTCGCCCCCGGGACCGGTGACGTCCCGGTGGGCGCCGTCGTGCTGTCCGCGGACGGCCGGGTGATCGGTACGGGCCACAACGCGCGCGAGGCCACCGGCGACCCGACGGCGCACGCCGAGGTCCTCGCCATCCGGGCGGCCGCCCGCACGCTCCAGGAAGAGGCGGCGCGCACGGCCGGTACCGGTGAGGCACGCCGCAGCACCGATTGGCGGCTGACCGGCTGCACCCTCGTGGTCACGCTCGAACCCTGCACGATGTGCGCGGGCGCGATCGTGCTCTCCCGGGTGGACCGGGTGGTGTACGGCGCCCGGGACGAGAAGGCGGGCGCGGCCGGCTCCCTCTGGGACGTCGTACGTGACCGACGCCTCAACCACCGCCCCGAGGTCATCACCGACGTCCTGGCCGACGACTGCGCGGCCGTCCTCACGGACTTCTTCCGCGCCCGCTGAGGGCGCCGGGCGGGGCATTCCGGGCCCGTTCCGAGCGGTCACCGCCCCCGCCTCCCGGAACCGATTTCGGCACACGGCCCCTCATGGGCTAGGCTCTGCCTCGGTAGCGTGTCCGAGCGGCCGAAGGAGCGCGCCTCGAAAGCGCGTGAGGGGGCAACTCCTCCGTGGGTTCAAATCCCACCGCTACCGCTCGCACGAAGGGCCCGACTCAGCAGAGTCGGGCCCTTCGTCCGTTCCGGGCCTCATGGCCCGCACCGCGGCCGGGAGGAACGCGGTACGGACCCCCGCAGCGAGGTCCCGGTCCCCGAACCCGTCGGACTCCTGCCAGATCCGCCGGGCTCTCCTCCAGCGTGCGGCCGTACCCCCGGCTCAACGGGGCGCCGAACGACCCGTATTGGCGGGACTTTCGTCCATAAGGGCGGCGTACGGCCCGGGAGGGCGGAGACGACCCGGGCGCCGGAACCGAGCGGTGCCGACCGGGCGCGGCTGCTGCCGTGGGGCCGGTGTGGTTACACTCGCCCGACTGCACCGGGCAGGAGCCGCCGGTTAGGGCCTTAGGGGAGACGGGACGCATGGTGGAAACGAAGAAGATCGCGATGTACGTGGTCGTCGTCTTCGTCCTGTACACGATCGTCACGTCCCCGACGCGGGCCGCCGACCTCGTGCAAATAGGGTTCGAGGGCATTTCGGACGCCGCGCAGGGCGTGGGCCAGTTCATGACCTCATTGATCAAGTAGCCGCACCGCCGCATCGCCGCACCACTGTCCGCGGACCCGGGCCAGCAGAAACGATTCCCCCCGTTCAGCCCCTTCCGCACCTTCTGCACCTTCCGCGCCTTGGAGGCCGCCCCGTGATCCGCCACCTGGTCCTTTTCAAGCTCAACGACGGCGTCGAGCGCGACGAGCCGCGGGTCGCGGCCGGCGTGAAGGCCTTCCAGGAGCTCGGCGACCTCATCCCCGAGCTGCAGTTCTGGGAGTGCGGCTGGAACGTCACCGACCGCCCGATCGCCTACGACTTCGCGATCAACTCGGCCGTCGCCGACAAGGAGGCGCTCACCCGCTACCTGGAGCACCCCGCCCACCAGGCGGGCGTCCAGCAGTGGGCGGAGTTCGCCACCTGGGTGATCGCCGACTACGAGATCTGAGCGCGGTCCGGCCCCGACCGGACCGCGATACGGCGGTACCGCGCGCCCGAGCGCCCCGCGGCACCGCCCCGGCCCCCTCCGGGCCGAAGCGCCCCTCGCCCCTGCGGGCGGGGGGTTTCCTCATGCCCGCACACCGGCCGGCGGCCCACCGAGCGCCCTCCCCGGCATCCCCGTACCGCGCACCCACCACCGCCAACTGCCCTTCAACACGGCAATATGCGGTGCTTGCACACAGTGCACATGTCTTGTGATGCTATGACCGCTTTTGCCCGAAGAGTCCGTTACCGCAAGCGGCTCTCACAAGAAGCACCGATGCAGAGAAGCACCGGCACAAGAAGCACCGGCACAAGAAGACCGACTGACCACTGACGCACTGGAGCGCTGTGAAGGGGAGGCGTGAACCGTGACGGCCCGTACTGCGCCGAAGGCGCCATCCCGCCAGAGCAGGAGTGCGGACACCCGGGCGCTCACACAAGTCCTCTTCGCCGAGCTGGCCGGCCTGGAGCCGGGCACCCCCCAGCACGCCCGCGTACGGGACGCGCTCATCGAGGCGAACCTCCCCCTGGTCCGGTACGCGGCGGCACGTTTCCGCAGCCGTAACGAGCCCATGGAGGACGTCATCCAGGTCGGCACGATCGGGCTGATCAACGCGATCGACCGCTTCGACCCCGACCGCGGCGTGCAGTTCCCCACCTTCGCCATGCCGACCGTCGTCGGCGAGATCAAGCGGTACTTCCGGGACAACGTCCGCACGGTCCACGTCCCCCGTCGGCTCCACGAGCTCTGGGTGCAGGTCAACGGCGCCACGGAGGACCTGACGGTCCTGCACGGCCGCTCCCCCACCACCGCCGAGATCGCCGAGCGCCTGAAGATCGGCGAGGAGGAAGTCCTCGCGTGCCTGGAGGCCGGCCGCTCGTACCACGCGACGTCCCTCGAAGCCGCGCAGGAAGGCGACGGGCTGCCCGGCCTCCTCGACCGCCTCGGTTACGAGGACCCGGAGCTGGCCGGCGTCGAACACCGCGACCTCGTCCGCCACCTCCTCGTACAGCTGCCCGAACGCGAGCAGCGCATCCTCCTGCTCCGCTACTACAGCAACCTCACGCAGTCCCAGATCAGTGCGGAACTGGGCGTGTCCCAGATGCACGTCTCCCGGCTGCTTTCGAGGAGTTTCGCCCGACTCAGATCCGCAAACAGGATCGACGCCTAACCAGGACGAGGTACGGCCACCCGGCCACCACCACTCCTTCCTGCAGGGATATGTCGACATGGCGCTACAGCGTGTTGCCGACATGTGACATTCTGCAGGAACCGCGTTTGCCGTGGCGCCGCCTCCGGTATTCAGGTGGAGGCTGAACTCTTCGCTCCGCATGGGGCCGAAGGGACGCAGCGGCGACCCGACCGCGACCTCAAGGGGGTGGCATGTCCGTAGAACTGGGCAGCTCGAAGGTGCTTCCCGCGCCAGCACCGCATGTGCACGACGACGCCCTCAACACCCGTACGCTCTCCCGCTCCCTGTTCCTGCGGCTGGCCACGCTCGACAAGGACAGCGTGGAGCGTACGTACGTCCGCGACACGCTCATCGAACTGAACCTCCCGCTGGTGCGCTACGCCGCGGCCCGCTTCCGCAGCCGTAACGAGCCGATGGAGGACATCGTCCAGGTCGGCACGATCGGCCTGATCAAGGCGATCGACCGGTTCGACTGCGAACGGGGCGTCGAATTCCCGACGTTCGCCATGCCCACCGTCGTAGGCGAGATCAAGCGCTTCTTCCGCGACACGTCCTGGTCCGTACGGGTCCCCCGTCGCCTCCAGGAGCTGCGCCTCGCCCTCACGAAGGCCAGCGACGAGCTGTCCCAGAAGCTCGACCGCTCCCCGACCGTCTCCGAACTCGCCACGTGCCTCGGCGTATCGGAGGAGGACGTCGTCGACGGCCTCGCCGTCGGCAACGCGTACACGGCATCGTCGCTGGATTCCCCGTCCCCGGAGGACGACGGCGGCGAGGGCTCGCTCGCCGACCGCCTGGGATACGAGGACAGCGCCCTCGAAGGCGTCGAATACCGCGAGTCGTTGAAGCCCCTGCTGGCCAAACTCCCCCCGCGGGAACGCCAGATCATCATGCTCCGCTTCTTCGCGAACATGACCCAGTCCCAGATCGGCGAGGAGGTCGGCATCTCCCAGATGCACGTCTCCCGCCTCCTCACCCGCACCCTCGCCCAACTCCGCGACGGCCTGACCACGGACTGACGACGCGACGCACCCCCGGGCAGCGGGACCTCTCCCGGCCCGGGGCTTCGGCATGCCCGTCGGTGCGCTTGCCCCCTCTGTACACCTGACGCCCCGTCAATCACACTGCCCGCATGCGACGGACGACAGTTGGCGCGTCGGCGGGAGTACTGCTGTTACTGGGCGCCGCGCTGGCGTACTGCGACAACAGCGAAGGCCCGGGCTACATCGCGGCACACCCGGCGGACAGCCAGGCCTCGCTGAAGCCGGTGGCCCCGAAGGACGATGTCACGCTGGTCCCGCTGGACGGACCTGACGCCGATCCCGCCGCCGGCACTCCCGCCGGAAAAGACGGTGAACGCCCTCGCGCACCGGCAGACGGCACCGTTCCCCCTTCTGGCACCCCGGGGGCCGTGGAGCGTACTCAGCCGCCGGCCACCGGGGCGAAGGACGGCAGCAACGGCAGCGCCGCTCCCTCACCCCCCTCGTCCCCCTCGTCCCCCTCCCCCACTCCCACCGAGGAAGCGCCTGCCCTCCTGGAAGTCGGCACCCCCCTCCTCGCCAACACCGACGTGCGCTGGTGCGAGCAAGTAACCGTCAAGCTCCACAACGCCGGCGGCCGCCCGGTGACGGACGGCACCCTCACCTTCGCCACCCACATCATCGGCGGGCTCGGAATCGACTGGGACACGCGGAAGTCGACCCGCGATCTCCCGACCCCGATCGCCGGCGGCGAGACGAAGAAACACACGTGGAAGGTGTGCGTGGACGCGTGGCGGGTGCCGCTGGGCATGCACATCGACACCAAGGATGTCGACGCCACCTGGACGTGACGGCACCAACCCCGCCCCAGCCGGATACTCCTGGCTGGCTGTCAGACGCGAGTGCGAATATGTGATGCATGAGTACCAGTGGGGCGGGGGAATCTTCGGGTGCTGCGCGTGCGGACGGCCGACCGCGCCTGGAGGACTTGCTGCGGCAGGCCGACGCCGAGGCGGCAGCACGGGAGCAGCAGGCGAGCGAGCCGCGCGCGGACCGTACGGACGAGGCGCCGCCCGCGGCGGCAGTGCGGGCATTCGCCGCCCGGCTGGGCGAGTTCCGCCGTACGGCCGTGATCGTGCCGACGCTCGACGGCGACCTGATGACCGCGACCTACGGCGGCATCCGCTGGATCTACGCCTTCAGTGACAGGCAAGCCCTCGCCCGCTTCGCCGTCGCCGCCGGCTGGGAGCCGCCGCCCGCGGACGGCCTGGAGTTCCTGACCGTGTACGGCGCCCGGCTGCTGGACGTGGTGGTCCCGGCGACGGGCGAGCCGACGGGCGTGGCCCTGGACGTCGCGGACGCGGAGGCGGGCGGCTGTGTGATGTTCCCGCCCGTACTCGGCATCGTCCCTGACGAGGCGGCCGTGGACGGCCCCAACGGCGAGGCACTCGCGACGGCCGCGGGGAAGGCCACGGCATGAGCGGCGAGCACGGCGGCCGGCCCGAGATGAGCGACGAGCTGAAGGACCTGCACGTCTCGCCGTCGGCCATCAAGAAGATCACCAGCGGCATCAACGGTGCCATCGACGAGCTGCAGGCCATCGGTCAGGCAGGCGCCGCCGAGGTCGGCCGCGGCTTCTCCGAGCTCGCCCTGACCGGCATGGAAACCGGCTACGCCGATCTCACCGCGAAGTTCGAGACGTTCTGCGAGCGCTGGGAGTGGGGCGTCCGCTCCCTCGTGAAGGAGGCCCTGGACTTCGCCGACGGGGCGGGCTTGTCGGCGGGCCTGATGCACGAGGCGGACGGCTACGTCCAGGGCACGATGAAGGTCGGCTGGACGGCGGCGATGGGCAATCCGCACCTGTCCGAGGACGAGGCCGAGAAGCGCAGCTGGGGCCAGACCCTTGAGGACAACCCGATCCACAGCCTCACCAACCCCGACTACAGCGCCAAGTCGATGCTGGAGGCCGGCCGGCACGCCGAGGACACCTGGAAGGCGACGGCGCACGACCTCACCACGGACGGGATGATCGGCGGCCAGTACAGCGCGTACGCGAAGCTCGCCGGTTACGGGGACGAGTACAACGCCGCGATGGACGACGCGTACGGCCCGGACCAGAAGGCCGACGACGGCAGCGCGCAGGGGGACAGCGGCAAGCACGGCGGCAGCCGCACCGAGCACGGGGGAAGCAACAGCTGATGGGTTGGGACGACTGGATACCGGACGACGTCAAGGACGGTGTCAACGACGTCGCCGACAAGGTCGGTGACGCGTACGAGGACGGCCGGCAGGCCATCGGCAGGGGCATCGACCACTACAGCGACCGGCTGGCCGACACCATCGACGACGCCGGCTGGGACAGCGGTGCCGACTGGGTCCGCAGCAAGGGCGACTCGGCCGCCAACCATCTCGGTGCCGAGGTCGACGAGTGGGAGCTCGGCGAGACCGAGGACCCCAAGAAGCTGGTGCACGGCAGCGTCGACAAGATCCGCGCCACGGCCAAGCACCTCGGCGACTTCCAGAAGGCGTTCGACAAGGTCGCCTCCGGGATGCGGCAGCTGGACTCGGGCGAGTGGCGCGGCCAGGCCGCCGACGCCTTCCGCAAGAAGTTCGCCATGCACCCCACCAAGTGGGCGCACGCCGCCGACGCCTGCGAAAAGGCGTCGAAGGCCCTGTCCGACTTCGCCGAGACGGTGCACTGGGCCCAACAGCAGGCCCAGGTGGCGATCAACGAGTACAAGAAGGGCCAGGAGGCGACCGACAAGGCGCGGGCCGCGCACGCGAGGGACGTGACCGCGTACGCGAAGGACCTCCAGACCTACAAGGACGCCCAGGACGCGGGCAAGGACCCCGGCAAGCGCCCCACCGACCCGGGCGACTTCACCCATGACCCGGGCGAGGCGCTGCGCAACGCCGCCAGGGACAAGCTGAAGCACGCCCGCAAGCAGCGCAACACCGCCGGCGCGCACGCGGTGACCCATGTGGACGCGGCCCTGGCCCACGCCCCCGCCGAGCCGGAGTTCACCGACCGGGTGGGCATGGAGGCGTACGACAAGATCCAGGGCGCGCCGACCGAGCTCCTGCACACGGCGGGCGGCTTCACGAAGGGCGCCTTCGGCCTGGTGTCCTTCGCCCGCTCGATCACCCCGATGGACTCGTACAACATCTCGCACCCGGCCGAGTACGCGATGACGCTGAACTCGACCGCGGCGGGCCTGGTCGGCCTGGCCAACCACCCGGAACGCCTCCCGGCCGCCGTCGTCGGCACCGGCTGGAGCCACGACGCCTCGGAAGCCAAGGGCCGCCTGCTCTTCGACGCCTTGCTGGACGTCGCCACGGGCGGCGCGGCCGCGGCGGCGAGCGCGGGTTCCCGTACGGCCAAGGCGGCCCGCCTCGCCGACGATCTCGGAGAGGGCGCCCTGCGCCGCGAGGGGCGGGATGCGGCGGAGGGCGCGGGGGAACGCACGGCGCGCGAGCAGGCGGACGAGGCCGAGAAGGGCGCGGCCGAGCGGGCCGAGGACCAGAAGGTCTGTCGGGAGGACCCGGTCGACATGGCCACCGGCCGGATGGTGCTGCCGCAGACCGATCTGAGTCTGCCGGCCGCCGGCCTTCCGCTGGTCTTCCGCCGTACTTTCGAGTCGTCGTACCGTGCCGGGCGGTGGTTCGGCCCGTCGTGGGCCTCCACCATGGACGTGCGCCTGGAGATCGACGCCCGGGGTGTCGTCTTCGTACGCGAGGACGGCTCCCTGCTGTCCTACCCGCACCCGGTCCCGGGCGTCCCCACGCGGTCCGAGGAAGGCGACCGCTGGGCGCTGGAGCGGGAAGCCGACGGCGGTTACCTGGTCACGGACCCGGACACCGGCCGTACCTGGTTCTTCTCCCCGCCCACCGACGGCGCCGAGGACGGCATCGCCCTGCTGGAGCAGGTCTCCCACCGCGGCGGCCACTGGATCGCCTTCGCCTACGACGACGAGGGCGCCCCCACCGAGATTGCCCACAGCGGCGGCTACCGCGTGCGCGTCAGTACGTCCGAGGGCCGCATCACCGCATTGCACCTGGTCGGCGCCGATGGTGAGGCGGGCGGCGACGTGGAGGTCGTCCGCTACGGCTACACGGACGGCGACCTGACCGAGGTGACCGGCTCCTCCGGGCGCCCGCTCCGCTTCGGGTATGACGACCGGCACCGCATCACGTCCTGGACCGACACCAACGACTCGCGCTTCGACTACGAGTACGACGACCAGCACCGCTGCGTCTTCCAGTCCGGCGTGGCGGGCCACATGCGGAACACCTTCCGCTACGACGAGATCGACGAGGCCACCGGCCACCGCATCACCTCGGTCACCGATTCACTCGGACACACCACCCGTTTCCTGATCAACGACCGCACCCAGGTCGTCGCCGAGATAAGCCCCACCGGCGCGGTCACCCGCACCCAACGCGACCGACGCAACCGAGTGCTGTCGGTCACCGATCCGCTCGGCAACACCACCGCGTACGACTACACCGCCGACGGCGAACTGGCCCGCGTCACCCGCCCGGACGGCACCCAGGTGACCGCCGCGTACAACGAGCTGGGCCTGCCGATCGAGGTCACCGACCCGGACGGCGCCGTCTGGCACCAGACGTACGACGAGACCGGCCGCCGCACGTCGACCACCGACCCGACCGGTGCCGTCACGACCTTCACGTACGACGCCCGCGGACATCTCGCCTCGACCACCGACTCCGAGGGCCACACCACCCACGTACGTTGCGACTCCCACGGTCTACCTCAGCAGATCACCGACCCGCTCGGCGGCACGACGACTTACGTACGGGACTCCTTCGGCCGCGTCGTGGCCCACACCGACCCCCTCGGCGCCACCACCCGTTTCACGTGGAACATCGAAGGCCACCTCGTCCGCCGCACGGCACCCGACGGCGCGACCGAGTCCTGGACGTACGACGGCGAAGGCAACTGCCTCACCCACACCGACGCCGCAGGCGGCACGACCCACTACGAGTACACCCACTTCGACCTGCTCACGGCCCGCACGGAGCCGAACGGCGTCCGCTACTCCTTCGCGTACGACGCACAACTCCGGCTGACCAAGGTCACCAACCCCCAGGGCCTGGAGTGGTCATACGCCTACGACCCGGCCGGCCTGCTGTCCTCCGAAACGGACTTCGATGGCCGCCAGGTGTCGTACGAACGTGACCCGGCGGGCCGCCTCGCTGCCCGCACCAGCCCACTGGGCCACACGACCGTCTACCAGTACGACAAGCTCGGCCGCACGACAGCCAAGCGCACCGCTGATGGCGCAACGACCCGCTACACCCACGATCCGAGCGGCCGCCTCCTCCGCGCGGCAGCGACGGGCTGCGAGGTGACGTGGCAGCGCGACGCCCTCGGCCGCATCACCGCCGAATCGGTCGACGGCCGCACGATGTCGTACGCGTACGACATGCTCGGCCGCCGCGTGCACCGCCGCACCCCCTCCGGCGCCGAGGCCACCTACGTGTACGACGCCGCCGGCCGCCGCACCTCCCTCACGACCTCCGGTCGAACGCTGAACTTCACCCACGACGCCGCAGGCCAGGAGATCACCCGCAGCCTGACGGACGGCCTGATCACCCTCCACCAGTCATACGACCCGGTGGGCCGCCTGTCATCCCAGTCCCTGTACGGCGCGAGTACGGGTACGGCAGCCGGAACCGATCTCCCCGAGACGGGCAGCAGCCCTCTCCAACACCGCACGTACACCTACCGCCCCGATGGCTACCTCACCGCCATCGACGACCAGCTGAACGGCCCCCGCCGCTTCAGTCTCGATGTCATGGGCCGCGTCACTGGGGTCTCCGCCCACAACTGGACCGAGACCTACGCCTACGACGAGTCGGGCAACCAGACATCCGCCGAATGGCCCGGCGCGCACGCCAACTCGGAGGCCACGGGCACACGCACGTACACCGGCACCCGCCTCACCCAAGCCGGCCGCATCCGCTACGAACACGACGCCGCGGGCCGCATGACGGTACGCCAAAAGCGCCACCTCTCCGGCAAACGCGAAACCTGGCACTACACCTGGGACACCGAGGACCGCCTCACGTCCGTGGTGACTCCGGACGGCACCACCTGGCGCTACCTCTACGACCCCCTGGGCCGCCGCACAGCAAAACAACGCCTGTCCCCATCCAACGAAGTCATCGAGCAGATCGACTTCACCTGGGACGGCACCACCCTCACCGAACAAACCACCTCAGCCGACGAGTCGACCCCTTCAGTCACACTCACCTGGGACCACAACGGCCTGGCACCGATCGCTCAAACCGAACGCCTCTCCGCAGCCGATGCCCCACAATCCAAAATCGACTCCCGCTTCTTCGCCATAATCACCGACCTGATCGGCACCCCCACCGAACTGGTCTCCCCAGAAGGCGAAATAGCCTGGCACACCCGTACGACCCTCTGGGGCACCACCACCTGGAACACCGACGCGACGGCCTACACCCCCCTCCGCTTCCCAGGCCAATACTTCGACCCCGAAACTGGCCTGCACTACAACTACTTCCGGTATTACGACCCCGCGACTAGCCGATACATCACTTCAGACCCTCTCGGACTCTCTCCTGCACCCAATCCGGCCACTTACGTCACCAACCCTCACACCTGGTCTGACCCCCTTGGCCTCGGACCTTGTCCTCCACGAGGGGAAAAGTCGAATCCGTTCGACTCCAGAGAAGAGGCAGAAAAATCGGCCTACGATCTGGCAGGAGTTCCTTACGGAGAAGAACCGGTAGCACAATGGACCGTGACCGGCGACAAGACACTGAAGAACACGCCCGGTTACGTTTACGCGAAGGAAGAAACTCATTGGGGCAACTTCAGGCAATTTGAAACCGAGAATGGGTCCCGAGTCATCGTGGAACACACACACGATCCAGCTGGCCTTCACTTCCACGCGGGAAAACCCAAGCAAGATCCGTCGAGAAACTTCGTAAACTTTGGGTGGGACAATACGCACGACGGATATAGATCTATGGAACGCTACGCAAAGATGAACAAGCCTGGCGGAGATCACCATTTCTTCTATGAGGAGTAAAGCGAGATGAGCACAGTCGAAGAGCAGGCGATCCTGGACAGGATCGCAGCTACAGGTCTGACGATCCTGAAAAGGCCGACCCCTACCAACGTCACCACTACCGAACAAGCATGGCAGAAAGTCAACAATATCGAGACAGAGCCTGTCGCAGAGGTACCGATCAAATCTCCCGACGCCCTGTCACGCGTCGATCAATGCTGGCTGGAAGAAGCCGCGAAGGGACCACTCTTCACGGAAAACGGTGAATTTTACATCAGCATCGGAGGGCCGGGTAGCCGCAAGGTCGATTGGACGGCTGTTCAGTGGTCACAGAATGCCAGGGTGTCGAATTTCCTGATTCGCGATGACGGCCATTTGGAGTTTGTAGCAATGTCGATTGACGGTAGCTACATTTGCGCGGTATCAACAGAGGATGAAGATTACTGGATTATCGAGCACAGGTTCAGCTGACAGCTACCGCGCAGCGGTGATAGGCGTCGATGTGTGGCGAGTGCCGCTGAAGATGCACATCGATACGAAGGATGCGGACGTCGCATGGAAGTGAGCGACCGCAAGTGTTCCCCGGGGCGGGGTTGAGTGTATGGAGTACTGGAAGGTTCGCTGGAATCATGAGTTTCCGGATGAGGCGGTCGTGTTCTACAGCGAGATCGGGGACGACGGGTATGAAGTGAGAAAGGTGCAGGTTTATCGGGACGGGCGCGAGTTGAAGGCGGATTGTCTGCATGAGTCCGGCGAGATCGGCCTGAGCGAGGTCCCCGTCGGAAGGATCGAGGACGTGGCGGCGCAGAGTGAGTTCGCTGCGGAGGTCATCGAGCGCGGGGAGTTCGAGTCCGCGTGGGGGCGAACGGCTTGGCCCGGACGAATGGCGGACGAGTAGGGGCGGCTGGTGCACGCGCCCCCAGGGGCGCTCGTATTCGCCGTGCGTGTGGCAGAACGGCGAGGTGTCAGCCGTACCAGGTGATGTTGCAGATATAGATGCACTCGTTGCAGTCCCACGTCCAGTCGCCGTGGGTCACAGCCCGGCCTCTTTCTCCGCCGCCTCGCGGATCCGCTGGATCTCGGCTATGGCATCTGTGGGGTCCTGGTCCCCCGTATCGACGATTCGCTCCAGTGCACGGAGACGGGCGGCTCGGTCGGGGTACCGCTCGATCGCGATGAAGACGGCCCAGGAGTGGACGAAGGCGCGGAGAGGGGCGAGGCTCTGCGTCTGCTGAGCGTTCGTCGTCGCCTCGAAAATGTGCTGGGTGAGGGCAGGAACCCTGCTCGGCGCGATACGGGACACAGCGGCCCGCAAGGCGTCGGGCGTGAGGTCGGGCATCGGGATCAGCGGTCCGTGCGGGCCGTCGAGCTGCGCGCTCACGGGGGCCTCCAGTGCGGTGGGTAGCCCATACGCCAGCGGTCGGGCCGACGGCCCGGGCCTGGAGTGGAACACCGACGAGCCGAGGCGCGCACGGCTTGGCCCTCGGGCAGCGCGCCGGCGCGGTGGAAGCGAAGCCTCTCAGGCCGCGCCGATCACTCGGTCGCCGTATTCGATGGACAGCGTGATCCGGGCGCCCAGTGCCGCGGCGTAGGTGCGCATCGTTTCCAGGTTGTGGATCTCGCCCCGTTCGATCTGGGAAACCCGCGCCTGGGAGACGCCGACCGCAGCCGCGATCTGAGCCTGCGTGCGCCCCTGTTCCTCTCTGATTCTGCGCAGGTGGTAGCCGAGCACGTACGCCTCGGTCGCCGTCCGAGCTGCCTGCTGGCGAGTTTCCCACTCGGCGTCGGTGACCTCGGGATGGGTTTCACGCAGCCGGCGCTTCACCTCGGCCCAACTGCTGTGGCCAGTCATCAGGCGTTCCCGTCCTCTCGTGTGCGGTGGGCACTCGCCAAGTAGGCGCTATAGCGAGCCTCGGCAAGCGGAATCGCATCTTCGTACCACTGGTTCCAACGGCCTGCCTTGTCCCCCGCCACAAGGAGAACCGCCTCACGTACCGGGTCGAAGGCGAACAGCACCCGAACCTCGGTCCTGCCTGCGCTTCCCGGCCGAAGCTCTTTCAGGTGGTGAACACGACTGCCGGTGATGCGGTCCACCAGCGGCCTGCCCAGCATGGGCCCGCTCTCGGCCAACATGTCGACGGCTGCGGTGACAAGGTCCGCACTCACCGGATCCTCCTCTGCCAGCTTGAGCAGCCACAGCTCCACCGATGGATGGAGGTTGATCTCCCAGCTCATGCTCTGCATCCCAGCGTAGGACGCCGAGGCCTAGAAGGAAATCCTTATATTGCCATCCCAACGGATGACAGGGGAGGCAGCCGAGCCGGCCGTCTCGTCGCGTCGACTCGACTGGTGGCGTGCTCAGACGTCCGAGGGCTCGCCCGTGAAGTCTTCCGGCAAGTGCTTCGAGACGAACGAGCCCATGCCGGGGGTTGTGACGATGAGGCCCTCTGAGCGGAGCGCGGCGGTGACCTTGCGGACGGTCACCCGGGCGACGCCGAATTCCTGCTCCATCTGAACCTCGGAGATCAGGTGCTGTGGCGGGTACTCCCCGCTGGCGATCCGCTTCCGGACCACTTCGGCGATCTGCATCCACTTGGGTCGCGTCGGGTCGAACTCCATCACGAACAGGACTGTACGCAGAGGTAACTAGGACGGCATAGACGCTCCCGTCTGCCTATAGCTATAGACAGGTGCATAACTCTCTCCCTAAGCTGGCGGGCAACAGAAGCCCCGGCGATCGCGGCAACGATCCCGGGGCGTGGCCAACGCTGTCTGTGGATGAGGAGCGTCGACATGCGTCACCGTATCGTTCGCGTCGTGGCACGGGTGGGAGAACTGGTGGGAGAACTGTTCTTCCGGTCTGTGCCAGTGCCAGTGCCACCCACTGTCGTTCGCACGTCTCCGCGAGTGCTCGATGAGCTGATCGACGCAGACTCGACCCGCCTCGTACGGCCGTACCTCGTCGTGTGTGAGCGGCACGCTCGGGAGCGGGCCGCTCGGCTCTTCGCGTACGACGGCGGCTTCTCGGTGTATGCGTCGTGAGCGAGGCGGAGCGGCTTCGGTTGTTGCCCTGGGCCGGGGCCGACGGGCGGCCCTGTTATCTGTCGGCGGAGGCGGACGGGAGCGGGTACGTATCGCAGCTGGCCGATGAGGTGGAGGCCGTGCAGTTGGGGATGGGGGCTCGGCTCGTCGAGCGGGCGACCGAGCTGCTCGGTGAACGGGGGCCTGAGCGCAGGGCGCGGGCCAATGAGTTGCGGTGTCTCGCGTATGGGCTGGTGGAGGCGTTGCGGGATGCGCTCAGGATTGCTGAGAGTCGGAGTGATCGGGCGGCGCGGCATGACATGTAGGACGCGCGGCGACAGTTAGTACGCAAAGGACGGCGGTGCCCCGCGGAGGGGGCACCGCCGTCCGACGTGAGAAGAGGAACAGGCAGGGGCAGAGTCGGGGCCGGTCAGGCCAGGGCCAGCCAAGCCGCGCCCGCGACCACCACGACGGCGACGATGACGCCGATGATCAGGCCTACGCGGGGGCCCGAGGAGGACGGCTGGGTGGTTGCGGCGGTGCGGGGGGTTTGGGGGGCTCCCTCGTCGACGAAGGCGCGGAACATCTGGGTGCTGCCGGCCGGGTCGTAGTTGCCGTTGCCGTCGGGCGTCTGCGGGTTGTTCGCCATAGGGCGAGAGATTAGCGAACTGGTGGGTAGGTGGCACACCCCTGGGGGACGGGGCGGCGGGTGCCTCGCGGGCACACCCGACATCGGTGCGGAGTCGGCCAGAGCACCGCAAAGTGACGACGGGGTGGGAGCGGGAGGGGCGGGGGACCTCGTATGCCCTGGTGATCAGCCCGGCACGCCTCTCTGACCTGCAGATTTACGGTTCACTGTCGGGCCTTTGACTGCTGCACGGTACATCTTTTTGGTTTCCTTTACCTCGCAAACCCCCCATTCGTTTGCCTTCGGCAACCAAGTGGTTCTATGGTTGCCTCAAGCAACAAAAGATGTGGAGGTGCCCATGGCCGCGCAGGGTCAGTACCAGGAGCTGGCCAGGCAACTCAGCGCCATCGGTGCCGTGAAACGCGAGCTCGGGCGCATCCTCCCCCACGATTGCCCGCCCGCCTCGGTAGGCGTGCTCACCATCCTCGACCGGTACGGCGAGATGCGGATGAGCAAGCTGGCCGAGCTGCTGATGATCGACATGTCGGTGACCAGCCGGCACGTCGCCCACATCGCGGAGCGCGGCTGGATCGAGCGGGAGCCCGACCCTCTGGACAAGCGGTCCAGGCTGCTGCGACTGACAACCCGCGGACGCGAACTGCTCGCCGAGCTGTCCGTCCGTTACACAGACTCCCTCGCCCGGTACCTCGACGACTGGTCCGACGACGACGTCGGCCGGCTGAACGAGCTGCTCGCGAAGTTGCACGAGAGCTTCGGCGACTGCCGCACCCGGGCGCATCAGGAACCCACGCGTACCGACGCCGCGCGTACGGACGTCACGCGTACCGAAACCACCCGTACATCAGCAGGACGATAAGGAATTACATGGCTACAACCACACCAGCCGGTGTGCGGGGCGGCCACGCCAAGCACGGAGGCGGCGGAGACGCCTCCGCCGGAGCGCCCATGACGCACCGCCAGATCATGGAGGCGCTGTCCGGGCTGCTGCTCGGTATGTTCGTCGCCATTCTGTCTTCGACGATCGTGTCGAACGCGCTGCCGGAGATCATCCACGACCTCAACGGCGGACAGAGTGCCTACACATGGGTCGTGACGGCGTCGCTGCTGGCGATGACGGCGACCACCCCGCTGTGGGGCAAGCTCTCCGATCTGTTCAGCAAGAAGCTGTTGGTGCAGCTGTCCCTCGTCATCTACGTGGCAGGGTCGGTCGTCGCCGGACTCTCGCAGAACAGCGGGATGCTGATCGCCTGCCGTGTCGTGCAGGGCATAGGCGTGGGCGGTCTGTCCGCCCTGGCCCAGATCGTGATGGCCGCGATGATCTCGCCGCGTGAGCGCGGGCGGTACAGCGGTTACCTCGGTGCTGTTTTCGCCGTTGCGACCGTTGGCGGTCCGCTGCTCGGTGGCGTCATCACCGACACCGACTGGCTCGGCTGGCGCTGGTGCTTCTACGTCGGCGTGCCCTTCGCGGTGATCGCGCTGATCGTGCTGCAGAAGACCCTGAAGCTCCCCGTCATCAAGCGCGAGGGCGTCAAGGTCGACTGGGCCGGTGCCTTCTTCATCAGCGCGGCGGTCTGCCTGCTGCTGGTGTGGGTCACCCTGGCCGGCGACAAGTACGACTGGATGTCCTGGCAGACCGGTGCGATGGTCGGCGGCGCGGTCGTGCTCGCCCTGATCTTCATCCTGGTCGAAACCAAGGCGGCCGAGCCGATCATTCCGCTGCGGCTGTTCCGCAACAAGACGATCACGCTGGCCTCGCTGGCCTCGCTGTTCGTCGGTATCGCGATGTTCTCCGGCACCGTCTTCTTCAGCCAGTACTTCCAGCTGGCGCGCGGCAAGTCGCCGACGATGTCCGGCGTGATGACCATCCCGATGATCGCGGGGCTGTTCATCTCCTCGACCGTGTCGGGCCAGATCATCACCAAGACCGGCAAGTGGAAGGCGTGGCTGGTCACCGGTGGCGTGCTGCTGACCGCGGGCCTCGGCCTGCTGGGCACGATCCGGTACGACACCGAGTACTGGCACATCGCCCTCTTCATGGCCCTGATGGGGCTCGGCATCGGCATGATGATGCAGAACCTGGTGCTGTGCACGCAGAACCAGGTCGCCCCTCAGGACCTCGGCTCCGCCTCGTCCGTCGTCACCTTCTTCCGCTCCCTCGGTGGTGCGGTGGGTGTCTCGGCGCTCGGCGCGGTGCTGGCAACCCGAGTCACGCACTACGTCAAGGACGGCCTGGCCGACCTCGGACCGGCCGGCGCCAAGGCGGCCGCCCAGGGCGGCACCGGCGGCGGGGGCATTCCGGACCTGGACGCCCTCCCGGCGCCCCTCCGGACGGTCATGGAGAGCGCCTACGGGCACGCTGTCGCGGACATCTTCCTGATCGCCGCCCCGTGCGCGCTGCTCGCCTTCCTTCTGACGCTTTTCATCAAGGAGGTCGCCTTGAAGACCAAGGGTGGACTGGCACAGTCCTCCGACGACGGCTCGGACGCCACGGCGTCCGGCGCCACCACGGACGCGACGGCGGTTCCGGCCGACGCCACGGCCGCCCCGGCCACCGCCGCAGCCGCTTCGGCCGCCTCGGCCGCCTCGGCCGGGGAGCGGGAGCCGGCCCTGGTCGGCGCCCCCTCCGCGGCCGACGACCGGACGCCCTCCTGGGCACAGGCCCAGCCCGCCCAGGCCACCCAGGCCCAGCCGCTGGCCGCCTACGCCTCCGCCGGCGACCCCGGCACCCCGGAGGGCCCGGCCATCACCGGCTTCGTCCGCAACGGCGACGGCAGCCCGGTCCCGCGCTCCGCGGTCACGCTGATCTCGCTCAGCGGCCGCCAGCTGGGCCGCTCGGTGGCCCAGGCCAACGGCTCGTACGTACTGAACGCCCCCGGCGCCGGCTCGTACGTGCTGATCGCGGCCGCCGACGGCCACCAGCCGCAGGCGTCCACGGTCGTCGTCGGCGACCAGCCGATCGGCTACGACATCCTGCTCAGCGGCACCAGCGGCCTGCGCGGCCAGGTCCGCAGCGTGGTCACCGGCGCGCCGGTGGACGGCGCGATGGTCGTGGTCACGGACGTCCGCGGTGAGGTGCTGGCGACCGGCAAGACCGGCGTCGAGGGCAACTTCGCCTTCGACGAGCTGGCCGCCGGTACGTACACCGTCGCGGTGAACGCCACCGACTACCGGCCGACCGCGCAGCCGGTCGAGGTCAGCGGCCAGGGCACCACCCGCATCGAGATCGCGCTGCAGTCCGGCGCCCGCGTCCAGGGCGTCGTACGGGCCGGTGCGGACCGCCGTCCGCTGCCGGACGCGCGGGTCACGCTGGTCGACGCGGCGGGCAACGTCGTGGCCACCTCCACGACCGGTGCGGACGGCGCGTACGCCTTCACCGACCTGGACTCCGGCGACTACACGGTGATCGCCAGCGGGTACCCGCCGGTGGCCAACGCGCTGTCGGTGGACGCTGCCGGGGTCGACGGTTACGACGTCGAGCTCGCCCACCCGGGCGACTGAGACCGGCCGGTCGGATCGAACGGGGGCCAGGGCGGACAGCCCTGAGAGCACAGCCCCGGTCCGGGGCGCGCGTTGAGCGGAGACGCGCCCCGGGCCGGACCAAGGGCCCCGGCGGCGGGTGCGCACAGGCAGGGGACGGCCTGCACGCCGCCTGCCGGGGCCCATATGTACCAAGCACGAATCGGGAGTGGGTATGAGTTCGACTGGCGCGGGCGTTCGGGCACAGGTCCGGACACGCGACGGCTGGGCGGTCAAGCACGCGGTGCTGACCGTCACGGACATGACGGGCACGCAGGTCCTGCGCGCCACGGCCGACGAGGACGGCGTCGTGCGCGACGCGGCCCCGTTGCAGCCCGGCCCGTACACGGTGATCGTGACGGCCGTGGGCTACGCGCCGGTCGCCTCGACCTCGATCGTGACGGCGAGCGGCCGGATGGACGTCGGCAATGTGACGCTGGCCCGGCAGGGCGGCGCGGAGCTGCCGCCGCCCGGACCGTGGACGATCGACCCGATGCACTCGTCGGTGGCCGCCGCCGCGCAGCACCTGGGGATCTCCAGCGTGCGCGGCCGGTTCACCGAGTTCTCCGGCCGGATCGAGATCGCGGAGGACGTGGAGAAGTCGCGCGTCGAGGCGGTCATCAAGGCCGCGTCGATCGACACCGGCAACGGGATGCGCGACGGCCACCTGCGCAACTCCGACTTCCTGGACGTGGAGACCTACCCGGAGCTGACCTACCGCTCCACGGGTCTCGAAGCGGCGGGCCCGGACCGCTGGATCGTGCACGGCGACCTCGCGCTGCACGGCGTCGAGCGGCCGGTGGACCTCAACCTGTCGTACCTGGGCACGGGCCCGGACCCGTGGGGCGGTACGCGGGCGGCGTTCAGCGCCACCGCCGAGCTGCACCGCGAGGACTTCAAGATGAACTACAACCAGGTCGTGGCGGCCGGCATCGCCGCCATCGGCACCACCCTGAAGGTGGAACTGGACATCCAGGCGGTCCAGGGGGACTCGCTGCCGATGGCGGGCTGACCACCCGTACGGGCCCTAGGCTCCGCGACCCCGGTCGCGGAGCGCCTCGATGCCCGCGATCTGCACGTCCAGCGCGTACGCGAAGTCGCGCTCGCGCATCTCGCGGACGCCGACGCCCTGCTGGATCTCCAGCGCCTTCGCCGACATCTCCATCGTCTCGGCGAACTCCGGGCGGCCCTGGACCGCCCCGATCACCTCCTGAAAGTGCTCGTCCAGCGTCTTGCCGGTCTCCCGGCAGCGCTCCTCGTGCAGTCCCTCGATCGTGCTGAAGCCGTAGACGAACTGGAAGACCGCGCCCAACGCCCCGGAGATCTCCTCCTGGGAGAGCCCGCTGCCCTGCATGACGCGCAGCGTCGCGTTGGAGAACGCGATCGCGTGCGGGCCCACGTTGAGGTACTCCCCCAGCAGCCGCGGCGCCCAGCGGTGGGTGACCAGTACCTTCCGGTACTCGGCGGCCAGATGCCGCAGGTGGTCGCGCCAGTCCGCCTCCGGGTCGCTCTCGTCCGGCAGGTCGATCTCGCCGGCCACCGCGTCGATGGCCAGCTCCAGCAGGTCGTCCTTGGTGTCGACGTACCAGTACACCGACATCGCCGTGACGCCGAGCGCGGCGGCCAGCCGGCGCATCGAGAACTTCGCGAGCCCCTCCGCGTCCAGCAGCCGGACCGTGGTCTCGACGATCTTGTCCAGGTCGAGTCCGGCCGGCTGGTCCGCCTTCCGCTTCAGCGGAGGACGTTCGGTCAGCCAGACACTCTTCCGCGGTTTCCCGGCGCGGCTGCCCGTCGCTTCCATGGCCGGCCCTCCCTCATCGCTGAACTGGTCGTACGCGGTCTGCCGCCTCGATGCTATTCCGCTTCGGCACGGGGGCGCCCCGCCCGTTCGGCGCGTTCGGCGCGGCCGAGCAGGATGCCGGCGAGCAGCCCGCCCGCGAACACCGCTGCCGCGCCCACCAGTTGGCTGGTCTGGATGCCGGTCGCGAAGGCGTCCCGTACGGCGGCGCGGTCCGCGTCCGTACGGGCTGACGCGAGCGCGGCGGGCAGCGAGCCGGCGCCGGCCGCGACGGCCGGGAGCAGCGCGGCGAAGCGGGAGTTGAGCACCGCGCCGAGCACGGCGACGCCCAGGCCCTGGCCGCACTCCATGAGCGTGCCGTTGACGCCGGCGCCGACGCCGGCCTTGGCGGGCGGGATCGCGGACATGATGGCGTTGGCCATGGCCGGAATCGCCAGCGCATGGCCGGCGCCCATCACGATCAGGCCGATGAGCATGCCGTTGTACGAGTGCGCGCCGAGCACCGATATCGCTGCCAGACCGGCGGCGAGCAGCGTCATACCGCCCGCGATGGCGGCCGGCGCGCCGACCTTGGACAGCAGCCGGGCGCCCAGGCCCGAGAAGTTCAGTACGACAATGGTCAGGGCGAGCGGGGCGGTGCGCAGACCGGCGTCCAACGGGTCGTAGCCGAGCACCAGTTGCAGATGCTGGGTGAGCAGAAACAGCGATCCGCCCGCGCCGAACGCGACCAGGATGCCGCCCGCAACCGCGCCGACGAACTTGCGGTCCCGGAAGAAGTGCATGTCCAGCATCGGATGCGGGGTGTGCAGCTCCCAGCGGGCGAAGACGATCAGCGCGAGCACGCCGACCACCGCGGAGACCAGGACCTGCGCGGACAGCCAGCCGTGCGCGGGCCCGGAGATGATCGCGAAGACCACGCCCACCATGCCGACCATGGAGAGCAGGGCGCCCGGCAGGTCGGGGCGGTCTCCCGAGGGGTTCTTGGACTCCGGTACGAGCTTGGCCGCGGCTATCAGGCCGATCAGCGCCACCGGGATGTTGATCAGGAAGATCGAGCCCCACCAGAAGTGGTCGAGCAGGCTGCCGCCGATGAGCGGTCCGGCCGCGAAGCCGAGGGAGTTGACCGCGCCCCAGATGCCGATGGCCTTGGGGCGTTCGTCGCTGTCGAAGACCTGGACCACCACCGCGAGCGTGGTGGTCATCAGCAGCGCGCCGCCGACACCCATCCCGGCGCGGGCCGCGATCAGCTGTCCAGCGGACTGGGCGAAGGCCGCGCACAGTGAGCCGATGCCGAACAGTGTGAGGCCGGTGAGCAGCATCTTCTTACGGCCGTAGCGGTCGGCGGCATTGCCGGCGGTGAGCAGCAGTCCCGCCTGGACCAGCGAATACGCATTGATCATCCACTGGACGTCGGCGGTGGTCGCGTCCAGCTCCTTGTTGAGGGACGGGACGGCGACGTTGAGGACGGTGTTGTCGAGGAGGACGGTGAGCTGCGCGAGGCAGATGACGCCGAGGATGATCCAGCGCGCGGGATGGCGCGGCGGGCTCTCGGCGGGTGCGGCTCCGGAGGCCACGGAGGAGGACATACGGGCTCCCTGTACGGTGCGAGCGGATGCTTTACACCGTACAGGGATGCCTTATACGCCGTACATTCGATTTATGAGCGGGGAGCGGTCAGGTCATACAGGGTCGTGCTGCCGACGGTCACCTTCTTGTAGTGCTGCGACACCCACGAGGTGATCTTGGAGGAGCTGCCCTGGCCACCGCCCGGGCCGCCGCCCATGCCGCCGCCGAGGAAGTAGTGGATCTTCCCCGCCTTCACGTACTCCTTGAACTGCGCGAGCGTCGGGGACGGGTCGCTGCCGTTGAAGCCGCCGATGGCCATGACGGGCTTGCCGGTCGCCAGCTGGTAACCGGCGGCGTTCTGCGAGCCGATGGAGGCGGCGACCCAGGTGTACTTGTCGGCGTCGGCGAGCAGCTTCTGCTTTACGGCCGTGCTGACCTGCGAGCCGTTGAGGAGGCCGCCCATGCCGCCGCCTCCGCGCTCACCGGTACGCATGCCTGCCTTGCCGGGCGGCATGCCCGTCTTGCCGGGTGCGCCGCCGCCCTGGCCGGGCGGCATGGGGCGGGCGCCGGGGCCCTTGCCGCCGGGCTGCCCGCCCGGACCGCCCTTGCCACCCGGGCCCGCCATGCCGCCCGGACCCCCCATGCCGCCGGAGACCGACGGCCCCGCCGTGATGATCGAGCCCGTGTGCGGCGTCGTCACCGTGTTCAGCGTGTACGCGAGGGGGCCGGCCAGCGAGGTCGCGAGGCCCAGCCCGGCCGCGCCGACGGCCAGCCGTCGCCCGGCGCCCGAGGTGCCCCGCCCGAACGCCGCCAGCGCGACCGCCGCGAACAGCCCGCCGATCAGTACCACCCAGCGCAGCCACGGCAGCCACGTCGGCGACCGGTCCAGCAGGACGTACGACCAGGCCGCCGTGCCCGCGGCCGTGACGGCGAGCACCGCCGTCGCCGCGACGTGCCGCCGCCGCTGCCACAGCAGCGCGCCGCCCATGCCTACCAGCGCCGCGATGTAGGGCGCCAGGGCGATGTTGTAGTACTGGTGGAAGATCCCGGACATGAAGCTGAAGGTCGCGAAGGTCATCAGCAGCGCGCCGCCCCAGACCCAGAACGCGTCCCGCTGCTGCGCGGCCAGTACGTCCGTCGCGCGGCGGGCCCGCCACAGTACGCACAGCCCCGCGATCAGCAGCACGAAGGCCGCGGGCAGCAGCCATGAGATCTGGCCGCCCATGTCGGAAGAGAACAGCCGGTCGATGCCGGTCTCGCCCCAGCCGCCGCCACCGCCCCGGCTACCGCCGCCCCCGCCGACGCTGCCGGTCTCATTGCCGTTGATCCGGCCGAGGCCGTTGTAGCCGAAGGTCAGCTCCAGGAAGCTGTTGTGCTGCGAGCCGCCGATGTACGGGCGCGAGGCCGCGGGCCACAGTTCGACGAGCGCCACCCACCAGCCGCCGGAGACGAGGAGCGCGAGCCCGGCGAGCAGCAGCTGGCCGATCCGCTTCCGTACGGTCGTGGGCGCACAGACCGCGTAGACGACGGCCAGCGGCGGCAGGATCAGCCACGCCTGCAGCGTCTTGGTGAGGAAGGCGAGACCGAAGCAGAGCCCGGCCAGCACCAGCCACTTCGTCCGCGCGCCCTCAAGGGCGCGCAGCACGCAGCCGATCGCGCAGACCATCAGCAGGCAGAGCAGCGCGTCGGGGTTGTTGAAGCGGAACATCAGCGCGGCAACCGGAGTGATCGCCAGCGCGCCGCCCGCGAGGAGTCCGGCGCCCGCGCCGAAGCGCCGGCGCACGGTGGCATACAGCACGCCCACCGTCGCGACGCCCATCAACGCCTCGGGCACCAGGATCTGCCAGGAGCCGAGCCCGAAGAGCCGTACTGATAGAGCCATCGGCCAGAGCGCGGCCGGCGGCTTGTCGACGGTGATCGAGTTCGCGGCGTCCGAGGAGCCGAAGAAGAACGCCTTCCAGCTCTCGCTCCCGGCCTGCACGGCCGCCGAGTAGAACTGGTTGGCGTACCCGGAGGCGCCCAGGTCCCAGAGGTAGAGCGCGGCGGTGACCGCGAGGAGGAGCAGCAGGCCGGGGCGGGCCCAGCGCGGATCGCCGCGCCGCGGCAGCGCCTGCGGCTCGTGCGGCGTCTCCGCTCGCTGCGGCTCGTAGGTGGGCGGGGCGGTCATCGGGAGCTCCGTACGTCGTTCGGGGTGGTGCCCGGGAAGACCCAGGCGCGGAAGAGGAGGAAGCGCAGGACGGTCGCGGCGAGGTTGGCGGCGACCAGTACCGCCAGCTCCGTACCGTGCGCGGGGGTGCCGGCCGCCGCGTTCAGGGCCGCCAGCGAGCCGCTGGTCAGGGCCAGGCCGATGGCGAAGACGACCAGGCCCTGGGCCTGGTGGCGGACCGCGCGGTCGCGGCCCCGTACGCCGAAGGTCAGCCGCCGGTTGGCGGCGGTGTTGCCGAACGCGGAGACCAGCAGGGCCAGCGCGTTGGCGAGCTGCGGCCCGAGGCCGAGCCGGAAGAGCGAGTACAGCAGGAGGTACGCGACCGTGCTGAGCGCGCCGACCACGCAGAAGCCGACCAACTGGCGGGCCAGGCCGCCCGGTACGCCCGTCAGCTGCCGGTCGCGCGGGTCGTCGCCGAAGGGCCGGGCCAGCCGGTCCAGCGGCAGCGCGCCGGTGGCCAGCGCACGCCCCACCCGCCACACGCCCTTGAGATCGTCGGTCGCCGTCTTCACGATGTGCACGGTGCTGTCCGGGTCGTCCACCCAGTCCACCGGTACTTCGTGGATGCGCAGCCCGGCCCGCTCGGCGAGGACCAGCATCTCGGTGTCGAAGAACCAGCCGGTGTCCTCGACCATCGGCAGCAGCCGCTCGGCCACGTCGCCGCGGATCGCCTTGAACCCGCACTGCGCGTCGCTGAACCGGGCGGCCAGCGAGCCGCGCAGGATCAGGTTGTAGCCGCGCGAGATGAACTCCCGCTTGGGTCCGCGCACGACGCGCGAACTGCGGGCCAGCCGGGAGCCGATGGCGAGGTCGGAGTGGCCGGAGATCAGCGGCGCGACCAGCGGCAGCAGCGCGTTCAGGTCGGTGGAGAGGTCCACGTCCATGTACGCGAGGACGGGCGCGCCGGACATCGTCCAGACGGTACGCAGCGCCCGGCCGCGGCCCTTCTGCTCCAGCCGTACGGCCGTGACCTCGGGGATCTCGTCGTCGAGCCGGGCCGAGACCTCGGGAGTCGCGTCGGTGCTCGCGTTGTCGGCGATGGTGATCCGGAAGCCGTACGGGAAGGTGCGGACCAGGTGGTCGTGGAGCCGCCGTACGCACGGTTCGAGATCGCGCTCCTCGTTGTAGACCGGGATCACGACGTCCAGGACGGTCGTGGTCCGGCCGGGGCGCAGATGCTCACGGGGCGGCAGGGAGCCCAGCGACGTGGGCGTCGGCTGTGTCGTCGTCATGGGGCCGACGTTCGTCGGCCCCGCTGTCATCACCGTGTGGTGAGGCTGTGGCCTGCCTGTGAGTACTCAGCGGGGGCCTGCGGGGCCGGTTCGGCAGCGGCCTGCGCGGCCGGTTCCGCGGGCAGCCGAACCGTGAAGACCGTCCGGCCCGGGGCGCTGTCCACGCCCACCTTGCCGCCGTGCGCCGCCACCACCGCGCGGACGATCGCCAGCCCGAGGCCGGTGCTCCCGGCGGCCCGCGACCGCGACGCGTCGCCGCGTGCGAACCGCTCGAAGACATGCGGCAGCGTCGCCGCCGGTATGCCCGGGCCGTCGTCCGCGACCTCCAGCAGGACGTACGGGCCGTGCCGGGCCACCCGCGCGGTGACCGTCGTGCCCTCCGGCGTGTGCGTGCGCGCGTTGCCGAGGAGGTTGACCAGTACTTGATGCAGGCGTGCCGCGTCGGCCCGTACGAGCGCCGGTACTTCGGGGAGTTCGAGCCGCCAGTGGTGGCCGGGGCCGGCCGCGCGCGCGTCGCTGACCGCGTCCACGACCAGCGGCGAGAGATCGGTGCTCGCATACGAGAGCGGGCGTCCCGCGTCCAGCCGGGCGAGCAGCAACAGGTCCTCCACCAGCCCGGTCATCCGGGTCGCCTCGGACTCGATGCGGCCCAGCGCGTGCCGGGTGTCGGGCCCGGGGTCCTCGCGGCCGCGCCGGGTCAGCTCGGCGTAGCCGCGGATCGAGGCGAGTGGCGTACGCAGCTCGTGGCTGGCGTCGGCGACGAACTGCCGTACCCGCGTCTCGCTCTCCTGACGCGCCGTCAGGGCCGAACCGACGTGTCCGAGCATCCTGTTGAGAGCCGCGCCGACCTGGCCGACCTCGGTCCGTGGGTCGGCCTCGGCCGCCGGCACCCGCTCGTGCAGCGCCACCTCGCCCCGGTGCAGCGGGAGTTCGGATACCCGGGTGGCGGTGGCCGCGACCCGGCGCAGCGGCCGCAGCGCGAGCCCGACCATGGAGGCGCCCGCGATGCCCGCCGCGATCAGCCCGGCGGCCGTCACACAGACCTCCACCACGATGAGCGTGCCGACCGTCTCCTGCACCTGGTCCAGCGGCAGTCCGAGGACGACCGAGCCGTCCTTGGAGGACGTGACCCGGTAGTCGCCGAGCCCGGGCAGGGTCGCGGTGTGCGGCTGCCCGTCCCTGGGGACCGCCCCCAGGGCCCGGAGCTGCGCGGCGCCGAGGTCGTCCAGGTGCTCGGAGAGCACCCGGCTGCGGGAGTCGTTGCTCTTCGCGCCGCTGTCGATGGTGCCGTCCGCCTCGACGTGGGCACCGACGGTCCCCACGGGCTGGCCCGGTATCGCGACGAAGTCGAGGGAGTCCTGCCGCAGCGGGTCGCGCCCGATCGGGCCGCCCTCCGCGCGGTGCACGGACTCCCGCAGCTGACCGTCCAACTGCCCCTGAAGGTAGTCGTGCAGCGCGATGGCGGTGACCGTGCCGATGACGGTACCGACGACAGCGATCAGCGCCACGGCGGCCACCACCAGCCGGGTGCGCAGCGACCAGGGACGCCGCCCGGAACGGCCACCGGTAGGACGTCGCCCGGAACGGCCGCCGCTAGTACGGGACATCACTGCCTTCCCGCCTACTCGCCGGGCTTGATCAGATATCCCGCGCCGCGCCGGGTGTGGATCATCGGGCTGCGGCCCGCGTCGATCTTCCGCCGCAGGTAGGAGATGTACAGCTCGACGACGTTGGCCTGGCCGCCGAAGTCGTAGGACCAGACCCGGTCCAGGATCTGGGTCTTGCTGAGCACCCGGCGCGGATTGCGCATCAAGTACCGCAACAGCTCGAACTCCGTGGCCGTGAGGTGGATGTCCACCCCACCGCGCGAGACCTCATGGCTGTCCTCGTCCAGCACGAGGTCGCCCACCGCGAGCACCGACGAGGGCCGTACGGCGGCGGCACCGGCCCGGCGCAGCAGCCCGCGCAGCCGGGCGACCACCTCCTCCAGGCTGAACGGCTTGGTGACGTAGTCGTCGCCGCCCGCGGTCAGCCCGGCGATGCGGTCCTCCACGGCGTCCTTGGCCGTGAGGAAGAGGACCGGCACATCGGGCAGGTCGCGGCGGAGCCGGCCCAGTACGGTCAGGCCGTCCAGGTCGGGCAGCATGACGTCCAGGAGCACCGCGTCCGGCCGCCACTCGCGCGCGGCCCGCAGCGCGCTCGCGCCGTCCCCGGCGGAGCGGATGTCCCAGCCTTCGTAGCGCAGCGCCATCGACAGCAGGTCGGTGAGCGACGCCTCGTCGTCGACGACGAGCACGCGCACCGGGCTCCCGTCGGGGCGCAGCAGTTCCGGGTGCTTCTTCACGGAGGGCGGCGAGCCGGCAGTGGCAGTCATGCCCACCAGCCTGGCCGCGGCCTCTGAGAACCCCCTTTCGGGTTTCTGTGAATCTGCTGAGAAACGCAGGCAGCGGGTCGGCGGACCGGCTGGGCCGCCCCCCGCGCGGTCCAGCCGGTCTCACTGGTAAGAGCATGGCAGGCACCACTGACAATCGGCTTGGAGCGCGGGGGCGGTGGGCCACCGCGCCCGTCGTACTCAGAACAGCCCCTCCTGCCGTCCCTCGTCCTCGCGGCTCTCCTCCCGCATCACCGCCGCCGTGGTCACCTGCCCGGCGGCCGGCCGCAGCACCCACCCGGCCAGCAGGCGGGTGTCGATGACGAACACGGGGCCCGTACCGGCCTGTTGTGCCAGGTACAGGTCCGACCCGGCCGCCGCCAGCACCGACCCGACGATCTCCTCCCCCGCCCGCAGCCCCGCGATCTCCCCCACGGCCCCCGGCGCTGCCGGAATCCGGCCGAGGCCGAACACCTCGGAATGATCGACATACGCGTACGGCGCCGCCCGGAGCGCCTCCGGCCAGCCCGGCAGCGACTGCGCCTCCTGGTGCAGCGCGGCCACCTCGGCGGCGCGCTCGGCGGCCGGCGGCAGCGCCCGCCGCGCCGCCCGCTTCTCCGCCTTGCCGAACCGGTCCCGTACCGCCAGCGCGCTCCCCAGCAGCGCCTCGGCCCGCCGCGCGGCCATCAGCGGCCCGCGCCCCAGCCAGGAGTACCCGACCGCGCCCTGCTCCAGGAGCCGCGCCGCGCCCCGCTCGGCCGCGGTGATCCCCACCTTCAGCAGGCCGGGCCCGAAGTACGCGAGGTAGACGCCGTACGGGCGCGGGTCGTCGGCCATCGTGTCCGCCGCCACCGACCGCGAACGGTCCAGTCGCGCGCAGTCCGCACACTGGTCGCGCGCGCCCGCCCCATCGAGCACCGCGGCGTACGGGCAAACGGTCCACCTCCCGGCCCGCCGCACGCCCAGACAGCGCCGCTCACCCTCGACTGCGAACGCCAGCGGCTTCCCGGCGGGCAGCGCGCTCAGCCGCTCCTCGGCCCGCTCCGGATCGCACCAGCCCAGCCCGAATGCCTCACCCGACCAGCGCGGCCCCGTGCACCGCCACCTCGTGCCCATCCACCCGCCGCCCTTCGCCCCGCCGTCCGCGCACGGCCGCCCTCACACCGCGGCCGCGGCCCTTTCCGGTCGCTCGGCGCCCGCCCCGGGCCCCCGGAACGTGCTCCGGTACTGGCTCGGCGACACCCCCAGCGCCACCTGCAGATGCTGCCGCAGCGACGCGGCCGTGCCGAACCCGGCGTCCGCCGCCACCCGGTCCACCGACAGGTCCGTCTCCTCCAGCAGCTGCCGCGCCCGCTCGATGCGCTGCTGCGTGAGCCACTGCAGCGGCGAGACCCCGGCCTCCTCCCGGAAGCGCCGCGTGAAGGTCCGTACGCTCATCGACTCGCGCGCGGCCATCTCGCGCAGGCTCAGCGGCCGGTGCAGCTGCTCCAGGGCCCAGGCCCGCGCCTTGGCGGTCGTGGCGAACTGCCGCTCGGGCATCGGGCGCCGGATGAACTGCGCCTGACCGCCGTCGCGGTGCGGCGGCACGACCGTACGGCGCGCGACGTCGTTGGCCACCGCGGAACCGTGGTCACTGCGGACCATGTGCAGGCACAGGTCGACGCCGGAGGCGACGCCCGCGGAGGTCAGCACGTCGCCGTCCTCCGTGTAGAGCACGTCCGGGTCCAGGCACACCGCGGGGAAGAGCCGCCGGAAGTCCTCCGTGGACCGCCAGTGCGTGGTGGCCCGGCGGCCGTCCAGCAGGCCCGCGGCCGCCAGCACGAAGGCACCCGTGCAGATCGACGCGACCCGCGTCCCGGGCCTGATCCGTCCGAGCGCCGCGGCGAGCGGCGCGTCCAGGGCCCCCTCGTCCGGGGTGTAGTCCTCGTGCGCGGCCGGCACGACCACCGTCTGCGCCTCCGCCAGCGCCTCGGGGCCGTGCGCGACGTTGATCGCGAAGTCCGCGTCCGTACGGATCTCACCGGGCTCGACGGCGCAGGTCACCACCTCGTACAGCGGCTCGCCCGCGGCCGACTCGGCCAGCCCGAAGATCCGGTGGACGATGCCCAGCTCGATCGGCAGCATGCCGTGCCGCACCAGCACCGCGACCCGGTGCCGCCCGCTCTCCGTGAAAGCACCCATGGCCCGATTCTTTCACACCATGGCCATCAGGCCACTCGTTTCGGGTCACCGCGCCACGGACGATCGAGGACATGAAGGTTCTCTGGCTCTACGCGCACCCCGAACACCGCTCCCTGAACGGCTCGCTGAAGGACGACGGCATCACCGCCCTGCGCGCCGAAGGGCACGAGGTCCGGGTCTCCGACCTGTACGCGATGAAGTGGAACCCGGTCGTGGACGCCAATGACTACGGCCACGACCCGGCCGACCGCCTGGACGTCGCCAACCATTCCCGCGACGCGTACGAAAGCGGGCGGCTCGCCCCCGACATCGCCGCCGAGCACGAGAAGCTGGACTGGGCGGACACGGTGATCATCCAGTTCCCGCTGTGGTGGTACGGGATGCCCGCGATCCTCAAGGGCTGGTTCGACCGCGTCTTCGTGAAAGGCTTCGGCTACGGCGTCTTCGACGAGGCCACCGGGCGCACCCTGCGCTACGGAGAGGGCCGGCTGGCCGGAAAGCGCGCCATGGTCGTGCTCACCGTCGGCGCCCGCGAGCGCGAAATGGGCCCGCGCGGCATCAACGGCGGCCTGGACGCCGTCCTCTTCCCGCTCCAGCACGGCACGCTCTGGTACGCGGGCATGTCCGTGCTGCCCCCGCTCCTCGTCGCCGGCGCCAACCGCTTCTCCCCCGAGCAGTACGCCGAGGCCGCCGCCCGGCTGCGCGAGCGCCTGAGCACCCTCGCCGACACGCCCCCGATCCCGTACCGCTCCCAGAACGGCGGCGACTACGACGAGCACCTGACCCTCCACCCCGACCTGGCCCCGGGCCGGGAGGACCTCGGCATTCACACGCAGGCGTGACGCCCGGCCCCCGGGAACGCCGAAGGCCCCGTCGGTCTCGACGGGGCCTTCGGCCGCTGTGCGCTCGGCAGGATTCGAACCTGCAACCTTCTGATCCGTAGTCAGATGCTCTATCCGTTAAGCTACGAGCGCTCGGTCTCCCGGCGATCTTTCGCGCCGTTCAACAGTGCGGGACAACAGTACATGACCTGCACCGATGCACGAAACCCGATCTTCTTGCGCGCCCCCTCCGGCCCCGGGAACGCCGAAGGCCCCGTCGGTCTCGACGGGGCCTTCGACTGCTGTGCGCTCGGCAGGATTCGAACCTGCAACCTTCTGATCCGTAGTCAGATGCTCTATCCGTTAAGCTACGAGCGCTCGGCTTCCCAGCCTTCTTTTCGACCGGTCGGCGTTGCGGGAACAACATTACATGAGCCCGGCCGTAGCGCGAAATCCATTAGCCGGACCCCGCCTGACCTGCGGAAATCCCCTGCGCGAACGACGAAGCCCCGACCGATTGGCCGGGGCTTCGTCCCTTACAGCGGAGGCGGAGGGATTTGAACCCTCGATGGGCTTTAAGACCCAAACCGCATTAGCAGTGCGGCGCCATAGACCGGACTAGGCGACGCCTCCACGCAACGCCACCCGCGCGAACGCGATGTGGTGTGTGCAGATGATGGCACAGCTCAGCGTGCTGTCACCAATCGAGGTCTACGGTACTAGGCGCACGGGCGGCTGAGCAAAGCACTTCCCGCCGGTACGGACCGGCGCCACGGTGCACGATCACGCGGTCGCCGTGCGCGGTCGCGCGGTTGCGCAACGTACGGCGCGGTGGAGCGTTAAGAGGAACAGGGGGTGCCCGCCCCCTCCCGTCCCCGTGTCCCACGCCCTGGAGAGCCCGATGGCGCTGCGCCGCATTGCCGCACTCGTCCTGACCGCCGCCACCTGCGCCGTCACGCCCGCCGTCGGCGCGCCGGCGGCCGGTGCCGTCACCCCGTCGGAGCAGCACCGGCAGATGCCGGTCCCGCTGTCGCACGGCGGGGACCGCCTGAAGGTGACCGTCACCGACTCCGGTACCGCAATGGACGGAACGCACGAACTGAAGTGCCACCCCACCGGCGGCGACCACCCCAAGGCGCAGGACGCGTGCCGGGCGCTGGACAAGGCGACGCGCTGGGGCAAGGACCCCTTCGCGCCGGTGGCGCCCGACGCGGTGTGCACGATGCAGCACGGCGGGCCGGCCACGGCCCACGTGACCGGCCGCTGGGCCGGGCGCCCGGTGGACGCCACCTTCAAGCGCGACAACGGCTGTGAGATCGGCCGCTGGGACAAGCTCGTACCGCTGCTTCCCTCGGCGGGCTCCTAGTCGCCTCCTTGAAGAGCCCGTCGACGAAGCCCCAAGTCGACTAAAAAGTCGACGTCAGGGCGGCGCCGGGAGACGCGGGCCCGCGGCGAGCCGGACGGAAGACGAGGTTCCGCTTCCCGTGAAAACCGGTCGGACACACGCGAAAACCAGCCGGGTTTCGTGCCCAAGTAAGGCCCCAGATCAGGACGCGGGGCACATGTCGGGCGTGCGCCGAGTCGCACAAGGCCGTGGCATTACCTCCTCGTCATCCGCCTCCGCGTCCCCGCCCGGTGCCCGTAGACTCCCTTCCAGTGACACGCCACGGTGGGTTTCAGTCACACACCACGGTGGGTGTCGGCAAGATGCGGTCATCAGGGAGGAAGCGTCGTCGTGAGCAGCAGGCCATCCCGAGGCGCTGCTCGCCTCGCAGCCATACTCGACGCCTTGCCCGACGCGTTGTTGCTGGTCAACTGCAACGGCACGGTGGTCAACGCCAACACCATCGCCCTGGAGACGTTCGAGGCACCGGGCACCGCTCTGGTGGGCCGCGGCCTGCTGGACCTGCTCCCGACGTTCGACTCCAAGCGCATCCCCGGCTCCATGCGGCGCCCCGACAGCGCGCCCCAGGGCGGGCGGCAGAAGCCGACGCGGATGGTCGCGCGGCGCACGGACGGTACGGAGATGCTGGTCGAGGTGACCAGCGCCAACCTGGAGGACGGCCGCACTCCGTACGAGTCGGCCTTCGAGGCGGCGTACGCGGACCACCGCTCCTCGTACACCGGCGACGAGCTGCTCATGCTCGTCGTCCGCGACCTCTCCGGGCAGCTGGACATCGAGAGCGAACTGGCCCGCCAGCAGCGCCAGACCGAGATGATCCTGCGCGCCGCCGCCGAGGGCGTGGTGGGCGTGGACGCGGAGGGCAAGGTCGTCCTCGTCAACCCGTCCGCCGCGCAGATCCTCGGCTACCGGGCGAGCGAGCTGGGCGGCAAGGAACTGCACCCGCTCATCCACCACTCACGCGCCGACGGCACCCCCCTGCCCTGGGCGGAGACCCCGCTCGCCGACACGCTCAAGTCCGGCCGCAAGCACCGGGTGCGCGCCCAGGTCCTGTGGGCCAAGGACGGCCGCGCGGTCTCCGTCGACCTCACGACCGCTCCGGTACGGGACGGCGACCAGCTCGTCGGCGCCGTCATGACCTTCACCGACCGGCGCCCGATGGACGCGCTGGTGGCACGGCAGGCCCAGCTGCTCGCCGTACTGGACCAGTCGCTGCGCGGCCCGCTGGAGCAGCTCCGCACCGAGCTGGGCACCCTGGCCTCGGACCCCGCGGGCCAGCTCTGGCCGGAGGCCAACCAGGTACTGCACCACCTCACGGCCGGGTACAGCCGTATGACGACGCTGGTGGACAACGTCCTCAGCTACCAGCAGCTCGACGCGGGCACGGACAAGCTGCAGCGGACCGAGGTCTCGCTGGACGCGGTGGTCGCCGCGGGCGTGGAGGGCGCGGTCGAGCTGATCGGCCCGGGCCGCGCGCAGTTCGCGGTGCACGCGCCGCCCCTGAAGGCCGAGGTGGACGCGGCGCGGCTGGCGCAGGCGCTCTCGCACCTGATCGCCGATGTCGCGGGCGTCGACTCGACGGGCAACACGCCCGCGGGCGCCGCGCCTGCCGGTGACTCCACGATCGTGGTGGCGGCCGCCAAGCGCGGTGCGGTCGTCCGTATCGAGGTACGCGGCCCGTACAGCGGCGGCGACCCGGTGCACGGCCCGATCGTGCGCGGCATCGTCCGGCTGCACGGCGGCGTGCTCCAGACCCACGAGGTACCGGGCGGCGCGGGCGGCAGCGCGTACGTGCTGGAGGTACCGGTCAAGGCGGACGGCTCGGCGGCCCCGGCCGGACAGCAGGTCGGCGGCACGGACGGGACGGTGGAGATGCCGGCGTCCGGGGCGGCTGCCGGTAGCGGTGCTGGTACTGGTGCGGCTTCTGCGGAAGACAGCCTCGGTGCGGGCGTTGCCGGTGATGAGGGTACGGGTGGCACGCCGGCCGGTTCGCGGGCGCACTCGGGTATGCCGGGTGCGGAGGCCGTGCCGCCGGGCGGCCGGCGGCGGGGCCGGCCGGAGCAGGAGTCCGCGGGTGGCGGGCTGCCCGCGCTGCCCGCCGCGCCCTCTCCGGGGGCCGCGGACGCCCAGCAGGGACCGCAGCCGGGCGGCCGTCGGGCCCGCCGTGCGCTCTCCGACACCGCCGGACGGTCGATCCCGAACCAGCTCCCGGCCCATGTACCGGGCCAGGGCTCGAATCAGGGGGCGAACCAGGGTACGAACGCGGCGCAGCCGCAGGGCGGTTCCGAGCAGCAGCCGTCACGGTCCGCTGCCAGCGCGCTGACCCCCGCAGCGGGGCCGGGCCGACCGGGGCAGCAGACCGGTGGGCAGGGGCCGCAGGGCGGTCGGGGCCGCAGCGGTGATCAGGCGTCGTCCGGGCAGAACGGGCGGAACGGCCAGGCCGAGCAGAGCGGCCAGGCCGGTCAGGGTGATCAGACCGGTCAGAGCGGCCAGGCCGGTCAGGGCGGGCAGGGGCCCGCTGGGCTCAGCCCCGCGCGTTCCGGGGGCGCACCGGCATCGGCGTCCGCCGGGCAGCAGGGCCCGCGTACGCCCTTCGCGCTGCCGCCTGCCGCGGCTGACCAGCATCCGGTCCAGAACACCGCTCAGACCCCAGCCGCACAGGCCCAGGCAGCCGCTCAGGCGCAGGCCGCTCAGGCCCAGGCCGCTCAGGCCCAGGCCGCTCAGCCCCAGGCCCCGGCACAGCCGCAGCCCGGTGCGCGGCAGCCGCAGCCGCAGCCCGGCGCTCAGCAGCCGCGGCCCGCGCTGCCTGCCGCCGGTGCGCCGGCTCCCGACCCGCGGACAGCCGCCGCCCAGGCGCCTGGACCGCAGCTCCCCGCCCAGGCCACGGGCCCGCAGGGGCCCGCCGGTCCGGGCGAGCCGGTACCCACCGGTACGGGCCGACGCCGCGCCCGGCGCGCCCCCGAAGAGGCAGCGGGTACCGCTGACGGCGCGCCCTCCGCGCCGGGCGCGCTGCCCGCGCTGAACGGCGCCGGGGCCGGGCAGGCCGGTCCGGCCGCCGGCGGTGAGTGGGACACGCCGACCGGCCGCCGCCGCGCACGCCGCGCCGCCGCCGAGGAGCGGGCCGCCGCTTCGATGGCCGACTCGGAGTCCACCGGTACGTTCGTGGTGGGCGCCGAGGGCCAGGTCACGCACCCCGAGGACGACACCGCGACCCCCGCGACCCCCGCGGCCCCCGCGCCGACCGGCCGCCGCCGCGGCCGCCCCAGCCCGGCCGAGGCCACCGGCCCGCACGGCCAGGAAGCCCAGGCCGCACAGGCAGCACAGGCCGCGCAGGCGGCGCAGCAGCCCGAGGACGTACGTCAGGCACAGCCCCAGCCTCAGCCCCAGGCGCAGGCGCAGGGACAGCCCCAGGCGCAGCTCCCCGCCCCGGCCCCCTCTCAGGAGACCGGCCGGCGCGCCCCCTCCGTACCGCGCCAGTCCGCGCACGGTCAGCAGGGCGCCGCGGGCCGGCCCCTGCCCGTACCGGAGGAGGAAGCGGGGCCCGCGGCCGGGCAGTCGGACGGCCGCGCGTTCAGCGTGCGCACGCTCGGGCAGGGCGTCCCCTTCGCCCAGCAGATCGCCGACCAGCACCAGCCGGCCAACGGCCGCCCGGGCCGCCACGGCCAGCCCGCCCAGGAAGGCCAGCCCCAGGGCGCCCGGCCGACCGGCGCCACCAACGGCGCGAACAGCGCCAACGGCACGCTCGGTGGCGCCGCCGGCGCCGGTTCCGGACGACGCCGGAAGCTCGCCGCGCCCCCGCAGGACGACGCACGCGGCACGGGCACCGGTACGGGCTCGGGCACCGGCACCGAGATGGTGCCCGCCACCCGCACCCCGCAGGGCGCGCAGCCGCAGGCCGGGCAGCCGCAGCAGCAACCGCAGCCCTCGCTGATGGAGTCCACGGAGGGCCGCGCGTTCGCGATCTCCGCGCCGGGCGAGGGCCAGGAGGGCCCCGAGCCGCTGGACGGCCCGAACGGCGCCATAGAGGTCGTGGACCGGCAGCCGCCGCCCATGGACGACGAGCTGCCGCCCGAGCCGCTGGACAACCCGCGCCGGCTGCTGGTGTGGCCGGCGCCGGACGCCTCGACCGAGCAGGCGCTGAGCGACCGCGGCTACCGCCCGGTGATCGTCAACTCCCGCGAGGAGGTGGACGCGCAGATCGCGGCGTACCCGGCCGCGCTCTTCGTCGACCCGCTGACCGGGCCGATCACCCGCAAGGCACTGCAGTCGCTGCGCGAGGCGGCGGGCGCCGCCGAGGTGCCCGTCCTGGTGACGGCAGGGCTGGCCCAGGCGACCCGGGAGGCGGCGTACGGCGCCGACCCGGCCGTACTGCTCAAGGCACTCGCGCCGCGGGACAGCGAACAGCACCCGTCGCGCGTCCTGCTGATCGAGGAGAACGACGCCGTCGCGGGCGCGCTCACCACGTCGCTGGAGCGGCGCGGCATGCAGGTCGCGCGGGCCGCGACGGACGCGGACGCGGTCAGCCTGGCCACCCAGATCCGGCCCAACCTCGTGGTGATGGACCTGATGCAGGTGCGCCGCCGGCGGGCCGGGATCGTGGACTGGCTGCGCGCGAACGGGCTGCTCACCCGCACCCCGCTGGTCGTCTACACCTCGGCCGACATGGACCCGGCGCAGCTGCCGCGGCTGGTGTCCGGCGAGACCGTACTGTTCCTCGCCGAGCGGTCCACCAGCGCGGACGTCCAGGGCCGCATCGTCGACCTGCTCACCAAGATCGGCACCAACTAGGCGCTCCACGGGGCGCGTCCGAGACGGGCGCGCCCTCCAGGACGTACGGCTACGGCTTGCTGATGATCCGGCGCACCGCCGTGCCGATCGACTCGCGCAGCCGCGCCCGCGCCTCGTCCGTGTCGCCGACCAGGATCTTCCGCATCTGCGGCATGGCCGTGTACCAGGCCGCCACGCCGAGCAGGATGAACGCCAGGTCGCGGGGCGGCAGGGCGGTGCCGATGACACCGCGGCGCTGGGCGTCGGCGAAGACCTCGGCCTTGCGGTCCCAGTGCGCCGTGCGCTCGTCCTCGCGCGGGATGGCACCGGTGCCGTACTCCAGCCCCTCCCACATCAGCAGCCTCAGCAGTTGCGGATGGGTGGCGTGGTACTCCAGGAGCCGGTCGACCCAGGCGTCCGGGTCGTCGGCGTCGACCGGCATGTTGCGGGCGTGGTCGACCAGCCGCTGCTCCAGGACCTGCGCGAACAGCTCGTTCTTGTTGCCGAAGTAGGCGTAGATCAGCTGCTTGTTGGCCTTGGCCTCGCGGGCGATCCGGTCGATACGGGCACCCGCGATGCCGTACGCGGCGAACTCCGCGGCCGCCGCTTCGAAGATGCGCGCCTTGGTGGCCGCGGGGTCCCTGGTCCCTGTCATGGAATCAGCGTAACCAACTATTTGGTTGACACGACCGACGCACGCGCCGAGACTTACAACCAACCAGTTGGTTGCTACCGGGGAGAAGCCACCGCCGCCATGCCCACCAAGCCCTCAGCCGCACCGTCCACCGCGACCCGCCGCGCACCCGCATCGCCCGGCAAGGAAGCGCCGACCGCCGCGGCACAAAGCCGCACCGGTCCACCGCCCGGCCTCCTCCTCGTCGTCATCGCCCTCTGCACCGCGGCGACGGTCGCCAACATCTACCTCGCCGCGCCGCTGCTGAGCCTCATAGCCCGCAGCTTCGGACTGCCCGCCGCCGGCGTCAGCTGGATCACCGCCGTCTCCCAACTCGGCTACGCCATCGGCCTGCTGGCCTTCGTACCACTGGGAGACACGGCCAACCGGCGCCGCCTGATCACCGTGCTCTCGGTCGTCACCGCCGCCGCGATGACCGTCGCTGGGCTCGCCCCCGGCCTGCCCGCGCTGGGCGCCGCCCTGCTCGTCGCCGGCGCCACGACCGTCATCCCGCAGCTCCTCGTCCCGCTGGTCGCCGAGCGGGCGCCCGCCGCGCGCCGCGGCCTGCACGTCGCGGCCGTGGTCGCGGGCCTGTTCACCGGCATCGTCGCGGCCCGCGTACTGGGCGGGCTGGCCGGCCAGGCGTACGGCTGGCGCGCCGTCCTCCTCGGCTCGGCCGCGCTCACCGTACTGATCGGCTGCGTGACCGCCGCGCTGCTGCCGCCGGAGCGCCGCGAGGTCTCCGGCGGGCTGCTGACCCGCATCGGCAAGGGCATCGCCCAGGTCCCGGGGACGATGATGGCCTCCGCCGACCTGCGGCGCGCGTGCCTGCGCCAGGGCGGGCTGTTCGGCGTGTGGAGCGCGCTGTGGACGGCGGTGGTCCTGCTGCTGACCGGGGCGCCGTACCACTTCTCCACCGCGACCGCCGGGCTCTTCGGCCTCTTCGGGCTGGTCTCCGCGATGGTGGCGCCGCTGGCCGGCGGCCTGATCGACCGCTTCGGCACGGACCGGGTGGTGGCCGCCGCCTACACGCTCTCGCTGGTCTCCGTACCGCTCTTCTGGCTCGGCGGGCAGCAGCTGTGGGCCCTGTGCCTGGCCGCCGTACTGATCCACGCCGGCCTCGTCTGCGGCCAGGTCGCCAACCAGACCCGCGCCCTGACCTCCACCGGCTCCCCCGCCGCGGCCAACACCGCCTACATGGTCGCGGCCTTCGTCGCCGGCGCCCTGGCCTCCGCCCTCACCGGCCCGGTCTTCACCCACTGGCACTGGCCCGGCGTCTGCGCCCTCACCCTCCTCTGGCTCGCCGCGGGCCGCTTCCTCCCCCACAGCAGGCCCGTCCGCCGCTGAATCGATACGGCGGGCCACACATCACCTACATAGGTAGTGATCCGAGGAGTTTCCTGAAATACAGCAGTCGACGCTCTACCTTCGCAGAGATCATTCGTGGCGGATCAGGGGAGGGATGCCGCGGTGGCTCTGCGAATCGGTGGTTACGCCCGCGTCAGTCTCGACAAGGCGGACGACGAGAAGGGCATTGACCGTCAGCGAGAGCACTACGAGCGTCATGTCAGTGTCCGCCCTGGCTGGACCGTTGTCTGCCACTACATCGACAACGATCTCTCGGCGTACCGGAAGAACGTCGCTCGTCCCGAGTTCGAGCGGCTCCTCATGGACCTTCGTGACGGCGTGATTGATGGCGTTGTTGCCTATGACCTCGATCGTCTGGCGCGTCAGCCACGGGACCTTGAACGCCTCATCGACATCTACGAGGACCGTCCGAATCTGATTTTTGCCACAGTCACCAACGACATCAATCTCTCGTCACCGGACGGCCGCACCATGGCCCGCGTCCTCGTCACCATGGCCAATAAGGCTTCGGCCGATGCATCGCGCCGTGTCGCACGCAAGCATCGACAACTTGCGGACGAGGGCAGGAACGGCGGCGGCCACCGCGCCTTCGGCTGGAAGGAGGACCGCGTCACCGTCGAACCGTACGAGGCAGGACTCATCCTGAAGGCCCATGACGATCTGTTGGCGGGCACCCGACTGAATACTGTCGTGCGCGAATGGCAGGCCCTCGAGGTCAGGACGGCTCGTCGAACAGCTGCGCCCATCTCACGCACGGCGGTCAGGTCGATTCTGACCAATCCAAGGCTCTGCGGGTACCGAGCCGTGAACGGAGCAGTTCACTACGGCCCCAATGGCATGCCGGTCATCGGGGAGTGGGAGCCCATCACCACGCCGGAGAAGTTCGAGGCCGTCCGGCTGGTTCTGGAAGACATCACGCAGCGGTACAAGGACCGGACGCGGAACGGCACCAATTCCCACCGTTACCTTCTCTCAGGAATTCTGCGGTGCTCGGAATGCGGCAGCCGGATGATGCCGAACCTCCGGAGCAGTTGGCAGCCCGGAGGCAAGGGCAGCAGATTCTTCTACCGCTGCCCTGCGTCAACCGATGGCGGCTGCGGCAAAGTGAGCCGCGCGGGTGAACCAGTGGAGAGGCACATCGTCGGCTTGGTACAGGAGGCGGAGACGCTCCTGGCCCGAAGGCCGAGCGGAAGATTCTCGACCGAGTGGCCCGGAAAGGCCAGGCTGGCCGAGGTGGAGTCCGAGATCGTCGCATATATACAGGCCAAGAAAGACAAAGGCATCACCGCGCCCACACTCATCACGCTGCTTGAGCCTCTTGAAGCGGAGCGCGAGTCCCTCAAATACGAGCGCGCCCGGTTCCTTGCTGACAAGGCCAGGGCCGAGGACACCGGATGCACCGCGAAGGATTTCGCGCGTCTGCCGATCGAACGGCAGCGCGCCGTCGTGATGAAGCACATCAAAGCCGTGATCGTCCATCCCGCTGGACGTGGCGCCCGCACATTCGACCCGGCCCTGTTGGAGGTCGTACGGAATACGGACGTCTGACACCCGCCCCGGCGGTGAGGCGCCTCGCTCAAGGAGGCCCCTCACCGCACAGCGTCATCAGACCGCCGCGGACCCCGTGTCTCCGCTGCCGGTCTGCCCTGTCAGGTACGTGACGTCCAGCTCCCCGGACTTATGCATTTTCCGCAGCACCTTTTTGTCGAATTTCCCCACGCTCGTCTTCGGGACGGCCGGGATGACTGCCCAGCGCTCGGGGAGCTGCCAGCGGGCGATGCGGGTGGCGAGGAAGTCCTTCAGGTCCTCGTAGCCGGTTGTGGCGCCTTCCTTCAGGACGACCGTGGCCAGCGGGCGTTCGCCCCACTTCTCGTCCGGGACCGCGACCACGGCGGCCTCGGCGACGTCCGGGTGGGCCATCAGGTGGTTCTCCAGCTCGACGGAGGAGATCCACTCGCCGCCGGACTTGATGACGTCCTTCGCGCGGTCGGTGAGGGTGAGGTAGCCGTCGGGCGTGATCGTGCCGACGTCGCCCGTGCGCAGCCAGCCGTCCGGGCTGAACTTGTCGTCGGGGCGGAACGCCTCGCCGACCGCGCCGCCGTAGTACGCGCCCGCGATCCACGGCCCGCGTACCTCCAGCTCGCCGGCCGACTCGCCGTCCCAGGGCAGGTATTCGCCGCCGGGTCCGGCCAGCCGCGCCTCCACGGAGGCCGGGAAGCGGCCCTGCGTACAGCGGTAGCGCCACTCCTCGTCGCCGGTCACGCCGGCCGGCGGGTGCGCGACGCTGCCGAGCGGCGAGGTCTCGGTCATGCCCCAGGCGTGCACGACGCGGATGCCGTGCCGGTCCTCGAACGCCTTCATGAGGGACGGCGGGCAGGCCGAGCCGCCGATGATCACCGTGCCGAGGCACGCCACATCGCGCTTGCCGGCGTCCAGTTCGGCGAGCAGCCCCTGCCAGATGGTGGGCACGGCGGCGCCGATGGTGGGCCGTACGGTCTCGATCATCTCGGCGAGCGGGGCCGGCTGGAGGAAGCGGTCCGGCATCAGCAGCGAGGAGCCCGCCATGAAGGCGGCGTGCGGCAGACCCCAGGCGTTGACGTGGAACATGGGGACGACCGGGAGCGCCGTGGAGCGGCTGGTCAGGGCGAACGCCTCGGCGTTGTTGACCTGCATCGAGTGCAGGTAGAGCGAGCGGTGGCTGTAGGTGACGCCCTTCGGCTCGCCGGTGGTGCCGGAGGTGTAGCAGAGCGCGGCGGCCTGCCGCTCGTCGGTCTCGGGCCAGGCGTACGTCTCGGGGCGCCCGGCCAGCAGCTCCTCGTAGTCGTGGACCTGCGCGGCGGCGCCGTCCAGTACGGAGCGGTCGCCGGGGCCCGCGACGACGATGTGCTCCAGCGTGGGCAGCTGCGGGAGCAGCGGGGCGAGCAGCGGCAGCAGCGAGCCGTTGACGAGGACGACCCGGTCGGCGGCGTGGTTGACGATCCAGACCAGCTGCTCGGCGGGCAGCCGGAGGTTCAGGGTGTGGAGGACCGCGCCCATGGAGGGGATCGCGAGGTACGCCTCCAGGTGGGCGGCGTTGTTCCACATCAGGGTCGCGACGCGTTCGTCGTCGCGTACGCCCAGGTCGTCGTGGAGGGCATGGGCCAGCCGCGCGGCGCGCAGGCCGGTCTCCCGGAAGGTCTGGCGGTGCGGCTCGCCCTCCCCGGTCCAGGTGATCACCTCGGCCTTGCCGTGCACGGTGGACCCGTGGGCAAGGATGCGGGTCACTGTCAGCGGTACGTCCTGCATCGTGCTCAGCACCGGGGCCTCCCGAAGACCTGTTACGGGCGAGTAGATTTCCGCTGATTCTGCTGCCGTACCTTGCGGTATGTCACTACCACTCGGGAAAATCAGGCGTGTGACCCGTCACGCTGCTGTCCTTCTGACGTGCGGAATCGCTCCCGGAGCCGCGCATTGCGGCCGGAGTTCTCAGGCCGCCCGCGCCAGGTCGGGGTCCTCGCGGAGCTTGGCCAGCGCCCGGGAGACGGCGCTCTTGACCGTGCCCACCGAGACGTCCAGCACCTCGGCGGTCTGCGCCTCGCTCAGGTCCTCGTAGTACCGCAGCACGACCATGGCCCGCTGCCGGTCGGGCAGCCTGAGCACCGCGCGCCACATCGCGTCGCGCAGTACTTGCCGCTCCGCGGGATCGGGGGCCGCCGTGAGCGGGCCGGGCTCGGGCAGCTCGTCGCAGGCGTACTCCTCGATCTTCCGCTTGCGCCACTGCGAGGTACGGGTGTTCACCAGCGCCCGCCGTACGTAACCGTCCAGCGCCCGGTGGTCCTCGATCCGCTCCCAGGCCACGAAGGTCTTGGTCAGCGCGGTCTGGAGGAGGTCCTCCGCGTCGTTGGGGTTCGCGGTGAGCGAGCGGGCCGCGCGCAGCAGCGCCGGGCCCCGGTCCCGTACGTATGCCGCGAACGACGGGAAGGACGGCAAGGACGGGAACGAGGCGACGGAGGGGAGCGCCGAGGGCGACGGGAGCGGCGTCGGCGACGGTGCCACCGCGGCGGTCGAGGCGCCCTTGCACACTGGCGTGGTCATGCCCTCCACGCTAGGAGCGGCGGGCTCGGCGGGGATCGGTCCGAGGTGCCGAAGCCGCATCCGCCTCAGGTTGTACGGGTGGGGCCTGCCCCACCTCCTCAGGGCGGAGCGCGGCCCCACCCCCGTCAGGGTCCGCCCGACGGGGCTCTCCGGGCCGACGCCGTCCCGACGGGGGTGGCCGGTCACTTGATCACCGCTACCGGAGCGTCCACATAGTTGCGGTCGATGCTCAGCGCACGGCCGCCGTGCGTCTCCACGACGTGGCCGACGTACTGGTGGATCCGGCGGTTCGGGTGCCAGGACGTCGCCGGCAGCCACCGCTCACCGTAGGCGGACGGCGGCACCTTCCAGCGCGCGAACCACATGATCTCCGGCAGGTCGGTGATGCCCTGCGCCCGGGCCTGCGCCATGTGGCGCACGCCGGAGTTCGCGCTGCTGTAGAAGCCCGGCAGGTAGCCGAAGCGGCGCACCTCGCGGTTCCAGGAGCGGATGAAGCGCAGCGTGCGGTCCGCGCAGGGGCGGTTCGTCAGGCTGTACGCCTCGATGTCCAGGTAGATCGGGCTGCGCGGCATGATGCCGTAGGCGCGGGCCCGGTTCACCGCCACCTTGGCCTCGGTCACGCCCTGTCCGTACGGGTCGGCGCCGATGGCGTACTTCCGCTTGTGCTTGTTCTTCACGCACGGCGCCTGCGAACCGAGGTAGATGGGCAGCACCCGCCAGCCGGCCCACTTCGCGCCCTGGAACCACTGCGGGCTGAGATTGTGCTGCTTGGGACAGGCGCGGCCGCGCCCCGCGAAGTAGACGCCGATGGCCCGGTACTTGGTGCTGTTCCAGGCCCGGAGCGAGCTGACCGCCGGGGCCTCGCAGGTGTCGAGCCCGAAGCCCTTGTAGAGGTACGGGCCGGTCGGCGGGGCCTTGGCGGGGGCCCGGGCCGCGGGGCCGGGGGAAGCGGCGGGGTCGGCGGCCGCGGCCTCGGCCGCCCGGCCGGCCTTGCCCGCGCCGGAAGCCTCCGCGGGCCGCGCGTCACCGGCCTTCGGGGCGGAGGAGAACCAGGACGGGATCAGCGCTGCCAGGAGGGCGAGAACCAGCCCGACGGTCGGCAGCAGCGCCAGCAAGGCGATACTTTTTGCGGATTTTGTCCATCTCATACGCCGAGTGAACGGGGCGCACTCCGCCACCCGGGAACGGACACGCGGGAGGCTCCGCCCGTTCAGCCGTATGCCGGGTGTGGGTGTGCGCGGACCGGGGTGCGCGGACCGGGGGTCAGCCCTCGTCCGCGCCGAGTACCAGCCCCGAGGTCGGCACTCCCGTACCGGCCGTGACCAGCACCCGGGACGCGCCCGACACCTGGTTCACGGACGTGCCGCGAATCTGCCGCACGCCTTCCGCGATCCCGTTCATGCCGTGCAGATACGCCTCGCCCAACTGCCCGCCGTGCGTATTGAGGGGCAGCGCGTCCGCCGCGACGAAGTCCGCCGCCTCACCGGGCGCGCAGAACCCGAACTCCTCCAGCTGCATCAGCACGAACGGAGTGAAGTGGTCGTACAGGATGCCGACGTCGATCTCCCCGGGCGTCAGCCCGCTGCTCCGCCACAACTGCCGCGCCACCACGCCCGACTCGGGCAGCCCGGTCAGGTCGTCGCGGTAGTAGCTCGTCATCTGCTCCTGCGCGCGGCCCGTGCCCTGCGCCGCCGCGGTGATCACGGCGGGCGGACACCGCAGGTCACGCGCCCGCTCGACCGACGTCACCACGATCGCCTGCCCGCCGTCCGTCTCCTGGCAGCAGTCCAGCAGCCGCAGCGGCTCGACGATCCAGCGGGAGGCGGCGTGCTCCTCCAGGGTGATCGGCTTCCCGTAGAAGTACGCGGCGGGGTTACGGGCCGCGTACCGCCGTCCGGCGACCGCCACGCGCCCGAACGCCTCCGGCGTCAGCCCGTACACATGCAGGTACCGCTGTGCCGCCATGGCCACCCAGGAGGCGGGCGTCAGCAGCCCGTACGGGAGGTTCCAGCCGAGCGCCGCACCCTCGGCGGACGGCTCGCGCCGCTGCACGCCCGCCCCGAAGCGCCGGCCGGAGCGCTCGTTGAACGCGCGGTAGCAGACCACCACCTCCGCGACGCCGGTCGCCACCGCCATCGCGGCCTGCTGGACCGTCGCACAGGCCGCGCCGCCCCCGTAGTGCACACGCGAGAAGAACGACAGCTCACCGATGCCCGCCGCCTGCGCGACGGTGATCTCCGGGCTGGTGTCCATGGTGAACGTGACCATGCCGTCCACGTCCTTGGGCCGCAGCCCGGCATCCGCCAGCGCGGCCCGCACCGCCTCGACCGCCAGCTTCAGCTCACTCCGTCCGGAGTCCTTGGAGAACTCCGTCGCCCCGATGCCGGCGATCGCGGCCCGGCCGCCGAGGGAGTCCCGGGTACGCACGCTCATACGGGGCCTCCGGCGTCCGCGGCCAGGGCGACGGTGACCGTGCCGGTCACATGGCGGCCCTGTCCGTTCTCGCCGATCACCCGCACGACTGCGGTGCCGTCCGCGCTACCCTCCGCGCTTTCGGTGACGGTGCCTCGCAACACCAGTGTGTCGCCCGGGTAGTTGGGCGCCCCCAGCCGGATGGCGACCTTGCGGAGTACGCACCCGGGCCCGAAGTGGTCGGTGATGTACCGCCCGACCAACCCGTTCGTGGTGAGGATGTTCATGAAGATGTCCGGCGAACCCTTCTCCCTGGCCGCCTCGGCATCGTGATGCACGTCTTGGTAGTCGCGGGAGGCGAGGGCTCCGGCGACTATCAGGGTTCTGGTGATCGGGAGGGTGAGAGGGGGGAGTTCTTGGCCGGCGGGGCCGGCTTTCCTGGCGGGGTCGGTTTTCCTGGCGGGGTCGGCTTTCCTGGCGGGGTCGGCTTCGCCGGCGCGAAACACCGGCAGTACCCACGGCTCCTCGTCATCGTCCACCCGCTGGAATTCCAGCCGTACGGGCATCCCGATGCGTACGTCGCCATGGCCCACGCCCACCACATCGCTGACCATCCGCACCCCCTCGGCCAGCTCGATCACCGCCACCGCGTACGGCGGATCGAAGGCGGGAAACGGCGGATGGTGCATCACCACGTATGAGAAGACGACACCGTCACCGCCCGCCTCGACCGTGTCCCACTTCTCGCTCCCGCAGCCGTTGCACCCCGGCAGCCAGGGGAAACGCAGCTGTCCGCAGTCCCCGCACCGCTGAATCAACAGCCGGTGTTCGGCGACCCCCGCCCAGAATCCGGCGTTGTCCCGATTGATCACAGGCCGCGGCCGGCGCGCGGACTCCTCCCGCGCCCGGCGCGGCTTCTCGCCGACGTCTCGCTTCCCCGTAGGCGCGTACTTGAGTATCCGAAACCGATGCGTCCCAACGACTTCGCCCTCTCCCCCCTCCCCGCCCCCTCCATCCCCTCCGACCCGTACATCCATCCGAGTAGTGACGAAGTACCCAACCCCCAACTTCGTCGTCTTCCGCGCCGACACCGACTCGATCACCGCGTCGAAACGGACCTCGTCCCCCGGGCGCAGCGCTCGCAGGTACTCCTGTTCGCAGTCGGTCGCGACCACCGCCGTGCACCCGGCGCCGTCCAGCAGCGCGAACAGCTCGTCGTACGCCGCCGACCTGCCCGTATGCCCGGAGAGCCCGCCCATGGTCCACGCCTGCAGCATGGTCGGCGGCGCGATCGCGGCCTCGCCGGTGTAGGCGGGGTTGGTGTCGCCGACCGCCTCGCACCAGTGCCGGATCATCGCCGCGTTGACGGGGTCCTTGCCGGTCCCGCCGACCATGGCGGCCCGCCCCGCGTACGCCTTCAGCCGCCCCTCGAGATCCGACTCCGTACCGCCCACCGCGCCCCCTCCGCACCCACCGACTCGACACAACGCACGAACGAGCGGTTCCTGACTGTCCGTCAGAAACCGCTCACTGTCAAGGTACTCAGTTATGGGGTACGGGCGGCCGGCTCTCCCCAGCGCCGGCCGCCCGCGGTCCTCAGGTCACCGAAGTGGTCACCAGAGGTTCGTGAAGTTCACCGTCGCGTTCGACTGGTCGACGTGGGTGAACCCCGAGCCGTTCACGCTCGCAGTGTTGTTCTGGTTGGACGCCCCGTCGCCGTTCGCGACCTGCTGGGTCGTGGTGGAGTTGCCGTTGTTGTCGTTACCGACGCCGGTGCCTTCCTGGCTCGCCGACACCGCCCCCGACCCGGCCGACGCGAACGAGCCGTTGTCCGCATGCGCGACCCCGGCGAACAGGGCTGCTGCGAACGGCAGCGCGGCAACGGCGGCGATGGTGCGAGCGGTACGGATGCTTGCCATGACTTTCCTCCTGCGGAACCACTTGTACGGGTAACCCCTGGGTGGTTGGCCGACCCCCCCGGGCCTGTTGCGTAACGACGTCGCGCCACCAGAACTGCCCAGGCCGCACCCCCCGAACCGACAACCGCCACCGATTCCCCCGCAAGTGTGACCCCACCCCATCAAACCCCCACACAACAACTGCTGGGGGGCGCAACGAAGCGCACCAAGCTCCTGTGAAGCCCCACCAAAGGCCTCCGACCAGGCCGAACCCCCCGGGCCGTGTTCCTTGCGCCCCCTGCAGCAGGCGGAGGCTTCACTCACGTACGAGCATGTACGTACATGCACACACATCCATGTGCATCTACGTGCATCTACGTGCTCAGGAGCCGGACATGGCGTCCCCGAACATGGGGATGTCCCCGGCGTTCCCGATGCCGACAGATCGACGCGGCCGTCCTTGTTGTGGTCGGCTAGGTGGACGGCGTTGCCGAAGCTCACCGCGCCGGTGGCCGTGACGCCTCCGGCGGAGCCGTGCAGGCCCCACACGGCGCCGTCGTCGCTGTTCTCGCCGCCCGCGCAACTGGCGGGGCGTCTACAACCGGCTGCGCATGTGGGCCGCCGATGGCACCTGGGAACGTGTCTTCACCGCGCTGACGGCGCAGGCCGACGCGGAAGAGAACCTGACTTGGGCGGTATCGGTGGACTCCACGATCGTGCGCGCCAACCAGCATGCGGCCGGGGCCACAAAGAGGGGCCCCGGCAGGCGAGCCGCACGACCGTGTCCTTGGACGGTCCCGCGGCGGGCTGAACACGAAGATCCACCTGGCCGCCGACGCCCGTTGCCGGCCCCTGGCCTTCCACCTGACCACTCCTCGCGAGCGATCCGGCAAGGCGCATTCACCGGCGCGGGCGACCAGCAGCACGCCGTCGGCCTGCGAGCCCCCGCCCGCCGCCCTCCATACCGATACGCGGGTAACACCCGAAACGCCTGGTCACCTGAGAAGTGCTTCTTCTCCTGCCCCCCTACAGACTCTCGATAAGCCCGGACGTATTCACAGCACCAGCACTCGGGCTCCAGGCGCTTGCCTTTGGTGCGCCGGCGGCACGTCGGCCAGCAGACGCCGGATCGGAGGACGGCGAGGAGTTGTATGAGTGGCCGTATGAGTGGCCCCGGTGATCGCGCAGGCGTCCGGAAGAATCGGTTCCGTCCGAACGCCTGGGAACGGGTACGCCCCGTCAGCTGCGACGGTCGTTCTCGTCGGTGTCGGCTTCGATGCGCTCCTTGCGGACCTTGCCCTTGACCGTCTCTTCCTCAACACGCTCATCAGTGGTCAGACGGACCCGCTCGACGGGTTCGGCCTTGGTTTCCACCACCGGCCGCTCCGCATGGAGGGTGACCTCATGCTCGGCCTCGGAAATCTCCGGGCCGGACATGGCCTCCTCGCGGTTGGCCTCGGTGACCGGCTCCCGCTCCACGCGCACTTCCTCATGGCGCACCGGTACGGTCCGCTGCTGCTCCTCGGTGACCACGTACTTGCGCAGCCGCGCGCGGCCGGTCTCGCGGCGCTCGGTGCCGACCCGCATCTGCTCCTCCGAGCGTGTCATCGCCTCGTCGGTGGGGCGGCCAGCGGCCTTCTTGGCGTCGGGCTGGGTCTGCCGCCAGGCGGCCTCCCAATCGACGCCGTAGAACTCGTACAGGCGACGCTCCTCCTGTTCGGAGAGGTGCCCGCCGGCATCGACGTCGACGTTGGGCGCCTCCTTGACCTTGTTCTTGAGGTAGGGAACCTCGAGGTGGTCCTCGACGACGGTGGCGTCATGGATGGGCACGAACGACTCGCTGGTGCCGAACAGGCCGGTCTTCACACTGACCCATTCGGGCTGTCCGCTTACTTCGTCGAAGAAGACATGCCTGGCATCGCCGATCTTCTTGCCGGCGCTGTCGTAGACCGGGTGGTCCAGCACGGTGGGGATCTGTTCCCTGGTGATCATCTGGATTCCTCCTGTCTATCGGGTGGCGGGTAGCCGCCCGCCGGTGAGCGAAACGGGCTCGTGGTAAACGAACCGAGCGCGCCGGAGGCGAGCGTCGGTCCGCGACAGTATGGATATGAACGGAGGCGCAAGAGGGCCATGGGAATCGACGTGGTGTGCGTACACGGTCGTGAGGAATAAGCTTCCAAAGCCCGGTCATGAAGCCAACGTTGACGCTGATGACCGTTGCCGGCGGAATGATCCCGCGGTAGCCCTCGTCTGGGTCGGGCTGGCCCTCCGTAGGGACTACAACGCCCTAGTGAGAGATCTGGACGCGATCGATCGCATCATCCAAGCGTCCGACGATGCGTTCGAGACGCCCCAGGAGCGAGACGCAGCGATGTATGCGCTACGCGAGCCTACTTTCAACGTGGGCCGACTCACGTACACCTACGAATGGATACAACGGCTCGTCTGGGGCCAAGCAATGAGCGATCTTCGCGGTCCGGCTTGGCTGGCTATCGCAGGAATTGTGCTGGCTATAGCAGGCATTGTGCCGGCCACTTTGGCCGGTGCCTGGCCCATTTGGATCCAGCAGCAATCAGGCTCCTGACGCGGTCTTGAAAACTGTCGTGGCGGCAACGCCACCGTGGGTTCAAATCCCACAGCCTCCGCACCGAGAAGGCCCCTGACCAGGGAATCTCGCCGGGGGCCTCTGCCTTTGGCGTTGTCCGGCGCCACCCACGATTTTCCCGTTGCTCCCCGGCCGAGCGGGCACGGATGGGGCACGGGGGCGATTTCCTGCCCCGGGTCTTGTCGGAGACCTTGAGGACCCGCGTTCTTTCCGCTCCAGGTCGGGGCACGCCGCCTGACTGATCGTCATTGGGTCGTTGTCGGCCGGTGTTGCCGACGACGTTGTCCAATGCCGAGCTTGTCGCCGAAGCACGCCCGAAGCCGCCCTCTCGCTGTTATCTGAGCCGCCAGTTGGCCACTTCGTGCTCAACCCTGGGTGCCCAGCGGGTGCGGGCAGCAGCTCCGCTCGCACCCGCTGGGCAAGTCGCATCCGGCCGCCAATAAACGAGTGGGCACCCAGGCCAGATGCCTAACCGTGCGGGTGGTCGATCACATTGCCGTTGGAGCAGTTGTTGCGGTGGTTCCCTGACCAGTCGCTGAAGGCTGGGACGACGGCCACCTCCTGCATGCAGACGTTCTCAGCGGTGAAATTCCAGTTGTTCGCGGCGTTGACGCCGGAACCAAAGTTGCTGTCGTTTTCGGCGAAGGCAGGTGTGGCCGTACCGACTGCGACAAGCGCGACAGCAACGACGCTGATGATCTTCTTCATACCTGGGAAACGACCGTGGCCGCCCAGGGGCACGCAGGGACTCCGAGCTCCAGCGCTCTGTCGCCCGCAAGCGAAGAACGCTTGGCTCCCTCTTGTCGTGGAACTGAGTCAGCGAGCATGTGGCCGGCTGCGATGCTCTGGGTGGCCAGCTAGGCAGCTTCCCGTAGACGAGCCCGCCAGTACCAAGGCCGATTGAGCAGGCACTTCGCGAGACCGAGTGAGCCGGATTCTGGTCCACGCCTGGTCCACACGGGCTGATCAACAGCGGGCTATGCGCGCTACGGGGTGAGACAGACCGAACGCGAAAGGGGTGCCCGTTCGCGTCGGGCACCCCTTCTGGCCTGCAGCTTTGTTGGCCGGTGGCGGAGGCTGTGGGATTTGAACCCACGGTGGCGTTGCCGCCACGACAGTTTTCAAGACCGCTGAGCTTTCGACCGTCATGCATGCCCTGACCTGCAGAGGAGCTGCGAATAGCACCTCCGCAGGCTCCCTCGTGGCCACAGGTTGGCCATGGTCTCTCGCGAGGCAGGCACGAATCACGGCGAAGCATCAGCCGCGCGCCGTCTGGCTTTCTCTCACGAGGCTGCTACGGTGCTTCGGCGCGAAAGCCGCTCACACTAGCGGCCACGGTCCAAATCTTCATCGGGCTCCCACCAGTCAGCAGGATCGTGTGCAGTGGGGACAGCGGAGGGTAGCCCGGCCAATTCGAAGAACTCGGATCCCAGATCAAGTTGGCAAGTGGGGCAAGTGAAGTTCAAGGGGTAGAGAATGACCACCCAGTCCTCATCGTCATCTGAACGGTTTACGTCGTCGCGCCTCTCGACTGAGTGCATGCCAGTGAGACGGCCGCTTCTGCCACATACCGGGCATTGCGCTAGCTCCTCCTCCTCATCAGCCAAGCCGTAGATTGCGGCGATACGTCCGAGGTCATAAGCGCCAATCTGCGGGTCCAGCGCGGAAAAGACACGCCTCGCAACTGCGACCTTCCTCTGGTATGCAAGCTTCAGATCGTCCGCGCGCTCCTGTAGTAGCTCATCGTGGAGCTCACGGTAGTCACCCCAGAAAAGTTCGCGTGACACAGTGAGCTCGCTCAGTAGACGGTCGACGATTCGGATCGACGTGACCAGGTGCTGTCGGACCTCATTCTTCTCGTGAACCCCCAGATGGGAGACCCCGTTCCGTGCGTTCAAGAAGGTCTGAAACTTCTCCTTGCTGAACGGGAGAGGCGGCTTCAGCAAGGAGTTGCAGCGTTGGAACGCAAGCGCTGCAGAAACGGTCTTGGTGTTGGTCATCCCGGTGTTGGCGAGCACCCCGTGGCCGGTAGCGTGAAGCAGCCCCGCGAAGTCGTTGGGGTCGGCCACCAGGGCTGGGTGGTAGGAGGCCAGGAATGCCTTCAGTGCGTGCTCGGTGGCGACTCCGAAGTGGTGGACAGCGAAGTCCAGGTCGGTGTCACGGGCGAAGGCATCCAGGCCGGCGTGCATCCAACGCTTAGCTGAAGAGACGAGCGTCTGGCTGTCCATGTCCAGACTCTAGTGCGACTAGCTTCCACCACGCTGTCAGTCGAGCTGCTCGAGCCTTACGCCCTCGTAGGGAAGCGCCATGGTCGATCTCACGCGAGCCCGTCTCCGTAAGGTCAGGAACGAGACTTGGCCTTGAGGTTGAATCAGCCACGGCTCACAGGCTGAGCTTCCGTCGCACCTCAGCGATCACGGGATTCTTCAGGCGCAGAGCTAGAGGGCGGGAGCAGGAGATCGCGCTCCGGGTACTTTTCTCCGGTGACACTGCCCTGTATTCCGAGGTCTTCCCGTGCAGCATCATGGAAGGCGTTGATCAGGCGGAAGGCTGTTCGGTGCCGCTGACGCCACTCGTCCAGGGACGGCAAGTCACACGAAGAGCGCGGCCTGAAGCGGCGGGCACGGCGAACCACGCGGCCCATAGCGATCCCGCCTGTCCTCGTACAGATGCTGCGCACACACATCGAGCAGTACGGCACCGCGTCAGACGGGCGGCTCTTCCGTGCGTCCCAGGGCGGGCGGGTGCGCTCCCCGGAGTACACCGACATGTGGCGTGAGGCGCGAAAAAAGGCGCTCTCATCAGAGGAGGTAGAAACGCCCCTGGCGAGCGTGCCGTTCTCGCTGCGGTACGCAGGCGTCTCCCTCTGGATCAAGGCGGGCGTGGCCCCCGTAGAGGTAGCGAGGAGGGCCGGCCACAGCGTCGCCGTGCTGTGGAAGTTCTACGCGAAGACCCTCCGCGGCCAGGAGCAGAAGTCGAACCAGCTCATGGAGGACGCTCTGGACGATACAGACCTTGGCCAGTCAGGTAGCCACTTCGGTCGCTGAATGAGAATTTCCGAGGTGGCCATCGCGCAATGAAGCAACCGGAGGCGCCCGCGCCAGCGGGCACCCCGCGCTGCACAGCTGAGTCACAACCGACCGTCAGCCACGACTTCTCAGCCCTACCCGACACTTAGGAGTTCGATCAGGGTGTTGCGGGCCACTAAGCCCGGTCGCTTCGGGCACCCCTTCTGGCCTGGTGTTATGTCGGCCTGTGGCGGAGGCTGTGGGATTTGAACCCACGGTGGCGTTGCCGCCACGACAGTTTTCAAGAGAAGGCTCCTTCGAGCGCCTACACAGGCCCTGAACTGGTGAAACGCCTACACGTCCCCCGAACCCCCACTCTCTGGTCCATAGATGGTCCACGAGGCCCCGGTGGCGGCGCTCCTCGTGGCTCGACGGCCCGGAACAGGCCCGCAGCAGAGCGATGGGAGATGAGTCGAGCAAGGCCCCCTCAGGGAGAGGTGATCTCGCAGATCACACGGCGCCCCTACAGCAGCGCCTCGATCGGCAAGAGATGCGGGCGGCATGCACTAAGGTCAGCCGTTCCACGCGAGATTGGTCCACGTTGCTCTTTCAGGCCTGATCCTCCGTGTTGGCTATAGCAACTGCTGAGATCACGCGCACTGCGGTTCTCCAAGCAATCGCGACACGACCGGGTAGGGCGATAGGCATTCCTCGTTACCTACGGCTTCAAAACTGCTTCCTATCTACTCGTCCATGAATGACTTTCACCCATTTGGGCTAATGCGTGGGTCCTGGCAGCGCGTCCTCTTCCGGGGCAGCCCAAGCTGTAAAGGCACGTACCGGGAGGCGAAGACGATGCCTGCAACTGGCCCAGACCCAGCCGAGCGGCTGCATCCAGAGGAACCGCGCGAGGATGCGCGAAATGATTTTGAGCGTGACCGAGATCGAATTTTGTACTCTTCGGCGTTTCGCCGACTGGCTGGCATTACACAGGTAGCAGCCGTTCGAGAACACCATCTGCTGCATAACAGGTTGACCCACAGCCTAAAAGTTGCCCAGATGGGGCGCAGAATAGCGCAACGCCTAGTCGCGAGCGACGAGGCGTTCCATGCAGGACTAGACGAGGACCGGGACTGCTTTCCCGATATCGTCGAGGCCGCCGGCCTAGCCCACGACATAGGACATCCGCCATTTGGGCATGTCGCAGAGGGGGTACTAGACAAGAGGATGGCTGGCACGTACGGCGGCTTCGAAGGAAACGCTCAATCATTTCGAGTTGCCACAAAAATGGCGGTCAATGTGAACGCCGCGGAATACGGAGGCCTCAACCTAACGCGAGCGACATTGAACGCCATTCTCAAATATCCTAGGTTCGATGCAGTCCCCGATTGGCAGCTCTATCCATGGCTTGACCGCGCCCACGGAAATAAATGGGGTGCTTACCGAAGCGAGCAACGGGACTTCACGCATGCCCGCTCGGGAATGACAGGGGACGAACGAAGCGCAGCTGCCATGCTCATGGACTGGGCAGACGATGTCTCCTACGTGACCCACGACGTGCAAGACTACTTTCGAGCTGGGTTGATGCCGCTGCATGCTCTCCATCTCGACAAGGATGAATTCTTCACCTTCGCCTGCAGCAAGAGGAGAGGGTACGGGCCATTCGACACGGGCAAGTTCATTGACGCATTCTGCGAGATAAAAACATTGATGCCCGAGCGTGAGTGGCGGGACACTCGCCTGGATCGCGTCAGGCTTGACCAACTAATGCACGAGCTGATCCGGAAATTCTTCAAAGCAGTATCCACTGACACTTCATCATCTATCAAGATAGATGAAGCACCCGAGTACTGGGTTGAGGTGCTGAAGCAGTTGACTTTCTACTACGTTATAAACCAGCCAGCACTCGCATTGGCTCAGGAGGGGCAAAAGGCAGTCATAGGACGATTGTTCGATGAATTGATGGATATGCTCACCCGCCACCTCGAAGGCGGAAAGAACCCCAACGTCCCAGTTCCTAGACTCTTGGACGACATCTACGAACGCATGGAGGAACATGAGAAATTTAGCGGATTCCCAAGGAGTGATGAACAGCGTCGCGCACGAGCAGTGTGCGACTATATCTGCACCTTGACCGAGGATCAGACACTGAACCTACACGAGCGTATAACTGGCCTAAGTGTGTCGCAGGCGTCTATTTTTGGCGTTTGGTTTAGCTGATAAGTGGCTGGTCCCGAGCCAGACCAAGGGTGTTCAGTCACGCACAACTGTGTGCTAGTTTCGCGAACGCCCGACACAGGAGCAGACACGTTGCAGCAAATTCGGGAATCAGGCGGAAGCGTTCTCGTCCCCGCGGCGAGCCGGCGGAAGCAGGAGATCGCGCTCCGGATGCTTTTCGCCGGTGGCACTGCCCTGGATCCCGAGGTCTTCCCGAGCAGCATCGTGGAAGGCGTTGATCAGGCGGAAGGCGGTTCGATGGCGCTGACGCCACTCCTCCAGTGTTCCGCGGATCCTCCCCGTCGCTTGCCAGTCGATCTCGGCAAGGACCACGTTCAGATCGTGTCCCGCCTCGATGGCGTCGTCACCGCCGAGCAGCATGACCCGCTCGAAGGCTGATCCCCACCGGCGGCTGGCGCTCCCCAGGTCCTCGCGGAGCTCATGCTCCGATCGGCGGGCTTCGCTCAGGCCTTCCCGCGACTCGTACAGCGGCACGGCCATGGCGATTCTCATCTTCGCCGCGTCCACGTACTCCCCGTACGCCTCGACCTTCTTGTCGTCCCAGCGCGTCAGCAACTCGTACCGGGTCCGATTTCGCTCGGTCAGGTAGCTGGCCACGTACGAAGTCAGCGCACCGAGCAATACGGCAGCTATCGTCACAAGCTGCTCGCCGGCACCCATTTGACCCCCAGCCCCAACACTCATCTTGCAGACCCAACACTCATCTTGATGTGTTGGTGATCTTAGGCATGCGGGTGTCGGTGGGACTGGCCAATGACCGGAAATAGCCGTTGCGCGGCTTGACAGGAGCGCCCGGACGGTCGGGCCGCTGACGTATCGCTCGGCGCGGTGCTGGACGACGCCACCAAAGGATGCCGCCTTAGAATCGAATGCATGAACGATTACTCGCCGAACCGGCTAGAGCTGCTCCGGTTCCTCCAGCGGGTCCAGCTTCAGCAGCTCGACCAGACACAGCGGTGGATCGAACAGGAGCAGGCTCGGCGGTCTGCGCAGCAGCCTCAGAGCGAAGTGGCGCCACCGCCGGAGTGGAAGCTCGAACGCGAGCGCCTTGGCGGCCGCGATGCCCCGCCCGTGTACGTGCACGTCGGCGACTGCGGCATGGGCAAAGGCGCCGGGATCACCCGCGAGCAGGCCCTCCAGGCCCTGGCAGAGGGAATCAGTGCCTGCCCCTTCTGTCGCCCGGACACGGAACTCGGCGTTATCGACTGATCCGACGATCCGCCGGGCGGGCTGCCCGGGCGCCAGGCCAGGCTCTTCGCAGGGCACGGCCTATACAAACAGGCCGATGACGCTGTCGAGTGACCAGGACTGCCAGCTCACGGTGAACAGAGCCACTGCCGAGATCAGCGCCATCATCAGGTTTTGTCCCAGCTCGGCCCAGTCGTGGATCATGAGCACGAAGTAGATCAGGTTCAGGACGAAGCCGGCGATGAGCGCGACGGGCGTCAAGAAGCCGACAATGAGGCCAAGGCCCAGGGCGAGCTCGGCGTAGGCAACGACGTACGCCATGAGGCGCGGGTGGGGTTTGACCAGGCCGTCGAAAGTGCGTCTTACGAAGGGCCAGCGGTGCTTGTCCGCAACGCCGGCCGCCCACTTGATGCCGCCGCCCTTGAACCATTCCTTCTTGTCCTTGTGGCGCCAGCTCTCCAGCCACCACAGGCCGAGACCGATACGCAGCACGGCGAGCCATTCGGCTCCGCTCAGCCAGATTGTTTGCATCGCGTGCTCCTCTCTCACACTCGGGACCGTCAGTCGCACCTGACGGCCCGTCAGTTTCGATGGGCTGGCGATCGCTGCACAAGAGGGCGTCATCGCCCAATCTGGGCTGGGGCACGCGAACGGCCCGGCTCGCCGTACGCAGGTGTACGGCGAGCCGGGCCGGGGCCGAGGGCAAGGGGGGCGTGGTGGATGCGCCCCGTACCGCCGTCAAAAGCTGGCGGGGCAGTCAGCGGGAAGGCGGGGCGGCGGGCGCGCCGCTCCGGCGCAGGTCACCCGAAGGCGCCCGCCGGCAGAGATGGGCCGTCGCCCTCCTCGCCCGTTGCCTGCCTCCCGGCCTCCTGCACCGAAGCCCGGAGGCGTTCGCCTCGGCTTTCTGCGATGCGGAGTACGTCGACAAGGGATTCGACCAGCCGATCGGCCACGTAGCGGACCTGCTCCGGGGTCACGCTCGGCGCGTTGAAGACTTCGTCGACGTGCTCGATGAGGGCGGCCCCCATGTTGAGCTGTATCGCTTCCATGTTGTCAGCCAGCTGCCACATGTACCCGCTGGTCTCGTCCGTGCTCAGGTAGCAGGGCTTACCGTCCGACCGGACCCACGGAAGCAGCCGGATCCTGTGTGCCTGGCTCACGCTGTCACCTCCGCGCCGTACTCCCACAGGCTCCGCACGTCGATACCTCGTGCGACGAGCCGATGCCACGCTTCCTGCTTCCGCTCGTGGGCGAGTACGTAGGGGCGGACGAGGGGTACGTCCCAGAGGGGATCCACCTGGTGGCCTGACGGCTGATGGCTGGCCTGGGAAGGCCGCGGATTGCGCGGTTGGACGGTACTCCGGAGAGTCGGCTGCCGGTGCTGCCGGCCTTCAAGCGCGGCTCGGTGACGTCCCGGCGCCGGCAGTAAGCAGCGCAGGATCGAAGCGAGGAAGTGGACGCTACGGTGTGACATGACGACCTGCTCTCTCAGGTTGCTCAAGGCCCCCGGACCGGTCGCATCGGTCGCGGGGGCTGTTGGTTTCTGGCGCTCGAAGCGCCCGTACGGAACATCCCAGGGCGAAGGAACACAGGCTCATCGCGGTTCGGGCGCGCGAGGGCGCACCAATGAATCACCAGGTGTGATGACCTACGGTGAATCTAGTTAACTAGCTTAGAGGTTGGGGGAGGGGGTTCGCCACACTCTCGACCCGCCGGGTGTCGCCACTCGCGCGCACCACCTCACGGTGTGCCGCGACAGGAAAAGCCGGTCCTGTCTTGTTGCTTGAAGGCGCGGTCTATACCCTCGGCTCGCGACCTGACGGGCCGTCAGGTCTGATGGCTGGTGACACATCCGGGAGGGTTCGATGGCCAGCGAGGCGAACGGCACCACCGACATACCGATGATCATCAGCGTGGACGACCACGTGATCGAGCCCGCGCACCTCTTCGAGACGTGGCTGCCGGCGAAGTACCGAGACCGCGGGCCCAAGCCGATGACGGCCGGGATCGGTGGGCTGGAGCGGGTGGCGAGCAAGTACCGGTTCACTACGGACCCGGACGGCCCGCTGACCGACTGGTGGGAGTACGAGGGGAACCTCTTCCCGTACAAGCGGATCATTGCGGCCGTCGGCTTCTCGCGCGATGAGATGACCCTCGAAGGCATCACGAGGGAGCAGATGCGTAGGGGCTGCTGGGATCCGAAGGCGCGGATCGAGGACATGGAGGCGAACCACGTCGAGGCATCCCTCTGCTTTCCGACCTTCCCGCGCTTCTGCGGCCAGACGTTCGCCGAGGCGCGCGACCTGGAGGTGGGACTCGCGTGCGTCCGGGCGTACAACGACTGGATGGTGGAGGAGTGGTGCGGTGACAGCGGTGGGCGCCTGATCCCGCTCTGCCTCATCCCACTCTGGGATGTCGACCTCGCTGTACAGGAGATTCGCAGGAACGCTGCGCGGGGCGTGCGGGCGGTGACCTTCAGCGAGATCCCCACGTACCTCGGGCTGCCGAGTATTCACTCGGGCTACTGGAACCCGTTCTTCGCCACTTGCGAGGAGACCGGCACGGTGGTGTGCATGCACATCGGCTCGTCGTCGCAGATGCCTGCCGCTTCGCCGGACGCGCCGCCAGCGGTCGAGGCGTCGCTCAGCTTCAACAACGCGATGGCCTCGATGATGGACTTCCTGTTCAGCGGGGTGCTGGTGAAGTTCCCCAGGCTGAAGCTCGCGTACGCGGAGGGGCAGATGGGCTGGATCCCGTACGCCCTGGAGCGCGCGGACGATGTGTGGGAGGAACACCGGGCCTGGGGCGGGGTTCGGGACCTGATCCCGGATCCGCCGTCGACGTACTACTACCGGCAGATCTTCTGCTGCTTCTTCCGCGACAAGCACGGGGTCGCCTCGCTCGAATCCGTCGGCGTCGACAACGCGACCTTCGAGACCGACTATCCGCACGTGGACTCGACCTGGCCGCATACGGAGCAGGTGGCCGCAGAGCATGTCGTCGGCCTCCCGCCGGACGTGACGTACAAGCTGCTGCGCGGGAACGCGATCCGGATGCTCGATCTCGACTTCGACCGGTAAGGGGAGCGCAGAAAGGAGCGGCCGTACCGATCGGCGGGGATCGGTACGGCCGCCATTGCTACGGGTCGGGAGAGGATCGCGTCAGCAGATCGTGCAGGCAGCTGCCACAGGCGTCGTGTACACGGCCGCGACGCGGTCGCCGGACATCAGTAAGTCCGCGACCTCCACGACTTGGCCCTGAACGTCGATGGACGTGCGCTGGATGGCTATGACGGAGACGCCGGGGACGACGCCCAGGTGTATGGCCTCCTCGGCGCTCGGCGGCCGCGCGGTGAGCCGTTCCACGACGTAGTCGAGCTTGATGCCTGCGTTGGCGAGCCAGCCCTGGTAGGCGTCGCCCCAAGGGAAGTCGTCGCTGACGGGCGCGACGGGCACCACGGGGGCTGCCGCCACCATGTCGTACAGCAAGTACGAGCGCACGAGAGTGCACGGCTTGTCGTCCTTCGGGCGCTGACCCCGGTGGGTGAATTCCAGCAGCCGTGTCCCTGGGGGCACCTCCATCCGAGTCGCGACGTCTCCGGACGCCTTCATCTCGCAGCAAGTGACCGAGACCGTGAGGTCAGCGGCAGGGCCGGAAACCCATCTGCCGTGATCATCGGCGCGCTTGTTGAGCGTCCCCGCCGGCGACTGCCGGTCGTTGGCGTACTCGATCTGAGGAACTACGGCACGGACGAAGTTCCCGCGGCCGTGCTGCTTCTCGATCAAACCCTCGCTCTGCAGGACGCCGAGCGCCTGGCGTACTGTCGGCGCGCCCACTCGGTACTCGTTGGCCAGAGCGCTTTCCGAAGGCAGGCGGGCCCCCGCGGTGAGGGCGCCTTCTTGGATCTGCCGACGGAGGTCCGCAGCGATCTGCTCGTACCGACTAGCCATTCAAGATCACCGTTTCCTCGCTCGGGTTCAATGGGCAGCACCTGCTGACGCTGTCGCTGTCGATCGGCCGCGGGTCCGGTCAATGCGCCCGCCGTCGAGTCGGGGCATGCGGTCGCACGGTGGCCGTGATGGCTCTGCCGTTCATGTAGTGCGCTCCCTTATCGCTGATCTCCCGCCGCTGGGCCGGTCCGGCCGTCGCGGAGTTTCGGGGACTCATGGGTGATTCGCGGCTGCTCGGTATCGGGGCTCGCTCGCCTCGGCGGCACTGCCCAGACGACGGCCCATGCGGTGAGCCCCTCCGCGTCGCTGTCGAGGCCGAACCGGTCGGCGCGCTCTAATGCCGCGAGCAGAGCGCGCCAGCTCGCCTCGGACGGAGCTTCCGGTACTCGCACTTCGACCCGGATGCGGCCGGTGCGCCGAGTCATCCGAGGCTCGTACTGGGCGGCCGTCAGCCGTGCCGCGATGTCCTGCGCTCGGGATGCAGGTGCAGGCACGGCTCCTCCGTCGCAACGCGATAACCAAGCGTGAAGCTGGTTAACTAGCTTAGAGCTAGTGGACTAGATTTACCACATGCCTGAGCAGCCGCCTTACCTCACCGTCGCCGACCGCCTCCGGCAGCGCATCGCCAGCGGTGAGTGGTCGCCCGGGGACCGGCTGCCTTCCCGATCGCAGATCGGCAGCGAGTACCAGGTGGGCGAGAACGTCGTCCGGCGCGCGCAGGAACTCCTCATCGCGCAGGGCCTACTTGAAGGGCGCGCGGGCTCCGGCACCTACGTGGCTGAACCTCGCGACCGGCTCCGCATGGTCCGGTCGTGGTGCCGCGAACAGCGCGACGGATCGCCGTTCCGGGCGGACATGACGGGGCTCGGGAAACGGGGCACCTGGGAGCATCGCACCGAGGCAAAGGTGCCGGCGCCGGCGGACATCGCCGCTCGACTCGGGATCTCCGAGGGCGACCTGTGCGTCCGTACAGAGTACGAGTTCCTGGCCGACGGGAAGCCGGTGCAGCTGTCGACCAGCTGGGAGCCGTACAGCATCACGGGCGGCACGATCGTGGTGCTTCCCGAGGGCGGACCGCACGCCGGCCGCGGGGTCGTTGAGCGCATGGCGGAGATCGGCGTGGTGATCACGCATGTGGTCGAGCAGCCGGAACCGCGGAAGGCCACCAACGCGGAAGCGCACCTTCTGGGAGTCTCGAAGAACTCCTTGGTCACGCACATCCAGCGCACGTACATGGCGGAAGACGGCCGACCGGTGGAAACCGCGGACATCGTCATCCCCGCTGCGCACTGCGAGGTCGTGTACGAGATCCCCATCGATCGCGTGTGAGTCCGATACGCCGAGAACTGCTCAAACTCGGGAGCCGGTGTGACTGCTGTACTTCCTCAGTTCAAGCGGGGCCTTGCACGCTGGTACGTGCGCTACGCCCCCGGCACCCTCGGCAAGGCGGCGTTGCTCGACAGCTACCTGAATGCTGAGCTGCGCGACAATCCCGTGCGGCGCAAGACGCGGACCCGCTTCGGCGACACCTTCACCACGGACACGCAGGACCTCATCCAACGGTACGTCTACCTCTTCGGCGTCTGGGAGCCACACCTGACGGGCTGGCTTGAGAGCCGACTGAAGCCAGGCGACGTCTTCGTGGATGTCGGAGCCAACATCGGCTACTACAGCCTGCTCGCTTCGCACCTCGTCGGCGACAGCGGCAAGGTCGTGGCCATCGAGGCGTCTCCAACCTTCCACAAGATCCTGGCAGCGCAGGCCGCCACCAATCACTGCGACAATCTGCGCGCCGTGAACGCCGCGATCTCCGACCACGAGGAGATCCTGACCTTCACCCTCGCGAGCTCGCGCAACATGGGCGCGAACAGCATCGTCCCGTACGGCGGCGAAGCGGAGTCCACGTTCGAGGCGGAAGCCCGACCGCTCGCTGACGTGCTGACATCGGACGAGGTAGCTCGCGCCCGAGTCATCAAGATCGACGTAGAGGGCGCCGAGGGCGCGGTCGTTCGCGGCATGGAGCCCATCCTGAACAAGCTCCGCCCCGACGCCGAGCTAGCCATAGAGGTCACCCCACAGCGCATGGCCGAGCTGGGCTTCTCCGCCGACGAGCTGCTGGAGACCTTCACGAGCCGCGGCTACAACGTGTACCGCCTGGCAAACGACTACGCGGCGAGCAGCTATCCGGCTGCTCTGCGACGTGGCGCCATGGCACCTGTCCGGTGGCGTGGACCGGTCACCGAGGAGAGCGAGCTGGTCTTTTCGCGGGTGGATGCCGAAGAGCTGAGGTAGACGAGGCGGGCCAAGCCTGCAGATACCCATGGCCAACTCGCGGCACAAGAAGCCAGAGAACGAACGGCGCTACTTTTCCCACCTCGGCGGGGTGACGGCGGGTGCGTCACCGGCCTGCAAGCGCTGAGCCCAACACCGGGGCCCAATGGGCTCACTGCCGGGCATGAGCAGTACACACGATGATGCCGTGGCACCACCATGCTGCACGTCGACGGTAAGTTCGGCGGTCTGCTGGCGGCCCAGAGTCACATGTAGACGGTGAAGCCGGGCGAGACGTTGGCCTGGGAAGAGCAGGGGCGCGATAGCGGGAGTACGGCGTCCGACAATGCGGCGTCTACCTGCAGGAATGGCTGGCCGACGACGAATCGCGAACACCCCTATGCCAACAGTGGCGCACGTCACATCAGTTTTTTTGAAGTCACGAACCTGGTTGATGAACCGGGGAGTTAGGCCACACGCGGGCGATGCAACCGCCACAGACGCACTCAACTTCCCTGTAATCTCAGACTCGTTCCTCCGAACGTCCTGCGGCGCGCCCCGCAGGGGCGGCTGGCCCCATCCCGGGCGGTCTCCCTGCCAGGTGCACCGACGACCAGAGGAGGACCAGGAATGCCGACCGGTTCCGAAGACGGCGACGCGGCGCAGAGCGGCGAGCAGGACGACTCGCAGCCTGACGCCGAGGAGACGTCACAGGACCGGGAGGACCGCACCAACGAGTACAAGCGGATCGCCATCGAAGCTGCGGTGAACCTTGCCGTGACCTTCCTCGGTGGCCTCGCCGTCGAAGTGCTCTCAAAGCTCGTCTAAACGAGCTGCGGCCCCAGGTGCTGCAACACCCAAGGCCGCATAGCGGTCACTCCTGATGTACGGCCCCGTCCGCCTCACAAGCCAAGGCGGGGCCGTACGACACTCAGCGAAGCACCGAGTCCCCTCTGCAGGCCAGACCTATATGGCCTAGGCCATTCTCTAACACATGATGTGGGCGTCTAGGAGTGGCACAACCATAACGCGCTGACACGCGACGTGTCATGCAGTCCTCGTCGGCGTCCGGCCCACGCAGGGGGTGCAAGCCACCGGACAGCTCACCAGATTGCCGACTTTTCGGGTGCCGCCCCTCGCTCATCTGGAGACACTCCACCGACCATCAGTAGCCGGTGTCAAGAAGCCCCACGAATATGCAGGGCGGTAAGGAAGGAAAGGTCGATAAGCCTATTGACCTGCAAGAATGTTAGGTCGACAAGGGGAACGGTTACAGGGGCGTTTACTCCAAGCGCGCTGGGTTCCTGGCTTATCGAGCTCCAGCCGCCACCCTTGCCACACCCATGAACCCCCTGGCCAGAGGGCTTATCGACCTTGCTGCCCTTATCGCTACGCCCGCTCACATCCATCGCTCCGACAGGGCCAGCCCCACGCAGAACGGCTGTGCCGGGCGAGACGTGTCTCACCGGGCACAGCCGTCGGTTTGCTGCCAATCAGCCCTCGTGACGCCAATTCGTCATCGCAGCAAGCGCCCGAGCCCGAGCCTGCACAACCGCGAACCGCGCCTCGCGCTCCCCCTCGTCGGTGTGCGCCGCCTGGCTCGTGACCTGCCCCGGCCACTTCCGGTACAGCAGTCCCGTCTCCGCGGAGAACCAGCCGCGGCTCACTGCGCTCAGCGCCAGCAGCAGGCCCGTGTCCTCCGAAGCCGGCAGGGCCATCCAGCCGCCGAGGGCCAGGAGGAGGTCGTGGCGGATGCACAGCGTGGCTGGGTGCACCTGGGCGCGGAAGTTGTGCGCCTCCCAGTGCTCCAGCACGGCGCCGCGCTCGATCACACCCTCCGGCGGGTCCTGGTCGAAGCCGACGGTCGAGCCGTCGGGCATCAGGTCGAGGACGCGGGCCGTTGCCCAGCCGATCGACGGGTCGCTGGTCAGAGCACGCAGGTCGCGGGCGAGGGCGCCGTGGGCGAGCATGTCGTCCGCGTCGAGGACCTTGATGTACTCGCCCTTCGCGCGCGAGAGCCCGAGAGTGCGGGCCATCGCGGCGCGACCGTGGCGGCCCTGGCCGAAGCTGATGCGCGGATCGTCGGGGACGTGCGGACGGACCTCGTCCGTCTCTCCGTCCTCCTGGATCACCCACTGCCAGTCCCAGCCGTCGGGCAGCTCCTGCTCCGTCAGCGACTTGTAAGCGTCGGCGAGGAACTTGGCGGCCGGCGGGTGGACGGCCGTCATGACCGTGATGACGTTCGGCATCGTCACCACCGGTCCAGGGGCGTCGTGAAGACCAGCTCAGTGACGTCGCCGGGCATGATCACGTCGGAGACCTCCACCACCCGGTCACCGGTATCGATGGAGATCTTTCGGAGAACGAACACTGAGACGCCCTTCTGGAGGCCGAGCTCCTCGGCCTCCTCTGCAGTCGGAGGCCGGGCGGTGATCCGCTCCACGATGCGGTCCAGCTCGATGCCGACCGTGAGCAGCTGATTCTGCGTGCCCCCGGGCCACGGCTCATTGGTGTGGTCGAGGAGGTCGGGGTTCGAGGAGACCGCGTCGTAGAGAAGGTGCGAGCAGACGAGGCTGAACGGCGCGTCTCCCTCGCGGGGGAAGGTCCGGTACTCCCGTTCCAGCAGGCGCGTGCCGACCGGCACGGAGAAGACCGCCGCCAGGTCCTCGTCGGCTTTCACTTCCCGATAGGTGGCCTTGAAGGCGAGATCGGAGACGGTGAGACCGGTGTCGTGCTCGGTCGAGCCGGTCTTCGCGCGCTCTTCGTGCACGAGGCGGGCCCGGTCCTTCTCCCACTGGTGGCGCTCGTTCGTGCGTTCCACCCGTGGTCGCGGCTTGCGAACGAAGTTGCCGATCCCGTGCCGCTTGTCGATCAGCCCCTCGGCGAGCAGCTCGCGCAGCGCGTCGCGCATCGTCGGGACGCTGGTCCGGTACTTCTCAGCAAGCTTGGTCTCGGACTGCAGCTTCTCCCCTGGCTTGAGCTGACCTGCACGAATGTCCTGGCGCAGCGCGTCAGCGATCTGCTCGTACTTCTTGGCCATGGAGTGCTCACCGTCCCTGTTGGTTGGACGGATTCAGCATAAGTCCTCAAGAGGAGTTGACGACATCGGGAGCGGTGATCTACGTTCTCAGCAACTCCTAAAGAGGAGTTGAGGACAAGAGGTCTTTATGACTCTTGTCAGTCGAGCCTGCCTGAAACCGCGGAAGGCGACCACGTCGCACGCCGAGGACGGCAGGAAGAGGTTGCTGCTTGAGAACTGAATGGCACGGCGCCTGGCAAGCAAGACCGTGCCCTGACCAGTGGCTTTAGTGATCGGCGCCGCCCCTGGGGGTGGCGCCGACCGCCACGGCCGCTCGTCTCCGACGAACGGTTGCCGCACCTGCTCGCGCAGCTCAGCGGCTTGCTCAGCGCATATCTGCCGGGCCGGCGGTACTCCCGTGCAAAGGACATCGCCGCCGCCCCGTGCCTCCCTGTCCACTCATGTCAGACCAGGAGAGCGCCATGAACTTCGCGATCGACTGCTTCGACCTCGGCTTCGACTTCGACGAGCCGATGGAGCCGAGCATCGGCACGCCGCCCGAGCTGTGGCTCGGTGTACCGGGCGAGTCCGAGGAAGAGCGCACGGCTCGCCTGCAGGCGGCCAGCGACATCCTCGCGGACGAGCCGGAGCTGATGGATCTCGTTACGCGCATGACCGTCGCGGCGATCGAGGCGGACATGCCCTATCTCTTCGCTGCCCACCTCGCGAGCCGGTCCTCCGCCGGCCGCAGCACTCGCCCCCTCTCGGAAGGAATCGCCTGATGAACGGCTACTTCGACTACGACGAGTACGACTTCGCCGAGGACTACGACTTCAGCCCCGTCGACGCTCCGCAGTCGGAGAGCACCGGTACGTGCGACGGGTGCCGGCTGCTGCCGGGCGAGTCGGTGACCGTGGGCGGGCTGACCGTGGTGTGCGCCTGCTGGATGGGCCAGGGCGCCTCCGAGGAGGCGTGCCACTGCGGGCCCGAGGAGGGAGACGCGGCAGGTGACGAAATCCCCGACTGAGCCCTCGACCCCGTCGCCGACCCGCGGACCGGCGACGGAGCAAGAAGCCGCGGCCGCCCGCAAGGCGATTCAGCAGCTGGAGCAGGTCGGACAACTCGTGACCCGCTCCCTGCTGGTCCTCGGCTTCGGGGCGTTGGTGTTCACCTGCATCAACGTCACGAGGTTCGCCATCAAGCACGACGTACCGGGCTGGGTCGCGTGGATGCTCGACCCGCTGGCGTCCCTGGCCCTGCTGACCGTGTTGTACGTCGATGGAGTCCTGGCCGAGCAGGGCGGCTACCGACCGAGCGGCTGGCCGTTCATGCTCCGGTGGTTCGCCGGCCTTTCCACCTGGATCATGAACTGCTGGCAAAGCCTGTACCCGGACGGCGACTTCCGCATCATCCCCGCACACGCGGACGCCGGCGGGCTGTTGCTCCACTCCGTGGCGCCGTTCCTCCTCATCACCTTGGCCGAAGCGTCGGCCGGGTACCGCACGTACCTCGCGCGCAAGACCGCGGAGCATCGGCGCACGATCACGGCGCACCAGGAGGCGATCGCCGCCGAGCGCAACGCACTCGCCCAGCGGGCTCGCGAAGAGCGCGAACGCGCTGAGGCAGAAGAACGAGAGCAGGCTCGCGAACAGGCCCACTTGGAACGCGAACGGGCGCGGCGCAAGGCCGAACGCGAGGAACGCGAACACGCCGCGCGCCTCGCCCGTGAGGCCCGGCAGGCAGAAATCGAGAAAGCTCGCGAACTGGACCGGATCGCTCGCGAGAAGGAGGAACGAGCCGCCCGGCACGAGGCGGAGCGGCTCCGTACCCAGGCGGAAATCGAGGCCGCCGAGCGCGATCGGGAAGCCGAACGCGAACGGCTCCGGATCAAGGCAGAAGCCGAGGCCAGAGCCCACGAGGAGAACGAGCGGGCCAAGCGTGAGGCCGCCGCCCAGCGCCGTGCCCGCTCCCAGACCGAGCGGGTGAAGCAGGGCCGACCCTCCTCAGAAAGTTCCTCGAAAGCCGAGCGCATCCATGCCTCGCTTTCTGACGGCCGCGCCTCGAACAGTGAGGGGCGTATCCCTCGCGAAGTGCGCGCGGCTCAGCGCGAGAAGGCCGAACGCGAGGCCGCCGCGGCCCTCCTGGACAACCGCACCCCGGACCCCGTCGAGCTCGCGAAGCCTTACGGCCTCGGCGAGACGTGGGGCGGTGATCGCGTCCGTGCCGCCCGCCGACGACTGGCCGAAGAGGACGGCTTCGAGGACGTGGTCATCGCGTCGGTGCTCGAACTCAGCGCCTGAACTACTCGCTACACGAAAAGCACAGGGCCCGGCCGCCCACCTCCTACAGCGACGGCCGGGCCCTGCTCCTCCCTCAGGAAGGACCGCCATTGAAGCACTCTGATGATGACGACGAACTGTTCCAGCGGCTCGAAGCCGAGATGAGCGACGGCGCCGGCGCGGACGTGGTCGACCTGGGCAAGGCGCGCGAAGCCCGGGTGGCCGGGTCGCCCGACACCGCCGCCGAACCGGCAGGCCCCACGTCTGCCGCCGGCCCTGGTGCCGCCGTACTGGTCGACGGCCCCGGCCCGGCCGGGCCCGGCTTCCTGACGCGGCTGGCGGGCGCGAAGCGTCGGCCCGTACTGCCCGATTGGCTGCGCTCCCGTCAGGAGCTGACCACGGCCGTGAAGTGGGTGGCCGGACACTACGGCCACCTGACCGGCTACCACTCCGTCCGCACCCCGATCTACGTCACGCGACTCGCCCTCCAGTCGCCCCGCGGCACAGCCCGCTTCCTGGCCGGGACGATGCGGTGGGTTGCCGACAAGGAGGGTGAGCCGGTCCGGCTGGCTGCGGTGCGGCGGGAGGACGCGACCGAGTACCTCAAGCTCTCCCGGCAGCGCGACGGCCGCGTCCGGCTGCGCACCCTCGTCGCGCTTCTCGGCTCCCTGGTCGGCCTCGGTACGGCTCTCGCCTTGTACGTGCTGGCGCCCGGGTGGCTGCAGGCCGTCTCCCTCGGTGCCCTGGTACTGGCGTTGGGGGCGGCCGGCACCGAAGCGGACGCCCCGGTCATCACCCGCGCCGTCGAGACGTCCAAGGCGCCGAAGCTCACCAGCGACATCGTGCTCCGCGCGCTGGGGGCCTTGGGCATCCCGGCCATCAACCAGGCGCAGTCCAAGGGCCGGGACGGCTTCGCCTTCACCGCCCCCATCACCCGCGACGGCCCCGGGTGGCGCGCGGAGGGGGATCTGCCGTACGGGGTGACGGTCACCGACGTCATCGACCGTCGCGAGAAGCTGGCTTCTGGCCTGCGGCGCCCGCTGGGTTGTGTCTGGCCTGAGGCGGTGCCGGATGAGCACACCGGCCGGCTCGTGCTGTGGGTTGGCGATCAGGACATGTCCAAGGCCAAGAAGCCCAAGTGGCCGCTGTTGAGCGGCGGCAGCGTGGACCTGTTCAAGCCCGTGCCCTTCGGCACGGATCCGCGTGGCCGCTGGGTCGAGGTCACGCTGATGTACATCGCGGGGATCATCGGCGCCATCCCGCGCATGGGCAAGACCTTCCTGCTCCGCCTGCTGCTGCTGATCGCGGCGCTGGATCCGCGGGCGGAACTGCACACCTACGACATGAAGGGCACCGGCGACCTGGACCCGGTCGGCGACCGCGTCTCCCACCGCCACGGCGCCGGCGACGACGATGAGGTCATCGAGTACGCGATCCGCGACTTCCGCGAACTGCGGCAGGAGTTGCGGCGGCGCACCAAGATGATCCGCTCGCTGCCGCGGGACATCTGCCCGGAGTCGAAGGTGACCAGCGAACTGGCCGACAAGAAGGAGCTCGGCCTGCACCCCATCGTGGTCGGGGTGGATGAGTGCCAGGTCCTCTTCGAACATCCCAAGTACAAGGACGAGTTCGAGGAGATCGCCACCGACCTGGTCAAGCGCGGCCCGGCCACCGGGATCGTGCTGCTGCTCGCGACCCAGCGTCCGGATGCCAAGGCCCTGCCCACCGGCATCAGCGCGAACGCCTCGGCCCGTTGGTGCCTGAAGGTGATGGGCCAGCTGGAGAACGACATGGTGCTGGGCACCTCCGCCTACAAGCGCGGGGTGCGGGCCACGATGTTCTCCTGGGCCGACAAGGGCGTGCACTACTTCGTCGGCGAAGGCGCGGACGCCCGCATCGTGGCCTCCACTTACGTCGACAGCGTCGGCGCGGACAACATCGCGCTCCGGGCCCGCAAGGCCCGCGAGGACGCCAGCACCCTCTCCGGACACGCGCTCGGCGAGGAGCCGGAAACCGCCGTGGCCGCCTACGACCTGCTCCGGGACCTGCTCGGCGTCATCCCGGTCGAGGAAGCCAAGGTCTGGAGCGAGACGGTCGTGGCCCGCCTGGCGGAGCTGCGGCCCGACGTCTACGGCGAGTGGGCCGCCGAACAGCTCACCGCCGCGCTCAAGCCGTACGGCATCGAGACCGTCCAGATCGGCCGCCGGATCAACGGCAAGGTCGTCAACCGGCGCGGCCTCGAACGCGCCCACATCACCGCCGCAGTCGCGGAACGTGACGGAAACCGCGACGCCGGATGACGCTCCGGGGCCGCTGGCGCTAGCAGCAACCCTCGCTAACGTTAGCGGCCCCGCTAGCACCCGATTCCCACCCTGACCAGGCTGCTAGCGGATAGCGGCCTCCTTCGAGCGTGCCCTGAAAACGCCAGAAAGGCCCCGCGATGACCCTCACCTCAGCTGCTATCACGCTCTTCACCGGCTACACGCTGTGTTACGCCGCGCTCTGCGCGGTCAGCCCGTTCGGCAACTGCCGCAAGTGCCGTGGCTTCGGCTTCCAGCTCAAGAAGGACCGGAAGGGCCGCCTGCGGCCGGGCAAGCTCTGCCGCCGCTGCCACGGCGACCGCAAGCGCATACGGGTCGGCCGTCACCTCTTCAACGTCGCGTCCCGCATCCACCGCACCGGCACCCGCTGACCTTCACCTCTCATCCCACAGAGGAGGCCCTCGTGGCTGTCACCGTCTCCCTCGTCGCCCTGTTCGGTCTCGTCCTGATCTTCCTGCTGCGCTCCAAGACCCTTGGCTACGGCTCCGCCTTCATCGCCGTGATGTTCGGCTTCTACCTCGCCTCCACCGGCATCGCCCACCAGGTCAACCAGCTCACCGCAGCAGTCGTCGACGCCGTCCACAACCTGTAGGGACCGCCTGTGCACGAACCCACCACGTCCATCGATGCGTACGCCGCAGCCCCGCATCTCCTCGCCGAAATGACCTGGGTCACCGGCCAGGTCGCCACCCACGCTTCCGGCATGCGGCTGAGTCGGGAGTTCTGGCTCCGTAAGGCCGCGCTGCTGGACCGGCTCGCCCTTCGTGAGGCCGAGGAGGAGGGCATGCCCGAGGCCATGGCGGAGGCCGACACCCTGGCCGCCAGGGCGGCTCACCGGCTTGCTCAGTACGACCGGGAACGCGGTGGCGGGCCGTTCGCCACGAGCAACGGCCCGATCCCGCCCGATTCCTCGCTGTGGGACCCGAGCTACCGGCCGTACGTACGCCAGGAGTGCGCGGCCTGGCGGCGGATAACCGCGGCCTGACTCTGAATGCGCCGAGGCGGCGGCACTCCCGTGCAAGGACACGCCGCCGCCTCGGTTCTCCCTGCCGTCCGAAGACAGAACAGGAGACACCCATCATGTCACCTGAGGCCGCACCGGCACCGTACGACAATGTGCGGTCTCTCCACGGCGACCTCGCCCCCCTGGCCGGCTCCAAGCCGCCCCAGGACCTCGAAGCCGAACAGTCCGCGTTGGGCGCCATGCTGCTCTCCGCTCAGGCCATCGCGGATGTGATCGAAACGATGGACCCCGGCGACTACTACCGGCCCGCGCACGAGACGATCCACCGCGCGATCTGCGACCTGTACGACCGCGGGCAGTCCTCCGACCCGATCACCGTTGCTGACCATCTCAGCAAGCGCGGAGACCTGGGCAAGGTCGGTGGAGCGTTCTACCTCCACACCCTCGTCCAGGCCGTGCCGACCGCGGCCAACGCCGAGTACTACGCGGAGATCGTGCGGGAGAAGGCCGAACGCCGCCGCCTGATCGAAGCCGGTACACGTCTCGTACAGGCGGCTTCCGCCCCGGACACCGACGCTGACGAGCTCCGCGCCACGGTGCTGCGGCAGATCACCGAGCTGACCGCACGCCCCACCGAGCCGTCCGACGAGGACGCGGCACCCAGCGGACCGCCCAATCCGCTGTACGACCGACGGCCGGGCCTCCACCGCCCGCACCGGCCGGGGCCAACCCCGCACCCCGACGTCTTCTGCGGGTGGCTGGGCGATACGGTCCGCGAGCTGGACCCCACCACCGAGGCTGACCCCATCGCGGTACTGGCCAACCTGCTCTCCGCGGCCGGAGCAGTCATCGGCCGACGCCCGCACCTGATGATCGGCAACGACCGGCACCCCACCCTGATCTGGGCCCTGACCATCGGCCCCACGTCGTCGGGCCGTAAGGGGTCGGCGACCTCGACCGCCCGGCGCGTGCTGGCCGAGGCCCTGCCGGACTTCTTCGGCCCCGAGCACACCCCGCGCGGACTGAACTCCGGGGAGGGGCTGATCGAGTACGTCAAGGACGACGACAGTGACGACGCCTCGCACGCCAGCATCGACAAACGGCTGTGGGTGCTGGAGTCGGAGTACGCGGTCACCATGAGCCGCGGTCGCCGCGAAGGCAGTTCGTTGCCCGGCGTGTTGCGGCAGGCATGGGATGGTGACTCCCTCGGCTCGATGGTCCGCGACTCGCTCAAGGCCACGGATCCGCACATCGCGATCCTGGGGCACATCACGCCGGAGGAGTTCCGGGCCAAGATGCAGGACTCGGAGATGGCGGGCGGCACGTACAACCGCTTTCTACCGATGTTCTGCCACCGGAATCTGATCCTGCCGGGCTCGCGGGGCGCCAGCCCGGAACTGGTCTCCAATCTCGCCTCCGGCTGGCGAACCGTCCTCGCCGACGCGGCCCGCGTCGACCAGGTGCAGTTCAGCCCGGACGCCTGGGACTTGTACTGCGAAGAGGTCTACCCGGCGCTCAGCGACGACTCGGCCGGCGGCGTCATCGCCCAGTTCACCGCGCGGGCCGCCCCGTACGTCCAGCGGGTGGCCATGGTCTACGCCCTGTGCGACCACACCAACACCATCTCCGAAACCCACATGCGCGCCGCCTGGCGGCTCCTCAACTACGCCCGCGCCTCCGCCGTCCACCTCCTCGGCGATACCACCGGCGACCCGAAGGTCAACAAGCTCGCCGAGGCGGTCCGCGCCGCCGGCCCCGACGGTCTCACCGCCGACCGCATCCGGCGCCTGTTCAAGAACACCACGCGAGCGGAGCGGGACCGGCTGGTCGCCGAGCTACTCGACCTGCCGGGTTACAGCCGCTTCCAAAAGCCCACGGGCGGTCGTCCTACGACCGTCGTGACCTACGCGGGCTGAGCGCGGTAAGCGAGAAAAGGCCGCTAACCCCACTGACCTGCGCAGACATCGGCACGGTAAGAGGAGCGGTTGGCGGGGCGACAAGCCAGCCATCCGGCGGCCTCGGACTTATCGCCCGGCTTGCCGCACCCCTTACCGACCCGGTGAAAGCCCAGGTCAGGCGGCTTACCACCCCTACCGCTCTTTCCACCCACCCCGGCCCCTGCCACCCCCTCGCACGAAGAGGAGCACTGACATGCCCAAGGCCGAAATGCTCAAGCTCCGCGAAGTACTCGAAGAGATCGACATGAGCCGCGCGGCCTTCTACCGGATGCGCGCCCGCGGCAACGGCCCGAGGATGCTCAAGCTCCCGAATGGCCAGCTCCGATGCCGCCGGCGTGACCTGGACGCCTGGTTCGCCACCTGCGAAGCCGCCTGACTCACACGCCACCACCAAAGGGGCCTGCCTGGCAGCGGCAGGCCCCTTTCCTCATGAAGGAGGCAACACTGCATACCTACGACGTGCGGGTCTGGGGCATCCGGAAGCGCAACAGCAAGAGTGCCCCGTTCCAGCTCCGTTGGGTGGTCGGCGGGCATCCGCATCAGCAGCCGTTCACCACAAAGACCCTGGCCGACGGCCGCCGGTCGGAGCTAATGGCCGCTGTACGCAACGGCGAGCAGTTTGACACCGAGACGGGGCTCCCGCTCTCCGAGCTGCGCGAGATGAACTCACCAACTTGGTATGAGCACGCCTGCGCGTACGCCCTCATGAAGTGGCCCAACTCGGCGGCGAAGCACCGGGCCAATATCGCCGAAGCAATGGCCAATGTGACGGCGGTGCTGGTCTCGTCGGCCAAGGGAGCGCCGGATGCCAAGACGCTCAGGATGGCGCTTCGAGGGTGGGCATTCCAGATGGTTCGGGACGACGCCGGCGAGCTGGCGCCCCGGAAGGGCGTAGAGACGCCGCCTGACGACATCGCTCGCGCCCTCGCATGGGTCGCAGGGGCCTCGCTCAAGGTCGTAGACGTGGCCCAGTCGGAGAACCTGCGACGCGCCCTCAATGCCGTCTCGCTGAAGCTGGATGGCAAGCGCGCCGCGGACAACACGATCCGCCGAAAGCGCACGGCCCTGAGCAACGCGCTCCGCTACGCCGTGGAACGTGAGTTGCTCACGAAGCATCCGCTCTCCGCAATCGACTGGAACCCACCGCCGACGGATGGTGAAGTCGATTTCGAGTACGTCCCCGAGCCGCAGCAGGCACGGCAACTCCTCCAGGCCGTTCAGGAACAGGGGGCGCGCGGTGAGCATCTGTACGCCTTCTTCGGGTGCTTGTACTACGCGGCCATGCGCCCCTCGGAGATCGCGACCCTCAAAAAGCACAACTGCAAATTGCCCCAGACTGGGTGGGGCGAGCTGGTCCTCGCGAACAGCCGGCCGGAGGTCGGTTCGGGCTGGACGGACGACGGCAAGTCGTACGAGGAGCGTGGCCTCAAGCGCCGGGCGCGCCGGGCGACGCGCCCCGTGCCGATCCCGCCCGTCCTCGTGCAGATGCTGCGGGCGCACATCGAGCGGTACGGCACCACGTCTGACGGGCGGCTCTTCCAGGCCGTGCGCCATGGCCGTGTGCGATCCACCGAGTACACCGACATGTGGAAGGAGGCCAGGAAGAAGGCCCTCACCCCGGAAGAGGTGAAGACTCCTTTGGCAGACGTGCCGTACTCGCTACGGCACGCCGGCGTCTCTCTCTGGATCAAGGCAGGCGTAGACCCCGTCGAAGTAGCCCGGCGGGCCGGCCACAGCGTCGCCGTCCTGTGGAAGTTCTACGCGAAGATCCTCCGCGGCCAGGAACAGAAGTCGAACCAGCTCATCGACGAAGCCCTAAATGACTCTGCCCCTACGGAATAGAGCGCTTCCTTGCTGTGCGGCACACGCACTCGACAACGACGGGTAGACGACTCGGCACGATGGCCACGCAACACGTAGGGGCGAGGCACCCGGTCAACTGGGTGCCTCGCCCCTACGTGCATCCAAGATGGGCTGACATCATTAGCCCAATCGACCACCGCTTTAGGAGTTCACTCGGCTGCCTGCGGGCTCGTGAGCCGCACCGGTCCGGGACTGCGGTGAACTGCCCGGGCCTACTGTCGTCTGCCGCTGTTGATGTCAGCTACGGATGTCAGCCGGCGCCGTTCACCTAACCCTCGGTGCGGATGCAGCCATTGCAGAAGACCTCCGCCGATACCGCCCATCGGCTACCGCACCGCCGTGATCACTGCAGCGATACCAACGAGGAGGGTCCCCACACCAGTCATGAGCGAGGCCAATCTACCTATGGTGAACCGTGTCATTCCGTTAGGGTCGCGCTCAGCAGGGGTGATGGATGGTTCCATGACGCTCCTTCTTTGATGCGTCTCCGAGAGAGGCGTTCAGAGCCCCGTCCGGGTCTGGCGAGACAATGCGGACGGGGCTCTTTCTGGCCACGGAAGGTATCAGCAACGCCCTTGACTGCGGTTGCCTAGCAACCCGTTTCGGCTCTCGCCGCCTTTTCGAGCTGCAGCGGAACGACGGCGAATCGACCAAAGGGCGCGAGGCTCTCACCTGTGGTTTTCCGCTCCGAGATGCACCGTGAAGCGGTCTGAGTGCGTCGTAGTAGCGTCTGAGTGCGTCGTAGTCGCGTCTGATGCGTCGTGGTCACTTCGAGTGCGTCGCCGGTCGGGCAGGACCGCCAAAAAGCGCAGACCATATCCACGCATACAGGACACCCGCCCAAACGGCGATTGGCTTGATTTCGGTGCCGAGTGCAGTGATCTTGAAAGCTGTCGCGGTGCCAATGTCATCGCGGGTTCAAATCCCACAGGCTCCACTGCTGAATGACATCTGACCAGCGAGTTTGGTTGGAGACCTTCTTGGGCATGCCCTGCGGCGTGCCGCTGTTCACCGGTGAGCGAGCTTGGGTGAGCAGAGGTGCAAGATCGAGGTTCCTGCCTTCGTCAATCGCTGGCCGCCTGCCGGGCGCGGTCCGCGGTTTCCCGCGAACCCCGCCCTCCGTGGCACGTTCGGTCACCCGTGCTGAACAGCGTCGGTCGAAGTACTACCGCTAGACACCGGGTACCAGGTTGAATGCTGCGATGGCGGAGCAATGGAGTGTGTTAGTAGGCGCGGGTGGTGCCTTGCTTGGCGTGGCACTCACTGGCGGTTTTACCCTGCTCAAGGGAAGACAGGACAACACAGAGAAGCAACGAGACCGCATAGAACAGCGGCGCGTGGCTCTACGTGAAACCCGCCGCACTACTTACGTCCGGTTTCTGTCTGCGTACCACGAGGTCGACAGTAAATTCCTGGACGCCTGGAAGATCCGACCCGCACTCTTGGGCGCCACTCCCAGTCCGCAATTGCTGGACGTGCTGGCTTCGGCCACAGCCTTGCGTGAGGTACTGACGGAAATAGCGCTCGATGGGCCGCCAGAGGTGTCTGCTGCTGCCTATGACTTGTACGGCGCCGTTTGGGACACGGCGACACTGCTCAATCGGCTCGTCACCGAGCATGCTGATAGCGAGCAACATTTGTTTCGGTTGTCCGACATGGGTGATGGGGAGCGCGAGAGGACGGCTGCACAAGTGCGATTCGTCCAGGCAGCTAGCACAGCCATTGGCGGGAACCTCCCTGGCTTGTTCAGCATGTGAGCTTTAGGGGTGCCTTCAGGAAGTCGAACGACTCGCCACGACGGCGGGTCACTCAGCGAAGGCGCCCACGACGGGATCGACCATATCGCGGCAACTGGTAGCTCCCCCTCAGCCACGTATTGGAGTCCGGTTCGCTCACGCTGGAGCATCCATGACGGTGTCAGTACGGCGGCCTGCCCCATGCCGGCGTTCTCGCCCGGACTGCTCGGCAATCCCCGTCCCCTCCTCCGACGGCTCCAGAAGGGCCTGCCGTGAAGCGCCCGGCCGCCAAGCTGCATGGTGGTCGCTGGCCTGGATCGGCGCCCACGGCAGCAATCGGCGAACCCAAGTGATCGGCACCAGGTAGGCCCGGCAGGGAACGGCACCCCTCCGCGAGAGCCATCGAGTGATTCCCCACCCCCCTTCCCCGACCGTAGGGAGGGGCTTGATGAGGTAGAGAAACCTGTAACAGCTTCCCTCCTCCACCGACCAACGCCGTCTTGTCGTGGCAACGTTACACATGCTGCTCTGACTGCCGTGACTGATCACAGGGAGGCAGGGATGAGGCAGAGAACGAACATCTCGCGCTGAACAAGCCGGGCGTCCCCGTACGTCAGAAGATTCTTGAGCTAGAACCCCACGGGTTGAAGCGCATGATCGCCCGGCTTCCCTCCAAGTACGAGATTCACTCGTGGAGTTCGATCCGTCGTCACTCCAGCTGCTGCTGATGGTCGGTGTGACGGCCAGGCGGGGGCGTTACTGTGCACGCCCGTCCAACACCGTTGATGTCAGCCGTGGATGTCAGAGGGCTTCACCCCCTAAGTGTTATGCCGGAGCGCCCGTTGGCGGCGGGGTGGATTCCAGTCTCTCGACGTCACCAATTAGTTCGCGCACGCTCCCGTACCGATGGGCGACATCATGCGCCGCGCATTTCCGCACGATCTGGCTTGGCGCATCATCTTGGGACATCAGAGCCTCTCTTCCAGTGAAGATATAGGAAAGCACCCAGCCGATCGAGTAGATTTCATTGCGCACGCCGTAGTCCTTGAAGTTCGCCAGGACGGGGTCTCGATAGGTTCCCCGCATCTCTGTCTTCGTTCGTGTGAACTCGGAATGCTTGTCCTTGGCGAGGCCGAAGTCTGACAGCTTTACAAGGACAGCCCCACCGTTGAAGGTCTTCACCAGGACGTTTTGGAGGCTGACGTCGCGGTGAAGCAGACCTTCGCTGTGTATGTAATTGACGCCGTACAGGAATTGCAGCGCAATTCTCTTCCGCGACGAAAAAGGCAACATATTGTTGCGCTTCTTGATGTACTTGCGAAGCGTGGACTCGCAAAACTCCATCAAGTATTCATTGCGAGTTGCGTCGTACTGGAACACCTCAACTATGTACGGAAATCTAAGGCGCTTGAGGATGTCGAATTCTTGCTGGAACCGCTGAAGATCCCGTTCGCTCATGTCCTTGTTGGCGCGCTTGAGGGCGAATTTAACTCCGTAGTCAGGGTCGACGAAGGAAAACACCTTGGCGTACGAGCCTTCCCCTATCAGCTGCAGCTGGGTGCGCTGGCTAGACTTCTTCAATTTTATCTCCGTATCTGAGCGAGAAAAAACTGGCTCGTATTTGATGATTGCAATTTGCTCGAAGTCGTCCGGGATGGTGCTGCCCCCGCTGCGCACCAGCCAAGACTGACACCTCTTTATTGCATCCGAGTAGGACTCCGTGAGGTGCACCTGTATTCCGGCAGACTTGAGAGAATCAAGGAAGTTGGTGACTTCCTTGATGAGTGCGAGCATTTCTCTGCTGCGCTCGGCCCAGTAGTGGCGGGTCGCCTCCGCCCTGTCGTTAATGGATTCGAAATGCTCGTTTAGCTGTTCGTGAAGGCTGGCGAAGGCACGGCCGAATCGAGGGTCATCCACGTATAGACGGAGGAAAGCATTCGAAACTTTCGCATCTGCATAAGAATTCGAGAGATCGGCCAGCATCAATTCGGTAGGGTCAACCATTTCATTATCCTCCAGACGGTTGCTTTTTTGCTCGCCTTCCTCTTTTGGTGCCTAGCCAGGTTAAGGTTCGTTTCGGGCTTGCGGGGTGAGAATCCAGGAAAAGGGCACGGTATGGCGACCTGCTCACGGTCGCCCCAGCTCTCATCCCGCCGCCGTCGCCCCACACGCATGTGGAGCGGGCGTGGCCTGGGTCGACGATGGCGGGGTGGGGCTCCTCGCAACCCCCCACGGATCCGCACCCGGCAGCCCTACCCCCCGGCTTCCGGTGCCGGCCAATGCCCGCCAGAGGCATCGTCTTTGATAGCAAGCTGCGCAGTGCGATCGCCCGATTCACAGCCCGGACCAACACACCTGGCGGTCGTAGACGTAGCGCCCGTAGCGCGGGCCGAAGGCACGAGCGCGGGGGGCGGCGGAGCCGGGAGCCCGCTCGGCGGAGCGGAGCGCAGCAGGTCTTGATGGCCTAGGGAAATTCCGACCCCACCAACGGCGTCCTTCAGGAGCAAAGGCCGAACCAGCCCATCGACGCTGCGCTGGACGATTCTGACACCGCCGAGGGGGAGCCAGCTTGGCCACAGGTTGGCCACACGCGCTGATCAAAGCCGGGATACCGGCGGATCAGGGTGAGACGGGATGAACGCGAAAGGGGTGCCCGGTCGAGTCGGGCACCCCTTCTGGCCTGCAGCTTTGTTGGCCGGTGGCGGAGGCTGTGGGATTTGAACCCACGGTGGCGTTGCCGCCACGACAGTTTTCAAGACTGTTCCCTTAGGCCGCTCGGGCAAGCCTCCCTGCGGCACCTGTCGGCGGCCGGCCGACGGTGACGCGGGGATCAGGGTAGCGCGTCAGCCCGCTCTGTGCGCTGTCCGAGCGTACGGTCGCCGGGATCGGCGGGATCGGCGAGAGTGATGTCCGCGCACGTCAGCGGTCTCCGGACGGTCGGGCGCCCACGTCGGCGTCCTCCCGGTGGGCCGGGCGCGCGTGTCAGCCGCCCCCGGGCCAGCAGGGCAGGGGTGTCAGCCGTCTACCGGCCGGCCGAGCACGCCGACCAGCCAGCTCCCGGCCAGCCGGGCACGCCTGCCAGCCAGCTCCCGGCCAGCCGGGCACGCCTGCCAGTCGCCTCCCGGCAGCAGGGCGCGCCTGTCAGCCGCCTCCCGGCCAGCCGGAGACGCCCGTCAGTTGTCCCCCACGCGTTGGCCCAAGGTGATCTTTGTTGTGTGGGGCTTGCCGGCGCGTTCGTAGGTGAGGGTTACCTTTTCGCCGGGGCGGTGTTGCCAGATTTCGCTGATCAGGGTGGGGCCGCTGTCGATGACTGTGTCGTCGAGCTTGGTGATCTTGTCGCCGGGCTTGAGGCCGGCCTTGTCGGCCGGGCCGTTCGGGGTGACGGCGTCCGTGCCGCCGTTGCCGCGTTGGGCGATCGTCGCGCCGTCGCCGGACTCCCGCATGCCGACCTGTACGCCGATCTGCGGGTAGATCGGCTTGCCCGTACGGATCAGGTCGTCGGCCACCCGCTTGGCCTGGTCGATCGGGATGGCGAAGCCGAGGCCGATGCTGCCGGACTGGCTTCCGCCGCCGAACGGGTCGCTGCCGCCGCTGCCCGCCGACTGGATCGCGGAGTTGATGCCGATCACGTTGCCGGAGGCGTCCATCAGCGGACCGCCGGAGTTGCCCGGGTTGATCGAGGCGTCGGTCTGCAGGGCGCTCATGTACGAGGCGTTGGTGCCGCCGCCGTCGCTGGAGGCGACCGGGCGGTCCTTGGCGCTGACGATGCCGGTGGTGACCGTGCCGGAGAGGCCGTACGGGGCGCCGATGGCGATCGTCGCGTCGCCGACGGCCACGTTGGCGGACTTGCCGAGCGGGAGCGGGGTGAGCTTGGCGTCGTCGGGGTTCTTGAGCTTTATGACGGCGACGTCGTAGCCCTGGGCGCGGCCCACGACCTCGGCGGCGTACTTCTTGCCGTCGGAGAACGTCACCGTGAGCTTGCCGCCGTCCGCGGCGCTCGCCACGACGTGGTTGTTGGTGAGGATGTGGCCCTGCTTGTCGTACACGAAGCCGGTGCCCGTGCCGCCCTCGCCGCCCGCGCCCTGCGCGTCTATGGTCACGACGCTGGGCAGCGCGCGCTGGGCGATGCCGGAGACCGAGGTCGGCTTGCGGTTCAGCGCCTGGGGGTCGCCGGAGGCCGAGACGGTCGTGGAGGCCGTGTCGTCCTGGCCTGCGGCCCAGTAGCCGATGCCGCCGCCGACGCCGCCCGCGACCAGCGCTGCCACCAGTACGGCGGCGATCAGGCCGCCGCGGCGGCGGGGCTTGCCGGCGGGCGGACCGGCCGGGGCACCCCAGCCGCCACCGCCGTACGGGGGCTGCGGCGGGCCGCCCCAGCCGCCCGCGCCGCCACCGTACGGAGCGCCACCGCCGTGCGGTCCGCCGTCACCGGGCGGGACGGGGGGAAAGGCCGCGGTGTGCTGTGGGTCCTGCGACCAGCCGGAGGAGGAAGAGGAGCCGCCGCCCTGCGGACCGGTGCCGGGGCCGGAGCCGCCGCCCTGCGGGCCGGAACCGGAACCGGCGCCCAGCATCGGCTGCACCCCGGCGTCCACGCCGGCGCCCTCGGGCGGCAGAGCGCCAGCGGACGCATCGGCGCTCGGCAGCTGCTTGGTCGCGGGGGCGGACCCGGCCGCCGGCGCAAAGGCCGGCAGAGGTGGTGCGTCCTGCGGCGTGTGCGGAGCCGGCGCGCCGGACGCACGCTCGGCCGAATCCTGCGGCGTATGCGGAGCCGGCGCGCCCGACGCAGGCGCGTCCGCCCCCTGCGCCGTACGCGGAGCCGACCCGCCCGACGCAGGCACAGCCGACCCCTGCGGCGTATGCGGAGCCGGCGCCCCGGACGCAGGTGCGGCCGACCCCTGGGCCCCGGCGGGTGCCTGCGGCTCCGCCTCCGGCGGGACGGCGGCGCCCTCGTTCTCGGTGCTCACAGCTCTCTCCTCAGCTTCCTGACCATTCCGGCCTGATGACAGGGCCGGCATGTTCGAGCGATGCGTGGCGTATCGGCTTGACGGTGACATGTCGGCGTGACGTTATACGGGAGTGTCCGGTTCAAGCCTTTCCCACGGGGCGTCAGGGCACCGTAAGCCGAGGCTGTGACCTTGTCTGCATCCTTTATCCCGGACATTTGCGGCGCATCCCCGGGGAATGCTCCGGGTGCCGACCGGACGGCTTGTCACCGCGCGATGGCACGATAACTCGGTGACCACTGCGCGCTCGGTAGAAGGTGTCCACCCCGACCCGCCCGCCATTTCCGTCGTCGCACACCGCGGGGCCTCCGAGGATGCCCCGGAACACACTCTGGCCGCGTACCGCAAGGCCATCGAGGACGGCGCGGACGCCCTGGAATGCGACGTCCGGCTGACCGCTGACGGCCACCTCGTGTGCGTGCACGACCGCCGGATCAACCGCACCTCCAACGGGCGCGGCGCCGTATCCGCCCTGGAGCTGTCCGATCTGGCCGCGCTGGACTTCGGCTCCTGGAAGGACGATGCGGCCGGCGAGGCGCCGGACGGCCGCCATCCGGAGCTGGGCAGCGATCACGAAGCCGCGGGCGATACGGAACGTACGTCCGTACTGACCCTGGAGCGGCTGCTGGAACTGGTCGCCGACGCCGACCGCCGGGTGGAGCTGGCCATCGAGACCAAGCACCCGTCGCGGTGGGCGGGGCAGGTCGAGGAGCGGCTGGTCGAGCTGCTGGAGCGGTTCGGGCACACCAAGCCGCCGGCCGGCACTCCGTCCGCCGTCCGCGTCATGAGCTTCTCGGCCCGCTCGCTGCAGCGCGTACGGGCCGCGGCCCCGGCCGTGCCCACCGTGTACCTCATGCAGTTCATCATCCCTCGGTACCGGGAGGGGCGGCTGCCTCCGGGGGTACAGATCGCCGGGCCGAGCATCCGGATACTGCGCGCGCACCCCGATTACGTGGCCAAGGCGCACCATGCGGGGCACGAGGTGCATGTGTGGACGGTGAACGAGGAGGCGGACGTCGCCCTCTGCCGCGAGCTGGGTGTGGACGCAATCATTACGAATCGCCCCAGGGAGGTGAGGAAGCTACTGAATCTGACTTAAGGGGCGAGGGCTGATAAAGGGTGGCCCGGGGAAGCCCGCGGAATTCCCGCGTGGGCATATCGGCCGTTCATTGTTCACAGGGAGTGCACCGGCGCATTCAGAACGTGTCTGATCGTCCCGAGTGCGTCACCGGACACGGATTGGCCGGTTTCCGGTCCATCCCAATGGGGCATTCATCCCGTGGCGTGGGGCAAAGGAGGTCTCGGGGGTGGCGTTGGTGGTGGCACAGGAGGTGCCGACGTCGTCGACCATGGCCGTACCCCATGGTCCTGCGGGCGTGGGCTCGGCCAGGCGGCGTATGCGCGATGAGCTGCTGACAAGTGGAGTTCAGGACACGGTCGTCGACGACGCCGTACTCATTCTTTCCGAACTGCTCAGCAATTCCTGCAGACATGCGCGTCCGATATGCGCGGACGGCTCACCGGATGGCGAAGGCAATGCGGTCCGGGCCGCCTGGCGCATCGACGCGCGGGGCCAGTTGACCGTTTCGGTCACCGACGGCGGTGGCCCGACCCGACCACTTCCGGCCACTCCCTCGGTCACCGCACGCGGCGGCAGAGGGCTGGCCATCATCCGCTCGCTCGCCAAGGACTGGGGCGTACGGGACGGGCACGGCGAGGTCACGGTCTGGGCGACGCTGTCGCTGCACGACGCGTTCGCGACCCGCATGGAGCTGGCGGCCGGTCTCCCGGCCGAGCTGACGAAGGCCCTGGCGGACCTGGACGAGCCGGCATAGCGCGCCGCCGCGCGCAGCGCTCGGGGCCCGTGGCGCGGCGCCCGGCGTCAAGGCCGGGCCAGGACGCGGTACATGCCCTAGGCTCGCGCCGATACGCGTCGGAACGACCAGGAGAACCCCTCGCCATGGGCAAGAAGCGCCGTCCCCAGACCAAGGCCGCCACACCGCAGATCACGGACGGCGAGGTGCCGGTCGTCGGCGCCCGCGAGCCCTGTCCCTGCGGGTCCGGCCGCCGTTACAAGGCATGCCACGGACGGGCCGCGGCGCACGCGGTGACCGAGCTGGTGCGGCGCCCCTTCGAAGGACTGCCGGGCGAGTGCGACTGGGTGGCGCTGCGCGAGCTGGTACCGGCCGCCACGGCCGCGCTGTCCCTGAAGGGCGGCCTGCCCGAGGGCGTGCCCTCGGTGACGCTGGCGACCGTACTGCCGATGGCCTGGCCCGCGCTGCGCCGCGACGACGGTTCGGTACTGCTCGGCCTGCAGAACGACACCGCGTCCGGTGACCTCAGCCGCGACCTCGCCGACACGCTCCGGCGCGCGCTGGCCGCCGATCCGGGCACCCCGGTCGCGGCGGGCCGGGCCCCCGCCGACGGCCCGCGCCTGCAGGACCTGCTGGACCAGGACGCGGCCTTCGAGCCCACCGTGCACACCGGCTTCGAGTTCTGGATCGAGGACGCCGAGAACGCTACGCCCGAGGTCGCCGCCTCCCTGGAGCGGGCCAACGCGGCCGCCCTCCCGACCGCCCGGCTGGCCGGACTCCCGGGCGCGTACTGGTGCGACGCGGGCGAGAAGAACCACCTGCGCTGGGTGATGGACCACCCCGAGGAGCAGCTGCTGGACGCGCTCGCCCGGCTGCACGCCGCGGACGCCTCCTCGCTGGGCGAGGGCACCCGGCTGGTCGGTTCGTTCCGGGCGCACGGCCTGGTCGTACCGGTCTGGGACCTGCCGACGGACCTGACTGCCGAGGAGATCACCAAGCCGGCCACGGAGTTCGGCGAGCGGCTGGCGGAGGCGCTCGCCTCGAACGCGCCCCTCACGCCCGCCGAGCGCCGGGCGCGCGGCGGGCTCACCAACCGTCAGGTGACGCTGAGCTGACAGTAACCACGCCTGAAACGTTTGTGGTGACTCCGGTCACACCGACCGTACTCACCGGTAAATAAGCGTCCGGAATTTCGCGATCGAATTTGCGAACGGCCGATCTCTTGTTACCGTTCTAGGAGCCCGGTCGCTGGTGCATCCCCCGTCGCCAGCGACCGGGCGCTTCCATGTCCGGACCCGGTCCGGCTTCGGACCCCAGGCTCGCTCAGCGGGCCGAACCCGCTCCGGGCGGCGCGGAGTTGCTCCCCGCCCGCAGCAGCAGCCGATCACTCCGTACGTCCGCGACCTCCGCGACCGCCGCGTACGGCGCGCGCCCCCGCACGGTCGCCCCGGACGGCGTCGCACACGTACCCGGCTCGTCCGCCGCCGACAGCGCGCAGTGCGTCTGTACGGTCCGGCCGTCCGGCCGCATCAGGGTCAGCGCCGCGCGCAGCGGGCCGCCCGACGTGTTGCGGTAGTACAGGACGCCCCTCGTGCGGCCGCCCTCGGACACCACGCAGGTCTGCGCCCGGATGCCGTGCGGCGAGGAGAGTTCGGGACCGCAGCGGGCGGCGCGGCCGTTGCCCGCGTCCGCGCCGAGTCCGAGCCCGAGCCCGAGGTCCCTCAGCAGGGCGCCGGGCCTGTCGCCGTCCGGTGCCACGCCGTTCCTCGCCATGGCGCTGTGCCGTGCGCCGTCCTGGGCGGGCCCCTGACGGCCGGGCAGCGGGGCGTCCTGGGCCGAGCCCCGAGGGGAGCCCGGCGGCAGCTCAGCGGCCTGCCCGGCGGTGGTCCGGTCGGCAGTACGCCCGGCGGCCTCGCCGCGGGACTGCGACGACGCGGACGGCTTCGCCCCGGGCGACGGTTCGCCGGGCTCCGAGGGGCCGGCGATGGCGGCGGCCAGCGGCAGGGTGAGGGCGAGCGCGATGGTGCTCGCGAGCGCGATCATGCGGACGTTCGACTCGCGAACCATGGGACCCACCTGCGGTTGAGAGCGCGCGGGCCGCCCCGGTGGCCGGGGGACCGCGCACGGGCTCTGGAGAGGCCTCCGGGAGGTCCGGTGGGCCTCCGCCACGTACACGGAGGGCCGCCGGGCACCCCGAACGGCTGGACGGTGGGCCGAACATACCGAGGACGGGGCGCCCTTCCGGGGGCCTCGCACCCGTTTCCCGGGAATGGACGCCTCGCTCACACCCGTACGAGTGAATCTTCCGCGTGCCGTGCCATCCGTGAGAGGGGCGAGTGGGCGATGCCGGGCGACTGAAACGGTTCTGTCGCGCGGCGCCCGAAAACCGTTCTGTGGGGGGTGTGGGAGCGGGCGTGCGGTCAGTACGCGAGCCGGCTGCCGCCGCCCGGGGCGCCGGCGCTCGCTTCCACCAGCGCATCCACCACCGTGGCGACGTCCGGGAGCCAGGGTGCGCCGGAGCGCTTCGCGGAGGCGCGCGCGGTCGGCAGGCGCTCCCAACGCACCTTGCCCGCGCCGGTCTGCGACGGCGGCAGGACGACATAGCCGCCCTCTCCGTGGAAGCGCAGCGAGCTGGGCACCAGGTCCTGCGCGTACAGCAGTTCGCCCAGCTCCGGGAGGGAGTACGGCGCGACCAGCAGCGTCCAGCGGGTCGGGGTCGCCACGACCGGGCCGACCGCCACGCCCGTACGGTCCAGCTCGGCGAGCGCCCGGGCGCCCGCCACCGCCGGCAGGCTCACGGCGCAGGGCGCCTTGCCGCCCGTGGCCAGTACGACCGGCGCGTCCGGGCGGTTCGTCCACCACCAGCGCACCATCCGCGCGTCGGTCGTGGCGGCCAGCAGGCCGGGGTCGAAGGGATGCGCTCCGGGCACCGCACAGTCCGGGTCGGGGCAGCCGCAGGGTCGCTGCTGCTGCGCACCACGGGCGGCCTTGCCGCCCGAACGCAGGCCGACGCCGGGGAGCACGGGCCAGTGCCACTCGGTGGCGCACTGGAGCGCCGCACCGAGCAGTGCCGATCGTCCGCCGCGCCGGAGCTGGAACTTGCGTCGCCTTCCGAGGATCTCGCGCATGAGCGCTCGTTCCTTTCCGTAAACGCCGAGGGCCATGTCCATCGCACTACATGCCGGTTCATGCCGCTGTGTCGGTGCGCCGCCGCGCCGAGCGCGGGTCACACCACGTCACGTGGATCAGTCGTCACTGCGCGTACAAGGCAGCGCATCACGCCGTACGCCGAGCGTGGAACATGGCGGGGGGTGGCGCGCGCATGGCGCTTGCTGTCCTGTGGTGCAATCCCGCCACGTGGGGGTGCGGCCCGGTCGTCACCGCGTAAGACGCCCGCGCCCTTCGGAGAGTTCCGGCACGGCCCCAACTGGCCCCGCACCTATCCGAGTACGTACCCCCATGGTGGAGATGACGCGCTGTTGATCGCCGTCAGTCGACCGCAAATTGACCTTCTAGGGGCTATTTTTCGGCCAACCTGTTCGCCACACTGACACCACAATCCTCACCAGGGCAATGCTGGACACGCAACAACGGGGCGTGTACATGTGGATCCCATTAATAGCGGAGCAGCATGACATGGGGGTTTGCGATGCTATTGAGCGTAAACAACTGGCGGGCAAATCAGACAAATGCCCGCACAAAACCACTGCGAACCTCCCCGGACGACGCCGCCACCTCGGATGACGCCCGGCTCGACGTAAGCCGCCGGCCATGACAACCCCCCACGTCCCGAAAGTGGCTGGAATCGAACCCACTCTTCCGGCCCCGGCGCACACTGCGGCCCCTGCGGCCCCGGAAACCCGCCCGTTCGCTCAACTCGCCGCCGCCCATGAGCGGCTGGCCGCCCGCTTCTCCGACCTCACCGCTCTCCACGACCTCACCGGTCGGCTGGCCCGTACGGACACCCTTGAGTCGGCGCTCCACGAAGTACTGCGGGCCGGTGCCGCCCTCATCGGCGCCCGCCGCGGCCTGGTCACCCTCGAACCACCCGACGGCCTCGGCCCCGAGACCACCGTCGGCCTGGGCCTCGGCCCCGCGGACATCGGCCACCTGGAGACCGTCCCGCGCCGCGCGACGCCGCTGGGGCGGCTGCTCGACGGGGTGCGGGGGGCTTCCGGCGGGGGCACGGGTGCCGGCGCGGACGCGGGTGCGGGCTCGGGCGTAGGCGCAGGCGCGGGTGCCGGCGCAGAGGGAAGTACGGACGCGGGCGCGGCCATGGCCCCGGACGCGGGTGTTGCCGGGCAACCGCTGCCCAGTGGAAGTACCGGTCTCCCCACCGAACTCGTGCAGCCCGATCTCGCCGGCGATCCCGGGCTCGACCCCCGGTTGCGCGAGGTCGCCGCCCGTCTCGGGTACGCGGCGAGCTACGCGGTACCGCTGATCAGCGACCCGCCGGGCGACGGCCCCGAAGGGAACGAGCGAGCCGGCCGCCCCCTCGGGGCCGCGGTCTGGCTCTACGACGAGCCCGCCGAGCCCAGCGAACGCGGACGCCGCCTCCTCGCCGTGTACCGCGCCTACGCCACCCAGCACGTCTCCCGCCTGATCGAGCTGCACCGCAGGCGCCACTCCGAGCAGACCCTGCGCACCGAGATGCTGCCCGCGCGGCTGCCGCGGGCGCCCGGCATCCGGCTCGCCGTACGGCACGCCGCCGGACCGCACGGCGGCGGCGACTGGTACGACGCGCTGCCGCTCCCGGACGGTGCGCTGAGCCTGTCCGTCGGCTCCGTCACCGGCTCCGGGCCGAGCGCGGTCGCCGCGATGGGGCGGCTGCGGGCCGCGCTGCGCGCGTACGCGGTCATGGAGGGCGAGGATCCGGTCGCGGTCCTCTCCGACCTCGAACTGCTGCTGCGGCTCACCGAGCCGGCGCGCAGCGCGACCGCGCTGTTCGCGTTCGTCGAGCCGCCGGTGGCCGATCCGCTCGGCGGGCCGGCGGCCCACAAGATCGTGCTGGCCGGTGCGGGCCACTGCCCGCCGCTCATCATCGGCGAGCAGCGCACGGAGTTCGTCGAGACCTCGCTGTCCGCGCCGCTGGGCATGCTCGCGTGCTGGGAGGCGCCGAGCGTGGAGCTCGAACCGCTGCCAGGAGAGACGCTTCTGCTGTACAGCGACGGGCTGCTGCACCGCACCGGGGAACCGGTGGACCGCGCCTTCTCCCGGCTGCACGCCGCGGCGGCCGCCCTGCCGAAGTCCGTACGCCAGGACCCGGAGGTCCTCGTCGACCATCTCGTCCGGGCGGTGCTGCCCCAGGGTCTGGCGGACGAGGGCTCGCCGGAGGACGTGGTGGTGCTGGCGGTGCGCTTCGGGGGGTGAGCCCGACGGGCCCCGTAAGCGCGCCGGGTCGAAGGTCATCCGCTCCCGGGCCGGAGTGCCTGACAGGTCACGGCTTCCCGCCCCTGGACCGCTTTCCGCTCGCACATACGATGGAAAGGTCCAAAAACGACGAGGAGGCACCGTGGCCGACGAGCTCACTCCGGAGACCCCGGACGAGGACGAGCAGCCGATCAAGCAGCGCAAGAACGGCCTTTACCCGGGCGTTTCCGACGAGCTCGCCGACAACATGAAGTCCGGCTGGGCCGACACGGAACTGCGCGACCTGGAGCCCATCGAGCAGGCCGCCAACGCCGCCGAGCGGCGCGCCGCGCTCTCCCGCCGGTTCCCCGGCGAGCGCCTGGTGATCCCCGCGGGCAACCTCAAGACGCGGTCGAACGACACCGAGTACTCCTTCCGCGCCGCGACCGAGTACGTCTACCTCACCGGTGACCAGACCGACGACAGCGTCCTCGTCCTGGAGCCGCACGGGGAGACCCACCGAGCAACGCTGTACCGCCTCCCCCGCTCCGACCGCGAGAACGGCGAGTTCTGGCTCAACGGCATGGGCGAGCTGTGGGTCGGCCGCCGGCACAGCCTCACCGAGGCCGAGCTGCTGTACGGCATGCCCTGCAAGGACGTGCGGGAGCTGGCCGACGCGCTGCGCGAGGCCACCGGGCCGGTCCGCGTCGTCCGCGGCCACGACGCCGGCATCGAAGCGGCGCTGACCGACAAGGTCACCGCCGAGCGCGACGAAGAGCTGCGCGTGTACCTCTCCGAGGCGCGCGTCGTGAAGGACGACTTCGAGATCGGCGAGCTGCAGAAGGCCGTCGACTCGACCGTCCGCGGCTTCGAGGACGTCGTGAAGGTCCTCGACAAGGCCGAGGCGACCAGCGAGCGCTACATCGAGGGAACGTTCTTCCTCCGCGCCCGCGTCGAGGGCAACGACGTCGGCTACGGCTCGATCTGCGCCGCGGGCCCGCACGCCTGCACGCTGCACTGGGTACGCAACAACGGCGAGGTCCGCTCCGGCGACCTGCTGCTCCTGGACGCCGGCGTGGAGACGAACAGCCTCTACACGGCCGACGTCACCCGCACGCTGCCGATCAACGGCCGCTACTCCGACCTGCAGCGCAAGATCTACGACGCGGTGTACGCGGCGCAGGAGGCCGGCATCGCGGCCGTGAAGCCGGGGGCTTCGTTCCGCGACTTCCACGACGCCGCGCAGCGCGTGCTCACCGAGCACCTGGTGGAGTGGGGCCTGGTCGAGGGCCCGGTCGAGCGCGTACTGGAGCTGGGCCTGCAGCGCCGGTGGACGCTGCACGGCACGGGTCACATGCTCGGCCTGGACGTCCACGACTGCGCCGCCGCGCGCACCGAGGCGTACGTCAACGGCACGCTGGAGCCGGGCATGGTCCTGACCGTCGAGCCCGGGCTGTACTTCCAGGCCGACGACCTGACCGTGCCGGAGGAGTACCGCGGCATCGGCGTCCGCATCGAGGACGACATCCTCGTGACCGAGGACGGCAACCGAAACCTTTCGGCGGCGCTTCCTCGCCGGTCGGACGAGGTCGAGGAGTGGATGGCGCGGGTCAAGGGCTGACTTGCGCGTGAAGGGCTGAGCTGAGCCGGTGGCTGACAGGCCGTCGGCCGGCGCACTCACGGGTGGGCGTTCTCCTGAACGCCCACCCGTTGTGCTTGCCCGGTTTGGGCTTCGCCGGTACGGGCTTCGCCGGTACGGGCTTCGCCGGTACGCCCGCTACAGGGCTACGCGTCGCTGCGGACGTACGCGCCCGCCTTCGCCGCCGTGTACGTGGCATGCGTGGCCGACTCCACGAGCTCCAGGTCCACCGGTCGGCGCACGAGCAGCATCCGGTAGTAGAACGGCGCGCCGAGGGCGCCGACGACGGCCTCCGCGTCCGTCCCGGGCGGCAGCTCGCCGCGGTCCACCGCGCGCCGCACCATGACGCCGGCCACGTCCAGGCGGTCGTCGAAGAACTCCCGCAGCACTTCCTCCGCGCGCGGGTCGCGGGCCGCGGCGGAGACCACCGCTTCGATCATGGCCCGGTTGCGCGCGTCCTCGTAGAACGCGCCGATACCGCGGGCCAGTGTGCGCAGGTCGCCGCAGAGGGTGCCGGTGTCCGGTACGGGGATGGCCGCCGCGCTGCGCTCCGTGAGCAGCGCGCAGACCAGGCCCTCCATGGAGCGCCAGCGCCGGTAGATCGTCGCCTGGTGCACGCCCGACCGCTGCGCCACGCCCTCCATCGTGAGCGCGGCGAACCCCTTGTCCCCCAGTTCGTCGAAGACGGCGCCGAGCACGGCGGTACGCGTACGTGCGGTACGGCCCCCGGGGCGGGCCCGGCCCGGGGGGTGCTGCGCTGTGCTCATGAAGGCACTCCGGATTGCCAGCGATCGATCACAACAAGTATTGTCCAGACCGCTAACGCGAGTCACTTCGCGTTTAGCGGCGATGCGCCCTGAGGCGCGCCCACCGGGGGACGCCGAGCACGGGGGACTCGGCATGGGGGCGCGCCCGGGCGCCTTGCGCTTACGCGCCCCGGAAGCGAGCGAGGTCGGCCTCGGCCTCCAAGGTCCACGGGTGTTCAGGTCCGAGTTGTTGCTTCCGTCCTTCTACGACAGCCGCCATTTGCTCGACGGCTTCCGCCTTGTGACCAAGTGCGTTGAGCGTCTGCGCGAGCAACGATCGAGCGGCCAACGTGATGGGATAGGTAGGGCCGAAGCTTTTGTCGTGCGCGGCCAGAGCCTCGTAGGCCAGCGGCAACGCTTCAGACGGCCTCCCCGAAAAGGTCAGTGCGTTGGCGCAGTTCAGCTGAGCAATCAGCGTGATCTCGTGACTCGCTCCGAGCGTGTTCCGGCAGTCCGCAATAAGCGTCCGTCCGCCCAAAGCTTCCCGTGCCAGGGCCGGCCCGACCGGCATATCCAGCAGACACGTCCTGGCTAGAAGCGTCAACGGATGCATCGACCCGAGTTCCGCTGTACAGCCTTGCACTGCCTGGCGCACCAGTGTGACGGCCTCAGGCGATCTGTTCAGCTGCCAGAGTGGGCGTGACAATGCCAGACAGGTCTCCCACCGCACCTCGCCCTGCGGACAGTCAGTGAGCGTCTGCTGTAGGACAGCTTCCGACTCCTCGAATCGGCCCAGCCGGAACAGAGCCCGTCCGGTACGTTGCCGGAGTCGCAGCATAACTAGATCGTCTTTGCCGAGCCGCTTCTCTCCCAGTTCCAGGGCGTCTGCGGCCACTTTCAGGGCTGATGTGTACTCACCGCGGCGGTGCAGAATCAGAACCAGCCGCAGCAAACACTCGGCGACGACTTCGACCGTCGACTGGCTGATGTCCGGCCAGCCCACAGCTCTCCGCAGTAGGGCAACTGCGTGCGGGACCAGCAGGCTCGCATGTGGGTCTTTAGCGATACGTTGCGGCGTCTCTGGCAGGGCGTTCAGGAGTTGCTGACCACTTGCTGCAACGAGTGCTTCCTGTTGATCGACTGGCGTCCCGCGGGAGACGCTGTTCAGCAGCACTCCGTGGGTACGCAGACACTTCACTCTTCCAGGTATCAACTCCGTTAGCGAGTGATCGAGCAAACCGCGCAGGGCCACCTCGACGCGGCGGGGCTGAAGCCTGTCTCTCATGGAAACGCCGGACAATAATGAGACAGGCAACGGATCACCCGCCCAGCAAGCCAGCAGCCGCAGCAGTGTGACGGACTCCGGAAGTCCCTGGGCCACCAGGGCATTCAAGGAGAACTGCCATGTACTACTAACCAGATGGCGGGAGTCGCCGGTTCCCGCGGCCGGCGCCCCCTGGTCTAGAAGCTCTATCGGGTCGACGCCCTCGCCGCCGTCGAGGTTGCGGCCGTACTGAGCCATCGTCCAGGGGTCGATGACCTGGTGGGCGAGGAAGCCGCCCGCGAGGGTGAGGGCCAGGGGCAGTCGGCCGAGGCGGTCGGCCACCTCGGCGGCCTCCTCTTCCGTACCGGCCTCGGGGGCGAGGTCGCACAGGACGCGGGCCGCGTCCTCACGGGGGAGCACGCCCAGCTGCAACAGCTCCGCGCCCGGCCACCAGTGGCGGGCTGCCTGGCGGGTGGTGACCAGGACTGTGCCGCGCGGACTTGTGCGGAGCCAGCCGCCGTCCCGGAGCACCGCGGGGTCGTCGGCGTTGTCCAGGACCAGGAGCCAGGGGCGGTCGGAGTGGTCGAGGTGGTCCCAGACCAGGTCGGCGGCGGCGCGGAGACCGCTGCGGGCCGCCGTGAGCTCGCCTTCGCCTGCGCCTCGGTCCGCTGCTACCGCGAGCATGCCTGTGCGCAGGGAGGCCGTGTCGGAGGCGTTCACCCACAGGCCGATGCGGCCTGCCTGGGACGTTGCGTACTGGAACAGGGTGTAGGCGACCGCTGTTTTGCCGCAGCCGCCCAGGCCGTGGAGGACGTACACCTGGCTGCCCGGGGAGTCGGGGGCGACGGCGGCACGGAGGCGGGTCATTAGTTCCGTGCGGTCGCGGAGGACGGAGGGGGCGCGGCCTATGGAGGGCCAGCGGACGGAGTCCAGGCCGGACCACTCGCGACCGGCGCTGTCCTGGCCGCCACCGCCGCCGTAGTAGTGGTTCTCGATGATGTGCTGGTCGCCGGAGGCCTGGTAGATACGGCTGTGGCCCTCGGCCCGCGCGTCGTTGCCGCCGTTCGCCGGCCCCGCGCCGCCGTTCGCTGGTCCTCCGCCGCCGTTCACTGCTCCCCCTCCGGCTCTCCCGGCCGCTGTGGCAAGGGAGTTGGGGCCAGACTAGATCACGGCGGGCGGGGGCCGTCAGGACATGTGCAGCAGCGCGCCCTCGCGCCACTTGAGGATCTTGTCGAAGCTGACCACCGCGCCCCGGCGGCCCGTTCGGTTGCGGTAGCGGACCTGGTCGGTGAGGGCCTCGATCAAGAAGAGCCCCCGTCCGTGCTCGGCCTGGGCGGGGGCGGGGGTGTGGCGGCGGGGCACTGCGGGCTCCGTTCGCGGCGAACGGTCGTGGGGACCGGGGCCCGGGGAGCGGTCGTGGGGTCCGGGGGCCGAGGACCGGTCCTGGAAACCGGGGCCGGAGTCCGTGACCTCGATGCGGCAGGTGTCGCCGTCGATGAAGGCCGTGACGCGGTACTCCTCGGCGGCGCCGTCGCCGTGCTCGACGGCGTTCGCGCAGGCTTCGGAGAGGGCGAGCGAGAGGTCGTAACAGACGTCCGGGTCGACGCCCGCGGTCTCCATCGTCCCCAGCAGCAGCCGGCGCGCGAGCGGCACGCTCGCTGCCTCCCGCCGAAGATGGAGGGACCACCAGATGCTCATCGCTCCAGCCTCCTGGCCGCGGCTCGACATATCGATACGTATTGCCGCGCACCATGGTCGGTAAGCGTGGGTTTGACGTGACTCCGCCCATTCGGCGGACGCGGCCATTGAGCGTACCGGTGTAAAAGGCCCGTGGGCGCGCCCCTTCGCGCGCCCCTGCAATTGCGGTAGCCGGACTCCGGCCGATCTCCCGCGGATTCTCCGGGCGCGCGGGGCACTGTCGCGCCGACCGCCCTGGTCACGAGGCATGTGCGCCCCGCATCGGACGACCGTTTGAAACCGCTTACTGTCCGTCTAAGACCGTTTGCATCTTTCTACTGATTGTCGGCGCACGGGCGGTCGGGAACACCCGCGCGAAAGCGTGCGTGGCATCGCCGTCTGGATGCCCGTAGCCACCGCCGGACCGGCCGCTCGGCGGGCCGGCGGAATGTCCGGAATCGGCTACGACCTCTGGACGGGCGCGTGCGCGCGCTCTTCTTCTCCCCTATACCCCGCCGGGTACTGGATACCCCGGTGGGTACTGCCGTTCCTGTCCGGGACCGCCCGCCCTGCCGTATGCGTCCGGTACGCGCAGTGGGATGATGGCGGCCGCCATGCATACTCCCGAGGGGCGCGCCGCGGCCGATCTGCGGTTGCTCAGGGCCGCGGTGTTCACCGCGGCCTGCGTTGCGCTGGCCGCCGCGGGACACATGATCGGTTCCTGCGCCACCGTCCCGCTGTGGACGCTGGGCGCGGGCTGCGTCGGCGTACTGGCCGTCGCCGTCCCCCTCGCCGGCCGCGAACGCACGCTGCCGGGCATCGCCGCCGCCCTCGCCTTCGGACAGCTCGTGCTGCACGCGCTCTTCATGGTCGGACAGCGCGGCATGGCGGTACAGCTGCCTGCAGATGGCGTGCGGGGGCTGAGCGACCGCGCGGCGATCGGCCTCGCCCGCCAGATGACCTGTGGGTTCGGCACGGGGCGGCTGGACGCCGCGGAGGCACGGGAGATCCTCGCGGGGGCCGGGATCGACCCCGGAGCGGCCGGCCACGCGGCGCACGGCATGGCCGGGCATGACATGGCCCTGCACGGTGCGAACAGTGCGACGAGTACCGGATCCGGTACCGGCTCCGGGCTGTCCGCCGCGCTGCACCACTTCGACTTCGGTTCCCTCGTCGGGCTGCTGCCCTCGCTGCCCATGCTCCTCGGGCACCTGCTCGCGGCGCTGGCCGCCGGCTGGCTGCTGCGCCGCGGCGAGGCCGCGCTGTGGCGGCTCGTACGGCTGTCCGCACCGGCCGCGCGGGAGGCCGCGACTGCCGCTACGGCCGTGACGACCACGGTGCTGGGCGCGCTGCGTACCGCGCTGCGCCTCATGTGCGCGCTGTGCGCCGGGCTCCTGGGCGCCGCGGACGGTACCCCGCGCGCTTCCGTTTCGTACGGGCATGACAAAGCCCGGCCCGAAGAGCTCGCGCTCCAGCACAGTGTCGTCAGGCGGGGACCGCCCCGCTTCGCCCTCGCGGCCTGACGTCACGCGCAGCACCAGTACACCCGCAGGGCGGGACCCGGACGCGGTCCGGGCGGGCTGACGTGCCGTCGCCGCACGCGCGCCACCATCAGCCCCTTTCCCTCCTGCCTGAGGAGTGTCCTGCCATGTCGGACCACACCCTGCCGAGCGACAGCCCGGCCGCTGCCCCCTCCCGCCGCCGTACCGTCCTGCGCCGCCTTCCCCTCGTCGGCGGCGCCGCCGCGGGCGCCGTCCTGCTGCTCGCGGGCCCCGCGTTCGCGCACGTCACCATCCAGCCGGGGCAGGCCGCCAAGGGCGACTACGCGACCGTCGACTTCAAGGTCCCCAACGAGCGGGACGACGCCTCGACCGTGAAGGTGGAGGTCGACCTGCCCGCCGACCACCCGCTGGCGTCCGCGATGCCGCAGCCGGTGCCCGGCTGGGACGTGAAGGTCACCAAGGAGAAGCTGGACAAGCCGATCGAGTCGCACGGCGAGAAGCTCACCGAGGCCGTCACGAAGATCACTTGGACCGGCGGGAAGATCGAGCCCGGCCAGTTCCAGCAGTTCCCGGTGTCGATCGGCGCGCTCCCGGAGGACGCCGACCAGCTCGTCTTCAAGGCGCTGCAGACGTACGACAACAAGGAGGTCGTGCGCTGGATCGAGCCCGCGAAGGAGGGCGCGCCGGAGCCCGAGAACCCCGCGCCGGTCCTGAAGCTGGTCGACGCGGGCGCCGCTGAGCAGGGCGGCGGTACGGACACCGCGGGCGCCGAGGATGCCAAGGACGGCGGCGCGGACGCCGGGAAGAGCACGACCACCGCTGCCGACAGCACCGACAACACCGCCCGCGTGCTGGGCGTGGTCGGCATCGTGGTCGGCGTGATCGGTGTCGGCTTCGGCGTCTTCGCCGGTCGCCGCCGCACCAGCTGAACCGGCCGTACTGCCGCACCAGCCGTACTCGGACCGGTCGGCCGGCCCCTGTGCCGGCCGGCACGGCGCACCCGCCCCGGCGAGCCCCGCGAGCCCAGCGGCTCCGGGACGCCAGGGCGGTGCGCCCGGTCGGCACTCACCACGAATACACGGGATATCACTGAGCAATGCGCAGAACACCCAAGCTTGCCGCCGCCGCCCTCGTGGCGGTCGCGGCCCTCACCCTCACGGCCTGCGGCGGCGACGGCGGCGGTGACGAAGGCGCCCCCGCCGCCAGCGTCTCCGGCACCCAGTCGAAGCCGATCGTCACGCTCGACGACGCGATGGAGAAGCCGGATCTCGTCCTCACGGACAGCGACGGCAAGAAGTACGACCTGATCAAGGAGACCAAGGGGCGGCCGACGCTGATCTACTTCGGCTACACCCACTGCCCCGACGCCTGCCCGGCCGTCATGGGCAACATCGACGTGGCCCGCAAGCAGCTGCCGAAGGCGGAGCAGAAGAAGCTGCGGATCGTCTTCGTCACGACCGACCCGAAGCGGGACACCCCGGAGCGGCTGAAGTCCTGGCTGAACGGTTTCGGCGCCGACATCGTCGGCCTGACCGGCGACTTTGCCACCATCCAGGGCGCCGCCTCGGCCGTGAACGTCGGCGTCTCCAAGCCGGTCGAGAAGAAGAACGGCGACATCCTCGTCGACCACGGGCTGCAGGTGCTGATGGCCTCCCCGAAGGACGACAGGATCCACTGGCTCGGCATGAAGGACGCCGGGCCCGAGGACTACGCCCGCGCACTTCCCAAGATCATCAAGGGGCAGAACCCGTGAACCGCCGTACAGCACAACCCGTGAACCGCCGTACATCCGTGAACCGCCGCGCCGCATTCGCCGCCGCGCTCGCCGCCACCGCCGGGCTCGCGCTCGCCGGCTGCGGCGGGGACAGCGCGCCGCAGCTGAAGGTCTCCGGCGCGTACATGCCGCAGCCCGTCATGAAGGACATGGCCGGCGGCTTCCTCGTCATCAAGAACTCCGGGGACACCGCCGACAAGCTGACCTCCGTCACCAGCGACCTCTCCGACGACGTGACGATCCACCGGACCGTCGGCGCCAAGATGGAGCAGGTCAAGTCCCTGGACATCCCCGCGCACGGCGAGCTGAAGCTCTCCCGCGGCGGCAACCACCTGATGTTCATGGCGCTGAAGAAGAAGCCCGAGAACGGCGACAAGGTCTCCGTCGAGCTGCACTTCGGCAAGGCGAAGCCGATCAAGGCAGTACTGCCCGTCAAGGCCACCAACTACGGCCCGCAGCACGCCGGGCACCAGTAGGGGGAGAACCGCCATGCCGCTCACCGTTCCCCGCGCCGTGCCGTACGGCGGCCGCCGCGCCGCGCCCCCGGCCCGGACCGCGGCGCTGCGCCTGCTGGTCCTCGCCGCCGCGCTGCTCGGCGTCCTGCTGGGCGGCGCCGCGCCCGCGTCCGCGCACGCCGCGCTGACCGGCAGCACCCCGGCGCAGGGAGCGGTGCTGCAGAAGGCGCCCGCACAGGTCTCGCTCTCCTTCTCCGAAGGCGTCTCGATGGGCGACGACTCCATCCGGGTGCTGGACCCCAAGGGCAAGCGCGTCGACCGCGGGAAGCTGCTCGACCTGTGCAGCGGCAGCACCGTCAAGTACGGCACGGGGCTGCCGCCCGGCCTCCCCGACGGCACCTACACCGTCGCCTGGCAGGCCGTCTCCGCCGACAGCCACCCGGTCTCCGGCGCGTTCACCTTCTCCGTCGGCGCGCCCTCGAAGTCCGCCGCCGTGGTGCCCCAGCAGGAGGCCGGGGGCGGGCTGGTCGGCGCCCTGTACGGCGTCGCGCGGTACGTCGCGTACGCGGCGTTCGCGCTGCTCGTGGGCGGTGCGTGCTTCGTACTGGCCTGCCGGCCCGAGGCGGCCCGCAGCCGTCCGGTGCAGCGGCTGGTCGTCCTGAGTTGGGCGACGCTCACCGCGTCCACGATCGTGCTGCTCCTGCTGCGCGCCCCGTACACCGGCTCCGGCGATCTCGTCGACGCCTTCGACCTCGGCGCTCTCAAGGAAGTACTGGGGACCAAGCCCGGTGCGGCGCTGGTCTCCCGGCTGTTGCTGCTCGCCGCGGCCGCCCTCTTCATGGCCGTCCTCTTCGGCGCGTACGCCCGGGCCGGCGAGCAGGGCGACGACAAGCGCCGCAAGGACCTCGCCTTCGGGCTGGGCGTCGGCGGGACGGTCGTCGCGGCGGGCCTCGCCGCGACCTGGGCGATGGCCGAGCACGCCTCCACGGGCCTGCAGACCGCCGTCGCGATGCCCGTCGACGTCGTGCACCTGCTGGCCGTGGCCGGCTGGCTCGGCGGCCTGACCGCCCTGCTGGTCTCCCTCTACCGCGACCCGGCCGCCGTCTCGGGGACGGCCGTCCGCCGCTTCTCCCGCCTCGCCTTCGGGGCCGTACTCGCCCTGGTGGCCACCGGGATCTACCAGTCCTGGCGCCAGGTGGGCAGCTGGCGGGCGCTCACCGACACCTCGTACGGGCAGCTGCTGCTGCTCAAGGTCGGACTGGTCGTCGTGCTCGTCGGGGTCGCATGGATGTCGCGGCGGTGGACGGGGCGGCTGGGCGAGGCGGGCGCCGCCGCGGCCCAGGAGGACGCGGAGAAGGCCGTACAGGAGGACGCGCAGGAGGGCGCGCCCGAACCCGTGCCGGTGGCGGCCGAAGCCGCGTCCGAGACGGCGCCCTCCCCCGAGCGCGCCGCGCAGCTCGCCCGGCAGCGGGCCGCCGTCGCCGACGCGCGGCGCAAGCGCGTCCGGGACGCCGATCCGGTGCGGTACGGGCTGCGCCGCTCCGTCCTCGCCGAGAGCTGCGTCGCCGTCGTCCTGCTGGCCGTGACCACGGTGCTCACCACGACCGAACCGGCCCGTACCGAGCAGGCCGTGAAGGATTCGGGCCAGTTCGCCGAGGCGGCGCGGCCGGTCTCCGTGACCATCCCGTTCGACACGCTGGGCCCGGAGGGCAAGGGCACCGCGCGGCTCGACCTCGACCCGGCACGCAGCGGCCAGCCCAACGATCTGCACCTGCGGATCTCGCGGCCGGACGGCGCCGCGCGGGACGTCCCCGAGGTACGGGTGTCGTTCACCTCCAAGGCGAAGAACCTCGGCCCGCTCCAGGCGGCGTTCAAGCACACCGGTACCGGACACTGGACTGCGCGGAACGTCCAGCTGCCGGCCGCGGGCACCTGGCAGCTCTCCCTTGTAGTCCGCACCTCCGACATCGATCAGGTGACCGAGACCAGGAACGTGAAGATCAGCTGATGACCGAGAACGCGACCAGAAACACCAGCACGGCAGCCCGGGCGGACCGTGTTTCACGTGAAACCACCGGCAGCGACTCCACTCCCCCGATGGAGCTCTCCCGCCGCCGCCTCCTCGGTACGGTCGGCGCCGCCGGTGCGGCCGGGCTCGTCGTCGGCGGCGCGGGCGGCGCGTTCGGCGTCTCCGCGGTGCAGGACGACGCGCCCGCGCTCAGTACGCTCGGCGCCACCGAGGTCGCGTTCCGCGCCGACCGCCGGACGCCGCAGGCCGGCATCACCACCCCGATGCAGGCCCGCTGCCACCTCGTCGCCTTCGACCTGGCGCCGGGCGCCGGGCGCAAGGCGGCGGCCGCCCTGATGCGCCGCTGGTCGGCGCTGGCCGAGCAGCTGATGGCCGGGGAGGTGCCCGCCGACGACACCGGCGTGGCGCTGGACGCGGGCCCCGCCTCCCTGAGCGTCACCTTCGGCTTCGGCCACGGCTTCTTCGGCCGTACCGGGCTGACCGCGCGCCGCCCGTTGCAGCTCGACCCGCTGCCGCACTTCTCGGCCGACGCGATCGACCCGAAGCGCAGCAACGGCGACCTGTGGGTCCAGATCGGCGCCGATGACGCGCTGGTCGCCTTCCATGCGCTGCGTACGCTCCAGAAGGAGGCGGGCGACACCGCGCGGCTGCGCTGGCAGATGAACGGCTTCAACCGCAGCCCCGGCGCCACGGCGCACCAAATGACCACGCGCAACCTGATGGGCCAGATCGACGGCACGAACAACCCCAAGCCGTCGGACCCGGACTTCGACGAGCGGATCTTCGTCGGGCGCGACGCGGACCAGCAGTGGATGCGCGGCGGCTCCTACGTGGTCGTGCGCCGCATCCGGATGCTGCTGGACGACTGGGAGAAGAAGTCCCGGGCCGAGCAGGAGAAGGTCATCGGCCGGCGGAAGTCCGACGGCGCGCCGCTGACCGGCGGCGACGAGCACACCCCGATGGACCTCACCAAGAACGGGCCCGACGGCTTTCCCGTCATTCCGGCCGACGCACACGCCCGTATTGCCGCGCCCGAGTCGAACCAGGGTGCGGCGATGCTGCGCCGCCCGTTCTCGTACCACGACGGCTTCCGCGACGACGGCGCCCCGGACGCCGGGCTGCTCTTCATGGCCTGGCAGGCCGACCCGCTGCGCGCCTTCACCCAGATCCAGCGCAAGCTGGACAGGGGGGACGCGCTCTCGCCGTTCCTCCGGCACGAGGCGAGCGGGCTGTACGCGGTACCGGCGCTGGAGCCGTCGGGGTACGTGGGGCAGGCGCTGCTGGAGGGGTGAGGTCCCGCGGCCGCCGCCGGGAGGCCGAGGGGCTCGGGCCCGAGCGGAAGGTGCCGCGCGGGCGAGTACCGTAAAGGTTCCCCAGCCCCCGGGACAGCAGCGAAGCCCGGAGAAGGAGTGCACGGATGTCGGCCAGCCGCTATACGTACCTCGGACCCGCGGGCACCTTCACCGAGGCCGCCCTGCGCACACTGCCCGAGGCGGCGACCCGCGAGCTGGTGCCGATGGTGTCCGTGCCCGCCGCGCTGGACGCCGTCCGCGCGGGCGAGGCGGCCGGCGCGCTGGTGCCGATCGAGAACTCCGTCGAGGGCGGCATCACCACCACCCTCGACGAACTGGCCGCCGGCGGGCACCTGATGATCTACCGCGAGGTGCTGCTGCCGATCGCCTTCGCGCTGCTGGCCCGGCCCGGTACGACGCTCTCGGACGTGAAGACCGTGACCGGGCACCCCGCGGCCCAGGCCCAGGTGCGCAAGTGGCTCGGCGCGCACCTGCCGGAGTCGGTGTGGGAGTCGGCGGCGTCCAACGCGGACGGCGCGCGGCTGGTGCAGGAGGGCCGGTACGACGCGGCGTTCGCCGGTGAGTTCGCGGCCGCCACGTACGGCCTTACGCCGCTGGTCACGGACATCCACGACGCGCAGAACGCGGCGACCCGGTTCGTCCTGGTGGGCAAGCCCGCGCGGCCTGCCGCCCGTACGGGCGCCGACAAGACCTCGGTCGTGCTGTGGCTGCGCGAGAACCACCCCGGTGCGCTGCTGGAGCTGCTGCAGGAGTTCGCCAGCCGCGGGGTCAGCATGATGCGGATCGAGTCCCGGCCGACCGGCGAGGGCATCGGCCAGTACTGCTTCTCCGTGGACTGCGAGGGGCACATCACCGACCGGCGGGTGGGCGAGGTGCTGATGGGGCTGAAGCGGATCTGCCGGGACGTGCGCTTCCTCGGCTCGTACCCGCGCGCGGACGAGGTCACCGCCGAGGTCCGTCCGGAGACCGCCGACGACGCCTTCATGGAGGCGACGGACTGGCTGACCCGGTGCCTGGACGGGCGGGCCTGACCACCGGCCCAGCCCGGCCCGTCGCAGTGGTCCACAGGTTTCCCACAACCCTGTCCACAGAGTTATCCACAGGCGCGGTTCTCGACCTGGGGACAAGTCGATTCCGGGGCGCCGCACAGTCGACAAATCGCCCTACCGACCCCACACCCGTCCACAGGTATGCACAACCGCCCGCCATGGGGCCCGTCAGCATAATTCCTGGGAACAATCCTTTAGGGCGAGGAAATCCCACACGAAAGAGTACCCGAACGGGGTTTCAGCAAGGATTTCTTCGCCCCGGATTCACGGAACGGACCCGGGCTTTCCGACTTCCACAGCGGCAACGCACAGCCTGTGGATAACTTTTGGAAGAGCGCCGGAGCTGTGGACAAGTGGCTGTGCACAGCCCGCCAACTCCCCGCCCGGGCGGGCCCGGACGCCGCTCCAGTACAGCTGCCGGATGCGTCACGGACACCCTCGGAACATCCCGGAAACACCCCCGCGCCACTCCCCCGACAACAACGAACGGCACTCACGACCGGCACTCCGCGGGAATTCTTTCCCGCAATTCCCCGCCTTCCCAGAACACCACAGAAACAACTCTAAACCGGACAAATTGCCCCGGAGCGGAATATCGCGTCGAGCGCCCCGGTCCGGCCCCGGTAGCCTGGTGGGGTGATTGACCTTCGCCTGCTCCGTGAGGACCCCGACCGTGTGCGCGCCTCCCAGCGCGCCCGTGGAGAGGACGTCGCGCTCGTCGACGCGCTGCTCTCCGCCGACGAGCGGCGCAGGACCTCCAGCGTCCGCTTCGACGAGCTGCGTGCCGAGCAGAAGTCGCTCGGCAAGCTCATCCCCAAGGCCACCGGCGACGAGAAGGCCGAGCTGCTGAAGAAGGCCGGCGAGCTCTCCGCCGCCGTCAAGGCCGCCGACGCCGCCCAGGACGAGGCCAAGGAAGAGACCCAGGCGCTGCTCCTGAAGCTGGGCAACTTGGTGCACCCCGACGTCCCCGTCGGCGGCGAGGAGGACTTCACGGTCCTGGAGACGCACGGCACGATCCGCGACTTCGGCGCCGAGGGCTTCGAGCCCAAGGACCACCTGGAGATCGGCGAACTGCTCGGCGCGATCGACGTCGAGCGCGGCGCCAAGGTGTCCGGCTCGCGCTTCTACTACCTGACGGGCATCGGAGCGCTCCTGGAGCTCGCGCTGGTCAACGCCGCGATCGCGCAGGCCACCGAGGCCGGCTTCACGCCGATGCTGACCCCCGCGCTGGTCCGCCCGCGCGCCATGGAGGGCACCGGCTTCCTCGGCCAGGCCGCGGAGAACGTGTACCACCTGGAGAAGGACGACTACTACCTGGTCGGCACCTCCGAGGTCCCGCTCGCCGCGTACCACATGGACGAGATCGTCGACGCGGCCAAGCTGCCGCTGCGGTACGCCGGCTTCTCGCCGTGTTTCCGCCGCGAGGCCGGCACGTACGGCAAGGACACCCGCGGCATCTTCCGGGTGCACCAGTTCGACAAGGTCGAGATGTTCTCGTACGTCGCGCCCGACGACGCCGAGAACGAGCACAAGCGGCTCCTGGACTGGGAGAAGCAGTGGCTCACCGGCCTGGAGCTGCCCTTCCAGGTGATCGACGTCGCCACGGGTGACCTGGGCTCTTCCGCCTCGCGCAAGTTCGACTGCGAGGCGTGGATCCCGACCCAGGGCAAGTACCGCGAGCTGACCTCCGCGTCGAACTGCGACGAGTTCCAGGCCCGCCGCCTGTCCGTACGGATGCGCGACGGCAAGAAGGTGCAGCCGCTGGCCACCCTGAACGGCACGCTGTGCGCCGTACCGCGCACGATCGTGGCGATCTTCGAGAACCACCAGCTGGCGGACGGCTCGGTGCGCGTCCCCGAGATGCTGCGCCCGTACCTGGGCGGCCGGGAGATCCTGGAGCCCGTCGCCAAGTGACCGTCTCCTCCCCCGCGGGGTCCTTCCCGTACAAGCTCGTCGCGACGGACCTCGACGGCACGCTCCTGCGTCCCGACGACACCGTCTCGGCGCGCACCCGTGAGGCGCTCGCCGCGGTCACCGCGGCGGGCGCGGCGCACATCGTCGTCACCGGCCGTGCGGTCCCCTGGACCCGGCACATCCTGGCCGACCTGGACTACCAGGGCCTCGCGGTGTGCGGGCAGGGGTCGCAGGTCTACCACGCGGGGGAGAACCGGCTGCTCACCTCGGTGACGCTGGACCGCCGGCTGGCCGGGCTGGCGGTCGCCAAGATCGAGGCGGAGGTCGGACCGCTGTACCTGGCGGCGAGCCGGGACGGGCTGGACGGCGCCGTAGTGGTGGCGCCGGGCTACCGGGTCCACGAGGGCCCGCTGCCGAACGTCATGATCGACACCCCGGCCGATCTGTGGGCCGACCCGATCAACAAGGTCTACCTCCAGCACCCCGAGCTCTCGGACGACGCGCTCGCCGCGACCGCCCGCGAGGTGGTCGGCGACCTGGTCGGAGTGACCATGGCAGGCCCCGGGATCGTCGAACTGCTCCCGCTCGGCCTGAGCAAGGCCACCGGCCTCTCCCTCGCGGCCCGCAGGCTCGGCGCCAAGGCCGCCGACACCATCGCCTTCGGTGACATGCCGAACGACATCCCGATGTTCGCCTGGGCCGCCCACGGTGTGGCCATGGCCAACGCGCACGACGAGCTGAAGGCCGTCGCCGACGAGATCACCACGTCGAACGAGGACGACGGGATCGCGGCGGTACTGGAGCGCTTCCTGACGGCGTGAGCCGTCCCGAGTTGCCCGCACACAAGCTGTGGGTAACTCCGCCGACCGTCAGTTGTAGGATGACTGGGCAACCGGGGGACTGGAGCTATACGGACTGAGGAGCGGGATGGCGTTGCAGGCCGCGGGTCGGCAGTCACTGGTGGACACCGTGGTCGACGCGCTCCGGGCGCAGCTGAGCGCCGGGGAGTGGAAGGTCGGCGACCGCATTCCCACGGAGCACGCGCTCGCCGAACAGCTTCAGGTGGGGCGGAACACCGTGCGCGAGGCCGTGCGCGTCCTCGTGCACGCCGGGATGCTGCGGTCGCGCCAGGGCGAGGGCACCTTCGTCGTCTCGGCCACCGACCCGGCCGCCGTCATGCGCCGGGTGCAGCGGTCGGGCGTACGGGACGTCCTCGAAGTACGCATCGCGCTGGAGGCCGAGGCCGCCCGTCTCGCGGCCTCGCGGCACGAGCCGGCGGATCTGGACCGGATGCGGGCCGCGCTGGACGCACAGCGGGCGCTGGAGGACGCGGAGGGGCAGCCCCTGCCCGACAGTCTGGAGCAGTACGCCGACCACGACGTGGCCTTCCACCGGGCCGTCGTCGCCGCCGCGCACAACGCCGCGCTGAGCGCCACGTACGAATGGTTCAGCAGTTCCGTGCGCGAGGCGCTCGTATCGGGGCTCGGCGACCGGGACATGCCGCAGATCCTGCACGGCGATCACCACGCCGTCCTGGACGCGATCGCCTCGGGTGACCCGGACGCCGCGGAGGCGGCCGCCCGCACGCTGCTGGACCGGCCGAAACGCGCGGTGGAGGCGCTGCTCGCCGGACGGTGAGCCGTACTGCCTGCCGTGCCCGCTCCGCCGCCCGTACGCGGGCCCCGCACGCCCCACTCGTACCGCACCGCACCCACCGACAGGAGAGCCACCCCACCATGCCCGGGACCAGCCCCGAAGCCCCGCCGACCGCCGGCGCCCCGCCGCGCGACGGAGTGCCGTTGATCGACGCCGAGGAAGACCTGACCCCGGCGCCGCAGCTCGCCGCCGCCCGCCGCCGGCTGCGTACGCATCCCGCGCTGCTCCTCCTGGGCATCGTCCTCGCGTCCCTCAACATGCGGGCCGCGCTCGCGGGCGTTTCGCCGCTGCTCGGCGAGATCGGCGAGCACTTCGGGCTGAACGCGACCACCGGCAGCCTGGTGACCGTGATCCCGCTGGTCTTCATGGGGCTCGGCTCCTACGTGGCACCGAAGCTGGCCGGGCGCTGGGGTACCGAGACCGTCCTGTTCAGCGCGCTGGTACTGCTCTGCGCCGGCATCGTCGTCCGCGTCGCGCCGCCGCTGGTGGCGCTGTTCGCCGGCTGTGCGCTGGTCGGCGGGTCCATAGCCCTGCTCAACGTGCTGATGCCCGGCCTGATCAAGCGGGACTTCCCCGACCGGGCCGCGCCCATGACCGCGCTGTACTCCACGGCGATGATCCTCGGCGCAACCGTTTCGGCGGCCACCTCGGTGCCCCTGGAGAACGCGCTCGGCAGCTGGCAGGGATCGCTGGTCTCCTGGGGGCTGCTCGCCGCGGTGGCCGCGCTCGTGTGGATTCCGCAGGTGGTCCTCGCACGGCGCGGCGCGCGGCACGGGAAGGCCGCCGCGGTCCCGAAGCACAGCGCCGAGTCCGGCCCGAAGCTCAGCCGCTCGCCGCTGGCCTGGCAGGTCACGCTCTTCATGGGCTCGCAGTCGCTGATCGCCTACGTGGCCATCGCCTGGCTGCCCACGCTCTTCACCGACCACGGGATGGACAAGGCGCAGGCCGGACTGGTCTTCGCGTTCAGCACGCTGGTGCAGATGGCCGGTTCGTTCGTGGTGCCCGTACTGGCCGGGCGGATGCGGCGGCAGCGCCTTCTGGCGGCGTGCGTCGCACTGCTGATGGCGCTCGCCTGCACGGGCCTGCTCGTCGCCCCGGTGGCCGGGGCCTGGGTGTGGGCCGCGCTGCTCGGCATCGGGCAGGGCGGCGCGCTGGGCCTGGCGCTGACGATGATGGTGCTGCGGGCCGGCGATCCGCACACCGCCGCACGGCTGTCCGGCATGGCCCAGACGTGGGGCTATCTGCTCGCCGCCGTCGGCCCGTTGGCGCTGGGCGCGGTGCACCAGGCGACGGGCGGCTGGACGCTGCCGGTCACGCTGCTGCTCGTGGTCTGCGCGGCGCTGGTACTGCTGGGGATGGGCGCCGGGCGGGACCGCCGCATCGGAGCCTGAGCTCCGCGTTCCTGTAGGAGAGCGCGCAGCGTCGCTTCGTGCACGGCGCGCGCCAGCCGTGCGCCCCAGAGGGAGCGCGGCCCGGCGAACTCCTCCACGGGCTGCTCCGCTTGCGGTACTCGTGCGGCGACGCACACCGCGTCCGTAGGCGTGCCCGAGGCGTCCAGCCCGTGATCGAGCAGCGCCTGGACCTTCGCTTCGGTCGCTGTCATCACGGAGTTGACCAGAGCGGCGTCGGAGAGGGCCACGGGCAGCCTGACGAGGATGTTGATCGTGCCGGGGCGGTACGGGGCGTCCGCTGTGCCCGGTGTCGTGTCCGCGGTGCCCGGGGCTGTGTCCGCGGCCCAGCCGTGCACGCCCGTTCCCGTCGTGACGAGCGCCTGTGCGCCCCCGTCGTACGCCGACGAGCGGGTTCCCAGGATGTCCGCGGCCGTCATCATGCCGACGCCCGGCCCCGTCGCCCCGGCAGCGGCGGTGATCTCCGCGAGGTGCGCCTGCGGGTCGCGGCGCGTATAACCGTGCGCGACCTGGGCGTTGAGTACCCAGGAGCGGGCTCCGATGCCGCCGCCGAGCACCGCGCTGGAGATCATCCGGTGACCCGGGCCCGGTCGCCACAAGAGGGCGGGAAGGGTCCGGCCGTCCGTGGTGTCGCGGTGCCGCACGGTGCGTACCGGGAGCGGCGGTATGAGCGTGGTCACCCACGCCACCCTACGGTCTGGCCTACCGTGCCCCCATGAGCGATGTGCACGATACGCAGCACTCCGGTGGCCGGCGCCGCACACGCCTCACCCGGAGGGCGCGGCTTCTCCTGATCGGCGGCGCCGCCCTCGTCGTCGCCCTCGTCCTCCTCCTGGTGCTCCTCCCCGGGGACGAGCGGTCGGCGCGGGCCGAGAAGCTCACCCTCCCGGAGGGCCGGCGGGCCTCCCAGACGTATGCCGCCGTCGACAAGGCGCTCCACGTCGCCTCGGGGACCACCGAGAAGGCCGCCAAGAGGGCCGCCACGGCCCGGAATCCGGCGAAGCGGCTGCGCCTCCCGGCCGAGGCGAAGGGCAACCCCGAGGGGTACCTCTACCCGGCGACGTATCCGGTCGACGAGGACACCACCCCGGCGGGCCTGCTGTCCTTCATAGTGAACACCGCGCGCCAGAGGTACGCGGCGGACGGCCTGCCGCCGACGGCCCGCCCCGGGGGCCTGAGCGCGTACGAGACGGTCGTGGTGGCCTCCGTCGTGCAGGCCGAGGCGGACACTCCGCGAGACATGGGCAAGGTCGCCCGGGTCATCCGCAACCGGCTCGCCAAGGGAATGCCGCTCCAGATGGACTCGACGCTCAACTACGGTCTGGGCCGGTCCACTCTGCGCACCAGCCACGCGGACACCCGTACGGACAGCCCGTACAACACCTACCGGCACGAGGGGCTGCCGCCGACGCCGATCGGCAATCCGGGCCAGGACGCGACGCGGGCCGCGATTTCGCCCCCGAAGGGCGACTGGCTGTACTTCGTCACGGTCCGGCCCGGCGACACCCGCTTCACCGCCGACTACGAGGAACACCGCAGGAACGTACGGGAGTTCAACAAGCACCAGGAGGCGAGCAGTTAGCCGGTGCCTACGGGTGCCCCGCTCCGCCGCCCTACTGGGGCTTACTCCTCCCCCGCCAGCGTCAGCGACTTGAGCCGGCGGGCCGCGTACCAGGTCGCCGCGCCGGTGACCGCGACGAGCAGTACGACGGCGGGCACGAGGCCCACGTCCGAGGTGACCGCGCCCTCGGCGCCCGCCTTCTGGGCCAGCGCGAGTGCCCACTGCTGGACGCTGAGGGTGCGCGCCCCGGGGACGAGGTTGCCGAAGACCGCCTCCCAGACCAGCGCGTAGACCAGCCCGATGACGACGGCATGCCGGGTGACCGTGCCGAGGAACAGGAAGAGGGCGCTGTAGGCGACGGAGGCCACCGCGGCGGCGAGCGCGTAGGCGACCGCGAGCTGCTGACTGTTGCCGTTCAGCACGAAGCCCGCGATCAGTACGGGCACGGCGGAGAAGGCGACGCTCACGCCGATCGCGACGAGCAGCTTGGTGAGGATGACCGTCGACCGCCGTACGGGCTTGGACAGGAGGTACACCACCGAGCCGTCGTCGATCTCCGGGCCGATCGCGCCCGTACCGGCGATCACACCGATCAGCGGCACCATCGTGGCCAGCGCGAAACCGCCCAGGACGGTGTTGGCCGTGGTGTCGTCGGCGCCGGTCAGCGCCCGTACGGCGATGGCGATGACGAGCAGCAGAACGGGCAGCGCGAAGAGGATGGCGGCGCGGCGGCGGCCGAGCAGCGCCCGGTAGGTCAGCCGGGCGACGGTGGGATGGACGAGCGATGACATCGCGTCAGGGCTCCTTTCAGGTCGTATGCGACCGCTTCTGTACGGCTTCAGGCCGCTACGAGATAGGAGAAGACCGATTCCAGCGACTCGTCCGAAGGCGAGACGGCGAGGAGCCGGATGCCGTGGTCCCGGGCGACGCGCGGCAACAGGGTGGTGAAGCGGCCGAAGTCGACGGCCTGGATGCGCAGCGCGCCCTCTTCGAGGTCGACCTCGATGCCGGACGTCGAGGGGTCGGCGATCAGCGCGGCGGCCAGCGCCCGGTCGTCGTCGGACCGTACGAGGTAACGGTGCGGCCGGTCCGTCATCAGCCGGCGGATCCGGCGGAAGTCACCGGAGGCGGCGTGCCGGCCGGCCACGATGACCTCGATGTGGGACGCCAACTGCTCGACCTCTTCGAGGATGTGGGAGGAGAACAGCACGGTGCGGCCCTCGTCGCCCATCCGCCGCAGCAGCTCCATCAGCTGCATGCGCTGGCGCGGGTCCATGCCGTTGAACGGCTCGTCGAGCAGCAGCACGGACGGCTCGTGCACCAGCGCGGACGCCATCTTCACGCGCTGCCGCATGCCCTTGCTGTACGTGGAGATGCGGCGGTCCTGGGCGTGCTCCATGTCGACGGTGGCCAGCGCGCGGGCCGCCTCCTTGCGGCCCAGGCCGTGCAGTTCGGCGTTGGCCAGCACGAAGTCGCGCCCCGTGAGGAAGTCGTACATGGCCTCGCGCTCCGGCACGATGCCGATGTCGCGGTAGATCGACTCGTTGCGCCAGACGGTGCGGTCGTCGAGGGTGACGGTGCCGCTGGAGGGCGCCAGGAAGCCGCCCATCATGTTGAGCAGCGTGGACTTGCCCGCGCCATTGGGGCCGAGCAGACCGGTCACCCCGGGGCCGATGGTCATCGTGATGTCGTTCACGGCAACGACATTTCCGAACCAGCGGGAGACATTTTCCATCTTGACCGTAGTCACAGTCCGGCCTTTCGGTAGCGGCGCATCAGTAGGGCCAGCGAGCCGGCGATGAGGCCCAGCACGACGAGGAGGTACACGAATCCGGCGCCCGTGGACGGGCCGATGCCGTTCGGGGCCGCCGAGGTCGCGCCCAGGAAGGCGCTCTGCACGCCGTCGATGAGAGTGATCGGGGAGAACAGCCCCAGCCAGCCGATGACATCGGTGTTGCCCTGGGCGAAGGCGATGCCCTGGATGGCGCTGACCGCGGCGTACGGAATGGTCAGCACGGCGATGACGGCGGCGACCCCGAAGCCGCGGCGCGGCGTGAGCGCGGCGATGACCAGCCCGATCGCGGCGAAGAGCAGCGAGAGCAGGGCCACCGACACCAGGCCCTGGGCGAACCCCTTCGTCTGCTCGGCGAAGTCGAGTTTCGCCAGCAGCGCGCCCGCGTACAGGATCAGCAGCGGCACGGCGGTGAGGAGGAACAGCGCGCCGCTCATCGCGGCGTACTTGGCCGCCACGTAGTCGGCGCGCTCGATCGGCCGCGAGAAGTACAGCGGCACGGTCTTGAAGCGCAGGTCGCGGGAGACGGACTGGGGCGCCTGCGCGGCCAGGAAGAGGCCGATGACCGCCTGCAGATAGACCGCGTAACGGGTGTAGTCCAGCGGCAGGTCGCGCGCCTTGGTGAAGACCGTGACCGCCACGAGGATCGCGGCCGGTACGCACATCACCGCCAGCAGGATCATCGGCAGCACCTTCGTGCGCGCCGAGCGGCCCAGCCCGTAGGCGCCGCGCAGGCTCTGGGAGAAGAGCGAGCGGCGGGCGTACGCGCGTCCCAGCCGGGCGCCGTCGTAGTGGCGATAGCCGATGTCGTGGATCGAGGCGGCGGGGCCCGGGCCGCCCGTGGGGGCGGTGGTGGACTCAGGCATCGGGGGCTCCTGCGGGGGCTGCTTCGGGGGCTGCGGGGCGCGCGGTGGCGTCCGTACGGGCCGGGGCGGCGGCGTGGCCGCTCTCGGGCCCGCTCTCGTGGTCGCTCTCCTGGTCGCGGTCGCGGAAGACCTCCGCGATGCGGTGCCGGCGCTGTTCCATCCGGACCAGGCCGAGGCCGAGCTCCGCGACGGTGTCCCGGACCAGGTCGTACGTCTCCTCGCCGGCGGCCTCGACGTACAGCAGACGGCCGGTCGCGGCCGGGTGCCCTTCGCCGGGGCCGGCCGCGGGGCCGGTCACCGCGCCGGCCGCCGTCAGGGCCTCGCGCAGCGCGCGCAGCCCGTCCGGATGCGCGTCGGTGTCGGTGACCTCGATGGCGAGCGAGGTGGTGGCCTGGGTGAACTCGTCCGTGGCCGAGGAGCGCAGCAGCTTGCCGCCGTCGATGACGACGACGTGGTCGCAGGTGCGCTCCAGCTCACCGAGGAGATGCGAGGTGACCAGTACGGAGATGCCGAAGTCGCGGTGGACGCGGCGGATCAGGCCGAGCATCTCGTCGCGCCCCGCCGGGTCCAGGCCGTTGGTGGGCTCGTCCAGGAAGACCAGCTGGGGGTCGTGGACGAGCGCCTGGGCCAGCTTGACGCGCTGCTTCATGCCGGTGGAGTAGCCCCCGATGGGGCGGTAGCGCTCTTCGTAGAGGCCGACGTGGCGCAGGGTGTCGGCGGTCCGCTCCCGGGCGGCGGTCGGCGGCAGCCCGGACATCCGCGCCATGTGGACGACGAACTCGGTCGCCGAGACGTCCGGTGGCAGGCAGTCGTGCTCGGGCATGTAGCCGACCCGCTCGCGGATGGCGCCGCCTTCGGTGGCCACGTCCAGGCCGAGGACCGCGGCGGTGCCTTCGCTGGCGGGCGACAGGCCCAGCAGGATCTTGATCAGGGTGGACTTTCCGGCGCCGTTGGCACCCACCAGGCCGGTCACGCCGGGGGCGATGTCAACGGAGAGCCGGTCCAGGGCGGTCACCCGCGGGAACCGCTTGCTGAGGCTTTCGGTCGCGATCACAGTCACGCACTCGACGCTAGTGTCGCGCGCCACACCGGGCGTCACCCCAGACGGCTGGATGTCCGTCCGACTCCAGGCGTAGCGCCCCGTAGGGGGTCCTGCGAGGGGCTGAGGGCTCCGGCGGGAAGTTTTCCACAGGCCGACGACGGACCCTTGACGCAGCCGTCGACCATTGTCACATTCATCAGTGTCAAGTTACGCGCACGTACCGCGACGGAACGGTTGGCGATGACCACAGCAGCGACGGCGACCACAGCGGCGGCCAGGGGCCCGGCCGCGGAGCTCGGCGGGTTCAGGGAGGTCCAGCGGCTGGCGTATGCCTGCGCCGAAGCGGTGGCCGCGCAGCTGAAGCCGGGGGTGACCGAGCGGGAGGCGGCCCGCATGCAGCGCCACTGGCTGCGCGAGCGGGGCGTCACGGACTGGTTCCACCTGCCCTTCGCCTGGTTCGGCGATCGCACGGCCTTCGCGAACTTCCGCGTCCCGCTGCAGTTCTTCCCGACGAACCGGGTGCTGGAGCCGGGGATGCCCTTCATCCTCGACATGGCGCCGGTGTACAAAGGCTTTACGGCGGACATCGGGTACTCCGGCTGCCTCGGCCTCAGCCCGCTGCACGACCGGCTGCTGGCCGATCTGGAGGCGCACCGCGAGCTGATCCTGCGCGAGGTGCGCGAGCGTCGCCCGCTGCGCGAGATATACGAGGACGTCGAGCGCCTCATGGTCCGCCAGGGATATGCGAACAGGCACCGCGCGTACCCCTTCGGCGTGATCGCCCACAAGGTCGACCGCGTACGCGAACGCCGTTGGTCGCCCACGCTGTTCGGGTTCGGCACCCAGTCGCTCAAGGGCCTGGCGTCCGACGCACTGCACGGCCACCGCGAGGGCTGGTCCCCGCTGTGGAGCCCGTACCGCTTCTCCGACCATCCCCCGCAGCCCGGGCTGTGGGCGGTCGAACCGCACCTCGGATTCCGGGGCACCGGCGCGAAGTTCGAGGAGATCCTGGTCGTCACCGACTCCCGGGATCCCGAGGAGAGCGCCTTCTGGCTGGACGACGATCTGCCGCATGTGCGGCGCTGGCAGGAGGAGAAGGCGGCGTGAGCAGGGCACGTAGGGAGAGCGGGGAAGCGATCGTGAGCACGGGACTCGGGAGCGCGCGGGAGCGCTGGGTCCGCACGGGCGGCGTGGAGCTGTGCGTGGCGGAGCTGGGCGATCCGTCCCGGCCCACGGTGCTGCTGGTGCACGGCTATCCGGACAGCAAGGAGGTCTGGTCGCGGGTCGCGCCGCTGCTGGCCGAGCGCTTCCATGTGGTGCTGTACGACGTCCGGGGCTGCGGCCGGTCCACGGCGCCGCAGCCGCTGCGCGGCGGGTACACCCTGGAGAAGCTGACCGACGACTTCCTGGCGGTGGCCGACGCCGTCAGCCCGGACCGGCCAGTCCATCTGGTGGGGCACGACTGGGGTTCGGTGCAGTCCTGGGAGTTCGCGACGGTCGAGCGCACGCAGGGCCGGATCGCGTCCTTCACCTCGATGTCCGGCCCGTCCCTGGACCACTTCGGGCACTGGATCAAGAAGCGCATGGTCCGGCCCACCCCGCGCCGCGCGGCCCAGCTGCTGAACCAGGGCGCCAAGTCCTGGTACGTCTACATGCTGCACACCCCGGTGCTGCCCGAGCTGGCCTGGAAGGGCCCGCTGGGCAAGCGCTGGCCGAAGATCCTGGAGCGGGTCGAGAAGGTCCCGGCCGGGGAGTACCCGACCGCGTCCCTGCCCACCGACGCCGCGCACGGCGCCTGGCTGTACCGGGACAACGTCCGCTCCCGGCTGCGCCGCCCGCGCCCGGACGCGTTCGCGCACTGCCCGGTCCAGCTCATCACCCCGACCGGCGACGCCTTCCTGTCGGAGCGGCTGTACGACGAGCTGGAGCAGTGGGTCCCGCAGCTCACCCGCCGCACGCTGCCCGCCAAGCACTGGGTGCCGCGCACCCGCCCGGATCAACTGGCCGCCTGGATCGAGGAGTTCGTCACGGCCAAGGAGGAGGGCGATCCGGCCAAGGAGGCCGCGCCGCGCGGGCGGTACGCGGACCGGTTCGGCGGCAGCCTGGTGCTGGTGACCGGCGCGGCGAGCGGCATCGGGCGGGCCACGGCGTTCGCGTTCGCCGAGGCCGGCGCGCGGGTGGTCGCGGTGGACCGCGATGCCGAGGGGGCGGCCCGTACGGCGGATCTGGCGCGGCTGATCGGAGCGGGCGCCGCCTGGTCGGAGGCGGTGGACGTCAGCGACGAGGCGGCCATGGAGAAGCTCGCCGAGAAGGTCGCCGCCGAGTACGGCACGGTCGACGTCCTGGTGAACAACGCGGGCATCGGCCTGTCCGGCTCGTTCCTGGAGACCACCACCGAGGACTGGAAGAAGGTCCTGGACGTCAATCTCTGGGGCGTCATCCACGGCTGCCGGATATTCGGCAGGCAGATGGCCGAGCGCGGTCAGGGCGGTCACATCGTCAACACCGCCTCGGCCGCCGCGTTCCAGCCCTCCCGGACGCTGCCCGCGTACAGCACGTCCAAGGCGGCGGTGCTGATGCTCAGCGAGTGCCTGCGCGCCGAGCTGGCCGGGCAGGGCATCGGGGTCAGCGCCATCTGCCCCGGCCTGGTGAACACCAACATCACCAGCACGTCGCACGTCGCCGGGGTCTCGGCCGAGGAGGAGCAGCGCCGCCAGTCCAAGGCCGCGCGCCTCTACGGCCTGCGCAACTACCCACCGGAGAAGGTCGCCGACGCCATCCTGCGCGCGGTGGTCCGCAATCAGGCGGTGGTGCCGGTCACCCCCGAGGCGCGCGGCTCCCGCGCCCTGTCCCGCTTCGCACCGCGCGCCCTGCGCGCACTGGCCCGGATCGAGCCGCTGTAGGCAGCGGCACGGCGGTCCGTGCGGGGACGATGCCGGGATGGCGCGAGTCGGCCGGAGCGTTACCGCGCCGCCGCACGCGGTCGTACCATCCCTCGCAGGAAGGGGCACCGCGCAGTACCGCCCTGTACCTCGCGTACTCCCCGGCCGCCCGGGCCGCCGGGGGCACGGCCGGGCGGCGCGGGCCATCTCGTGAGGAGCACCGCATTGACCGAGCAGCACGGCCCCGCGGCCGAGTACCGCATCGAGGAGCTGGCGCACCGGAGCGGCACGACGGTCCGTACGATCCGCGCGTACCAGGACCGTGGGCTGCTGCCCAAGCCGGAGCGCCGGGGCCGGGCGAACGTCTACGCCGACGCACATCTCGCCCGGCTGCGGCAGATCTCGGACCTGCTGGACCGCGGGTACACCCTGGCCAGCATCAAGGATCTGCTGGAGGCATGGGACGCGGGGCGGGGGCTGAGCGGGGTGCTGGGCCTGGTCGCCGAGATCGACGGGCCGTGGACGGACGAGGAGAGCGGCCGGATCTCCCGCGAGGAGCTGAACGCGGCCTTCGGCGGCAGCCCCGACGAGGCGGCGGTGGCCGACGCGGTGGAGCTGGGGGTGCTGGAGCCGGTGCCGGGCAGCCCGGAGGAGTTCCTCGTGCCCAGCCCGCAGGAGCTCGCGGTCGCGGCCGAGCTGCACTCCGCGGGCGTGCCGCTGCCCGCCATCTCGGGACATCTGCGGGAGCTGCGGGTGCAGGTGGAGCACATAGCCTCGCGCTTTCTGGACTTCACCACCGAGCATGTCTTCCACCAGTACTTCGACCACCCGCCGAGCGACGCCGAAGCGGAGGAGGCGGCGGGCCTGGTCCGCAGGCTGCGGCCGCTGGCCCAGCAGACCGTGGACGCCGAACTCGCCCGCGCCATGCGGACGTTGGCGAGCCGCTATCTGCGCCATCAGCTGCACAGCGAGGCCCCGGAGCGGCAGGCCGCGGCCGAGCAGGTGGCGTTGCCGGCCGCCACGGTGCAGTCCGTCCGCGACCTCGTCGGCCCGGCGGGCGTCGCGGCCTTCGTCGCCGCGGCCACCGACCGCGAGGTGAGCGCCCGCCGGATGGACTCCTTGGTCACGCACGCCGACCGCACGGGACCCGACAGGCCGGCGAGTGCGAGTGACCGATGAGAGGGTCCGTCCGTTTCACGTGAAACATCCGGCGCGCGGAGATACCTCCGCAGGTCTCCCCTAGAGCCCCGGCGCTCCCCACACCGGGAACCAGCGGCTCAGATCCTTCTCCACGGTCAGGTCGTCACCGAGCAGGGACCGTACTTGGAGTTCGAGCGGGTTGTCGCGCTTCTCGCCGGAGCCGGAGAGCGGGGCGAAGGGGTAGAACGTGCCGCGCTTGTAGAGGTAGACGAGGGCCAGCGAGCGGCCCCGCTCGTCGCGGAAGCCGATCAGTGAGCAGAGCAGCTGCGGCCCGAAGCCGCCCTCCTGGAGCGCGGTGTTGACCGCGTGCAGGTCGTTGACCAGGCCCGCGGTGTCCTCCGCGGCATGCCGGGCGAGCATCCAGGTGTAGCCGTACTGGTCCTGGCTGAACTCCACCGGCGGGCCGAGCAGCGCCCGTACATCGGCCCGGATGCGGGCGAAAGCGCCGCCCTCGACGCTCGCGAAGCAGACCGACCCCCGGCCGGTCGGCGTGAACCCGGTCGCCGCCTGCAAGGTGATCGCGGCGGACGGCAACGCGAAGAGCTGGTCGAGGTCGGGCCGCACCGCCTTGCTGCGGCCGAGGATCACGTCCAGAAAACCCATGCGGTGGCTCCTAGAGGCGGGAAGAAGGGCGGGACAGAGGCCGTCCCGGCCCGGCTCACGGGCGGCCCAGCTGGGCGGAGATGCGGCCGAGCTGGTCCAGGCGCTGTTCCAGCGTCGGGTGGGAGGACAGCAGCTGGACGGCGTTCGCCATGGAGAACGCCGGGGCGAAGTAGAACGCGTTGAACGGCTCGGCCTTGCGCAGATCGCGGGTGGGAATCCGCGCCATCTGGCCGGTGACCTTGGTGAGCGCTGCGGCCAGCGCGGACGGCCGCCCGGTGAGCAGTGCGGCGGCCCGGTCGGCCGACAGCTCGCGGTAGCGGGACAGCAGCCGGGTGAGCAGGAAGCTGATGACGTAGACGACCGCGCTGACGGCCGTGACGATCACGATGGCGAGGGCGGCGTTGTTGTCCCGGTTGCTGCGCCCCACACCGCTCCAGAGCGCCGCCCGGGTGATGATCCCGGCCAGTACGCCCAGGAACGAGGCGATGGTCATCACCGCCACGTCGCGGTGGGCGACGTGCGACAGCTCGTGCGCGAGCACCCCCTCCAGCTCCTCGGGCTCCAGTCGGCGCAGCAGTCCGGTAGTGGCACAGACCAGGGAGTTCTTCTGGTTGCGCCCGGTGGCGAAGGCGTTCGGTACATCGCTGTCGGCGATGCACACCTTCGGCTTGGGCATGTCCGCGAGCGCGCACAGCCGGTCCACGGCGCCGTGCAGCTCGGGCGCCTGCTCGGGGGTGACCTCACGCGCGCCCATGGCGAATGCCGCGATCCGGTCGCTGAACCAGAACTGGCCGATGAACAGCGCGGCCGAGATCAGCAGCACGAACAGCCACGCGCCCTTGAGCAGCACCACCAGCACGCCGACGACCACGACGTACAGCAGGCCGATGAAGAACATCGTCACGACCATGCGCGAGGTCAGCCCGCGGTCCGGGGCGAATCGGGTCTGTGCCATGAGGTCCTCCAGCCGGACGGTCCAGCCGACCGCCCGTACGACGACGCCTCTGCCCCGATTCTCCCTCTTGATTCCCCTTTGGGCACCGCCCGCTACGCCGCCAGCTGTGCCGGGCCCTCCACCGCGATCCGCTCGAACACCGACAGGTCCGCGGCGAAGATCGTGTCGTCGATCGGCCAGTGCAGAACGATCTCGTCGATGCCCAGCTCGCCATGGCGCCCGGCGAAGTCCACGAACGCGTCGACGGAGTCCAGCGGCCGGTCCGGCGTGAAGCCGGTCAGCAGGGTCTTCGGCAGCTTCCCGGCGTCCCGGCCGACGGCCTCGCACGCCGCGCCCAGCTTCTCGATCTGCCCGGCGATCGCGGCGTACGACTGCTCGGGCGTCCCGGCGGCGGACACCTTCGGGTCGCCCGTGGTGACCCACGCCTGGCCGTACCGCGCCGCCAGCCGCAGCCCGCGCGGCCCCGTGGCCGCCACCGCGAACGGCAGCCGCGGCCGCTGCACGCACCCGGGGACATTGCGCACCTCGTGCGCGTTGTAGTGCTCGCCCTCGTACGTGACCGCGTCCTCGGTGAGCAGGCGGTCCAGCAGGGCGACGAACTCGGCGAAGTGATCGGCGCGTTCGCGCGGCGTCCACGGCTCCTCGCCCTCGCCGAGCAGGGCGTACGCGTCGAAGCCGTTGCCGCCGGCGCCGATGCCCAGCGTGATCCGGCCGTCGCTGATGTCGTCCAGCGAGATCAGCTCCTTGGCGAGGGTGACCGGGTGCCGGAAGTTGGGGGAGGTCACGAGGGTGCCCAGCCGCATACGTGAGGTCGCGGCGGCGGCCGCGGTCAGCGTGGGCACCGCACCGAACCACGGCCCGTCCCGGAAGGGCACCCGCCAGGAGAGGTGGTCGTAGGTGTACGCGGCGTGGAAGCCCAGCTCCTCGGCGCGCTGCCACACCTCCCTTCCGCCTTCGGACCAGCGGCGGACGGGCAGGATCACGGTGCTCAGTCGCATGCCACCGAGCCTACGGTGGACACGGGCCGGAAGCCCGTAAAGCTCATGCGGGCAACCCAACGCACGCCTGTGCGCGCATATGCGGGAAGATGGCCTGGTGACTGATGGCCCTGTGACAGACGATCCCGCCGCCGCGCCACCGCTGCCCGGCCGCCGCACCCGGCTGATCGCCACGGACCTCGACGGCACCCTGCTGCACGACGACAAGACCGTCTCGGACCGTACGATCGCCGCGCTCGCCGCCGCCGAGGAGGCCGGCATCGAGGTCTTCTTCGTCACCGGCCGGCCGGCCCGCTGGATGGACGTCGTCAGCGACCATGTGCACGGACACGGCCTGGCGATCTGCGCCAACGGCGCCGCCGTCGTCGACCTGCACCGCGGCCGCCGCATCGTCGAGGTCCGCGCGCTGCAGCGGAGCGCGGCGCTCGGCGTCGTGGAGGCGCTGCGCGCCGCGGCACCCGGCACGTCGTTCGCCGTCGAGCGAACCGGCGGCATCCACTACGAGCCGCAGTACCCGCCGTTCCACCTCGACCCGGGTGCGCTGATCGCGCCCGTCGAGAAGCTGCTCGACGACGCGTTCGAGAAGGCCGGCGAGCCCGTCCTGAAGGTCCTCGCGCACCACTCCGAGCTGGACCCGGACGCGTTCCTCGCGCTGGCCCGCGATGCCGCCGGGCACCTCGCGTCGTTCACCCGGTCCAGCCCCACCGCGCTGCTGGAGATCAGCGGCGCGGGCGTCAGCAAGGCCGGCACGCTCGCCCGCTGCTGCGCCGAACGCGGCATCGCGCCGCACGAGGTGGTCGCGTTCGGCGACATGCCGAACGACCTCGAAATGCTGACCTGGGCGGGGACGTCGTACGCCATGGCCAACGCGCATCCGGACGTACTGGCCGCGACCACTCACCGCACGGCCGGCAACAACGAGGACGGCGTCGCTCTCGTCATCGAACGTTTGATCGACCAGCTGCTGAAGGAACGATCCAGCGGCTGACCCGGCGATGCCGCACACCCGTACCGCTGAGAGCCGGCGCGTCACACTCGTACGCCGCGTCCGCGCAACCAGTGGAGCGGCTCGACCGCCGCGTCGGCACCGGGGCCGCGCCGCACTTCGAAGTGCAGATGCGGCCCGGTGGAGTTGCCGGTGTTCCCGGACAGGGCGATCGGCTGCCCGGCGCGTACCCGCTGCCCCGGGCGCACCAGTACCGCCGAGAGGTGCGCGTACTGCGTGTACGTGCGCCCGCCGTGCCGCACCACCACGCTGATCCCGTACGGGCCGCCGCACTCCACCGCCGTCACCCGGCCGCGGCCCGCCGACCGCACGGGCGTGCCGACCGGCACCGCGAAGTCCTGCCCGGTGTGGCGGTGCGCCCAGTGCGCACCGGCGCCGCCGTACGAGGCCGACAGCGCGTACCCCGTCACCGGCCGGGTCCAGCCCCGCGCGGGCACGGCAGCGGGCGCGAGGAGCCCAGCGGCCGAGGCCACCCGATCCGGCGGCCCGGCGCAGCCGGACCCGGCAGCGCCGGTCACCAGCCGCCACAGCCGCCCGCGCGCCCGGTCCAGGCTGCGCCCGATGCGCGCCCGCTCGCCGGCCAGCCGCTGCTGCCGGGCGTCGAGGGCCTGCGTACGGCCGGCCGCCGCCGCGCTCCCCGCCGCCAGTTCCCGGCTCGCGCGCAGCGCCGTGCGCGCCCGGGCCGCCACGGCACGCTCCCGCCGCTCGGCCAGCCGGTGGCCGCGCAGCAGGTCCTCCGGGGACGCCGCGGCCAGCACGCGCACGGCGTAGGACAGCCCGCTGCCCGTGCGGTACTGCTCGGCCGCGATCCGCCCGGCGGTACGGCGCAGCGCCGCCGCGGTACGGCGTTCCCGGCGCAGCCGCTCGGTCAGCCGCGCGGCGCGGGCCCGCTCCGCCCTGGCGGCGCGCAGGCCCTCCCTGTACGACCGGCCGGCCCGGCTCGCGGCCGCGTCGAGCAGGGCCACCTCCAGGCGCGCGCGGGCGAGTCGGCCGGCGCGCCCGCGCGTGGCCGTACGGTCGCGCGCCGCCGTACGGCCGGACCCGCCGCTCTCGTACCGCGCGCCGCCCGCACGCCGTACCTCGGTACCGTGCCGTGCCGCGCTCTCGTGGCGAGCCACCTGCCCCGGCAGCGCCGCGCCCTCGTACGCGGTGGCAGCCACGGCCGGGCCCACGGGCGCGCCGCCCGTGGGCAGCCCACCGGGCAGCAGCCCGCCCAGCACGATCGTGAACACGCACACGACGGCACCGCGGCGGCGGGCGCGCGGCCGGCCGGCGCGGCCCCTGCGTGGCGCGCGTGCCTCCGGACGGCACGACAGACCTGGATGCATGGGCAGATCGTTGCGCGCTCAGGACGCCGGGCGAGGGAGCGTGGTTCCCGCTCCGGCACGTAAGCCACCGAACGGAGCACAGGCGTCCGGCCACCTGGGGGACGCTGCCGTACGCACCACCTGGAGCAGCTGCGCCGCCGCCCGTTACAGCGGTGCCTCCCACGTGACCATCGTGCCCGCACCCTCCTCGCCGAGCCCCGGCCCGTACGTACTGGACCCGCCCAGCGCCTCCGCCCTCCGGGCGAGGTTCTTCAGGCCGCTGCGCCGGCCGCCCTCGGGGATGCCCACGCCGTCGTCGGCGACCGTCAGCCGTACCGCGTCCCGCCCGTCCGGCAGCGTGGCCGTGGCGTCCACGACGACCTCGATACGGGAGGCGTGGGCGTGCCGGAAGGCGTTGGACAGCGCCTCACGGAGCGCGGCGATCAGATTCTTGCCGGTCGACTCGCCGACCCTGGCGTCCACCGGGCCGACGAAGTTCACCGACGGCTGGAAGCCCAGCGGCACCGCCGCCGTGCCGATCTCGCGCAGCACCCGTGTACGCAGCCCCGCGGGCGCCTCGGCGGGCCCCTGCTGCAGGGCGAAGATCGCCGTACGGATCTCCTGGATCGTCACGTCCAGCTCGTCGACGGCCTTGCCGACGCCGTCCCGCACCTCGGGCACCACCGCCTTGCGCGCGGCGCCCTCCAGCATCATCCCGGTCGCGAACAGCCGCTGGATGACCAGGTCGTGCAGGTCCCGGGCGATCCGGTCGCGGTCCTCGTAGACGGCCAGCCGCTCGCGGTCGCGCCGCGCATCCGCCAGGACCAGCGCCAGCGCGGCCTGTTGGGCGAACTGGGTGGCCAGCGTGCGCTCCGCGGCGGTGAACTGCCGCGCGCCGCGGGCCCGTGGCGTGGCGAGGGTGCCCAGGACGCGGCCGCCGCTCTTCAGGGGCAGCAGCATGCTGGGCCCGAAGTACGGCGCGACCTCGGTGACCATGCGCGGATCGGTCGCCGAGTCCTCGACGAACACCGGTTCCCCGGCGAGCAGGGTGGCGGTCACCGGGCTGTCGGGCGGGATGTGCGTCCCCGTGAGCCGCACCGGGTCGTCCGCGGCCGCGGCCACGATCTCCAGTCCGCCGTCCGCCTCGGGCAGCAGCACGATCCCGGCCGCCGAGTCCGCCAGCCGCCGGGCCTGCTCGGCGACGACCGCCAGCGACTCGTCCACGTCGCTGCCCGCGAGGAGCGCGGTGGTGACGGCGGCGGCGCCGTCGATCCAGCGCTCGCGCTGCCGGGTCGCCGCGTACATCCGGGCGTTGCCGATCGCCAGGCCCGCCTCGGTCGCGAGCACCCGCACCATGTGCAGGTCGCCCTCGCTGAACTCGCCGCCGCCGCGCTTCTCCGTCAGGTAGAGGTTGCCGAAGATCTCCCCCTGTACGCGGATCGGCACCCCGAGAAACGTGCGCATCGGCGGGTGTCCGGGCGGGAAGCCGGCCGCGCGCGGGTCCTGCGTGAGGTCGCTCAGGCGCACCGGCCGAGGGTCGTGGATGAGCGCGCCGAGCAGGCCTTTTTGGCCGTCGGGCAGCGCGCCGATGCGCCGGTGGTCCTCCCCGGTCACGCCGTACGTCACGAAGTCCGACAGACCCTCGCGCGCCTCGTCGACGATGCCGATGGCCGCGTACCGGGCGTCGGCCAGCTCGGCGGCGGTCTCCACGATGCGGTCCAGCGTGATGTGCAGGTCCAGGCCCGCGCCGACGGTCCGCATGGCCTCCAGGAGGCGCGGCAGCCGGGCGGTGATCTGCGGTGCCAGCCCCTGGAGGCTGCGCGTCGCCTCCGTGGCGGCGTCCATGGTGCCGGCATCGGAGTCCTGCGCGGGGCCCTCCGCCGGTCCGGGCCCGCTCGCTGATCCTGCCGTGGCTGCCATGCCCCGAGCCTAGTAAGTCCCTTTTGTCGAGGAAAGTCGCGCTCGACTACTGAGGACGGACCCGGCGCCGCGTGGCGCTACGGCCGGGCCGCCGCCGCGTACCGCGCGTCCGTCGCCCGCTCGCGGTCCCGCATCCGGCGGAACGGGCCGTCGGCCGCGGCCAGCTCCTCGTACGGGCCGCGCTGCACCACGCGCCCGCGGTCCAGTACGAGAATCTCGTCGACCGCCTCCAGACCCGCCAGCCGGTGCGTGATCAGGACCGTCGTCCGGCCGCTGGTCACCTCCAGCAGGTCGGTGGTCAGCGCGTCGGCGGTGGCCAGGTCCAGGTGCTCGGCCGGCTCGTCCAGTACCAGTACCGGGAAGTCCGCGAGCAGCGCGCGGGCCAGCGCAAGGCGCTGCCGCTGCCCGCCGGACAGCCGCGCTCCGTGCTCGCCGACCAGCGTGTCCAGCCCGTCCGGCAGCCCGCGCACCCAGTCCGCGAGCCGGGCGCCGGCCAGCGCCGCCCAGAGATCCGCCTCGTCGGCGTCCGGCCGGGCCAGCCGCAGGTTCTCCCGCACCGAGCTGTCGAAGAGGTGGGCGTCCTGCGCGCACAGGCCGACCCGCCGCCGTACCGCGTCGCCGTCCGCCTGCTGCGCGTCCACCCCGCCGAGCGTGTACGTACCGGACTCCCGGTCCAGGAAGCGCAGCAGCACCTGCGCGAGCGTCGTCTTGCCCGAGCCCGACGGGCCGACGACCGCGATCCGGCGGCCGGGCGCGAGCGTGAAGCCCACCCCGTCGAGCGTCGGCCGCACCTGCCCGGGGTGCCGGGCCGTCAGCCCGCTCACCATCAGCGGGAACGGCGACTCCGGTACCGCCACCGGCTCCGCCGGCTCGGAGACCGGCGCCGGCGCGTCCAGTACCTCGAAGACCCGCTCGGCGGCGCGGCGGGTGCGCTGCCGGTACTGCACGGCCAGCGGCAGCCCGGCGACCGCCTCGAACGCGGCCAGCGGCGTCAGTACGACCACCGCCAGGCTCACCCCGTTCAACCGCCCGTCGTGCACGGCCTGTACGCCGACGACCGCGGCGGCCGCGACGGTCAGCCCGGTCAGCAGCGCGATCAGCCCGGCACCGGCACCGGCCGCCGCGGCGGACCGGGACGCCACCGCCGTCAGCTCGCGGTCCGCGCGCCGGGTACCGGCCAGCCGCTCCCGCAGCGCGCCCGCGACCGTGAGTTCGGCCGTACCGGTGAGGAGGTCGACGACGCGCGCGGAGAGCACGCCGCGGGCCGGGGCCAGCCGCCGCTCGGCCCGCCGCGCCAGCGCGCCGGACACCAGCGGTACGACGACGCCCGCCAGCAGCAGCCCGACGGCGAGCACCGCGCCGGCCTCCGGCAGCAGCCAGGCGGTGAACCCGGCCGAACCCGCGCCGACCACGACGGCCGCGCCCGCCGGCAGCAGCCAGCGCAGAAAGTAGTCCTGCCCGGCGTCCACGTCCGCGACCAGCCGGGACAGCAGGTCGCCGCGGCTGCGGTCGCGCAGCCCGGCGGGCGCGAGCTTCTCCAGCCGCCGGTAGACCGCCACCCGGGCGTCCGCCAGCATCCGGAACACCGCGTCGTGCGCGACCAGCCGCTCGGCGTACCGGAAGACGGCCCGGCCGATGCCGAACGCGCGGGTCGCGGTGACGGCGACCATCAAGTAGAGGACCGGCGGGTGCTGAGAGGCCCGGGAGATCAGCCAGCCGGAGGTGGCCATCAGGCCTACGGCGCTTCCGAGGGCGAGGCTGCCGAGCAGCAGCGCCAGGGCGAAGCGGGAGCGGTGGGCTCGTGCCTGCGTTCGGAGGCGGGCCAGGGCGGGGGCCCGGGTCTCCGCCTCGGCGTCGTTGTCGGTGCCGGGCCCGGGACTCCGGGGGTGGTCGTCGGACTGCTTCGCTTTACGTCCGACGACCACCCCCTCCGCCCCGGACCCTTCCGTCGTCTCGGCGGGTGCCGGTGCGTCGTGGTGTCCGGTGAGGTGAACGACCCGGTCGGCCGCCCGCAGCAGGGCCGGGCGGTGGGCCACCAGCAGAACCGTGCGGCCCCGGGCCAGGCGGCGCACCGCGTCCACGACGGACGCTTCCGTCGCGCCGTCGAGGTTCGCGGTGGGCTCGTCGAGCAGCAGTACCGGGCGGTCGGCGAGGAACGCGCGGGCGAGGGCGAGCCGTTGGCGCTGTCCGGCGGAGAGGCCCGCGCCGGACTCGCCGAGCCGGGTGTCGGGGCCGTCGGGGAGCGCATCGACGAAGCCGAGCGCGCCGGCGTCGCGCAGCGCGGCCCGCACCGCCGCGTCATCGGCGTCCGGCCGGGCCAGCCGCACGTTCTCGGCGACCGTGCCGGCGAAGAGGTACGGGTGCTGCGGCACCCAGGCGATACGGCTGCGCCAGCTGTCGGGGGAGAGGGTGGCGAGGTCCACGCCGTCGATCAGCACCCGGCCGGCGGCCGGCTTCGCAAAGCCGAGCAGGACGTTCAGCAGCGTGGTCTTGCCCGCGCCGGACGGCCCCGTCAGCGCCACGGTCTCCCCGGCCGCGACCTCGAACGACGTCTGCGCGAGCGAGGGTTCGGGGCGCCCGGGGTGGCGTACGACCAGACCGTCCACGACGATCCCGGTCCCCGCCGGGGCCTCGCGCGTCCCGCCGTGCCCGGTCCCCGCTTCCGTCTCCAGTACCGCGAAGATCTCCTCCGCGGCCGCCAGCCCCTCGGCCGCCGCGTGGTACTGCGCGCCCACCTGCCGCAGCGGCAGGTACGCCTCGGGCGCCAGGATCAGCACCATCAGCCCGGTGGACAGGTCGAGGTCGCCCTTCACGAGCCGCATGCCGACGCCGACCGCGACCAGCGCGACCGAGATCGTGGAGAGCAGTTCCAGGGCGAAGGAGGACAGGAAGGCGATGCGCAGCGTGCGCAGCGTGGCCCGGCGGTACTCGCCGGTGATGGTGCGGATCGCGTCCGCCTGGGCCTTGGCCCGGCCGAAGACCTTCAGCGTGGGCAGTCCCGCGACGACGTCGAGGAAGTGGCCGGACAGCCGGCTCAGCAGCTTCCACTGCCGGTCCATCCGCGACTGGGTCGCCCAGCCGATGAGGATCATGAAGAGCGGGATGAGCGGGAGCGTGACGACGATGGTCGCCGCGGAGATCCAGTCGCCGGTCACGATCCGTACGAGCACGGCGATGGGCACGACGACCGCGAGGCCGAGCTGCGGCAGGTAGCGCGCGAAGTAGTCGTCGAGCGCGTCGATGCCGCGGGTGGCGAGGTTCGTGAGCTCACCGGTCCGCTGAGTACCGAGCCAGGACGGGCCGAGCCCGGTGGCCTTCGTCAGCAGTCGCGTCCGCAGCTCGGACTTCACCGCCGCGCTCGCCCGGTGCGCGGCCAGCTCGGTCAGCCAGGAGACGATCCCCCGGCCGACCGAGACCAGCGCGAGCAGTAGGAGCGGCGTGCTCAGGCCGCCGAGGTCGAGGTCGCGCTGGAAGGCGCCGACGACGACCTCGGCGATGAGCATCGCCTGGCCGATGACCAGGCCCGCCCCGGCAAGGCCGAGGATCACCACCGCGACGAGGAAGAAGCGGGTGGCACGGGCGTACCGAAGCAGGCGCGGGTCGATCGGTTTCACGTGAAACATCCGTCCTGGCGTACGTAACGGAAGGGGATCAGTGCGCGTCGGCGATGTGCTGCGTGCCGATGCGCTTGCGGAACACCCAGTACGTCCAGCCCTGGTAGAGCATCACGAGCGGGGCCGCGATGGCCGCGCACCAGGTCATGATCTTCAGGGTGTACGGGCTGGACGCGGAGTTGCTGACCGTGAGGTTCCAGCTCTCGTTGAGCGAGGACGGCATGACGTTCGGGAAGAGCGTCAGGAACAGCATCACGACCAGGGCCGCGATGGTGACGCCGGAGAAGGCGAAGGACCAGCCCTCCCGCCCGAACATGTTCGCCACCAGCGCGGCGAGCAGCGCGACCCCCGCCACGACCAGCGCGACCACGCTCTTGCCGTTGCCCGTGTCGATCTGCGTCCAGACCATGAAGGCGAGCGCCAGCCCCATGGCGGTCATGCCGAGGAACGAGGCCGTGACACGCGCCCGTTCCCGGATGTCGCCCACCGTCTTCAGCGAGGCGAAGACCGCGCCGTGGAAGGTGAACAGCGCCAGCATGGCCAGGCCGCCGAGGAGCGCGTACGGGTTCAGCAGGTCGAGCAGGGACCCGGCGTAGTTCTTGTCGGCGTCGATCTTCACGCCGCCGACGATGTTGCCGAAGACCACGCCCCACAGCACCGGCGGGAGCAGCGAGGTCCAGAAGATCGCGTTCTCCCAGTTGTTCTGCCAGCGCTCCTCGTCCCGCTTGTGGCGGTACTCGAAGGCCACACCGCGCACGATGAGGCAGAGCAGGATCAGCAGCATCGGCAGGTAGAAGCCCGAGAAGAGCGTGGCGTACCACTCGGGGAAGGCCGCGAAGGTCGCGCCCGCCGCGGTGATCAGCCAGACCTCGTTGCCGTCCCAGACCGGGCCGATGGTGTTGATGAGGACCCGCCGCTCGCGCCGGTCACGGGCGAGCAGCTTGGTGAGCACGCCGATCCCGAAGTCGAACCCTTCGAGGAAGAAGTACCCGACCCACAGGAAGGCGATGAGGACGAACCAGACGTCGTGAAGGTGCACAGCTGCTCCCTAGTACGAGAAGGCCATGGGCCGGTCGGCATCGCTGTCGTTGCCGCCGATCTTCGTGGGCGGGTTGAGGTCGGACTCCGACAGCTCCTGCGGTCCGGCCTTGACGTACTTGACGAGCAGCCTGACCTCGACCCAGGCGAGGATCGCGTACAGCGCGGTGAAGACGGCCATCGAGGTGATCACCTCGCCCTGCGAGACGCCGGGGGAGACCGCGTCGGAGGTGCGCAGCACGCCGTAGACGACCCAGGGCTGACGGCCCATCTCGGTGAAGATCCAGCCCCAGGAGCTCGCGATCAGCGGGAAGCCGATAGTGACCACGGCGAGCCGCCAGGCCCACTTGGACAGCCCGTCCCCGAGCGCCTTGTCCTTGGTGAGCGCGAGGTGCGGTACCTCCTCGTCGCCCGTCCGCAGTCGTTGCGAGAGCCAGAACTTCTTGCGGGTGAGCCAGAGGCCGGCCACGCCGAGGGCGAAGGAGGTCATACCGAAGCCGATCATCCAGCGGAAGCCCCAGTAGGCGACCGGGATGTTGGGCCGGTAGTCCCCGGGCCCGTACTTCTCCTGCTCGGCCTTGTTCACGTCGTTGATGCCGGGCACGTGCGAGGAGAAGTCGTCGTGGGCGAGGAACGAGAGCAGGCCGGGTATCTCCACCTCGACGGTGTTGTGGCCCTTGGACACGTCCCCGTAGGCGAAGACCGAGAAGGGCGCGGGTGCCTGCCCGTCCCACAGCGCCTCGGCCGAGGCCATCTTCATCGGCTGCTGCTGGAACATGACCTTGCCCAGCAGGTCGCCGCTGACGGCGGTGAGCAGGCCGGACACGACCAGCGTCACCAGGCCGAGGCGGAGCGAGGTCCGCATGACCTTGACGTGCTTCTTGCGCAGCAGGTGGTACGCGGCAATGCCGACGATGAAGGCGCCGCCCGCGAGGAAGGCCGCCGTGAGGGTGTGGAAGACGACGACCAGGGTGGTGTCCTGCGTCAGCACCTTCCAGAAGTCGGTCAGCTCCGCGCGCCCGGTGGCCTTGTTCAGCTTGTAGCCGGTGGGGTGCTGCATCCAGGAGTTGGCCGCGAGGATGAAGTACGCCGACAGGATCGTGCCGATCGAGACCATCCACATGCAGAAGCAGTGGATCTTCTTGGGCAGCTTGTCCCAGCCGAAGATCCACAGGCCGATGAAGGTGGACTCGAAGAAGAACGCGATGAGGGCTTCGAACGCGAGCGGGGCGCCGAAGACATCACCGACGAAGCGCGAGTAGTCGGACCAGTTCATGCCGAACTGGAACTCCTGGACGATGCCGGTGACGACACCCATCGCGATGTTGATCAGAAAGAGCTTGCCCCAGAACTTCGTCGCCTTGAGGTACTGCTCCTTGCCCGTGCGGACCCATGCCGTCTCCAGTCCGGCCACCAGGGCGGCGAGAGAGATCGTCAGGGGCACGAAGAGGAAGTGATAGACGGTCGTGATGCCGAATTGCCATCGCGCCAAGGTCTCTGGCGCCAACGCCAGTTCCACGTCGATGTCTCCTTACGGTCGCCGTTCCCGCCACACCTCCTGTCCCTTTTGTCCTGCATAAAGAGGGACAAAAGCGGAGGTGCTTGTGAACGCGTTCACATTCACAAGCAATTATCTCCCATGGGTTTTCGTTCAATCGATCGGGGGTGCGTGACCGCGGTCACGTGGTTTTCCGTGGTGCGGAAAACCTTGTTACGGCCTGCCGAGCGGCCGCGGGACGGGCTGTTAGTGAACGTGTACACGCCGTTTTTCGTCGACGCCTCTTCCGCCCAGCTTCAACATATTGTTGAATTTGGCGCCATGCAGATACGCATCTCATGGCCCGCAGGTCACCTGACCGCCACCCTGGAGGACACGCCGACCACCACCGCCCTGGAGGCCGCGCTGCCGCTCGCCTCCACCGCCCGCACCTGGGGCGAGGAGGTCTACTTCGCCACCCCCGTCTCCCCCGCGCTGGAGGCCGGCGCCCAGCAGGTCGTCGAACCGGGCACCGTCGCGTTCTGGACCGACGGCGACGCGCTGGCCCTGCCGTACGGCCCCACGCCCATCTCCCACGGGGACGAGTCCCGGCTCGCGTCCCCCTGCAACATCCTCGGCCGCGTCGACGGCGACCCGCGCCGCCTCGCCACCGTCCGCGACGGCGACCCCATCCGGGTGGAACGCGCCTGACGCACGCAAAAGCGGGGTGGCCGCGGACCACAAGGACCGCGGCCACCCCGCCGCACTCACACCCGCCGGTCACAGCTCCTTGCGGAATGCCTCCGCCGTCTGCAGGAAGATGTCGTTGCCCTCGGTCTCGCCGATCGAGACCCGCACGCCCTCGCCGGGGAACGGCCGCACCACGGCGCCCGCCTCTTCGCACGCCCGCGCGAAGTCCACGGTGCGCTCCCCCAGCCGCAGCCACACGAAGTTGGCCTGCGACTCCGGCACGGTCCAGCCCTGAGCGGTAAGCGCCTCGGCCACCCGGGTCCGCTCGGCCACCAGCGCGTCCACCCGCTCCAGCAGCGCGTCCTCGCTGCGCAGCGAGGCGACCGCCGCGTCCTGCGCGAGCTGGCTCACGCCGAAGGGCACCGCCGTCTTGCGCAGCGCCGCCGCGACCGGCTCGTGCGCCACCGCGAAGCCCACCCGCAGCCCGGCGAGCCCGTACGCCTTGGAGAAGGTGCGCAGCACGCAGACGTTCGGGCGGTCGCGGTAGAGCTCGATGCCGTCCGGCACGTCGGCGTCGCGGATGAACTCGCGGTACGCCTCGTCCAGCACGATCAGTACGTCCGAGGGCACCGCGTCCAGGAAGCGCTCCAGCTCGGCGCGGCGCACCACGGTGCCGGTGGGGTTGTTCGGGTTGCACACGAAGATCAGCCGGGTCCGCTCGGTGACGGCCGCGAGCATCGCGTCCAGGTCGTGCACCTCACCCGCGTCCAGCGGGACCTGCACGGACGTGGCGCCGGAGATCTGGGTGATGATCGGGTACGCCTCGAAGGAGCGCCAGGCGTAGATCACCTCGTCGCCCGGCCCGGCCGTCGCCTGGATCAGCTGCTGGGCCACGCCCACCGAGCCGGTGCCGGTCGCCAGGTGCTCGGCCGGCACGCCGAACCGCTCCGACAGCTCCGCCATCAGCCCGGTGCAGGCCATGTCCGGGTACCGGTTGAAGGCGCCGGCGGCGGTCACCGCGGTCTCCAGCACGCCGGGCAGCGGCGGATAGGGGTTCTCGTTGGAGGACAGTTTGTACGCCACCGGGCCATCCGCGGCGGCCGGCTTCCCGGGCTTGTAGGTGGGGACGCCGTCCAGCGCCGCACGCAGCTTCGGGGTCTTCTCGCTCACCGCAGGTCCTCCTCGACCGTCCCGCTCGTCACCAATACTGCACACCTTATGAGGATTGAGCCGTGCGGCGTAGGGTCCGCCGCCCTCCGGTCCCTCCGGGAGCTCGTACGGGCATGCGCATGTCATATACCGGCGCCATGCCCCAGCTCAGGGCGCAGGGCCTTTGCGGAGCGCCTCCCCCTGTGTCACGCGCCGGTGGCTCGCGCCGTGGCGCGCGTCACCCGTGAAGGTGACTTGAGACCTCTTCGATACCTGGCGCAATCTGCAGGTCAAGCCCGACGATCACCGGCCAGAACCACGTCCTGACCCCCAACCTCCTTTCATTCCAAGGAGGTTGACGGCCTTTCGGCATGCAGAAACGTGCCTTTCGCCTGCGCATAAGGGAGCCCCGCGATGGCCCCCTCCGAGCCCTACTATCGGCTCGCCATGACAGCAGCAGGGAAGCACCAGGTGAGCCGGTCGACCGGACGCCGGTTGGGGCGGGCAGGCATCCGGGACGTGGCCGCCGCAGCCGGTGTCTCCATCACGACTGTCTCCGACGCGCTCAACGGCAAGGGCCGGCTTCCGGACGCCACCCGTCGCCACGTCCGCGAGGTCGCCGACCGGTTGGGCTACCGCCCCTCCGCCGCCGCCCGCACGCTCCGTACCGGCAAGTCCGGCCTGATCGGGCTGACCGTCACCACGTACGGGGATGAACCTTTCACCTTCACCGAGTTCGCGTACTTCGCCGAGATGGCGCGCGCCGCCACCTCCGCCGCGCTGGCCCGTGGCTACGCCCTGGTCATCCTCCCCGCGACCTCCCGCCACGACGTCTGGTCCAACGTCGCCCTGGACGGCACGGTCGTCATCGACCCGGCCGACGGCGATCCCGTCGTCACCGAGCTCGTCCGGCACGGCATCCCCGTCGTCTCCGACGGCCGCCCCGGCGGCACCCTCCCCGTCACCGGCTGGGTCGACAACGACCACGAGGCAGCCGTCATCGGCCTCCTGGAGCACCTCGCCGACGCCGGCGCCCGCCGCATCGGCCTCCTCACGGGCACCACCACCGACACCTACACCCGCCTGTCCACCACCGCGTACCTCCGCTGGTGCGAGCGGGTCGGCCAGGACCCGGTGTACGAGTCCTACCCGGCGCACGACCCGTGCGCGGGCGCCGTCGCCGCCGACCGGCTGCTGGCCCGCCCGGACCGCCCGGACGCCGTCTACGGCCTCTTCGACCCGAACGGCACCGACCTGCTCGCCGCCGCCCGCCGGTACGGCCTCCGGGTCCCCGACGATCTCCTGCTGGTGTGCTGCAGCGAGTCCACGGTCTACGCCACGACCGAGCCCCCCATCACGACCCTCTCTCTCAAGCCCCGGCGCATCGGCACCGCCGTCGTCCAGCTGCTCATCGACGCCATCGAGGGGCTCGACAGCGGACGCCCGGTCGAGCAGGTAATACCGACCGACCTGATCGTGCGCACCTCCTCTCAACGGAGGTCCCCACGTACGACGGTCAGCCCACCGCGCGGCCCGTCCGGCGACTGAGCGTTCCGCCGGACGGCCATGGCCGCGCAGGGAAAAAGAGGGCGAAGCCGGGAGAAAATAGCAGGGAACGCCGGGCTCCGAACGATTGACCACCCCCGGGTGCGTCACAACCTGCGAGCGGCATTCCTATGATGGGCGCACGACACCACGGACCGCCGTCGACCAGGCAAGGTCCGCGAGGTGCACGGCGGCGCGACGGTGGAGGGGTCGATGACTCAGGGGGCCGGTCTGGGACCCATGGTGCGGACCATGGCAGCACAACCTCCTGCGCCCGTTCCTCCTGGAACTCCCGGGGCCGCACTGGACGGTCGCCCGCAGGACCCGTACGCCGCCGATGGCGCGTACGCACCGCAGGAGGGATACGTCCCGCAGGACGGTTACGGCCTGCCATCCGGCCAAGTCCCCCAGGACCTGGCCGTTCCCCAGGAGATGCCCGTTTTCCAGGAGCACCTGGCCCCGGAGGTCCGCGTACGGACCAGGACCCGGCCGTACGCGCGCCTCACGTACGGCACCGGCCCGCAGGCCACGCTGCCGCAGGACGAGCTGCCCGCCGACTACACCCCCACCGAGCGCGACATCCCGGTCGTCGGCCCGAACGGCGCCCCGACCGCGTATACGGACACGCTCGTCGACCAGCCCATGGTGGAGCTCCAGCAGGTCGGCGAGGGCGAGCCCGGCGGCCCGCTGTACGTCGTCGGCGACGTGCACGGTTACTACGACGAGCTGCGCGCGGCGCTGTTCACCGAGGGGCTGATCGACGCCGAGGGCCACTGGGCGGCGGGCAACACCCGGCTGTGGTTCCTCGGCGACTTCACCGACCGCGGCCCCGACGGCATCGGCGTCATCGACCTGGTCATGCAGCTGTCCGCCGAGGCCGCCGCGGCCGGCGGCTACTGCAAGGCCCTCATGGGCAACCACGAACTGCTCCTGCTCGGCGCCAAGCGGTTCGGTGACACCCCCGTGCAGTCCGGCGCGGGCACCGCCTCCTTCCAGGCCGCCTGGCTGCTCAACGGCGGCCAGAAGACCGACATGGACCGCCTCCAGGACCACCACCTGCAGTGGATGGCCCGGCTGGACGCCGTCACGCAGGAGGACGGCCACCTCCTCGTGCACTCCGACACCACCGCGTACCTCGACTACGGCGACTCCATCGAGGCCGTCAACGACGCCGTCCACGAGGTCCTCACCCGCAGCGACGCCAACGAGGTCTGGGACCTCTTCCGCAAGCTCACCAAGCGCTTCGCCTTCCGCGACGAGTCCGGGCCGCAGGCCGTGCGCGAACTGCTCGCCACGTACGGCGGCGAGCGCATCGTCCACGGTCACAGCCCCATCCCGTACCTCCTCGGCGAGGTCGGCACCGAGGACGGCGAGGGCGAGGACCCCATCGTCGAAGAGCCGCACGTGTACGCCGACGGGCTCGCGGTCGCCATGGACGGCGGCGTCACGATGGCCGGAAAGCTGCTCGTCGTTCAACTCCCCCTGACTGTCTGACCCGTATCGGGGCAGGGGTACCACAGGCCGGCGGCGGGACGTGCCGGGCGGTCGGGGGGCTTGTCACGGGCGGAGCGAATTTCCGAAATCCTCTGTCACGCCGTGCTGGAGGCGCTCTACCATCGGTCTATCCGTAGCAGGCTCTCCTCCGTTTCCCGCCAACTGCCCGGCCCACGCCGGCCCGTACGGCCCTACGGAGCATCGGGGGATGCACATGAACAGCAGCGCTCCGCACCTGCTGAACGAGGACCGCGAGGAATTCCGGCGGGCCCTCGACGAGGCACTGCGCACCGCGGCCGACCGCCCGGATCTCGCCGCGACGGGCATGCGCCTCAACACCGAGCAGCTGCGCACCATGGCGCTCAGCGCCACGACCGCCATCGCCGCGTGCGCGACGGCCGAGTACCAGCATTACGTCGCGCTCCGCGCGGAGTTGCGTGCGCCCGCCGCCGCGCGCCCGGCCACGGCCGGTGGTGAAGCGGGCGAGGGCGGCGGTGACGGCGCGGGCGGTACCGGCGTCGGCTTCGCCACGATGGGCGAGGTCTCCGAGGCCACCGGCGCCGGACTGGCCGCCATGGTCACGGTCCTCGCGCCCGTCCTGGCCGGCATCGCCGCGGTCCTCTTCCTCCTCATCGGCTACGTCCTGCACACCGTCAGCCCCGACGAGCCCCTGGCCCAGCCGCTGATCAGCGTCGGCTGGGTCTTCGCGGCCCTGACCGCGGCGACGATCCTCATCGCGATGGGCGGCCTGGTGGTCACCGCGCTCCGGAACGGCGCCACGTCCCTGCGCGCCTCCCACCCCACGGAACTGGCCCAGGAGGTCGAACGGGCAAAGGCCCGCTGGCTCCAGGCCCTCCAGGAACGCGGCCTGAAGCCCTTCCTCCTGGAAGCCCTGACGGCTCCGGAGCCGCCTCCGGAGCCGGACGTCCGGAAAAAGGAGAAGGGCCCGACGGTCCCCGCGAGCACGGCGGCACCCGCCGAAGCGAGCACGGTGGCACCCGCCGAACCGACGGTCGCGGACACCCCGGACAGCGGCCGGATGCCCACCCTCGGCTACACCCACCCGCGCTTCTCGGGCCCCGAGGACGACCACCGCACCACCACCCGCCCCCGCTTCACCAGCCCGGACTTCACCAGCCCGGACTACGGGGGACCGGATCATCAGCCGGAGTAATTCCGCATGACGAGGAGGCCCCGGGCATTCCCGGAGCCTCCTCGTCATGTGTTCAGATCGTGCCGGCGGTCAGTCCGCGATCGGCAAGTACACCCGGTTGCCCGCTGCCGCGAATTCCTTGGACTTCTCGGCCATACCGGCCTCGGGGTCCACGGCCAGGTCGCCGCCGTGTTCGCGGCGGATGTCCTGGGAGATCTTCATGGATGTGAGGTGCAGGGCACATGAGGCATCGCCTGATCCATCGCGACCTGCCATGGAGCGGTGCTTCACCCCTCGGATCGGCCGCTGTGCCCCGCCGCCCACACCAGCAGGAGGCCGATGCTGCGGCGAGCGCCCCGTACAACGTGGGCGCCAGCGCCCGGTCCGCCGGCCGGCCGGCCAGGCCTAGCCCACGTGGCCGACCCTTCCAAGGTCGTAGGCCGCACCGCTGGTGACGTCCTCCTCCAGCTTCTCCAGCGACACTCCGCGGGTCTCAGGCACCTGGGTGACGACGAAGATCAGCGCGACCACACCGATGCCGGCGAACAGATAGAACACCCCGGTCATACCGATCCCTGCGACCAGCGACGGGAAGAACAGGGCGAGCAGGGCGTTCATGAGCCACCCGAAGAACACGGCGACGCCGATCCCCAGGCCGCGCATGTGCAGCGGGAAGATCTCCGCCAGCCACACCCATACCGCAACGTTGAGGAATGACTGCATCGAGAAGACGAACGCCACGACGAGGAACAGGAGGACATACGGGCGCAGCGGGCTCCCGACCGGCAGCAGCATCGAAGCAGTGCCGATGAGGACATGGCAGGTCGTGGTCAGCGAGAGGCCGATGGCGAAGGTCTTGCGCCGGTCGATCCTGTCCATGTTGTGGAGCGCGATCACGCCACCGATGACGGCGAAGACGCCCGAGGCGATGTTGGCGATGAGTGCCGCGCCTGCGGTGAATCCTGCCTCGATCAGCACCCGCTGGCCGTAGTACATAATCGAATTGATGCCGGTGAGCTGCTGGGTCATGGCGACCCCGATGCCGACGAGCACGATCCGGATCAGCCACTTGTTCGTCAGGATCGCCCCCACGCCGACCCGGTGCTCCTCCTTCGCTTCCGCGGCGACGCGCTCCACCTCGGCCAGTTCGGCGATGGCCCGCTCCTCTGAACGAACGGTTTTCAGTACCGCCAGAGCCCGGTCGTGGTGTCCCTTCTCGACCAGCCAGCGCGGCGACTCGGGCATCCGCAGCATGCCGACGAACAGGGCCACGGCAGGGAGCGCGCAGATGGAGAACATGATGCGCCAGACGCCGTCCAGATCGCCGAAGACGGTGCCGATGATCGCGTTCATCACGAACGCCGCGAGCTGGCCGGTCACGATCGCCAGCTCGTTCCGCCCGGTGATCGAGCCCCGGATCTCCACTGCGGCGAGCTCAGCGAGGTAGACCGGGACCACGGTCGATGCACCACCGACCGCGAGCCCGATCAGAATCCGCCCGGTCACGAGGACCCCGAAGCCCGGCGAGAACACCTCGAACAGTGTGCCGACGAAGAACAGCACCGCAAACAGGAGGATTGCCCTGCGGCGGCCCCATGCGTCGGAGACCTGCCCGCCGAGCAGTGCGCCCACCGCGGCGGCGAAGACCAGTGAGCTGATGACGATGCCCAGCGACAGATTGTCCAGCCCGAGCTCGATCTGCATCGGGTGCTCCGCACCGTTGCTCACACCGGTGTCGTAGCCGAACAGCAGGCCGCCGAAGCAGGCGACGATCGAGATGAGGCCCAACCGCTTGCGGTGCGGACCGGGAGTGAGCGGCGGAAGCGCGGATGCGCGCGTGCTTACGGGATGTGCCATGGGAGAACTCCTTCGTCCAAGCATCGGGGCGTCCCGCAGCTACGGGCCGGCGGGTAGACCAACCCACCCCTGCTCGGGGACTTGGTCATGAAGGGCAGCGCGCCGGCAGTCACGCCGATGCCGTATCCGAACCTCGGACCGTCCAGCGTGGTGACAGCGGCGATAGCGGTCATCGACCACCGGCCGGTGATCGGTGGCTCCGATGCGAGGGAAGCCGCTCCCGGAGTGAGGGCGCTCAGCATGGATGCTCCTCTCGGCGCATGCCCATAGCGGGCGGCATGTCTGATGGGGGATCGACCGCGGGCAGCGCAGGAGAAGCCGAGTGAGCGGCAAGGGTCCGAGCCCGCAGGCGGCAAGAACCGGTGCCGATAGGGAACTAGTACGTTCTAATTCATGTCAAGACATACGCACGAAATAATTCCGACGTCGGCGTGAAGTACTTCGACGGTGCGGTTCAGGAGGGGGCGGGTCCCGTGGTCGCGCGTTCCACCAAGCGCGGCGTGAGCACGATCTCCTGAGGTGAGCGGCCGGCGGCCAGGTCGAGCGCCGCGGCCACCGCGGTCTTCGCCAACTGCTCGGGGTTTTGCGAGACGGTGGTCATCTGCACGTGCGGTATCTTCGCCAGCCTCGAGTCGTCATAGCCGACGACGGAAATATCACCGGGCACGTCACGTCCGTGACGTGCGAGGACGTCCAGCACGCCGGTGGCGCAGCGGTCGTTGAACGCGATCACGGCGGTGGGGGGCGAGGGGCGGTCGAGCAGGTAGCGCATGCCTTCGGCGCCTGCGGTCTCGGTGAGACCACCGGCGATCACGTCGGCCGAGTCCTGGAGTCCGTGGCGCCCCATGGCTTCCAGGAAGCCCAGCCGACGGTCGGAACTGCCAGGGGCGCCGGCGCCGTCGATGTGGGCGATGCGCCGGTGTCCGAGCGCCACGAGGTGGTCGACGGCGAGCGCGATCCCCGCTGTGTCGTCACCGCGCACCACGGCCACGCCGGAGGCATCGGTGTGGCGGGCGACGACTACGGTCGGCACCCGGCGGGCCAGGCTCGTCAGCTCCTCGGGTTCCAGCCCGCTGCCCAGGAGGATCGCCGCCTCGCACCGCTCCCGAAGCAGGGCGTTGACGGACGTCATTTCGCTGCGACTGGGGGCCACCGCACTGATCACGGCTTCATAGCCGCGTTGCGCGGCGGCGGAGTAGACGTGTTCCACGAGGTCGCCGTGGAAGGGCTGCTGGAGCTCGAAGGAGACGCCGAGTACCCGGGAGCTGGACTGCCGGAGCTTGCGCGCACGCTGGTCGGGGACATAGCCCAGTTCGTCGGCGATCCGCATGATGCGCTGCCGGGTGGCCTCGCTGGCTCCCGGCACGCCGCGCATGACGATCGATACGAGTGCGGTGGACGTACCCGCCGCCCGGGCCACGTCGGCCATCGTCGGCCGGGTCCCGTTTCCGCGCTTGCCGCCGGTGGCCGACGTGCGGGGCGAGCGCTGCTCGGCTTCGGCGCGTGCCTCCTCGGGCTCGCCCACTTCCGCTGCTCCTACCTGCTCGAATCGTTGCGGACGCCCGCGCCGCCCCCGGCGGGTGCCGCCTGTGCCGAGCATATCCACCTCTTGACCCCATGCGGAGTGGGCTTTACGTTGTGCAACTAGAACGTACTAGTGATGTGGAGCACTCCATGACCGTCACCGATGTCAGCACCGGTCGTAGCGCCCGGCCCGCCTCGGACACCTTGCAACTGGCCACCATCGGGGCCGGCCGCATCGGCTCGAACCACGCGGAGATCGTTGCCCGGCATGTCCCCGGAGCCACGCTGGCTGCGATCAGCGACCCCGTCCCCGGAGCCGCCGAACGTCTCGCGACCGCACTCGACGTCCCGCTGGCCACCACCGACGTCGCGGAGGTACTCGACCGGGCCGACATCGACGGAGTGCTGATCACTGCGCCCGCTCGCGCACACACCGACCTGGTCGTGGCCGCGGCTACCGCCGGCAAGCACGTCTTCGTCGAGAAGCCGATGGCGGTCACCCTGGAGGATGCCGACCTCGCCATCGCCGCGGCCGAGGAAGCCGGCATCGTGCTCCAGGTCGGCTTCAACCGCCGGTTCGCCCCCGGCTTCGCCGCAGCCCGTGCCGCCATCGACGAACGTAAGGTCGGGGCTCCGCAGCTGCTGCGTTCACTGACCCGCGACCCGGGACCCTTCACCGCGGACCCCTCCCGCATTCCGCAGTGGACGATCTTCCTCGAAACCCTCATCCACGACTTCGACACCGTGTGCTGGCTCAACCCCGGTGCCACCCCCGTGCGCGTCCACGCCACCGCCGATGCGCTGGTTCGCCCCGACGCCAAGGCCGACGGCCACCTCGACACCGCCGTTGTGACCATTCGCTTCGACAACGGCGCCATCGCCACCACCGAGGCCTCCTTCTCCGCGCTCTACGGATACGACGTACGCGCCGAAGTCTTCGGCTCGGAGGGCATGGTGACCGCCGGCAACGGACGCCGCACCGACATGACCTACTACGGAGCCGACGGGATCCAGGCCGACACCGCCCGACGCGACACCGAGCTGCTGCGCGCGGCGTACACCGCCGAACTGAGGGCGTTCACCGACGCCATCTGTAACCAGTCCCCGGTACCGGTCACCGGGCACGACGCACGCCGGGCACTGTCCATCGCATTGGCCGCCATCCGCAGCATCAAGACCGCCTCCGCCGTCGACATCGCCGAGGTGACCAAGTGAGCAGCACTCCTTACACGCTGGCCGCCTGCGCCGAAATGCTCTACCTCGACCGGCCCTTCCCCGAGCGGGTCCGCCATATCGCCGAGCGTGGCTTCCAAGTGGAGGTCTGGGACTGGTCCGCCAAGGACATCGACGCCCTCACCGCCACCGGAGCCACTTTCTCCTCCATGACCGGCTACCTGGAGGGCAACCTCACCGAGCCCGACGGCATCGACGCTCTGCTCACCTCGGCCCGACAGTCCCTCGACGTGGCCAAGCGGCTCGACTGCCCGCGCCTGAACCTGCACGGCACCGGCCTGGACGGGAAGGGGCTCCCCGTCCGTCCCGTCGAAAACGTCACGCCCAGCATGTGGCCGGCGGCGCTCGACACGCTGCGCCGGGTGGCCGAGTTGGGGGAGGAGGCCGGCCGCGTCTTCACCCTCGAAAACCTCAACCTGGCCGTCGACCACCCGGGCACCCCCTTCGCCCGCGCCGCCGACACGCTCGCCCTCGTACAGGCCGTGAACAGCCCGTACCTGCGCATGAACCTCGACCTCTACCACGCTCAGATCGGCGAGGGAAACCTCATCGAACTGGTTCGCCAAGCCCTCCCCTACGTCGGCGAAATCCAGGTGGCCGACGTACCGGGTCGCTGTGAACCCGGCACCGGGGAGATCCACTACCCCGCCATCGCCGGGGAGCTTCGCAACCTCGGATACAACGGCACCGTCGCACTCGAAGGCTGGGCCCGCCACGACTCCGACGCCGCACTCGACGCCTTCCGCGCGGCATTCACCTGAAAACTCGCTTCACAGGGCCCATCACAAGCACGGCGCCCCCGAGTCCACGACGGGACCGGGGGCGTGTGTAGAACGGAAGGATCAGGAGGTCATTCCGCAAGGGGCAGGTAGACGCGGTTGCCCGCTGCCGCGAATTCCTTGGACTTCTCGGCCATGCCGGCCTCGGGGTCCACGGCCAGGTCGCCGCCGTGTTCGCGGCGGATGTCCTGGGAGATCTTCATGGAGCAGAACTTCGGGCCGCACATGGAGCAGAAGTGCGCCGTCTTGGCCGGTTCGGCCGGGAGCGTCTCGTCGTGGAAGGCGCGGGCCGTGTCCGGGTCGAGGGCCAGGTTGAACTGGTCTTCCCAGCGGAACTCGAAGCGGGCGTCGGAGAGGGCGTCGTCCCACTCCTGGGCGCCCGGGTGGCCCTTGGCCAGGTCGGCCGCGTGGGCCGCGATCTTGTACGTGATGACGCCGGTCTTCACGTCGTCGCGGTCCGGCAGGCCCAGGTGCTCCTTGGGCGTGACGTAGCAGAGCATCGCCGTGCCCCACCAGGCGATCATCGCGGCGCCGATGCCCGAGGTGATGTGGTCGTAGGCGGGAGCGATGTCGGTGGTGAGCGGACCCAGGGTGTAGAACGGCGCCTCCTCGCAGATCTCCTGCTGGAGGTCGATGTTCTCCTTGATCTTGTGCATCGGGACGTGGCCCGGGCCCTCGATCATGGTCTGCACGCCGCGCGACTTGGCGATGGTGTTGAGCTCGCCGAGCGTCTTCAGCTCCGCGAACTGGGCCTCGTCGTTGGCGTCCGCGATGGAGCCGGGGCGCAGGCCGTCACCGAGCGAGAACGTGACGTCGTACGAGGCGAGGATGTCGCAGAGCTCTTCGAAGTTCTCGTAGAGGAAGGACTCCTTGTGGTGCGCCAGACACCACGCCGCCATGATCGAGCCGCCGCGGGAGACGATGCCGGTCTTGCGGCGGGCGGTGAGCGGGACGTACCGCAGGAGCACACCGGCGTGGACCGTCATGTAGTCGACGCCCTGCTCGGCCTGCTCGATGACGGTGTCCTTGTAGATCTCCCAGGTGAGCTCCTCGGCCTTGCCGTCGACCTTCTCCAGGGCCTGGTAGAGGGGGACGGTGCCGATGGGAACGGGGGAGTTCCGCAGCACCCACTCGCGGGTGGTGTGGATGTTCCGGCCGGTGGAGAGGTCCATGACCGTGTCGGCGCCCCAGCGGGTCGCCCAGGTCATCTTCTCCACCTCCTCCTCGATGGAGGAGGTCACCGCGGAGTTGCCGATGTTGGCGTTGACCTTCACCAGGAAGTTCTTGCCGATGATCATCGGCTCGATCTCCGGGTGGTTGACGTTGGCCGGCAGTACCGCGCGACCCGCCGCGATTTCGTCCCGCACGAATTCGGGGCTGCACTTCTCGCGGACCGCGACGTACTCCATCTCCGCGGTGATCTCGCCGCGCTGGGCATACGCGAGCTGGGTGACGGCGCCGTCCCGACCGCGGCGCGGCTGCCGGGGCCGGCCCGGGAACACCGCGTCGAGGTTCTTCAGGCCGCCACGCGGCGAGGTGTGCTTGAGGCCGTCGTCCTCCGGGCGCATCGGCCGGCCCGCGTACTCCTCGGTGTCGCCGCGGGCGATGATCCAGTTCTCCCGCAGCGGCGCGAGGCCGCGGCGGACATCGGTTTCGATATTGGGGTCGGTGTACGGCCCTGACGTGTCGTAAAGCGTCACGTGCTCGCCGTTGGTGAGGTGCACTCGCCGGACCGGCACCTGGATGTCGGGGCGCGATCCGTCGATGTAGCCCTTGTGCCAGCCGATCTGCTGCGTCGTCTCGGCAGCGTCCTGGCCATTTTCGGGCGTGCGTGCATCCTGCAGAGTCATTAAGACCCACTCCCTACGCCGGCATTACCCGGTAACAGGTTCGGCGGTCGACGCAGCTCTTCCCGTGTCGGTGTTTCACGTGAAACACCGCTGGTACGGAATCAGCGCCCTCTCAGCCCGGTGCTCCGAGCTCCCGCGATTGCAAAGGTGCCACCACGGTAGCGGCCGATGCCGCGTGGTGACCAGGGGGCCCGGTGAGTTGTTGGATGATCGGGCGGTGACCCGCAACGAGCCCGAGCCCCAGCCGCACACTCATCCGCATGCACACGGCCACAGCCATGGCCACGGACCAGCCGCGCCCGTCTCGCGCCACCTGCGCAAGGTCATCGCCGCGGTACTGATCCCCTTCGCCCTGGCGGTGGGCGTCGGGCTGATCGCCCTCTGGCCCGGCGGCGCACCGCCGCACAAGCCCACGGGGGTCGGCTTCGACCAGGAGACCCAGTCCGCGCGGGTCGTCCAGCTGACGAAGGTGGACTGCGCCGACGTCAACGCACAGCAACAGCAGCAGATGGAGCAGCAACAGCCGCCGACGGGACCCGGCGGTGGCGCGCAGCAGCAGGCGCAGCGCTGTGAGCAGGCCACCATCGAGGTGACCACCGGCAAGGACACGGGGCACCGCTTCAAGACCGTGGTGACGCCGGATGCCTCGCGCCGCTACACCGAGGGCCAGGACGTCGTGGTGGCGTACGCGCCCAAGGCGCCCCGGGACCTGCAGTACTCGGTCACCGACGTGGACCGCACCTTCCCGATGTGGGTGCTCGCCGCGGTGTTCGCGCTGGCGGTGGTGGTCGTCGGGCGGCTGCGCGGGGTGCTGGCACTGGTCGCGCTGGCGGCGAGCTTCGCCGTCCTCACCGTGTTCATCCTGCCGGCCATCCTGCAGGGCTCGAATCCGCTGCTGGTGGCGGTGGTCGGGGGCAGCGCGATCATGCTCATCGCGCTGTACATGTGCCACGGCCTGACGGCCCGTACATCGGTCGCGGTGCTCGGCACGCTGGCGTCACTGCTGCTGATCGGGCTGCTGGGATCGGTGTTCATCGGCTGGGCACAGCTGACGGGCAACACGGACGACCAGACGGGACTGGTGCACAGCCTCTACCCGGGCATCGAGATCCGGGGTCTGCTGCTGGCGGGGATCATCATCGGGTCGCTGGGTGTACTGGACGACGTGACCGTGACCCAGACGGCGGCCGTGTGGGAGCTGCGGGACGCCGACCCGACGGCGAGCCGGCGGCAGATCTACGGGGCGGCGATGCGGATCGGGCGGGACCACATCGCGTCGGTGGTGAACACGCTGGTACTGGCGTACGCGGGCGCCGCGCTCCCACTGCTCCTGCTGTTCTCCATCGCCCGCAGCGGTGTCGGTACGGTCGCCGGCAGCGAAATGGTGGCCGAGGAGATCATCCGGACGCTCGTGGGCAGTATCGGGCTCGTCGTGTCCGTACCGCTGACCACGCTGCTGGCGGTACTGGTGGTCTCCGCCGACCGCGGCAGCCGGAGCGGTCCGCAGGAGGAAGACGGCCGGGCGGCCGGTCCGGGGCCCGGGCAGCCGGGCAGCAGGCGCGGTGGACGGGGCCGCCGCCGCAAGCGCTGACCGGGCCGGACCGGCGGTCAGCCCGCCCGTTGCGCGTTCGCGAAGATCCGGTCCAGCTCCGCGTCGAGCGTGCCGCAGATCTGCTCCTGGCCGAGCGGCACCAGCCGGTCCGTACGGTCCAGGAAAGCGACCAACGGAGCCGCGCCGACGCGGAAAAGCGCCTGCTCGGAGCCCACCTGCAGACTGACGAAGACATCACTGAGGTGCGCGCCCGAGACCGGCGCCACGTGAATGTCCCCTTCACCGGCCGGCCGACTCAGGCCGTCCAGGAGCAGTTCCCGGCTGAACGCCCAGGTCACCGGGGCATCGCCCGGGAGATCGAACGTGAAGCGCACGGCATAGGGATCGGCGCTGTCGAAATCGAGCTCCACCGGAATCCGGAAGGCGAGTTCCTCGGAGACGATGAAGCTCATCATCACTTCTGCCTGCACTGTTTGGCTCATCAACCACTGCCCCGCACTACTTGATCGAAGTGGCCGGTAATGATCCGCCGACCGCTATTGACGCCATCGTCGACGAGTTGCCGACAGATCACAAGGAGTAATTTTTCAGATACTGATAGAGAAGGCCAGCGTCATAAGGGTCGACTCCGCCATCCTCTGCACCTTTTCGGTTACCGCCAGCAGTCTCTCCGCCTCACCTGCGGGGAGAGAAATCGCCACGGTCGCCGCCGCCGAACCAACTCGAATGGGAATTGCCGCACACACCGTACCGACGGCATATTCCTCGCGTTCGACGGCGAGTTGGGCCTTACGCACCGTGTTCAGCCGGTGCAGCAGTTCACCCTCCGTCCGTACGGAATGGGCCGTGAGCGACTGCACTTGATACCGGGAAAGATGATCTTTCCGCTCCTCCTCGTCGAGTTGGGCCAGCAGGCACTGGCCGATCGCGTGCGCGTGAGCGGTCGTACGAAAGTCCGCCCATTCCTCGACCGGCGGCCGCTCCGGATCGTCGCTCACCGCGACCACCTCCACCTCGCCCGCGTGATACACCGCGAAATACAGCGCGGCGCCGACTTCTTGGCCGATCGCCGACAGCGCCTGCGCGATCCGGGAGTAGCGCCGGCGGCGGGCCCCGCACCGGCCGATGAGCTCGGCGGCCTCGCCGAGGAGGAACACGCCGTTCTCGCGCTGGAGATATCCCTCGTGGGTCAGGGTGCGCAGCAGGTGGTACGTGGTCGGGAGGGGATAACCGGTCTCCCTGGCCAGCTGTTTGGCGGGGGCGCCGCGGGGGTGGCCGGCCACCGCTTCGAGGAGGCGCAGCGCCCGCTGGACGGAGCCGATCAGCGTCGGGGAAGTCGTGGATGCGTCGTTCGCCGTGGCCAAGACCAACCCCCAGGACAGGTCGCCGGGGTGCCGACCCCGGGCTCGGGCCCCGCGCCCGTGCCGCGTGCGCTTTCCGGGCACCGTCCGTGTCGCCCGGACCGGCCGGACGGTCCGGAACGTCGGCATCCGGAAGATGCCCCGCGTCGGCACTCTAACGTGAGCGCTGCGGACGGCAGGTCGATTAGCTTGCGAATTACCTCAGGCGGCGCATTTCTTGACTCGGCCCGAAGCCCGTCCGCCGCGAGCGCCCCGGACACCAGTTCGCAGGGGACAAACAAAGGGCGTCCCGTACCCCTGCGGGGGAACGGGACGCCCGGCAATTCCGCGCTGCCGCGAACTCACCACTCGCCGCGTGACGAGGACGACGATCCGGTGAACCTGCGCACGAGGTAGACCACGCCCGCGATCAGTGCCACCGCCAGCAGGATCTTGAAGAGCAGCCCGATGAGGAAGCCCACCACGCTGCCGATCAGCCCGCCGAAGACGACCAGCAGGATGACGGGCACCGCGACCCACTTCACCCACCACGGGAGTCCCGCGAAAATCTCCTTCACGGCCATTTCTCTGCCCTGCTTTCTGGTCGTCGCCCGGTACTCGCCCGGCCCGCCCGGCTCCTGTCCGATCCCGCCCTGCACCATCGATGCTAGGGCGCCGACCGGCCACATTGGGGCCCCACGGCCCCGGCTGTCCCCTGACCCTTCCCCTACGGGTACGGAAGGCCCGGCTCGGCTGCCGGGAGGAGGCCGACCGGCCGGGCCCACTCGCTCACCGGTCGGCCCACCGGCTCAGCCTTCCGGCGGCGAGAAGATCACCATGACCCGCAGATCCTCGGTGATGTGGTGGAACTTGTGCGGCACCCCGGCCGGTACGTACACCACGCTGCCCCGCGCGACCTGCGTCGTCTCCATCCCCACCGTGATCGACGCGCGCCCGCTCACCACCAGGTACACCTCGTCCTGCTGGTGCGGCGCCTGCGGATCGCTGCTGCCGGCGTCCAGTGCGTACAGCCCGGCCGACATGTTCCGCTCCCGAAGGAACTGCAGATACGCACCGTCGTTGGCGGCCCGTTCCGCCTCCAGCTCCTCCAGCCTGAACGCCTTCATCACCCGCGCACCCCTCACTGCCACCGTCGTGTCTGCGACGATCCCACCATGAAGAATTTTCTGGTCAAGACGCTCGCCAACGCCGGGGCCCTCGCCGTGGCCACCTGGCTGCTCAGCGACATCACGCTGACCGGCACCAGTACCGGCAACAAGGTCTGGACGCTGATCCTGGTCGCGCTGATCTTCGGCGTGGTCAACGTCATCGTGAAGCCCGTGGTGAAGCTGCTGTCGTTCCCGCTCTTCATCCTCACCCTGGGCCTGATCACGCTCGTGATCAACGCCCTGATGCTGATGCTGACGTCCTGGCTGGCGGGGAAGGTCGACCTGGCCTTCCACGTCGACGGCTTCTGGACCGCGGTACTGGGCGGCCTGATCGTCTCGATCGTCTCCTGGGCACTGCACGTGATCCTGCCGGACAAGGACTGACCGCACCGCCCCACCGGTCTCCCCCCTCCCTCCCGGCTGCTGCGGGCGCCCGGCCCGGCGCCCGTGACGCACGCCACGGCCGTTCTCGATACGGATGTTCCTGACCCGTACTACGGCGGCGTGGCAGGCTTCGAGGACGCAGGACGAGAGGCGGGGAGAGCCCATGACAGGCGACGACGCGCGCATGACCGGCGACAGCACCCGGGCCGTACGGGCCGGCCTCCCCGAGGCCGAGGCGTACCACCCGACGCTCCCGGGGCCGGTCTTCGCGGCCCACTACCACCTGCCGGGCGATGCCACCGGCCCGTACACCTACGGCCGCGAGTCCAACCCGACCTGGACCCTCCTCGAAGAGGCGATCTCGGAGCTGGAGTCGCCCGGCGAGCCGGCCCACACCTCGGTCTTCGCCTCCGGGATGGCCGCGATCTCCGCCGTCCTCTTCTCCCAGGTCCGCACCGGCGACGTGGTCGTCCTGCCGAACGACTGCTACCAGCTCATGCCCGCCGTCCGGGAGCGCCTGGAGAGCTACGGCGTCGAGGTCCGCACCGCCCCCACCGCCGGGGACGCCCAGCTCGACGTACTGGACGGCGCCCGGCTGCTGTGGATCGAGACGCCCTCCAACCCGGGCCTGGACGTCTGCGACATCCGCCGGCTCGCCGCGGCCGCGCACGCCCAGGGCACTCTGGTCGCCGTCGACAACACCCTCGCCACGCCGCTCGGCCAGCGCCCGCTCGGCCTCGGCGCCGACTTCTCCGTGGCCAGCGGCACGAAGGCGCTGACCGGCCACGGCGACCTCCTGCTGGGCTATGTCGCCACCCGCGACCAGGCCCTCACCGACTCCGTACGGCAGTGGCGCAAGACCGTCGGCGCGATCCCCGGCCCTATGGAGGCGTGGCTCGCGCACCGGTCGCTGGCCACGCTGGCGTTGCGCGTCGAGCGGCAGGCGGTGGGCGCGCTGGCGCTCGCCGAGGCGCTGCGCGACCGCCCGGAGGTCACCGGGCTGCGCCACCCGGGACTGCCCACCGATCCGTCGTACAAGGGCGCGGTGGCCCAGATGCGCCCCGGACGCTTCGGCTGCGTCGTCTCCTTCGTCCTGCCGGACAAGGCGCACGCGGAACGTTTTCTGGCCGGACTGACGCTGGTGGACGACGCGACGAGTTTTGGGGGAGTCCGGTCGACGGCCGAGCGGCGGGGACGCTGGGGCGGCGACGCCGTACCGGACGGATTCGTCCGCTTCTCCGTCGGCGTCGAGGATCCGGACGACCTGGTCGCGGACGTGCTCCGGGCGCTGGACAGTGCCGCGCGCGGCTAGTACCGCTCCGATCGGCGGGCCCGGCGGCCGTACGCACAGCAGACGGTCCGAGCCTCCCCCCTCGTGGCTCGGACCGCCCTCGGTTCAATGCGCAACGAACCGCACAATCAAGGCTAGTTGACTCAGCGTCAGTGTCCAATCACGCTAGCGACACAGCCCTATCGACAAATTTATAGTGACCCCGCGAGCAGGCATCCCGGAAGAAGGGGGTATGGATGGATCTGGCGCTGTTGCGCACCTTCGTCACTGTGCACCGGGCCGGCTCCTTCACCCGCGCCGCCGCCCTCCTCGGACTCTCCCAGCCCGCGGTGACCAGTCAGATACGGACGCTGGAACGCCAGCTCGGCCGCCCGCTGTTCCTGCGCAGGCCGCGCGGGGTCATCGCCACCACCGTCGGCGACGAACTCGCCCACAAGATCGCCCCGCATCTCGACGCCCTCACCGAGATCACCGAAGCCGGACTCGACGAGGAATCCGTCACCCGCACCCTTCATCTCGCCGGGCCCCCGGAATTCGCCGCCGAACGCGCCCTCCCGGCCCTCGCCCCCCTCATCGACCGGGGCCTCGCCGTCCGCACCTCCTTCGGTTCCGCCGAGGAGCTGCTCAACGGGCTCGCCGCCGGCCACCACGATCTCGCCGTCACCACCGCCCGGCCGCGCGGCGGACTGCTCACCGCGACCCCGCTGTGCGACGAGGAACACGTTCTGGTCGCCGCGCCCCGCTGGGCGAACCGGCTCGGCGGCCCGGCCCACCTCCAGGACCGCGGCCCGCGGGCCCTCGACCCCGTACCGGTGGTCGAGGTGCACGAGAGCCTGCCGCTGGTCACCCGCTACTGGTCCGCCGTCTTCGACGCCCGGCCCACGGCGCCCGCCGCCGTGATAGCCGCCGACCTGCGCGCGGTACTGGCCTGCGCGGCGGCCGGCGCCGGGCTCGCCGTCGTACCGCGCTACCTCGCCGCACCGGCCCTCGACCGCGGCGAGGTGGTCTCGCTGCTGGACCCGCCGGTGCCGCCGCTGCGCACGTACTTCCTCGTCGTCCGCACCGGGACGCTCGCCCTGCCGCACATCGCCCGCGCGCACGAGTGGCTGCTGCGGGCCGCGGCGGCCTGGTGACCGGCAGGAGCGCTACCGCACTGGTGAGCGGCCTGGAGGGGTTCGTTCCGGCGCTGACCGGGGCGTATCCGGCGCGCCCGCGGCCGGATGTCACGCGCCCCGCAAGACGCGGGTTTCACCAGCCGTCGAAAGCGGCATCTGTCCCCTATGACCGTACGGCCAGTCGTCAAACGCACCGCCCGCGCGATCCTGCTCGACGGTGACGACCTCATCCTGATCAAGCGCACCAAGCCGGGACGGAACCCGTACTGGATCACGCCGGGTGGTGGCGTGGAGCCCGAGGACGCCACCGTGATCGACGCCCTCCACCGGGAGGTGGACGAGGAGCTGGGCGCCAAGGTGAAGGACGTCGTGCCGGTCTTCGTCGACACGGTTGAGCACGTCACGGACGGCGGCGTGGACGGCGTGAAGGTGCAGCACTTCTTCGTCTGCCGGCTCGACTCCATGGACCTGGCCCGGCGACACGGCCCGGAGGTTGAGGAGCCGTGCGGGGAGTACGAGATCGTGCGGGTGCCGTTCACCCGCGTCGGTATCGCCTCCGTCGAGGTCGTACCGCTCTCCCTGCGGCACTACCTCGACGCCAACATCGAAGGCGTCCGGGCGCTGCACGCACCCGATCTGGGCTGACGATCCGCCCCGCGCGAACCGTCCGTTTCACGTGAAACATCCGCGTCCACGTCGTATCGCTTACGACCGTTTCACGTGAAACACGTCATGTTTCACGTGAAACAGCGGTCGGTCCCTGGGCTAACCAAACCAGCCACGGAAGTCGCCGGGTTCCGCCGGTGCCCGCTGCTGTACGAGCGCCAGTACGCGCTCCGCCTCCTCCTGGAAGGAAGAAGGGGCGGGGGTACGGGGACGAGCCGGCGCCGGTTCCTGTGGCGCTTCCGGCGCCCCTTCCCGGCGCCGGTAGGGGGCCCGGTCGGCCGCCTCGGCCGCCGCGCCGAAGAAATCGCCGCCCTTGCGCTTCATATCGTCCGTGCCCCAGGCGCGGTCGCCGCGCTCCTGCCGGGGAACCTTCTGCAGGTGGGGTATGTGCTTGGCGCAGTGGATGTACGCCTCCTCCACCTCGACCACCACCCACAGCTGTGCGCGCCGCCCGGGCACCGGGTCGACCGGCAGATCGGGGTGGCGCACCCGCATCTCCTCGTCCGGGACGACCCAGGCCCGCCCGTTCACGTGCAGGCCGATCCGGTCGCGCAGGAAGTCCACGAAGAGGATGCCCAGCCGCGGGTTCTCGGAGAGGTTGCCGAGCGAGGCCAGCACGCCGTTGCCGCGGTACTCGGGGTAGATCAGCGTGCGCTCGTCCAGCACGCGCACGAAGCCTGGCGGCCCGGCCCGGAAGGTCGAGTCGCACTCGCCGCTCCCGTCCGCGGTCGCCAGGAAGAACATCTCCTGTCGGCCGACGAACTCACGCATGCGCGCGTTGAGATGGTCCAGGACCTGGTCGCGGTAGAAGCGGTCGGCGCGGTCGGTCGTCCCCATCTGTTGCTGCACACGGTGCTCACCGTCGCTGCCGGGCCGCTCGGCCCGCTCCTCGACGGCCCAGCTGGGCACCGGTCGCGCGGCCGGCTGCTCGTACGCCTGCGCAGCCGAACCGGGCCGCTCGTGCGTGGGCGCAGCCGCACTGGGCCGCTCATGCGTGGGCGCGGCCGGGGCGGACGGCTCGTAGGTGTATACATCCGGGTACTCACTCGCGTACCGGTCCGGGTACTGGACCGCGTACTCGTCCGGGTACCGGCCCGCAGGCTCCCGCGAGTAACCCCAGCGGCTGCTGTCTTCCGTGCTCAAGTACTACTCTCCCGCCGCGACAAGCTCTTCAACGGCGTCATGCCGGATACGGTCCGACGGGACGCCGACGCCGACCAGCGCGTCCACACCGCTGCGGATCAGACCGGGCGGCCCCGACACATACGCGTCGTACTCGCCCCACGGCCCGTACTCCCGCACCGCGTCCGGCAGCCGCCCGCTGATGCTCCGGTACACACCGCCCGTCGGTCCGCTGGAGATCACCGGGCGTACGGACAGCCAGGGATGGGCGTGCTCCAGCCGCAGCATGGTGTCGATGTCGTACAGGTCATGATCGCTGCGAGCACCGTAGAACACCTCCACCGGACGCCGGCGGCCGTGCTCGGCGACATCCTCGACCAGCGCCTTGATGGGCGCGATACCCGTACCGCCGCCCAGACACAGCAGGCCGTTGTCCGTGGTGTGGTCGACGGTCATCGAACCGCCCGGAGGACCGAGCCGGATGACGTCGCCCGGCCGCGCCCGGTGCACCAGCGCACCCGAGACCCAGCCCGCCGGTACCGCCTTGACGTGAAAGGTGAGCAGGCCGTCCGAGCGCGGCGCGCAGGCGAAGGAGTAGTGCCGCCACACCCGCGGCCACCACGGCGTCTCCACACTGGTGTACTGCCCGGCGAGGAACGGGTACGGCTGGTCCGGCCGCACGGTAATGATGGCGACGTCGGGCGTGCGCAGCTCGTGGGCGACCACCTCGGCGTCCCACCAGGCGGGCGCGATGGCCTCGTCCTCGGCGGCTGCGTCGATCATGGTCTGTGAAATCTTGGTGTATGCCCGGATCCAGGCGGCTTCGGCCTCGCCGTCCCAGCTGAGCGTGGCGTACCGGGAGAGCGCACCGAGCAGGCACTCGCCGACCGCCGGGTAGTGCTCCGGCAGCGTGCCGTACTTGCGATGGCCGCGGCCGAGATGCGCCAGGAACTCGGTGAGCGACGCGTCGTCGTCCACCCGCTGTGCGGCGGTGAGCAGCGCCTTGAACAGCCGGTCGCGCTGCTCGTCCATCGAGACCGGGAAGAGCTGGCGCAGGTCGGGGTGGCGGACGAAGAGAAGCGCGTAGAAGTACGAGGTGACCTGGTCCGCCACCGGCTCGATCTCCGCCATCGTGCGCCGGATGAGCAGCGCGTCGGCGGACGCCTCGGCCGCGGCGGGCCGCTGGGTACGGACCGATGCCTCCAGCGCGGACTCCGGCACGGGCCCCGCCGCGGCCGGGACCTCACGGCGGGGCGGGAGCGTGGCGGTCCGAGCGCCGGCCCCAGGAGCACCTTGAGAAGCGGCGCGAGAAGCGGCTTCAGGAGTCGTGCGGGGAAGGGTCGGAGGAGCCGCCTGGTCGGCTGCCGATTCGGTTGATTCGATGGATTCAGCCGCTTCGACCGATTCGGCGGCTTCAGTCGATTCGGTGGGCTTTTCCGGTGACTTGGCGGGAGAGGGAGTGAACCAACTCCACGCGCCACTGTCACCGTCGGCGCCGTTACCGGCCGACGCGGTGGTCGGAGCGTCCATGGTCTGCCTCGCCTCGAACGGTCGTGGAACGTCTTCGCATTCTTGATCGGCAACCGCTAGCCGGGCAATGCCCGCGAAAGCGGGGCAGCTCCGACTCGTGTCACACCCAACGCAGTTCCCGTCTCCGCACGCCTCCGCAGCATGTCAGCCCGCACCCGTACGTACGGGCGAACAGCCTGAAGTCCCGGTAACGCACGATGCGTTGCCGGTAGGCTGGCGGACTCCGGGCGCACGCCGGGGCAACCCGCGGCGCGCCCGCCCGATGAATCGGAGTCGACCATACCGGGACCGGACGAATCCACAAGTCCCGTTCCGCGGCAGCCCGCCGACGTCCCGGTGAAGCCCTGGTGAGTTCCGGGTGAACCGACCGGTGACGGGGGTGGTGGCACGAGCCGGTGGGCTCATCCGCCGGCCTTCCCGCCGAGCGTCAGCGCGTACGCCTCCCGCAGGTCCCGCCCCGCGTACGCGAAGGTCGCGAGTTCGCTGACGTGATGATCCGCGTTCACCGCCACGGACGCCGGGAGGGCCGCGAACAGTTCCGCGTCGGAGCGGGAATCCCCGTACGCCACGCAGTCGGCCCGGCTCAGCCCGAACGACGCACAGAGCTCATCGGCGATACGCACCTTGGCCCCGGCGGACAGGATGCCGGTCGGGTCCACCCGCTCCCGGAACGGCACGTCCGGCCAGCGCGAGCCGTACGCCGCGTCGGCGCCCCAGCCCAGCAGCCGGTTCACGAAGAACGACGGCGACAGGGAGATCACCGCGCAGCGCTCCCCGCGCTCACGGATGTCGGCCCACACGTCCCGGATGCCGGCCAGCCAGGGCGCCGCCTCGAAAGCGGCCGCGACATCGGCGTGGGTCAGCTCTGTCCACAGGTCGCAGGCCAGCTGCGCGAAGCGCGGCGGAGTCAGTTCGCCGGCCGCGAAGGCACGCTCCAGCTCGCCGGTCTCCCGTTCCAGTCCGAGCTGCCGCGCGATCTCCACGGCGGCGGCGGACTCGTAGAGCAGCGTTCCGTCCAGGTCGAAGAGGTGCAGCTTGGCCATGGGGGCGAGGGTAGGCGGTCGAGCTGTCGGCAGGCAGGCCGGGTCGCGACGAACCGGTACGAGTCGGTGTCCGTACTCGTCCGCGCGTACGGGCGGATACTCCCGCCGTCAGACGCGCCGCGGGCCGCCGGGCGCGACGGTGGTGACATGCAGCAGCTCAGCCGTCCCGCACGCCGGGCCACCCTCGTCGTCCACGTCGTCGTCTCTGTCGGCTGGCTCGGGCTCACGCTCGGCCTCCTGGCGCTCGGCATCGCGGCGGCGTCCGCGGATGTTTCACGTGAAACCGACGCGGTGGCCGGTTCAGGGACGGCCGACGCCGCCACGGAACTCGCCGCGGCCGCCTATCGCTCGATGAAGATCTTCATCGACTGGCTGATCGTCCCGCTCGCGGTGCTCACCTTGGTGTCCGGCCTCGTCCTGTCGCTCGGCACGCCATGGGGGCTGGCCCGGCACCGCTGGGTGGTCACCAAGTTCTGGCTCACGTTGGGCGCGGTCATCGCCACCGCCCTGGCGCTGCGCGCGCAGATCAACACCGCTGCGGGTGCCGTGACGGCGGACCGGCCGGTACCGCCCGAGGTCGACCTCGTCGTGACGCCGGCCGTCGCGCTCACGCTGTACGTCTTCCTGACCGCCGTCTCGGTGCTGAAGCCCTGGGGGCTGACAGCGCGCGGCCGCCGCCTGCGCGGGGAGCGCGGGCGGCGGCCGGAGAAGGCGGCCCGGACGGCCGCGGAGTGATCACCGCAGGGGAGTGATCACTCCAGGCCGGCGGCCTGACGGGCGGCGACGGCGATCCGGTGGTCCTGCTCCGGTGCACCGCCGCCGAAGCCGATGGCGCCGATCAGCCGGCCGTCGCGGTGCAGCGGTACGCCACCCGCGATGAACAGCAGCGGCCGGTCGAGGGCGGTCGGCAGCGTGTGGAAGAGGCCGTCCGGACGGACCAGGTCGACCAGGTCGGCGGTGGGCGCGTCCAGCTGGAGCGCGGTGTACGCCTTGCGGGTGCTGGTCTCGCCCGAGATCAGCACGGCGTCGTCGTCCCGCCGGAAGCCGAGCAGGTGGCCGCCGGCGTCCAGCACGGTGACGCTGCCGCGTACGCCTTCACCGTCGGCGGCCCGCCGCGCGGCTTCGACGAGGGCATCGACGTCCCCGGTGGTGAGCGGGCGGACGGCGGCGATGGTGTCGGGGGTGCTCATGGGGTGGTGCTCCTTGGGGGGAGTGGAGTGACGTTGGGTACTAGGGGTGGGGTGTGGGGATGAGGCGTGTCACGCCCGCGCGGGCTCCGCCGCGTTCTCCTCGGCCGTCGCGCCCGCGACGACCCGGCCGGTGCCGCCGGCGACCGCCCGGTCGCGGCGTTCCAGCGCGGCCGACCAGAAGGCCAGTACCAGCGCGGAGGCGGCGAGCAGCGCGCCGACCCAGTTGGGGGCCGTGACGCCGAGGCCGGCCGAGATCACCAGGCCGCCGAGCCAGGCGGCGATCGCGTTGCCGAGGTTGAAGGCGCCGATGTTGACGGCGGAGGCGAGCGTGGGCGCGTCCGCGGTCTGGTCGAGCACCCGCTTCTGCAGCGGCGGTACGGTCGCGAACCCGAAGGCGCCGATCAGCGGGATGGCAACGGCTGCGGCGACCTTGTCGTACGCGGTGAACGTGAAGGTCCCGAGCACGACGGCCAGCGCGGCGAGCGCCACGTACAGCATCGGCATCAGCGCGCGGTCGGCGAACTTGCCACCGATCAGGTTGCCGACCACCATCCCGATCCCGAAGAGGACGAGCAGCCAGGTGACGGACCCGTCGGCGTACCCGGCAGCCTCGGTCATCATCGGCGCGATGTAGGTGATCGCGGCGAAGACACCGCCGAAGCCGAGCACGGTCATGGCCATCGCCAGCAGGACCTGCGGGTTGCGGAAGGCGGCGAGCTCGCCGCGGAGGTGCGTGCGCTGCGGTGCGTCCGCTTCGCGGCGGTCGGCCGGTACGAGGGCCGCGATGCCGAGCAGACCCAGTACGCCGAGCGCGGCGACGATGAAGAAGGTCGCGCGCCAGCCGACGCTCTGGCCGATGAACGTGCCGGCCGGAACGCCGACGACATTGGCGACGGTGAGACCGGTGAACATCATGGCGATCGCGCCGGCCTTCTTGTGCGGCGCGACCAGACCCGCGGCCACGATCGAACCGATGCCGAAGAACGCGCCGTGCGCGAGCGAGGCGATCACCCGGCCGGCCAGCATGACGCCGAAGACGGGGGCGACGGCCGAGACGAGATTGCCCGCGATGAACAGGCCCATCAGCAGCATCAGCATTCGCTTGCGCGAGACGCGGGCGCCGAGGACGGCCAGCAGCGGGGCGCCGACCACGACACCGAGCGCGTAGCCGGTGGTCAGGAAGCCGGCAGTGGGGATGGAGACGCCGAAGTCCGCGGCGACCTCCGGCAGCAACCCCATGATCACGAATTCGGTGGTGCCGATTCCGAAGGCGCCGATGGCCAGCGCCAGAAGTGCGAGAGGCATGACTGGGCCCTTCAAAACGTTGCAGGGGGAGGTTGAGTGCGTTCACAATAATTGCAGACGCGGGTTACTTGCAAGCGCGGGCTATTTCACGGGTGGCCTATCCTCAGGAGTACGACCCAAGGGAGGGTTCTCATGACGCAGTGCCAGCAGACCGTCCGCGCGCCCGGCCTCGCCCAGGGGTGGTGCGCGCTCTCCGTCCTGCACGGCCGGATCGAGACGCACATCGAGCGCGCCCTGCAGGACGGACACGGGCTGAGCGTGCGCGAGTACTCCGTCCTGAACGTGCTCAGCGAGCAGCACGACGGCGTGGGCGGCCACCTGCGCATGCACCAGGTCGCCGATGCGGTCGTCCTCAGCCAGAGCGCGACGACGCGCCTGGTCACGAGGCTCGAGGAGCGCGGGCTGCTGTCGCGTTACCTGTGCCCCGACGACCGCCGCGGCATCTACACGAACGTCACCGAGCAGGGCCACCAGCTGCTGGAGGAGGCGCGCCCCACGCACGACGCGGCGCTGTCCGAGGCGCTGAGCGAGGCGGCCCGACGCCCGGAGCTGGCGCCGCTGGTGGCCGCGGTGGAGGGGATGGCTACGGGGGCGGCACCTACGGGCGGGCGCTGAGCGCGCACCGCGCGCTCCGAAGGAGCGTGGCGTGCGCCGCGGGGCAGCGTGGCGGGCGCGACGTGCACTGCCCCTGGGACGCAGCCCTCGCACCGCATATGGTCGCGGCCATGAGCGATTTCAAGATCCGTCGGGCGGCCGAAGCGGACCTCCCCGCCATCGTGGCACTGCTGGCCGACGACGCACTGGGCGCGACCCGCGAGTCCCCGGATGACCTGACTCCGTACCGTACGGCGTACAAGCGGCTGGCCGATGACCCGAACCAGCACCTGGTCGTCGCCGAACGCGCCGGCCGCGTCGTGGGAACACTCCAGCTCACCGTCATTCCGGGGCTCTCGCGGCGCGGCGCCACCCGGTCGATCGTCGAGGGCGTGCGCATCCACTCCGAGGAGCGGGGGAGCGGCCTGGGCACCCGGCTCATGGACTGGGCGGTGGAGGAATCCCGGGCGCTAGGCGTCGAGTTGGTACAGCTGACCTCCGACGCCACGCGCGTCGACGCCCATCGGTTCTACGAGCGGATCGGCTTCGACGCCTCCCACCTGGGCTTCAAGCGCCAGCTGTGACCTCGGCGGACCTGTCGGTGGGCTCCGCCTCAGGGACTGTGCCCCCTTCGGAACGCGCCCTGGACCGGGTCCGGTGCGCCTTCTGCCGGCAGGCCCCGCCGCAGTAGCGGGCGGGCCGGCCGGTATGCGCCATATGCACAGGTCCGCCGCATTCTTCGCACACAGTTTCGTTATTTTCTGCGGCTTCGAACGGGAGTTTCGTTACGTCCCGCCCGGCCCGCAGACCGTCACACATCAGGGCGGTCATACGGCCCGACACACCGTCCGACACCCTCATATCGGCCGGGGAATCCCCCGCACCCGTCGGCTCCTCCCCCGGCCCCCTTTCCGGCGGGCCGGACGCCGCCGACCGGCGGACTTCCATGGCCATGCACCCGGTCAGCAGCACCCGCACATCGGCGATGCCCACGTCCTTACGCACCGCGCCGGCCCGCTGAGCCCTGACCAGCAGCACTTCCAGGGCCGACCAGAATTCCTCTTCCAATCCCGGGAGTACGGGACGCACCTCGGCCACCGTCGCCCCTTCCAGCGCGGCACACATCGCCTTGTTCTGTGCGACCAGCCTGACCACCGAGGAAATGAACCGGAAAAAGACCTCGCCCGGGTCCGGCACATCGGCCAAGTCCCGTGCTGTATCGGTGAACAGCCGCATCCGGTCCGCGACCGTCGCCCTGAACAAGGCGTCTTTGGAAGGGAAATGGCGGTAAACGGTGCCCGCCCCCACCCCCGCGCGCCGTGCGATCTCTCCAAGCGGAACGGTCAACCCGCGTTCCTCAAAGGCGGATCGGGCCGCCTGCAGCACGAGCGCCCGATTGCGCCGCGCGTCGGCACGCAATGCGGCGGACCCAGTCTCCGGCATTTTCCCGGCCTCCTCGAAACGGCTGCGCCTCTGTCCCGGAAACCGCGCAGATAAACGGGCCGGGCGTTCCGATTCTAAGGGCCGCTAAAAGCATGATCGACAACCGCGCATCCGGCGCGCCGTCGTAAAGAGCTGCTGAAAAGAGCCGACGAAAACTGCGACAGAAACGGGTTGCCCCCTCCGTTTATGGAAGCGTGGCTGGACCACCCCCGGGTAGCCGGCCGTGAACCGACCAGGAACCCGCCCGGACTTCGCCGCCCTACGGGACTCGCCACCCGGGTCTCGCCTGTCGCCCGCTCATCACTCAACTCGCCCATAAATTAGGGCACTTAAGGGGCCCAGCGCTCCGTTTTCAGGTGAATTGCCGGCGAATGCTCGGCACTCCCTCGCAGAGCGACCATTCCGCTTCCGCGTCCGGTTCCGCTTCGCCCCCCGGCGCACATGACTGTGGGGCCGTGTTTCACGTGAAACACGGCCCCACTCAGGCCATCTCCCGGCCTACAGGCCCATCAGACACTCGAATGGCCTACATGGCCCTCCAGCGCCTTCCCCCGCGGCTCACTCAGCCCCGCTCAGCCCTCGATCACCGCATCCCATGCGGCCCCCGCCGCCGCCACGGCGGCCTCGGCGTACAGCTCGGCGCCCAGCGTCCGCAGCCCCTCGCCCAGCGCGGAGAGCGCGGCCAGGACCACGCCACGGTCCGCTGCCCGGCCGTAGTGGTTCAGCCGGATCATCTCCTTGGCCAGCGCCCCGGCCGCGGCCTGGAGCGGCACCCCACCGTTCGCGGCCAGTGCCGCGGCCACGACCTCGCGGGCGTCCACGTTCTCCGGCACCCGGAGCGTCGTGGCGGCCGGTGCGGCGTCCTCGTCACGGAGCACGTACGGCGTCAGGCCGCCCAGGGCCCGTACGCCCGCACGCGTCGCCGCCGCGGCAGCGCGATGGCGGGCGATGACGACATCCAGCCCCTCGTCGTTCACCCGGTCCGCGGCCTGCTCCAGCGCCAGCATCTCCAGCTGCGCCGGCGCGTGCGGCAGCGCCGTACGGCCGCCGTCGATCCAGCGCTCCTTCCAGTCCAGCAACGAGAGGTAGGACCGGCGCGGCGCCTGCTCGTTGGCGGCGATCCGCTCCCAGGCGCGGGCGCTGACCGAAGCGACCGAGACACCGGCCGGTCCCGCCAGTGCCTTCTGCCCGCCGATGACGCAGAGGTCCACGCCCCACTCGTCGGTACGCAGCGGCTCCGCGCCCACCGACGCCACCGCGTCCAGCATCAGCAGCGCGCCGTGCTCCCGCACCACCGCACCGATCTCGGCGACGGGGTTCGTGTTGCCGGTCGCGGCCTCGGCGTGCACCAGACTCACGAAGTCGATGGCGGGGTTCTCCCGCAGCGCGTCCGCGACCTGCTGCGGCGAAACCGCACCGGTGAACGGGGCGGTGATCGTGACCACCTCGGCGCCGCAGGACCGCAGCCAGCCGCCGAAGGTCTCGCCGTACGGCCCGGTGATGATGTTCAGGGCGGTGCTGCCGGGTCGTACGGCCGAGCGGATGCACGCCTCGAGCGGCAGCAGCGCCTCGCCCTGCATCGCCACGACGTCCGCTTCGGTCCCCATCAGCGCGGCGACCTTGTCCTCGATCCGCGCGAAGTGCGCCGCGGTGAGCGGCGGCAGGTCGAGCAGCACCGGGGCGTCGGAGTTCGCGGTCGCGGTCGCATCGTTCACGGCAGTCACAGTGGCCTTCCAGCGGTAGCGGGCCCCGCACGACGGCGGCTCCCGGGCACTCCTGATATCTGGCTCGACTGTACGTCCGCCCCGTCACCCCGACTCCGGCACCCGCTGCCCGCGGCCCGCACACACCCCGCCACCCGACTCCGCCGCCACCCTCCCCAGCCTCCTCCCCCGGACTCACCCCTCCGAGCTCACCCCTCCGTACGCCAGCCGCCCGCGTCGACGCCGCCCGGCACCGGCGCCGACGGCTCGTACGGCGCGCGGGTGAACACGAACGTGCCCAGATCCAGATGGCTCACCGAACCATCCGCGGCCCGCACCGCGCGCAGCGTCTCCCCCGCGTAGTAACCGTCCAGGCCCGTCCAGCTCCCGTCCTCCGTCGGCCGGAACCGCGAGCTGCGGCCCCCGCCGGACATGGGGCTCAGCTCCAGCTCCCGGTCCGGCCGCAGCCGCAGAAGGTACGGAGCGGAGCCCCAGAACCAAGGCCCGGTCAGCGCCAGCAGCTCCTCGTCCAGCGGTCCGGCCAGCGGTCGCCACGGCTCGGGAATCCGCGGCTCCCGCTCGGCCACGATCCGTACGAAGTCGGCGGCGATCCCGCTCACCGCGGGGCCCGACGTGCAGTTGGCCAGCGCGACACCCGCGACACCCTCGTCCGTACCGGCGTCCGTGCCGACCCACAGAGAGGCCAGGAAGCCCGGCATGGAGCCGGTGTGCCCGGCCAGTACCCGGCCGTCGTCCGTCCGCAGCAGCTGCAGCCCGAGGCCGTACCCCGTGCTCCAGTCGCCCTCCGCCGGTACGGCGGGCATCCGCAGCTCGGCCACGCTCGCCGCGCCCAGTACCCGTTCGTCGCCTCGGACCAGGAACGCCGCCCACCGGCACAGGTCCGACACCGTCGACCACAGCTGGCCGGCCGGCGCCATCCGCCCGGTGTCCTCGGCCGGTTCGGGCAGCAGCACGTCCGCCCAGGGGTGTACGGCCCAGCCGGCCGCGTGCGGCGCCACCGGGTCCAAGGTCGTACGCGTCATACCCAGTGGCTCCAGCACCTCGCGGCGCAGCACCACGCCCCAGTGCTCGCCGCCGCGCAGCCGCTCGACGAGCGCTCCCAGCAACGCGTACCCGGGGTTCGAGTAGTGGTGCCGACGGCCCGCCGGGTGGCGGCGCGGCCGCTCGCCGAAGAGGTCGGCCGACCCCGGCCGCAGCAGGCCCGGCGTCCGTTCCCACCACGGCCCGCGCGCCTCGGCCGCCAGCCCGGCACTGTGCGAGAGCAGCTGCGCGACGGTCGCGTCGGGTACCGGCGTACCGTCGAGGTGCTTGCCCAGCGGATCGGCCAGGCCGAGCAGCCCCTCGTCCCGCAACCGCAGGACGAGCACGGCCACGAATGTCTTGGTGAGCGAACCGATGCGGTACTGCATGTCGGCGTGCGGCACCGCACCGTCCACCGCCCCGCGGAGCCCCAGCCACACCGGCTGCCCGTCCCGCACGACCGCCCCCACCATGGACGGCGCCCGCCCCTCTGCCTGCCCCACAGCCAGCCGCCGCCACAGCTCCCGCCTGGTACCCGGCAACAGCTCCGCACCCTGGCGATCCTCATCCGAAGACACCGCCACACCGGCCCAGTTCCTCACACCACTCACGCCCCACTCCATCCCTCATGCTCCGGCCTGCCGTTTGCCGACGAACTCCCGTACCGAATCGGCGAATCCGACAGGCTCAGTCTCATGGACCGTACGGACCGAGGCGAGGCGGACGCTGACCGTTCAGCCGAACTCCGGCGTCATCGCGGCGGCCATCCTCAAATGCAGAGCGGCCTCGTCCTCCTTCCCCAGCCGCTGAAGAGTGCGGCCGAGCATCAGTCGCGCGTACGAGTCGTCGGGCGCGTCCACGACCAACGCCTCCAGTACTTCGCGGGCGCGCGACAGCTGTGCCGAGTGGAAGTAGCCGCGGGCCGCGAGCCGACGGACGTTCAGGTCGTCCGCGTACTCGTCGAGCAGCGGCTTCAGCACGGTGAGGGCCCCCAGCGGATCGTGCTGGTCGAGCAGGGACTCCGCCCAGCGCAGCCGCCGTACCTCCGCGGGCAACTCGCGGCTGCGGTCGCCCCGGGCGAGGAATTCCGCGATCACCTCCGGCGGCTGGGCACCGGCGAGCGCCCGGTCGCCGACCACGATCGTCGGCGAGGTCGCGATGGCGCGTGCCTTGCCGATCAGGAGGAGCTCGCGTACGTCGCGGTCGCCCGCATCGGTGTCCAGCAGCGCCGCTCCCTCCGCGAATCCGGACCGGACGGCGATGTCCTTGAGACTGCTCCGGTCGCTGATGTCGGCGCCGTCGATGAAGTGGGCCTTCATGATCTGCTCGGCCACCTCGTTCTGCAGCACGGCACCACCGTGCGCGAGAGCCAGGTGGAGGAGGCGGTGCGCATCGTGGCTGGCGGCCCGCCAAGCCGCTCCCCAGCGCGGGCCCAGACCTTCCGCTGCCGCGACCTCCGAGATACGCACCCGGTTCTCGGCCGGGGACAGACCCGGCGCGCACTGCCGCAGCGCGGCATCCACCATCGGATCACGCCATGCCTCCTCGATGGGTACGGCCTGATCCGGCGTGGTCGGGTCGATCCTGAACGGGCGCCACACCATCTCGACTTCGGCCCCGCCCGGCTCACGGCTCGCGAGTGCCTTCTCCAGGCGCCGCTTGCCGATGTATGCCCACGCGCAGACCACGTCTGCCCAGATCTCGATTCGCATGACCGGGACAGTAACCGACAGATGTCGTTTAGAAAAGCGACAACTGTCGGTTACTGTGAGCGGTATGAACCTGGATGACCCTCGTGCTCAGCGCAGTCGGGCCCGGCTGCGGACGGCGATCCTGGAGCTGGTCGCGGACAAGGACCCCGCCGCGATCTCCATGTCGGAGGTCGCCAAGCAGGCCGGAGTGAACCGGGCCACCGTGTACCAGCACTTCCCCGACGTGAACGCGCTGGTCACGGACGCCATGGACGAAGCCGTCGCGCATGTGGCACAAGCGGCGGCGCTGTGTCCTCAGGACGCCCCCGGGGATGAAGTTCCCGAGCCGCTGCGCGAGTTGTTCCAGCACTTCACCGGCAATGCGGCGCTGTACCGGCGCATGCTCGGCGCCCACGGCAGCGCGCTGTTCGCCACGCGGCTGCGGGAACGGCTGACTGCCGAGCTCGCCACGGCTTTCCGGGACGGACGGCGGCCCGGCGGAGCCGACGACGTACCGCCCGAGCTGCATGCCGCGTACCTGGCCGGCGCGTTGATCGGTGTGATCGCCACCTGGATCACGGCCGACACGCCCGCTCCGGCCGACGACACGGCACGGGCGTTCTGGAAACTGTTCCGCGCCTGACCGGAAACGCATCTCCTGGCTGGGAACCCGTCGTCGCACCCCGCCGCCCGGCCGAGGCGGCCGTCAGGTCTGGGCCATGTCCACGAAGCGGGAGTAGTGGCCCTGGAAGGCGACGGTGATGGTGGCGGTGGGGCCGTTTCGGTGCTTGCCGACGATGATGTCCGCCTCGCCCGCGCGCGGGGACTCCTTCTCGTAGGCGTCCTCGCGGTGCAAGAGGATGACCATGTCGGCGTCCTGCTCGATCGATCCCGACTCACGGAGGTCGGAGACCTGCGGCTTCTTGTCCGTACGCTGCTCAGGGCCACGGTTCAGCTGGGAGAGCGCGATGACCGGGAGCTCCAGCTCCTTGGCGAGCAGCTTGAGGTTACGGGACATGTCCGAGACCTCCTGCTGACGGCTCTCGACGCGCTTGGAGCCGCCGGACTGCATCAGCTGAAGATAGTCGATGACCACCAGCTTCAGGTCCTGCCGCTGCTTGAGGCGGCGGCACTTGGCCCGGATCTCCATCATCGAGAGGTTCGGCGAGTCGTCGATGAAGAGGGGCGCGGCCGACACGTCGGGCATCCGGCGGGCGAGCCGGGTCCAGTCCTCGTCCGTCATCGCGCCGGAGCGCATGTGGTGCAGTGCCACCCGCGCCTCGGCGGACAGCAGACGCATCGCGATCTCGTTGCGGCCCATTTCGAGCGAGAAGATGACACTCGGCATGTTGTGTTTGATCGAACATGCTCGGGCGAAGTCCAGCGCGAGCGTGGACTTACCCATCGCCGGTCGGGCCGCGACGACGATCATCTGGCCGGGGTGCAGGCCGTTCGTCAGCGAGTCGAGGTCGGAGAAGCCGGTGGGGACGCCGGTCATCTGGCCCTGACGTGAGCCGATCGCCTCGATCTCGTCGAGCGCGCCCTCCATGATGTCGCCGAGCGGGAGGTAGTCCTCACTGGTGCGCTGCTCGGTGACGGCGTAGATCTCCGCCTGCGCGCTGTTGACGATCTCGTCGACGTCGCCGTCGGCGGCGTATCCCATCTGCGTGATCTTGGTGCCGGCCTCGACGAGCCGTCTCAGCACCGCCCGCTCGTGGACGATCTCCGCGTAGTACTCGGCGTTCGCGGCCGTCGGCACGGACTGCACGAGGGTGTGCAGATACGACGCGCCGCCCACCCGGCCGATCTCGCCGCGCTTGGTCAGCTCGGCGGCGACGGTGATCGGGTCGGCCGGCTCGCCCTTGGCGTACAGGTCGAGGATGGCCTGATAGACCAGCTCGTGCGCCGGGCGGTAGAAGTCGTGGCCCTTGAGGACCTCCACCACATCGGCGATGGCGTCCTTGGAGAGCAGCATGCCGCCGAGCACGGACTGCTCGGCGTCCAGGTCCTGCGGCGGGACCCGCTCGAAGCCGCCGGACCACGCGCCGTCGCCGTCCTCGCGGTCGAACCGGTCCTCGCGGCCGCGTCCCTTGCCGTCGTTCCGGCGGGAGCGGGCGGGCAGCCGGTCGCCGGGGCCGGAGTCGGCCCAGGGGTCATCCATGGGCTGCATGGGCTCAGGCACGCTCACCACGCCACCTCCTCCCGTCCGCGACGCGGACCTTGCTGTGCCCTTCTTTCTTACGGCACGGCTCTGACAATCGAGACACCCGACTCCGCTTACGGCGCGACGAGTTCGGATGAATCCAGGGACCGACACGGGGAGGGGGCGCCGCACAACGGTAGGCCGCCGGGCACCGTCCGCCAATCTGGTTATCCACAGGCCATGTGGATGATCGCCCCCAACCTGTGGAGAACTCCCCGCTTCCTGTGCACGGCGCGGGGGAAATCGGTGTGGACAAACACACAATCACCCTCGCCTGACACCTCTGACCTGCGGCTTCTTCATCCATAGCCTGTGGGGGAGAAAAACTTCGGCAACCTGTTCAAGATCGCGTCATGCGCTGGGGAGAACTGCACCCCAAGCCCCGAGGAGTAAGGGGCAGAAGCTAGTTGTGTCTCTTACCTGTGGAAGATTAGATTGGGCGCATGACACAGGCCCCCGCGAAGCCCCGGCGCACCGGCCGCAGGCACGACCGCGAGATCATCGCACTCGCTCTCCCCGCGTTCGGCGCGCTCGTCGCGGAACCTCTCTTCGTCATGGTCGACAGCGCCGTCGTCGGCCACCTCGGCACCCCGCAGCTGGCCGGGCTCGGCGTAGCCGCCGCCCTCCTCACGACCGCCGTCTCGGTCTTCGTCTTCCTCGCTTACGCGACCACCGCGGCCGTCGCCCGCCGGGTCGGCGCCGGCGATCTCTCCGCCGCCATCCGCCAGGGCATGGACGGCATCTGGCTCGCCCTCCTCCTGGGCGCCGCCGTGATCGCCGTCGTACTGCCCACCGCCCCCTGGCTGGTCGACGTCTTCGGGGCGTCCAGCACCGCCGCTCCGTACGCCACCACCTACCTGCGCATCAGCTCCCTCGGCATCCCCGCGATGCTCGTCGTGCTCGCCGCCACCGGCGTGCTCCGTGGCCTGCAGGACACCAGAACCCCGCTGTACGTCGCGATCGGCGGCTTCACTCTCAACGCCGCGCTCAACGCCGGCCTGGTCTACGGCGCCGGCCTGGGCATCGCCGGCTCCGCCTGGGGCACCGTCATCGCCCAGTGCGGCATGGCGGCCGTCTATCTCAGCGTCGTCGTTCGCGGCGCCAAGCGGCACGGCGCCTCGCTGCGTCCCGACGCCGCCGGCATCCGCGCCTCCGCACAGGCGGGCGTTCCCCTGCTGGTACGTACCCTCTCGCTGCGTGCCGTCCTGATGATCGCGACGGCGGTGGCCGCGCGGCTCGGCGACGCCGATGTGGCCGCCCACCAGATCATCCTGACCCTGTGGTCGCTGCTGGCCTTCGCGCTGGACGCGATCGCCATCGCCGGCCAGGCCATCATCGGGCGCTATCTGGGCGCGGGCGATGTGGACGGAGCGAAGGCCGCCTGCCGACGCATGGTCGAGTGGGGGATCGCCTCCGGAGTGGTGCTCGGCATCCTGGTCGCACTGGCCCGGCCACTGTTCATCCCGCTGTTCACCACCGACCCCGCCGTGAAGGACGTTCTGCTGCCGGCCCTGCTGGTGGTCGCGGTGAGCCAGCCCGTCTCCGGCATCGTCTTCGTCCTCGACGGCGTACTGATGGGCGCGGGGGACGGGCCGTACCTGGCCGGAGCGATGCTGGTCACGCTGGCGGTCTTCGCACCCGTGGCGCTGGCGGTACCAGTGCTGGGCGGCGGGCTGACCGCGCTGTGGTGGTCGATGGCGCTGATGATGGCCGTACGCATGGTGACCCTGTGGGTCCGTACCCGCTCCGGCCGCTGGATCGTGACCGGCGCGGCCCGCTGAGGTCCGCCGGGCTGCGCGGCCGGCTCCGAACGACTGAAGGGGCCGCATCCTCGAAAGGATGCGGCCCCTTCAGCGTGACTCGGTCACCGGACCACGGTCAGCGGCTGCCGCCCGCGGCCCCGTGATCAGGCCGTGCGATCGGGCTGCACTCAGGCAGCGACGACCTCGACGCCGACGTTGGCGACAACCTCGGCGTGCAGACGCACGGAGACCTGGTGCGCGCCCAGGGTCTTGATCGGCGAACCGACCTCAACGCGGCGCTTGTCCACGTCCGGGCCACCGGCGGCCTTGATCGCCGAGGCGATGTCGGCCTGGGTGACGGAGCCGAACAGGCGGCCGGCGTCGCCGGCGCGGACGGCCAGCTGCACCTTGACGCCCTCGAGCTGACCCTTGACCTCGTTGGCCTGCTCGACCGACGCGATCTCGCGGATCTTGCGACCGCGGCGGATCTGCTCGACGTCCTTCTCGCCGCCCTTGGTCCAGCGGATCGCGAAACCGCGCGGGACCAGGTAGTTACGGGCGTAACCGTCACGGACGTCAACGACGTCACCGGCGGTGCCGAGGCCGGAGACCTCGTGGGTGAGGATGATCTTCATGTTTCGGTCACCCTTCCCTTATCGCGCGGTGGACGTGTAGGGCAGCAGCGCCATCTCACGGCTGTTCTTCACGGCCGTGGCGACGTCACGCTGGTGCTGGGTGCAGTTGCCGGTGACTCGGCGGGCACGGATCTTGCCGCGGTCGGAAATGAACTTCCGCAGCAGGTTCGTGTCCTTGTAGTCGACGTAGGAGATCTTCTCCTTGCAGAACACGCAAACCTTCTTCTTCGGCTTGCGAGCAGGCGGCTTCGCCATTGTCTCTCTCCAGTGAGTTCAAGAAGTTTGTGCTGGCGCCCTCAGGCCGCCGGACCACGTTTCACGTGAAACCGTGTTTCACGTGAAACAGCCCCGCGTGTACGTGCCAGACGTACGTGCCTAGAAGGGCGGCTCGTCCGAGTAGCCGCCGCCGGAGCCACCGCCCCAGCCGCCACCGCCGCCACCCTGCTGGCCACCGCCTGCAGGAGCACCGGTCGCCCAGGGGTCGTCGGCGGGAGCCCCGCCGCCCTGCTGGCCGCCGCCGGGGCCGCCGCCCCAGCCGCCGCCACCCTGGCCGCCGCCCTGCGGGCCGCCGCCGAAGCCGCCGCCCTGAGCACCCCGGCCGCTGGTCTTGGTGACCTTGGCCGTGGCATTGCGCAGGCTCGCGCCGACCTCGTCGACGTCGAGCTCGTAGACCGTGCGCTTCACGCCCTCGCGGTCCTCGTACGACCGCTGCTTGAGGCGGCCCTGCACGATCACGCGGGTACCCCGCGTAAGGGACTCGGCGACGTTCTCCGCCGCCTGACGCCACACCGAGCAGGTCAGGAACAGGCTCTCGCCGTCCTTCCACTCATTGGTCTGACGGTCGAAGGTGCGGGGAGTGGACGCGACGCGGAACTTCGCGACCGCCGCACCGGACGGGGTGAAGCGCAGCTCGGGGTCATCGACAAGATTGCCGACGACCGTGATGACGGTCTCGCCTGCCATTAGGGGAACCTCTCGGCGGGTGTGCTGCTGGCTGCTGTGTTGCTACTCGAACCCGATGTCCGCTGAACGCTTACGCGGTCAGTGGGTCTCGGGACGGAGGACCTTGGTCCGGAGGACCGACTCGTTCAGGTTCATCTGACGGTCGAGCTCCTTGACGACGGCCGGCTCGGCCTGGAGGTCGATGACCGAGTAGATGCCCTCGGGCTTCTTGTTGATCTCGTACGAGAGACGACGACGGCCCCAGGTGTCGACCTTCTCGACCTTGCCGTTGCCCTCACGGACGACGGAAAGGAAGTTCTCGATCAGGGGGGAGACAGCGCGCTCCTCCAGATCGGGGTCGAGGATGACCATCACCTCGTAGTGACGCATGTGGAACCCACCTCCTTTGGACTCAGCGGCCACGGTCGTTCCGTGGCAGGAGGGTCGTGATGCGTTCCGCGCCCGGTCCGTACAGCGAATGCGGACAGACATGGGCGCAGACCGTACAGAGTACCCGCCTGAAGGCTTCCGGTTGAAATCAGGCCACCGATCCCCCCAATCTGGAACACAACGGGTGTGAGCGGCGTTACAGTGCGCCGCCCTGTCTACGGAGGTGCCGCATGGCACATGCAGTACAGCCCCAGAAGCCCCAGCAGCAGCACGGCCTGCTCTCCCTGCTGAACAGCGACGGCAAGGCGCACCCCCTCGAGAACACCCTCGCCGCGGTGACGCTGGTGCTGGGCCTCGTCGCCGTCATCTCCGCCTACTTCACCCACCTGCACCTGCTCAGCTCCTGGGCCGGGCTGTTCGGCATCGGCACAGGTGCCTGGGGACAATTCATCTCCGTCACAACTGGGGAACGCTTCGTGCTGATCATCGGCCTCGGCGCGGCAGCACTCGGCTTCTTCCTCGGCATGGCGCACGGCGGCCTCTTCGGAGGCGTGCTGGGCTAGCCGCACGGATGACGTACGGACGTCTGCGTACGTAGGCCCAGACGGGGCGCTCCCTTGGCGCAGTAGGCTTCGGCGCGAGAGCCGGAGCCCCGACCACGGGGACAAACCTGCCGAGGAGCGCCCCGCATGAGCCTGACCCTGAGGACCATCAGTCGAGAGCAGCATCTGGCATATATCCAGAGTCTGCCCGCGGCCAGTCACATGCAGGTCCCGGCCTGGGCCGATGTGAAGTCCGAGTGGCGCTCCGAGAACCTGGGCTGGTTCGACTCCACCGGTCAGCTCGTCGGCGCCGGCCTGGTCCTGTATCGCCAGCTGCCCAAGATCAAGCGGTACCTCGCGTACCTCCCCGAGGGCCCCGTCATCAACTGGTACGCGCCCAACCTGGAGGACTGGCTGCAGCCGATGCTCGCGCATCTCAAGCAGCAGGGCGCCTTCTCCGTGAAGATGGGCCCGCCGGTCGTCATCCGCCGCTGGGACGCCGCCGCGATCAAGTCCGGCATCCAGAGCCCGGACGTCAAGCGGCTGCGGGACGTGGAGGCCACCCACATCGAGCCGCGCGCCTTCGAGGTCGCCGACCGGCTGCGCCGCATGGGCTGGCAGCAGGGCGAGGACGGCGGTGCGGGCTTCGGTGACGTACAGCCCCGCTACGTCTTCCAGGTGCCGCTGGAGAACCGCTCGCTGGAGGACGTCCACAAGGGCTTCAACCAGCTGTGGCGCCGCAACATCAAGAAGGCCGAGAAGGCCGGCGTCGAGGTCGTCCAGGGCGGCTTCGAGGACCTCGCCGAGTGGCAGCGGCTGTACGAGATCACCGCGGTGCGTGACCACTTCCGCCCGCGGCCGCAGAGCTACTTCGAGCGCATGTGGAAGGCCCTCAACAGCGAGGACCCGAACCGTATGCGGCTGTACTTCGCCCGCCACAACGGCGTGAACCTCTCCGCGGCGACGATGCTGGTCGTCGGCGGCCACGTCTGGTACTCCTATGGCGCGTCCGACAACATCGGCCGCGAGGTCCGCCCGTCCAACGCGATGCAGTGGCGGATGCTGCGGGACGCCTACGCGCTCGGCGCGACCGTTTACGACCTGCGCGGCATCAGCGACTCGCTGGACGAGAACGACCATCTCTTCGGGCTGATCCAGTTCAAGGTCGGTACCGGTGGGCAGGCGGCGGAGTACCTGGGCGAGTGGGACTTCCCGCTGAACAAGCTCCTGCACAAGGCGCTGGACATCTACATGTCGCGGCGCTGACCGCTCGCCCGGCGACATCCCCCACAGATCCGACGCACCACAGCAAAGAGAAAGGTTCACGGGCCGGCCATGGCGCTCACCCTCTACGTCGACACCGCGCGCTGGCGGGCGCACCAGCAGCAGGTGCTGCAGCAGTTCCCGGGGCTGGTCCCGGTCTGCAAAGGCAACGGCTACGGCTTCGGCCACGAGCGTCTCGCCGACGAGGCGACCCGCCTGGGGTCCGACCTCCTGGCCGTCGGCACCACCTACGAAGCGGCCCGCATCAAGGACTTCTTCAGCGGTGACCTGCTCGTCCTGACGCCGTTCCGGCACGGCGAGGAGCCGGTGCCGCTGCCGGACCGGGCGATCCGCTCGGTCTCCTCGGTCCAGGGGCTCGGCGGACTGGCCGGGGCGCGGGTCGTGGTCGAGGTCATGAGCAGCATGAAGCGGCACGGCGTCACGCCGGAGGAGCTGCCGATGCTGGCCTCCGCGATCGAGAACGTACGGCTGGAGGGCTTCGCCATGCACCTCCCGCTGGACCGCACCGACGGCACGGACGCGGTGGACGAGGTCATCGGCTGGATGGACCGGCTCCGCAACGCGCGGCTGCCGCTGCACACCATGTTCGTCAGCCACCTCAAGGCCGATGAGCTGCACCGGCTGCAGGCCCAGTTCCCGCAGACCCGCTTCCGCGCCCGGATCGGCACGCGGCTGTGGCTCGGCGACCACGACGCCACCGAGTACCGCGGCGCGGTCCTGGACGTCACCCGCGTCGCCAAGGGCGACCGCTTCGGCTACCGCCAGCAGAAGGCGGCCTCCGACGGCTATCTCGTCGTGGTGGCCGGCGGCACCTCGCACGGCGTCGGCCTGGAGGCCCCCAAGGCGCTGCACGGCATGATGCCCCGCGCCAAGGGCGTCGCCCGGGCGGGCCTGGCGACGGTGAACCGTAACCTCTCGCCGTACGTGTGGTCCGGCAAGCAGCGCTGGTTCGCGGAGCCTCCGCACATGCAGGTCTCCATCCTGTTCGTGCCCAGCGACGCACCGGAGCCCAAGGTCGGCGAGGAGCTGGTGGCCCACCTGCGGCACACCACCACGCAGTTCGACCGTCTCGTGGACCGCTGACCTGCGGTTTTCCGGGCTATGACAACGGGCCCGGACGCCCGGCTACGCGCCGTGCGTCCGGGCCCGCCGCGTTCTCCGGACAACCTGCCAGAACGCGCCGGCGATCAGTCCCCGGCCGGCCCCCACTCGACCCGTGCCACGCCCTCGAACGGGGCGGCGTGCCGCGGCGAGTGGTGCTGCCCCAGGACGAACACATCGGGGGCCTGGTCCAGGACGCCGCCCGAGGGGTCGTCGGCACCTTCCCGGCGCACCGTGTCCCGGTCCGGCAGCAGGATGTCCCTGACCACCAGCGCGCACAGGTACAGCGTGCCCAACAGGTGCAGGACGATGGCGAGTTGGTAACCCTCGGGCGGCAGGCCCTGGTGCTTGTCCCCGCTGCCGCTGTACGCGAGGTACAGCCAGATGCCGAGGAAGTACATGACCTCGCAGCCCTGCCAGACCAGGAAGTCCCGCCAGCGCGGCCGGGCCAGTGCGGCCAGCGGGATCAGCCAGAGCACGTACTGCGGTGAGTAGACCTTGTTGGTCAGGACGAAGAGCGCGACGACCAGGAACGCCAGCTGGGCCAGGCGCGGGCGGCGCGGCGAGTAGAGCGTGAGCAGCGCGATGGCCCCGCACCCGACGATCATCAGCAGCGTCGCGTAGGTGTTGGCGTACTCCAGCGGGTTACCGGTGCGCTGGGAGATCAACAGCCAGACGGAACCGAAGTCGATCGGCCGCTCCTGGCTGAAGGTGTAGAACTTCTGCCAGCCGTCCCAGGCCGGCAGCATCACGGGCAGGTTCACCGCCAGCCAGGAGAAGACCGCGCCGCCCGCCACCGCGCCGAACGCCCGCCACTTCCCGGCCCGCCAGCACAGGACGAACAGCGGCCCCAGCAGCAGGACGGGGTAGAGCTTGGCCGCTGTCGCCAGCCCGATGAAAACCCCGGCGGCGAGCGGGCGGCTGCGCGACCAGAGCAGCATCGCCACCGCGGTCAGCGCGACGGCGAGCAGGTCCCAGTTGATGGTGGCCGTCAGCGCGAAGGCGGGCGCCAGGGCGACGAGCAGGGCATCCCAGGGCCGCTTGCGGTGCGTCCGGGCCACACAGACCGCGATGACGGCGGCGCAGACCATGAGCATCCCGGCGTTGACCAGCCAGTAGATCTGCTCGCGGTGCTGCATCGTGCCGCCGTGCGGGGTCAGCCACGAGGCGACCTCCATGAACACCCCGGTCAGCACCGGGTATTCGAGGTACTGCATGTCACCGGGCAGCCGGTCGAAGTACGGGACGAGGTTCTCGGCGAACCCACGTCCGGCGTAGAGGTGCGGGATGTCCGAGTAACAGGCGTGGGTGTACTGACTGGTCGCGCCGAAGAACCAGGCGCCGTTGTAGCAGGGCAGCTTCTGCACCATCCCCAGCGCGAACATCCCCAGGGCGACCAGAGCGATGACGCGTACCGGCGTCCACCAGCTCGCACCGAGCAGAACGCGGCGGCCGAGCGGGCCGCCGATCAGCTCGCTGCCGGCCGCCGCCACCTCGTCCCGTTGCGTCGGCCGTACGGGCTCGTCCTGTCGCACGCTCGTCATGGGGTCATCCTGCCGCACGTCTCTGTGCCGGAGACGGCGAAGCCCCCGCCCGGGCATGCCGGGCGGGGGCTCGTTGTGTCGCATCCGCTGTTTCACGTGAAACCAGTCGAGCGTTTCACGTGAAACAGCGCGCGGTCAGTTCTCGAAGCCGTCCGGGCCTCCGAAGAAACCACCACCGTCGTCGCCGCCGCCGGGCGGCTCGGTCGCCGGTGGCGAGGTCTCCTCGCCGGGATCGCCCGGGCCACCGGTCGGGCCGCCGTCCTGGCCTCCCTCGTCCTTGCAGCCCAGGTCCCAGGGCGAGCAGGTGTCGCTCGCCGACGGGCTGGGGGAGGACTCGCTCGGGCTCTCCGAAGGCGTCTCCGAGGGCTCGTCCGTCGGCTTCTCCTCGGTCTCCGTCGGAGTCGGCTTCGGGCTCGCGCTCTCGCCGTAGACGACCTTGCCGATCGGCTGCGGCTGCGGGAAGGGCAGCATCTCCTGACCCGCCATTGCCTGGGTCATGTAGTCACGCCAGATCTGCGAGGGGAACGAAGCTCCGTGGATCTTCTCCTCACCGCCGACGCCGTACATCTTCAGGAACTTCTGGACCTTGGCCTGGTCGTTGACGCGCCACATGCCGATCGTGGTGGCCAGCTGCTTGGTATAGCCCGCGAACCACGCCGACTTGTTGTCGTCGGTGGTACCGGTCTTGCCGGCCGCCTCGCGGCCGTCCGGCAGCTTCGCCGCCGTACCGGTGCCCTTCTCGACCACGTTCTTGAGCACGTCCGTGACGTTGTTGGCCACGTTCGGGTCGAAGGCCGTCTTGGTCTTCGTCTCGTGCTTGTAGTACTCCGTGCCGTCCTTGGTCACCGATTCGACGGAGTACGGGTCGGTCTGCTCGCCGCTCGCGGCGAAGGTGGCGTACGCACCGGCCAGCCGGATCGCACTGGGCGCCGAGGTACCCAGGGAGAAGGTCGGCGTGGTCCGCGCCATGCTGTTGTCGTCCCGCAGGCCGGCGGCGATGGCCTCCTGCTTCACCACATCGGTGCCGACGTCCATGCCCAGCTGGATGAAGGGCGTGTTCACCGAGTACTGCATGGCGGTGCGCAGGCTGACGCGGCCCTTGTCCTCATTGCCGTCGTTGGCCTGGTGCCATTCCTTGCCGTCCCGGTCGTGCCAGACGGTCCCGTCGTAGTTGAGCAGCCGCACCTTGTTGTTGCCGTTGTACATGCTGCTCGGCGACACGGGAGTGCGGACGGCCGGATTGTTCGGGTCCCGTACGCCCTTGTCCATCGCCGCGGCCAGGACGAACGGCTTGAAGGTCGAGCCGACCTGGACACCGGTGTAGTCGGCGTTGTTGGTGTAGTGCTCCGTCGCATCCTTGCCGCCGTAGATGGCGACGATCTTCCCGGACTTCGGCTCGACCGAGGCCCCGCCGAACTGCACGTACTTGTCGACCGCGCGCTGCTCGGGCTTCAGCGCCTTCTTGGAGACGTTTTCGACCGCCTTGGTCAGTTCACCCATCTTCTTCCGGTCGAAGGTGGTGTGAATCGAGTATCCGCCCTTTTTCAGCTCGGCTTCCGAGATGTTGGTGTTGGCGGTGATGTAGTTGTTGGCGAGGTCGACGAGGTAGCCCTTCTGGCCCCGCAGGTCCATGGCCTTCTTCGGCGGCCGGGGCGTGGGGAAGTCCTGGATCTTGGCCCGTGCCGCCTTGGACAGCCGGCCCACCTCGACCTCACGGTCCAGCGTCCACGACCAGCGTGCCTTGGCCCGCTTCAGGTTCGCGTTCTTGCTCTCCGTCGTAACGAACGGGTCGTAGAGGTTGGGGCCGTTGAGCAGCGAGGAGAGGAAGGCTCCCTCGCTCCTGGTGAGGTCTTCGCTGTCCTTGTTGTAGTAAGCACGCGACGCGGCCTGGATGCCGTAGGCGCCACGTCCGTAGTACGCCGTGTTCAGGTACCCGGCCAGGATCTTGGGCTTGGGCTCCGAGGCGCCCACCTTTATCGAGATGAACAGCTCGGTGATCTTGCGCTTGAGCGTCTGCTCCTGGTTCAGGTACGTGTTCTTCACGTACTGCTGGGTGATCGTCGAGCCACTCTGCGTCTCACCGCCCAAGGCCATCTTGACCACCGCGCGGGCGATACCCATCGGGTCGACGCCGGAGTCCGTCTCGAACGAGGCGTTCTCCGCGGAGATCACCGCGTCCTGCATCGACTTCGGGATCTGGCTGATCGGCACGATCTGGCGGTTGAGCTCACCACCACCGGCGACGACCATCTGCTTGCCGTCGCCCCAGTAGTAGACGTTCTTCTGCACCCCCGCGAGCTTCTGCGCGTCGGGAACGTCGACGTAGGCCAGCGCGATGCCGGACAGGCCGAGCACCAATCCAATGAAGCCCAGGCAGCTGCCCAGCACGAGGCGCCAGGACGGCACCCAGCGGCGCGCTCCGTCCTTGCCCCAGCGCGGGTAGTCGATGAACCGCTTCTTGGGCGGGTGACCATTGCCACCCGCACCGCCGCCGGAGCGCCGGCCGCCGCGGCCGGCGCCTCCGGCAGCCGCCGCCTCGGGCGCCCTCCGGCGCCCGCCGCGTTGCGCAGCCCGGCGCGCAGCCGCCCGCCCCTGGTAGGGAGGCTCCTGCTCGGGCGCGCCGGACGGGGAAGCGGCAGCAGGAGCGGACGCCCTGCTGGAACCGCGCGACGGCGCGGCTCGGCGGCCACTCGATTGTTGCTGTGCGGCGCGTCGGGCCGCGGCACGTCCGCCACCTTGCGGCTGCGGCGGTTTGCGACGGTGCTCGCTCATGGAACGGTTACTCCTCGGGCAGGCGCGCTATCTCATCGCCTGAAGGCGGCAGTTCACTTCAGGTCCCCCCGACAACACGGCCCGCATTGGTCGCACGGGCCGCACTACACCGGGGACGGAGACGCCACTTCTCGCCACTTGGTTCCCGGCAGTCTGCATGCCGCACAGACTACGCACGGCCAAAACCTGCCCAGGCTCGAAATTCACTCCAAATCAGTCACGTTGGCTACAGCGAATCGACGATGTGATGCCGTTCACCGTCCCCGCCCTTGTTCCACTCAGCGGCCCGTTCTATCGTCTGGATGTATCGAGTCGATACATCAGCTCGGCATAAAGAGCGCACACAGCTGGGGAGGCGGAGGATGAGCAGACGGTCCGGCATCCTCGAATTCGCCGTGCTCGGCCTGTTGCGCGAGTCCCCCATGCACGGGTACGAGCTGCGGAAGCGGCTCAATACTTCGCTGGGCGTTTTCCGAGCGTTCAGCTACGGCACGCTCTACCCCTGCCTGAAATCCTTGGTCGCGCACGGCTGGCTGACCGAGGAGACCGGGGGAGACACGGCCCAGGGCGCCGCCCCGGCCGCGTCACTCGCGGGGCGCCGAGCCAAGATCGTCTACCGGCTGACGGCGGCGGGGAAGGCGCACTTCGAAGAGCTGCTCTCCCACTCCGGGCCCGACGCCTGGGAGGACGAGCACTTCGGTGTCCGGTTCGCCTTCTTCGGGCAGACCTCGCGCGACGTACGCATGCGTGTACTGGAGGGCCGGCGCAGCCGCCTGGAGGAGCGCCTCGAAAAGATGCGCGCCTCCCTGGCCCGCAGCCGCGAGCGGCTCGACGACTACACCCTCGAGCTGCAGCGGCACGGCATGGAGTCCGTGGAACGCGAAGTGCGCTGGCTGAACGAGCTGATCGAAAGCGAGCGGGCCGGGCGCGATCAGCGTGCCCCGGATGCCGCAGCACCGGACCGCAATGAGTCAGGAGAGACGGGCGGCCTGCCCCGACACCGGGGTGGATCCCGGCCGGATCCGTCCGATGACACCGCAACATGAGGCTCCGCAGCCGCGGAGCCGCGTCGAGAACAAACAGGGAGCAACCGGAATGGGTTCGGTTCGCGTAGCCGTCGTCGGCGTGGGCAACTGCGCCGCATCGTTGGTACAGGGCGTCGAGTACTACAAGGACGCCGACCCGGACAGCCGCGTGCCCGGTCTGATGCACGTGCAGTTCGGTGACTACCACGTGCGGGACATCGAGTTCGTGGCTGCCTTCGACGTCGACGCCAAGAAGGTCGGCCTCGACCTCGCCGACGCCATCGGCGCCAGCGAGAACAACACCATCAAGATCTGTGACGTGCCGCGCTCCGGCGTGACCGTTCAGCGCGGCCACACCCTCGACGGCCTCGGCAAGTACTACCGCCAGACCATCGAGGAGTCCGCCGAGGCTCCCGTCGACGTCGTCCAGGTCCTCAAGGACCAGCAGGTCGACGTCCTGGTGTGCTACCTCCCCGTCGGCTCCGAGGACGCCGCGAAGTACTACGCCCAGTGCGCCATCGACGCCAAGGTCGCCTTCGTCAACGCCCTCCCGGTCTTCATCGCCGGCACCAAGGAGTGGGCGGACAAGTTCACCGAGGCGGGCGTCCCGATCGTCGGTGACGACATCAAGTCCCAGGTGGGCGCCACCATCACGCACCGCGTGATGGCCAAGCTCTTCGAGGACCGGGGCGTCATCCTGGACCGCACGATGCAGCTGAACGTCGGCGGCAACATGGACTTCAAGAACATGCTCGAGCGCGAGCGCCTGGAGTCCAAGAAGATCTCCAAGACGCAGGCCGTCACCTCCCAGATCACCGACCGCGACATGGGCGAGGACAACGTCCACATCGGTCCCTCGGACTTCGTCGCCTGGCTGGACGACCGCAAGTGGGCCTACGTCCGCCTGGAGGGCCGTGCCTTCGGTGACGTCCCGCTGAACCTGGAGTACAAGCTCGAGGTCTGGGACTCCCCGAACTCCGCGGGCGTCATCATCGACGCACTGCGCGCCGCGAAGATCGCCAAGGACCGCGGCATCGGCGGCCCGATCCTCTCCGCCTCCTCGTACTTCATGAAGTCCCCGCCGGTCCAGTACTTCGACAACGAGGCCCGGGACAACGTCGAGAAGTTCATCAAGGGCGAGGTCGAGCGCTGAGCTAGCGCGACCGCGGACGCCGCCGCGACCGCACCGTCCTGACGCGGGCCCCTGGGATCTCCCCAGGGGCCCGCGGCCTGTGTGAGGCTGTGGCCCATGTCAGCCGTGCGTGCCCTCCGCGTACTCCTCCGCCGCCGCGATTTCCGCCGGCTGCTGGCCGTCCGGCTCCTCTCCCAGGCCGCCGACGGCGTGTACCAGGTCGCCCTCGCCTCCTACGTCGTCTTCTCCCCCGAGCGGCAGGCGTCTCCCGCGGCGATCGCCTCCGCCATGGCGGTGCTGCTGCTCCCGTACTCCGTGCTCGGGCCGTTCGCCGGTGTACTCCTGGACCGCTGGCGCCGCCGCCAGGTCCTGCTCCACGGCAATCTGCTCCGTACGGTCCTGGCCGCCGCGACCGCGGTACTGCTGCTGACCGACGCGCCGGACTGGCTCTTTTACACCTCCGCCCTCTGCGTCACCGCGGTCAACCGCTTCGTCCTGGCCGGTCTGTCGGCCGCGCTGCCCCACGTCGTCGACAACGCCGAGGCGCTGGTAGTGGCCAATTCCTTGTCCCCCACGGCCGGCACGCTCGCCGCCACAGCAGGTGGCGGCCTCGCCTTCGCCGTGCGGCTCGCCGGCGTGGAATCCGACGTGCTCGCCGTCCTGCTCGGTGCTGTCCTCTACCTCTGCGCCGCCCTCGTCGCGCTGCGCATCCCCGCGGCGCTCCTCGGCCCGGACCCTGGCCGCGTCGCACCACGTGTCTCCGTCGCCCTGCTGAGCACCGCTCGCGGGCTCGCCTCGGGGCTGACCCACCTCGGCCGGCGCCGGTCCGCCGCTCGGGCGCTGGCCGCGATGGCGCTGATGCGCTTCTGCTACGGCGCGCTGACGATCACCGTGCTGATGCTGTGCCGTGCCTACTGGCCGCAGAGCGGGCCCGACGGGATGACCACGCTGGGGTTCGCGCTCGCCGCGTCCGGCGCCGGATTCTTCGCTGCCGCGCTGCTGTCCCCCTGGGCGGTCACCCGGCTGACCGCCATAGGCTGGATCGCGGTGTGTGCCGGCGCCGCCGCGGTACTGGTCCCCGCGCTCGCTCTGTCCTTCGCGCTGGCGCCCGTGCTCGTCGGCGCCTTCATCCTCGGCCTCACGACCCAGAGCGCGAAGATCGCCACGGACACGGAAGTCCAGTCCGCCGTCGACGACGCATTCCGCGGCCGGGTCTTCTCCCTCTACGACGTGCTTTTCCACGTCTCCTTCGTCGGGGCGGCCGGGGTGGCGGCCCTCGTACTGCCGCCCGATGGCCGCTCTCCCGTACTGATCATCGGGGTGGCGTTGATCCATCTGGCCGTCGCGCTCGCCATGGCACGGACTCGTGTTTCACGTGAAACATCGCCCCGGCCGAAAGACGACCGGGGCGATGCGGGGGGTGTTTCACGTGAAACATGAGCGCGAGGTTTCACGTGAAACATGAGCGGCCGACACGTCGGCCGCCGGGATCAGCTCTGCTGCTCGGCCCACCATTCCTTGAGCGCCGCGACTGCCGCGTCCCGGTCCATCGGGCCGTTTTCCAGCCGCAGCTCCAGCAGGTACTTGTACGCCTTGCCGACTCCCGGCCCGGGCGCGATGTCCAGTACCTGCATGATCTCGTTGCCGTCCAGGTCCGGCCGGATCGCGTCCAGCTCCTCCTGCTCCTGCAGCCGCGCGATGCGCTCCTCGAGCCCGTCGTACGCTCGCGAGAGCGCGTTGGCCTTGCGCTTGTTCCGCGTGGTGCAGTCCGAGCGGGTCAGCTTGTGCAGCCGCGTCAGCAGCGGACCGGCGTCCCGTACGTACCGTCGGACCGCCGAGTCGGTCCACTCACCCGTGCCGTAGCCGTGGAACCGCAGGTGCAGCTCCACCAGCCGCGCGACGTCCTTGACCATCTCGTTGGAGTACTTCAGCGCGGTCATCCGCTTCTTGGTCATCTTCGCGCCGACCACCTCGTGGTGGTGGAAGGAGACCCGGCCGTCCTTCTCGAATCGCCGGGTCTTCGGCTTTCCGATGTCGTGCAGCAGCGCCGCCAGCCGCAGCACCAGGTCCGGACCGTCCTCCTCCAGGTCGATGGCCTGCTCCAGGACGATCAGCGAGTGCTCGTAGACATCCTTGTGACGGTGATGCTCGTCACGTTCCAGCCGCAGCGCCGGCAGCTCCGGCAGCACCCGGTCGGCGATGCCGCTCTCGACCAGGAGCGCGAGGCCCTTGCGGGGGTACGCGCCCAGGATCAGCTTGTTCAGTTCGTCACGCACCCGCTCGGCGGAGACGATGTCGATCCGGTCCGCCATCTCCTTCATCGCGGCCACGACCTCGGGCGCCACCGTGAAGTCCAGTTGGGCGGCGAAGCGCGCCGCCCGCATCATGCGCAGCGGGTCGTCGGAGAAGGACTCCTGCGGGGTGCCCGGCGTGCGCAGCACCTGCGCCGCGAGGTCCTCCAGGCCGTTGTGCGGGTCGATGAACTCCTTCTCCGGGAGCGCCACGGCCATCGCGTTCACGGTGAAGTCCCGGCGCACCAGATCGTCCTCGATCGAGTCGCCGTAGGACACCTCGGGCTTGCGGGAGGTCCGGTCGTACGCCTCCGAGCGGTACGTCGTGACCTCGATGTCGAAGGAGTCCTTCTTGCAGCCGACGGTGCCGAAGGCGATGCCGACCTCCCACACCGCGTCCGCCCACGGCCGGACGATCTTCAGAACGTCCTCGGGCCTGGCGTCGGTGGTGAAGTCCAGGTCATTGCCGAGCCGGCCCAGCAAGGCATCCCGCACTGAACCGCCGACCAGGGCAAGAGTGAACCCGGCCTCCTGAAAACGGCGGGCCAGATCGTCCGCGACGGGCGACACGCGCAGCAGCTCGCTGACGGCGCGGCGCTGGACCTGGTTCAGCGCCTGCGTCGACTCTGCGCTGCGCTCGGTCTGCGGGGCGTGGGTGTCATTGTTGGCGTTCGGCACAACAGGACAGGGTACGTGCCCGCGCCGCGCGAGGCGGACACGTATAAAGGGGACGAGTTCGCGGAGACCGGCTGCCCGCCCGAGCAGGTGGAGCAGTCCGCAGCACTTCGCCACTGCAGTCATCGTTACCATGCGTGGACGCATATTGCGACGACCACTGACGACGACGAGGGACGGGCGAGCGCGTGGCCGAGGCGGCAGGGTTCCAGGTGACCGAACGGCCGCGTGGTCGATGGCTGCGACGGGCCGCTGCGCTGGTCGCCGGTGCGCCGCTGCTGGCCGGACTGCTGCAGGTCCCCGCGGCGCAGGAGGCGCACGCCGCCCCCGCCGGCTCCCGGACGGTCGACGTCGACATCGACTCGCTCACCCCGCCGGCTCCCGGCAAGGACGACGACGCGGTCACCGTCTCCGGCAGCATCACCAACGAGGGCCGCGCGACGATCACCGGCGGACACATCGGACTGCGCCGCGGGCCCGTACTGAACAACCGCAGCTCCATCGACGCCGTGGCCCGGCGCACCGGCTACTCCGCGGGCCTGGACGGTCAGGAGGTCGGCGGTCGGACCGAGAAGGTCAAGGCGCTGAAGCCGGGTGTCTCGCAGCCCTTCACCCTGCGCGTCCCGGTCAAGAAGCTGCGCCTGAGCAAGGACGGCGTCTACCAGCTCGGCGTCTCCTTCTCCGGCCGGTCCAAGAGCGCCCCGTACGAGCAGGTGCTCGGCATCGAGCGCACCTTCCTGCCCTGGCAGGAGGCCGACGCGCCGAAGAAGACCGACCTCACGTACCTGTGGCCGCTGATCTCCAAGACCCACCTCACCGCGGAGACCGAGGGCGACGAACAGCAGACCCCGATCTTCCGTGACGACAAGCTGGCGGCCGAGATCGCGCCGGGCGGCCGGCTGCAGCAGCTCGTCGCCCTCGGCAAGGACCTTCCGGTCACGTTCGTCGTGGACCCCGACCTGCTGGCCTCCGTCGACGCCATGACCGGCCGGTACAAGGTCGAGGGGCCGCACGGCACGACCAGGCCGGGCCGGAACCAGGACGTGGCCAAGCAGTGGCTGAGCGATCTGGAGCAGGCGGTCCAGGCCCATGAGGTGATCGCGCTGCCGTTCGGCGACCCCGACATCGCCTCGCTGGCGCACCAGGGCAAGGCCGTACCGAGCGCGCTGGGCCACCTCGGCCCGGCCACCGAGCTCGCGTCGAAGACCGTGGACACCGTCCTCCCGGGTGTGAAGGCGCGCAACGACTTCGCCTGGCCCGTCGACGGCGCCGTGGACTCCTCCGTCGTGGACGTGGCGACCTCGGCGGGGGCCCACAACGTCATCGCCCGCAGCGACAGCATGCGGGAGAACGGCCTGTCCTACACGCCCACCTCCGCCCGGCCCATCGGCGGCGGCAACACCGCGGTCGTCGCGGACGCCGGACTGTCCACCGCCTTCACCGGCGACCTGTCCAAGGCCGGCTCCGCGACCCTGGCGGTACAGAACTTCCTGTCCCAGACCCTGATGATCAATCTTCAGGACCCGTCACGACAGCGCAGCGTCGTGGTGGCGCCCCAGCGGATGCCCACCGCGAGCCAGGCCCAGGCGATGGCGAAGGCCGTACGGGCGCTGAACGACAGCGGCTGGGCCGAGGCGCAGGACCTCAGCGACGCGGCCAAGGCCAGGCCCGACCGCAATGCCACCCGCCAGGTGCCGGGCCCCGCCTCGTATCCGTCCTCGCTGCGCAAGCACGAGCTGCCGGCGGCCGCCTTCCGGCAGGCGCAGGAGACCCGTACCGCACTGGACGACTTCGAGGTCATCCTGGCCGAGCCGTGGCGGGTCGAGACCCCCTTCGGCAACGCGATCATGCGGATGATGTCCACGTCGTGGCGCGGCGACGCCAAGGGCGCCAAGGCGTTCCGCAAGTCCGTCCGCAGCTACCTGGACGGCCTGACGACCAAGGTGCATCTGATCCAGAAGTCGGACGCCACGCTCTCCGGGCGCAGCGCCACGATTCCCGTCACGGTGCAGAACAACCTCGTCCGGGGCGTCGAGGGCATGACGCTGCGGCTCACGTCCTCCCAGCCCAACCGGCTGGACGTCGGCGAACCGCAGACGATCGACGTCGAGGGCGGGCACAGCCAGTCCTTCAAGTTCGACACCACCGCGCACGCGAACGGCCCGGTGCAGGTCACCGCGCAGCTCTACACCGCCGACGGCAAGCGGTACGGGCGGGCGATGACCTTCGAGGTGAACGTCACCGAGATCACCGCTACGGTCATGCTCGTCATCGCGGGCGGCATGCTGCTGCTCGTCCTCGCCGGCGTACGGATCTACCTGCAGCGCAAGCGCGCGGCGGCCCGCGAGGACGACGGCGGCGCCGACGGCGGGGACGGTACGGACGGCGGCGCCGGCTCGGACGACGGGGACGGCACCCCGGGCCGCGACGGCACGGACGAGGACGGCCGGCCCTCGGACGGCGAATCCGAGCAGCCGGGTGACCCGGCTGCGGACACCGGTTCGGAAAGCACGGACGCGTCCGGCTCGGGTGAGAAAGTGGACCGTTGATACATGGCGGGGCCGGATGGCCGGCGACGGATGAGGTGGGGCAGCTATGAATGCGCCGTACGACGGTGACCGCGGCCAGGCTGCGAGCGGCGACGCCGCAGGCCGACCCCCACAGCCGCCGCAGGCACCCGACCCATATGTGCAGGACGCCTACTCGCGAGCGCCCTTCCCCTCGCAGGACCCCGCGGCCCAGGACCCGGTGGCCGACGCGCTGTACGACCGGGCGGCGCACCCGCCGCACCAGGCCGCGCCGGACCACCCGCTCTACCAGCAGCCGCCGGCACCCCGGTACGCACCGGGGCCGGAGGCATGGCCCGCCCCGACGGCGCCCGAGCCGCAGGGCCAGGGGCAGCGGCTGTACAGCGACGCCACGACCCAGTTCGTCGGCGTGGACGACCTGATCACCCAGGCCGCCGACCGGCCGGCGGAGCCCGACGCGTTCGCCCACCTCTACCGTGACCAGCGGGCGCCCGAACCGCAGCGGCCGCCGGCCCAGAACAGCGGCCCGGGCCCGTACCCGCCGTCGGGCGGACAGTACGGACCGACGGGTGGGCAGTACGGGCAGCCGGGTGGGCAGTACGAGCCCACCGGCGGGCAGTACGAGCCGGCGGGCGGGCCGCAGCCCGTGCCCCCGGCCGAGCCCGAGCCCGAGCCGGCCTCCGCACCGGAGCCGCCGGAGCCCGCCGGACGCACCGGCGGCAAGGCGAGCAACCTGCTGAAGTCCAGCGCTGTGATGGCCGCCGGCACCATGGTCTCCCGGCTCACCGGCTTCATCCGGTCCGCGCTGATCGCCTCGGCACTCGGCGCCGCCGTCCTCGGTGACGCCTGGCAGGTCGCGTACACGCTGCCCACGATGATCTTCATCCTGACCATCGGCGGCGGCCTGAACTCCGTGTTCGTACCGCAGCTGGTGCGCGCCATGAAGGAGGACGAGGACGGCGGCGAGGCGTACGCCAACCGCCTGCTGACCCTGGTGATGGTGGCTCTCGGCGCCCTCACCGTCCTGGCAGTGCTCGGGGCACCATGGCTGGTACGGGCGATGTCCGGGTTCGCCCCGGACTCGGCCAGCTTCGAGGTCACGGTCGCCTTCACCCGCTACTGCGTGCCCACGATCTTCTTCATGGGCATCCACGTGGTCATGGGCCAGGTGCTCAACGCCCGCGGCCGCTTCGGCGCGATGATGTGGACCCCGGTCCTCAACAACGTCGTCATGATCAGCACGTTCGGGCTGTTCATCTGGGTCTACGGCAGCGCCAGCTCCTCGCACATCGGGGTCACCACCATCCCCGAGGCCGGTATCCGGCTGCTGGGCATCGGCACGCTGCTCGGCCTGGTCGTCCAGGCGCTGGCGATGATCCCGTACCTGCGTGACACCGGCTTCAAGCTCCGGCCGCGGTTCGACTGGCGGGGCCACGGCCTGGGCAAGGCCGCCACGCTCGCCAAGTGGACCGTGCTGTTCGTGCTCGCCAACCAGGCCGGCGTCCTCGTCGTCTCCAAGCTCTCCACGCTGGTCGGCGAGAAGGCCGCCGGTCAGGGGCACCCCGGCACCGGCTACATGGCGTACTCCAACGCCCAGCTGATCTGGAACATGCCGCACGCGATCATCACCGTCTCCGTGATGGCGGCCCTGCTGCCGCGCCTGTCGCGCTCCGCGCACGACGGCGACTCCGGCGCCGTCCGCGACGACATCTCCCAGGGCCTGCGCACCGCCGCCGTGGCGATCGTGCCGCTCGCCTTCGGCTTCCTCGCGCTCGGCATCCCGATGTGCACCCTGGTCTTCGCCGGAACCGGCTCCGACGCCGGTGTTTCCACGGGCTACATGCTCATGGCCTTCGGCCTCGGCCTGATCCCCTACTCCGTGCAGTACGTCGTGCTGCGCGCCTTCTACGCGTACGAGGACACCCGCACGCCGTTCTACAACACGCTGATCGTCGCCGCGGTCAACGCCGCCGCCTCGGCCCTGTGCTACCTCGTCCTGCCCGCCCGGTGGGCCGTGGTGGGCATGGCGGCCTCCTACGGCCTGGCGTACATCATCGGCGTCGGCGTGGCGTGGCGACGGCTGCGCAAGCGGATGGGCGGCGACTTGGACGGTGCGCACGTTGTGCGTACGTACGCCCGGCTGGCCGGCGCGAGCCTCCCCGCCACCCTGTTCTCCGGCGCCGCCGTGTACGGGATCATCCAGGGGCTGGGCACCGGCGTGCTGGGATCACTCGTCGCGCTGGTCGGCGGCGGTGCCGTCCTGCTGGTGGTCTTCTACGCGGCCGCCAAGAAGATGCGCATCGAAGAACTCAACGCCCTGGTCGGCATGGTGCGCGGCAAGCTGGGGCGCTGAGCGAGCACAACCTTCGTCCGCCACCGTGTGTCGTGCACAGTGGCGGACTGTGGGCACAATTGACTTGGCTCTTTTGAGCATGCAACGGATGGGGAGGCAGGAACGACGGTGGCGGAACGGAGCACGGCTGCCGTCGACGTGGCCGACACGAGCGGTGGAGAACCGCTCGCCGCCAAGGCGGACGAGGCCACGACCGACGGTACGAAGGCCGAGAAGGTGACCGACGCGGCACAGGACACCGCGGACGACGGCGAGCAGAGCGCCACAGCATCCGAGGCACAGCCGCTCGAACTGCACAGCGGTCACAAGCTGGCCAGGCGCTACCGCCTGGAGGAGTGCGTCACCCGACTGGACGGCTTCAGCAGCTGGCGGGCAGTGGACGAGAAACTGCGCCGCGCCGTCGGGGTCCACATCCTGCCCGCCGACCACCCGCGTGCCCGTCCCGTGCTCTCCGCCGCGCGGTCCGCCGCGCTGCTCGGCGACCCGCGCTTCGTCCAGGTCCTCGACGCCGTCGAGGAGAACGACCTGGTCTATGTCGTCCACGAATGGCTCCCGGACGCCACCGAGCTGACCGCCGTCCTCGCCGCCGGACCGCTCGAACCGCACGACGCCTACCAGCTCGTGACGCAGATCTCGCAGGCCATGGCCGCCGCCCACCGCGAGGGCCTGGCGCACCTCCGGCTGACCCCCGGGTCCGTCCTGCGCACCTCGTCCGGCCAGTACCGCATCCGGGGCCTGGCCATCATGGCCGCGCTCCGCGGGATCACCAGCGATCACCCGCAGCGCACCGACACGGAGGCCATCGGCGCGCTGCTGTACGCCGGGCTCACCCAGCGCTGGCCGTACGAGAACGACGCGTACGGGCTGTCCGGGCTGCCCAAGGGCGTCGGCCTGATCGCCCCCGACCAGGTACGGGCCGGCGTGCACCGCGGCCTGTCGGAGCTGGCGATGCGCGCGCTCGTCAACGACGGCGCCACCGCCTCCCGCCAGGAGCAGCCCTGCACCACGCCGGAGGAGCTGGCCAAGGCCGTCGGCGCGATGCCGCGCATCCGGCCGCCGGAGCCCTCCTTCACCTCCCCGCCGCCCTACCAGCGCACCGGCTACCAGCAGGGCACGTACGGCCAGCAGGCCGGCGCCGGACGGCCCGGGGCCTCGGCCACCCGGCCTGTCCCCACCCCGCCGCCTCCGCTGCAGAGCCGTACCGGAAGGGCGGCCAAGTGGTGCGTCTCCGCGCTGCTGATCGCCGCGCTGGGGCTGGGCAGCTGGCAGCTGGCCGACACGCTCCTGAAGGACCGGAACCAGGACGACTCCGGCAGCTCCGAGACGACCGGGGGCCACGGCGGCACGGCGTCGGGCAAGGCCGTCCAGGTCGACAAGGTCGTGGATTTTGATCCGGCGCCGGGCGGTGACGGCACGGAGAACCCGCAGGACGCCCCCAAGGCCCTCGACGGGGACCCCGCCACGTCCTGGCCGACCCGCAATTACTACGGCCGCTCCGACCTCGGCGGTCTCAAGGACGGCGTCGGGCTGATTCTCGACCTCGGCAAGGTCCAGCAGGTCGGCAGCGTCAAGGTCGACCTCGTCGGGAACACCTCGCTCGACTTCCGCGCCGCGCCCGAGGACAGCAGCGGTGCGCCCACATCCCTCGACGGCTTCAAGAAGATCGCCGACGGCTCGGGGGAGACGGTGACGCTGCGGGCGAAGGAGCCGATCAAGACACAGTACGTATTGGTCTGGCTCACCGACCTCCCGTTGAAGGACGATGGCAACTACCGGGGCCAGATCAAGGAGATCAAGGTCCGTAGCTAGGGGTGGGCAGCAGGGGGGCGCCAGGATGTCGATGCGGACAGCGGCCAGGAGGCGCCGGTGCTCCCCGGGCCTCCTTCCGCCCCCGCGGCCGGCCGCTGTGGCCGTTTTCCTGGAGCCTGGTACCGCCGAGCACCCGTATGTAAGCTCCCGTGTACAGCTTGACGCCAGGGGTTCGGTTATGCGTGATGGCGCAGTGATGCCCACCGTCGTAGGAAAGGTCGGTCCGGCCGGTGTCCTGGCCGTCCCGGCCGACGCCCGTGCCCGGGCGGCCCCGGGCAGGAAACGCACCGCGGTGCCGTCCACGCGGCCGGCGCTCACCGGCCCGCACGGGACCGGCTCCTGCGAGGCGGGCCATGGCAGATAACGTCCGCCCCTCCGACCAGGCACTCCTCGCCCGGCATGTCGAGGGTGACCCCGATGCGTTCGGCGAGATCGTCAGGCGACACCGTGACCGGCTGTGGGCGGTGGCGCTGCGCACCCTCGGCGACCGCGAGGAGGCAGCCGACGCGGTGCAGGACGCCCTTGTGTCCGCCTACCGCGCCGCCCACACCTTCCGCGGCCAGTCGGCCGTCACCACCTGGCTGCACCGCATCACGGTCAACGCCTGCCTGGACCGGGCCCGCAAAGCGGCCTCCCGGCGCACCTCGCCGGTCGCGGAGACCGAGCGGCTGGAACAGCTCATCGAGCCGCACGAATCCGCCGCGGTACCGGCCGAGCGCCAGGATCTGCACCGCGAGCTGCTCAGCGCCCTCCGCACTCTCCCCGCCGAGCAGCGCGCGGCCATCGTCCTCGTCGACATGCAGGGCTACCCCGTGGCCGAGGCCGCGGAGGTACTGGGCGTCCCCACCGGCACGGTGAAGAGCCGGTGCGCGCGCGGCCGGGCCCGGCTCCTCCCGATGCTCACCCATCTGCGCGCCGAAGACGGGGATAAGGGCACCTCAGGCGGGGGAAGGAACCGGGCGCAGGGGACATCCGTCCCACAGACGGCAGGACCGAATGACTCAGGGGCCGTGAAGGGCGGAGGTGGGCGAGCGTGACAGCCACGACCGACACGGGCGGGCATCCGGAGGTCGCGGAGATCTCCGCGCTCGCGGACGGGTTGCTTTCGCCCGCCCGCGCGGCGGACCTCCGCGCGCATCTCCACGGATGCCCGCTGTGTGAGGACGTCCACAGCTCGCTGGAGGAGATCCGCGCACTGCTCGGCACGCTGCCGGGTCCGGGACGGATGCCCGACGACGTCGTGGGTCGCATCGACGCCGCCCTGGCGGCCGAAGCCCTGCTCGACGCCACGGCGCCCAACGGTGACGCCGCCCTTGTGTCGACCGCCTCGGGCGACAGCTCCCGTGTCGTGGGGCAGTCGACCGGTACGCATGATGGCTCGGTTTCACGTGAAACCGTGGAGGAGAAACGGGACGCGGTTTCACGTGAAACAGTGCCCGTGCGCACTGGTGGAAGCTCCGCTGACCGCCCGGCCGGTTACCCCCGCTCCGCCACGGGTCCTGGTCGCAAGGCCGCCGGCCTCCGCACGGCGAGGACGCGCCGCTGGCCCAAGGTGCTGCTCGGCACGGCGGCCGCCGCAGCCGTGCTCGGCATCGGCGGCATCCTTCTGCAGAATGGTTCCGCGAACACCGGGCAGGACCAGGACCCCGGCGTGACCGCCACCGAGCAGAGCCCTGCGGAGGGGGCGCTCAGCTCCGCGACGCTGGGCAGCCACGTGCGCGATCTGCTCGCCGAGCCCGGCCGTAGCAAGACCCCCGATGTCGGCACCCAGAGCTCGCCCCAGACGCCGCTGCGCGGTGCGGACGACACGATCCCCTCCTGCGTGCGCAAGGGTCTGGCACGGCCCGAGACGCCGGTGGCCGCGAGCCGCGACACCTACCAGGGCAAGGACGCCTACCTCGTCGTGCTGCCCCATCCGTCCGACACGGCGCGCGTCTCCGCCTATGTCGTCTCGGCGTCCTGCGTCTCGGCCTCACCGCCTGTGCCTGGCAAGATTCTGCTCAGCGGGACCTACCCCCGCGGCTGAGTCGCCGAGCCCGGCCCCGGGCTCCAGGCCGCTACGGGTGCGCTGGGACACTGCGGGAATGCTCGCCCCGTAGGATCCGTTGGGTGGGAAGAGAGTTTCTCCAGCCCACCCAACGCAGTCGGCAGAGACAAGGAAGACACCCGTGAGCGACGTCCGTAACGTGATCATCATCGGCTCCGGGCCTGCGGGCTATACCGCCGCGCTCTACACCGCCCGTGCCTCGCTGAAGCCGCTGGTGTTCGAGGGCGCCGTCACCGCCGGTGGCGCACTGATGAACACCACCGATGTCGAGAACTTCCCCGGCTTCCGGGACGGCATCATGGGCCCGGACCTCATGGACAACATGCGGGCCCAGGCCGAGCGCTTCGGCGCCGAGCTGATCCCCGATGACGTCACCGCCGTGGACCTCTCCGAGCCCATCAAGACGGTCACCGACTCCGCCGGCACCGTGCACCGCGCGCACGCCGTCATCGTCACCACCGGCTCCCAGCACCGCAAGCTCGGCCTGCCGCGAGAGGACGAGCTCTCCGGTCGCGGCGTGTCCTGGTGCGCCACCTGCGACGGCTTCTTCTTCAAGGACCAGGACATCGCCGTCATCGGCGGCGGCGACACCGCGATGGAGGAGGCCACCTTCCTCTCCCGCTTCGCCAAGTCCGTCACCATCGTCCACCGCCGCGACACCCTTCGCGCCAGCAAGGCGATGCAGGAGCGTGCGTTCGCCGACCCGAAGATCCAGTTCGTGTGGGACAGCGAGGTCGCCGAGATCCACGGCGAGAACAAGCTCTCCGGTCTGACCCTGCGCAACCTCAAGACCGGTGACACCTCCGAGCTGCCGGTCACCGGCCTGTTCATCGCGATCGGTCACGACCCGCGCACCGAGCTGTTCAAGGGCCAGCTGAAGCTGGACGACGACGGTTACCTCAAGGTGGACGCGCCCAGCACCCACACCAACATCCAGGGCGTCTTCGCCGCCGGCGACGTCGTGGACCACACCTATCGTCAGGCGATCACCGCCGCCGGCACCGGCTGCTCCGCCGCCCTGGACGCCGAGCGCTACCTCGCCTCGCTCACCGACGGCGAGCCGGCCGAGCCCGAGCAGACCCCTGCCGCGCCGGAGCAGACCCCCACCGCCTGACCGCGAACGTCAGCTGTTCACACCCCACCCAGTAAGGAGAACGCCATGGCCGGTGCCACGGTGACCGTGACGGACGACAACTTCGAAGAGGTCGTCCTCAAGAGCGACAAGCCGGTACTCGTCGACTTCTGGGCCACCTGGTGCGGCCCGTGCCGCCAGGTTGCCCCCTCCCTGGAGGCCATCGCCGCGGAGCACGACGAGATCGTCATCGCCAAGCTCAACACCGACGAGAACCCCGCGACCACTGCCAAGTACGGCGTCATGTCGATTCCGACCATGAACGTCTACAAGGGCGGCGAGGTCGTGAAGACCATCGTCGGCGCCAAGCCCAAGGCTGCGATCGAGCGGGACCTGGCGGACTTCCTCGCCTGATCTCCGCACCATGTTTCACGTGAAACGGGCCTGCCCTTCGGGGCGGGCCCGTTTCGCTGTCCGCGCTATAGGGGCCGGAGCACTGGTTCCTTCTGGACGGCACCCAGCAGCCGGTCCAGGGCGAGTTCCACGTCTTCCTTCCACGACAGGGTCGTGCGCAGCTCCAGGCGCAGCCGTGGGTAGCGCGGGTGCGGTCGTACGGTCTTGAAGCCCACCGCCAGCAGATGGTCGGCGGGCAGCACGCATGCCGGCTCCGTCCACTTCGCGTCGCCGAACGCTTCGATCGCCTTGAAGCCCCGCCGCAGCAGGTCCTTCGCCACGGTCTGGACCATGACCCTGCCGAGCCCCTGGCCCTGATAGCCGGGGATGAGCCAGGCGGTCATCAGTTGCACGGCGTCGGGGGAGACGGGACTCGTCGGGAAGGCCGTGGAGCGCGGCACATAGGCCGGAGGCGCGTACAGCACGAAGCCGACCGGTACCTCGTCCACATAGACCACCCGGCCGCAGGAGCCCCACTCCAGCAGCACGGCGGAGATCCACGCTTCCTTCTCCAGCTCGGGCCGGCCGCTCTTTACCGCGGCCTCACCGCTGACGGGGTCGAGCTCCCAGAAGACACACGAGCGGCAGCGCTTGGGGACATCCGGAAGGTTGTCCAGCGTGAGCGGTACGAGCCGACGCCCCATGAAGCCAGGTCCTCACTTCCCTCGCCCACCGCACCTCCCGGCACGGTCAGCGGAACGCGCTCACTGAGCAGGCCGCCGACGAACCCGCCGACTGCGCCCAGACCGAACCCCGCTGCCATCAATCCGGTGCGGCTCACCGATCGCATGGCCTCTCCTCGTCGTGAGGTGACTCCGAGTGGATGCGTGCCATACCCGAACGCATCGTAACCGGGACAACATGAACCCGGGTACCGCGAAAAGGCAAAGGGCGGGCCGTGTTCCGGTCACCTCACCGGCACACGGCCCGCCCTCACGTCGGACGGCGGTATCTCACGCCTCGTCGCTGTCCTCCTCCGAGTGCTTGTCCAACACCCGTCCCTCTCCAGGAGCCAGCGTGCCCAGGATGCGGTCGAGATCGTCTATCGAGGCGAACTCCACGACGATCTTGCCCTTCTTCTGACCGAGGTCGACCTTCACCCGCGTCTCGAACCGGTCCGAGAGCCGGGAGGCCAGGTCGGTCAGGGCAGGCGCGACGCGGGTGCCGGCCCGCGGCCCCTTCGCCTTCGAGGCGCTCTTGGGCGTGGACCCCATCAGGGTCACGATCTCCTCGACCGCCCGCACCGAGAGGCCCTCGGCCACGATGCGGTGCGCCAGCCGGTCCTGCTCCTCGGAGTCGTCCACGGACAGCAGCGCCCGCGCATGACCGGCCGAGAGCACCCCCGCGGCGACCCGCCGCTGCACCGACGGCGACAGCTTCAGCAGCCGCAGCGTATTGGAGACCTGCGGACGCGACCGACCGATCCGGTCCGCCAGCTCGTCGTGCGTGCAGTTGAAGTCCTTCAGCAGCTGGTCGTAGGCCGCCGCTTCCTCCAGCGGGTTCAGCTGAGCCCGGTGGAGGTTCTCCAGCAGCGCGTCCAGGAGCAGCTTCTCGTCGTCCGTCGCACGGACGATCGCCGGGATCTTCTCCAGACCGGCCTCACGGCACGCCCGCCAGCGGCGCTCGCCCATGATGAGCTCGTACCGGTCGGGACCCGTGGACCGTACGACGACCGGCTGGAGCAGGCCCACCTCCTTGATGGAGGTGATCAGCTCCGCCAGGGCGTCCTCGTCGAACACCTCACGCGGCTGCCGTGGATTGGGAGTGATCGAGCCGATCGGCAGCTCGGCGAAGTGCGCTCCGGCGACTTCGCCCCCCTTTTCGTTCACCACCGGCTCGGCCGGTGCCTCCGTTTCACGTGAAACGGCAGCGTCCGGAATGGCCGCCACCTTGACCGCGGCAACACCTCGCTCCGGCGTCATGACCGGCACCGCCGATGGCGATGTCGTCCCCCGTCCCACCGCCGGGCCGGCGTTGTCCGAACCCTGCGGTGCCGCGGGGATCAGCGCACCGAGCCCGCGGCCCAGTCCTCTACGTCGTTCGCTCACTGATTCCCCTCCGACATGCTGTGCTGTGATTCATAGGTCACGCTGAGCCCCTGACCGGTCGCCCCCGAAACCCCGCGCAGCGCGATCTCACGCGCCGCTTCGAGATAGGACAGCGAGCCGCTGGAACCCGGATCATAAGTGAGCACCGTCTGCCCGTAGCTCGGCGCCTCAGAGATGCGCACAGAGCGGGGGATGCTCGTTCTCAGTACCTCGCTGCCGAAGTGACTGCGCACCTCGTCGGCGACCTGAGAGGCGAGCCGGGTCCGGCCGTCGTACATGGTCAGCAGGATCGTCGACACATGAAGCTTGGGGTTCAGATGGCCCCGGACCAGATCGACGTTCCTCAGCAGCTGGCCCAGCCCCTCCAGCGCGTAGTACTCGCACTGGATCGGGATCAGCACCTCGGCACCGGCCACCAGCGCGTTGACCGTCAGCAGGCCGAGCGAGGGCGGGCAGTCGATGAGGATGTAGTCCAGCGGCTGCTCGTACGCCTTGATGGCCCGGTCCAGCCGGCTCTCCCGAGCCACCAGCGAGACCAGCTCGATCTCCGCACCGGCCAGGTCGATCGTGGCGGGCGCGCAGAACAGCCCCTCCACGTCCGGCACCGGCTGAACCACGTCGGAAAGTGGCTTGCTCTCCACCAACACGTCATAGATGGAGGGGACTTCGGCGTGGTGGTCGATCCCCAGGGCCGTGGAGGCATTGCCCTGCGGGTCCAGGTCCACCACCAGCACTCGTGCCCCGTGCAGGGCGAGTGACGCAGCCAGGTTCACGGTGGTCGTGGTCTTGCCGACCCCGCCCTTCTGGTTGGCCACCACCATGACCCGGGTCTGCTCGGGGCGGGGCAGGCCCTCTCCCGCACGACCCAGCGCCTGGACTGCCAGCTGAGCAGCACGACCGATCGGGGTGTCGTCCATGGGGGGCGGCGTTTCACGTGAAACGTCGTCCCCGAGCGACTCGCTACGGGGACCGGGGACCGGATCGGTCATCGGTCCCGCGATGTTGGCGTCGGACCGCAAGGATTCACTCTCCTCGACTTCAGGCTCGCAATGCTCAGAGCCTGCCATGGTTTCGGTGTCGCGAACCAGCGAGGCCCTGTCTCCTGTGGATGAATCCTCCTCTGTGGATACATCCGTGACCCGACCGGGTCGGTGGCCACGCGGTGCGGCAGCCGCACGACCTCGACTGATGATTCCATGCAGCAGGGAGCGACGTTTCACGTGAAACACGATGCCAGCGTCGTGCCCCATTCCCCCGCGACACTCCGGCTTATGTCGTTTTGGTGGTTTGTATGGAGCATGGCCCTCGTTGGTTCGAGCGACGCCCCTGGCAAGAGATGACAGGAGCGCTTCCCGTCGGCGGACGGAAAGCGCTCCTGTCTGCGTCTGGTGTTGTGCTGCGCCGGTCTACCGCCGACGACCCCTGCTCGGCCGATTGGCGCGATTGGCCTTGGCGCGCTTGGCCGCGAAGCGGACACCGCCGGGGCTCTCGCCCACCTCCACGCGGACGACCGTGGACAGCGGATCCACCACGCCCTCGCCGACGTGCACCACCGAGGTGGCTTCCACGCCGAGCTTGCTGAGCGCCGCCCGGGCGCCCTTCAGCTCTTCCTCCGCGGTGTCGCCCTTGAGCGCCAGCATCTCGCCGTACGGTCGCAGCAGCGGGACACCCCAGCCGGCCAGCCGGTCCAGCGGCGCCACGGCACGCGCGGTCACCACGTGGACCTGAGGAATCTTGCCCATCACCTCTTCGGCCCGGCCCCGCACCACGGTCACGTGGTCCAGCCCCAGCAGCTCCACGACCTCCTGCAGGAAGTTCGTCCGCCGCAGCAGCGGCTCCAGCAGGGTGATCTTCAAATCCGGTCGTACCAGCGCCAGGGGAATGCCCGGCAGCCCGGCCCCCGAGCCCACATCGCACACCGAGACGCCCTCGGGGACCACCTCGGAGAGCACCGCGCAATTCAGCAGGTGCCGCTCCCACAGCCGCGGCACCTCACGCGGACCGATCAGCCCACGCCGAACACCCGCGTCGGCGAGCAGCTCGCCGTACCGCACGGCCTCCGGGAAGCGCTCACCGAAAATCTCCCGTGCCGCTTCCGGCGCCGCTGGAAGCTCCGCCGCTGACTCCGTCACGGTTACCGCCCTTCCTCTGAACTGCTGATCCTGCCGGTGCCCGGACCGAGACCGGTACCGCAGAAGGCTGACAAGACGTGGCCCCGCCTGCGAACAGACGGGGCCAAAGACACGCGCGAGCGCCGGGGAATCAGGCCGGGAGCACGACGACCCGGCGCTGGGGCTCCTCGCCCTCGGACTCGCTGCGCAGTCCGGCCGCCGCGACGGCGTCGTGCACCACCTTGCGCTCGAACGGCGTCATCGCCTTCAGCTTCACCGGCTCACCCGAGGTCTTCGCCTCCTGGGCCGCCTTGGCGCCCAGCTCCGCGAGCTCCTCGCGCTTGCGTGCGCGGTAGCCGGCAATGTCCAGCATCAGACGGCTGCGGTCGCCGGTCTCCCGGTGCACCGCCAGCCGGGTCAGCTCCTGGAGCGCCTCCAGCACCTCGCCGTCCCGGCCCACCAGCTTCTGCAGGTCGCGGCTGGTGGAGTCGCTGATGATCGACACCGCGGCACGGTCGGCCTCGACGTCCATGTCGATGTCGCCGTCGAGATCCGCGATGTCCAGCAGGCCCTCGAGGTAGTCGGCCGCGATCTCGCCCTCCTGCTCCAGCCGGGACAGGGTGTCGGTGCCCTCGGCGGCAGGGGTCGTGTCCGTCACGAAAGACTCCTTCTACTTCTTGGACGGGTGCTTGGGCCGCTGCTGGCCCTTGCGCTGTCCGGACTTGGCGTTACGGGAGGAACCGGAGGCCGAGCTGCCCTTGGGCTTGCCGCCCTCGGAGGACTTCTTCGCGGCGTCCGCCTTCTGGCCCGAGTCCTTCTGCAGCGACTGCTTGGTCGCGCCGCCCTTGGCCGTGGAGCCCGACTGCCCACCCTGCGCACCGGCCCGGGTACGGGTCTGCGTACCGCCGGCCGGGGCCGCGGTCTGCCGCTGGGACTTGCTCTGGCGCTTGGGCTGCTGGCGGTTCTGACGCGCCTCCTCGACAGCCTTCTTCGCCTCGAGCTCGGCCGGGTCCTCCTTCAGCTTGCCCTTGGCACGCAGCCGCTCCTGGCGCTCTGCGTATGCCTTGCTGCCCGGAGTGGGGTTACGGCGGATGATGAACATCTGCTGGCCCATGGTCCACACGTTGGTGGTCAGCCAGTACACGAGGACACCGACGGGGAAGTTGATACCGAAGACGGCGAACATGATCGGGAAGACGTACATCAGCATCTTCTGCTGCTGCATGAACGGCGTCTTCACCGTGAGGTCGACGTTCTTCGTCATCAGCTGGCGCTGCGTGTAGAACTGCGACGCCGACATCAGGACGATCATGATGACCGTGACGACGCGCACGTCGGTGAGCGTGGCGCCGAGCGCCTCGACCTTCGACGCGGAGTCCATGAACGTCACGGACAGCGGGGCACCGAAGATGTGCGCCTGCTGCGCGCTCGCCAGCAGCGGCTTGTCGATCACACCGACGATCTTGTTCTCGGCGATGTGGTTCAGGACCTGGTACAGCGCGATGAAGAACGGCGACTGGGCCAGGATCGGGAGACAGCTCGAGAGCGGGTTGGTGCCCGTCTCCTTGTAGAGCTTCATCATCTCTTCGGACTGGCGCTGCTTGTCGCTCTTGTAGCGCTCCTGGATCGCCTTCATCTTCGGCTGGAGCGCCTGCATGTTCCGCGTCGACTTGATCTGCTTCACGAAGAGCGGGATCAGGCAGATACGGATCAGCACCACCAGCGAGACGATGGACAGACCCCACGCCGCGCCGCTGTCCTTGTCGAACACCAGGCTGTAGAGCGAGTGGAACTGGACGATGATCCAGGAAACGGCGTAATAGAGAGGATTCAGGATCGTGTCCACGAATCAAGCTCCTTGGGCGTTGGGCTGAGTCTCGGGCTGTGCGGCAGGCTCAACATGGACGGTGGGCCCGCCCAGGCGGCTCCTCAGCCGCTGGTGCCAGACCGGGTGCTTCCGGGGCGGTACATGGTCGACACCACCGAGCGACCACGGATTGCAGCGCAGGATGCGCCAGGCGGTCAGCGCGGTACCTTTCACCGCGCCGTGCCGGTCGATGGCCGTATAGCCATAGTGCGAACACGACGGGTAGTACTTGCAGACCGGGCCCAGCAAGGGGCTGATGGTCCACTGGTACAACTTGATCAACAGCAGCAGCGGGTACTTCACGGAGCGCCCCCTCCTGGGTCCCGCCCGGGGGTCCTCAGCAGGCGCTGCAGCGCGGCATCAAGATCACGAGCGAGCGCGTCATGGTCCGCCTCACCCGCGCCGGGCAGCGCACGTACAACCACCAGGCTACCGGCGGGCAGCCGGTCCAGGCGGTCGCGCACGAGGTGGCGGAGCCGACGCTGGACCTTGTTCCGCACCACAGCGTTGCCGATGGCCTTGCTCACGACGAAACCCGCACGCGCCGGGGGAACCATTTCCCCCGCTGCGTGCGGGTCCGTTGCACCGCTGCGTAGATGGACGACAAGGAGCGGGCGCCCGGCCCTGCGTCCCCGGCGTACCGCGGTCGCGAAGTCCTCGCGCCGCCTCAGCCGATTCTCGGTAGGCAGCACGTCATGGACCTAGAGGCCGGGCTGTCAGGCCGACAGGCGGGCGCGACCCTTGCCACGGCGGGACGCGAGGATCGCGCGGCCGGCACGCGTACGCATGCGCAGACGGAAGCCGTGGGTCTTGGCGCGGCGACGGTTGTTCGGCTGGAAGGTGCGCTTGCTCACTCGGGGGCTCCAGGAAAGATTGTTGCCTCTTGCGAGACAGGTGTGGGGCGTCGACTGGCTGTCACCGTGCGCCCACGAGTAGCTCGCATACGCCCGAGTGCACCGCTACACGATCGCTGGGCGCGATCTTTGCCCATCGGAGGCAGGCGGCAGCAGCCATCGACAACTCGACCTGGTCACGGTACGCGCGGCTGCATCATCCGGTCAAACCGGCTCTAGGACAGGACACGCTGTGCACAGGCTGTGGACAACAACTTGAACACGCGCGGGTCAGCTGACTACCGTGGCTGAACTCCGATTCCTTCCCGCCCGTCCTGAGAATCACACATTCGTGGGACTGTGAGAGAGCGTGCTCTGTGGCTGACGTCCCTGCAGATCTTGCCGCAGTGTGGCCGCGGGTCCTCGACCACCTGCTCCGGGCGGAGAGCGACAGCCTCAAGCCCAAGGACCAGGACTGGCTGAAGCGGACCCAGCCGCTCGCCCTCGTCGCCGACACCGCGCTGCTCGCCGTACCCAACGAATTCGCGAAGGGTGTACTGGAAGGCCGGCTCGCCCCGCTGATCGGCGAGGCGCTGAGCCACGAGTGCGGCCGTCCGATCCGCATCGCGATCACCGTCGACGACACCGCCGAGGCACCACAGCCCCCCGCGCCGCCCCAGCAGCACCTCCCCACGCAGCAGCCCCAGCTCTCGCACGATGCGTACGAAAGCTACGACGGCCGCCAGGGTTACGGTCGGCATAACGGGCATCAGGGCGGCCACGAAAACGGTCCGCAGGGCGTACCCCAGGGTGGACACGGCGACGGCCGGCACGGCAGCCACCAGAGCGACGAGCTGCCCACCGTGCGCCCCGCCTACCCCGAGTACCAGCAGCAGCACCCGCAGCCGCGGCCCGCGCCCGGCGCCTGGCCGCAGCACTCCGAGGACCACCGCTCCGGCCTGGGCGACGACTCCGGCCGGCACGACGACTACGGCTGGCAGCAGCAGCGGCTCGGTGGCTTCCCCGAGCGCGACCCCTATGCCACGCCGTCGCACCTGCAGCAGCACGGTCGCCCCGGACCCGGCGACTACCGGTCGCAGAGCGACGACTACCGGTCACAAACCGATGACTACCGCTCGCAGAATGCCGACGACTACCGTCGGCAGGGCGCCGACCGCCCCGGCCCCGGGCAGCACGCCGACTCCCAGCGCTCTCCGTACGAGCAGTCCCCGCAGCACCGGGACTCCGACGGCCACCAGCCGGGCGGCCCCGGACGGCACGCGGGCCCCGGCAGCAACCTGCCCGCGCCCAGCGGCGCCCCCGGGCCGCTCGCGGCCCAGCCCGCGCCGGCGACCGGCCCCGGTGAGCCCACCGCGCGGCTGAACCCCAAGTACCTCTTCGACACCTTCGTGATCGGCGCTTCGAACCGCTTCGCGCACGCGGCGGCGGTCGCCGTCGCCGAGGCCCCGGCCAAGGCGTACAACCCGCTGTTCATCTACGGCGAGTCCGGGCTCGGCAAGACGCACCTGCTGCACGCGATCGGCCATTACGCCCGCAGCCTGTACCCCGGTACCAGGGTCAGATACGTGAGCTCGGAGGAGTTCACCAACGAGTTCATCAACTCCATCCGCGACGGCAAGGCGGACGCGTTCCGCAAGCGCTACCGCGACATGGACATCCTGCTGGTCGACGACATCCAGTTCCTCGCGAGCAAGGAGTCGACGCAGGAGGAGTTCTTCCACACGTTCAACACGCTGCACAACGCGAACAAGCAGATCGTGCTCTCCAGTGACCGGCCGCCCAAGCAGCTGGTGACGCTGGAGGACCGGCTGCGGAACCGTTTCGAGTGGGGCCTGATCACGGACGTCCAGCCGCCCGAGCTGGAGACCCGTATCGCGATCCTGCGCAAGAAGGCGGTGCAGGAGCAGCTGAACGCGCCGCCGGAGGTACTGGAGTTCATCGCCTCCCGGATCTCGCGCAACATCCGCGAGCTGGAGGGGGCGCTGATCCGGGTCACGGCCTTCGCCTCGCTCAACCGGCAGCCGGTGGACCTCGGCCTCACCGAGATCGTGCTGAAGGACCTGATCCCCGGGGGCGAGGACGCGGCCCCCGAGATCACCGCCACCGCGATCATGGCCGCCACCGCCGACTACTTCGGGCTGACGGTGGACGACCTGTGCGGCTCCTCACGCAGCAGGGTGCTGGTGACCGCGCGGCAGATCGCGATGTATCTGTGCCGCGAACTGACCGATCTGTCGCTGCCGAAGATCGGCGGCCACTTCGGCGGCCGCGATCACACGACCGTCATGCACGCCGACCGGAAGATCCGCGCGCTGATGGCGGAGCGCCGCTCCATCTACAACCAGGTGACCGAGCTGACGAACCGCATCAAGAACGGCTGACGCGGGCGGCGTCGGCCGCGGACGCGCACAGGGCGCTCCGGGACAACTCCCGGGGCGCCCTTCGCCATTGAGGGCACCTCAAGAACGCCGTACGGGAGGCCTTCCGGTCGTCCCGAGCCGTCCCCACGCTGTGGAACCCGCTCCTCGCCGGCTCCGAACTCCCCAGCACTGTTCGATTTCTGACGAGGACACGGCCTCTCTCCACAGATTGGGCGAGAATCTTCCCTCCACACCCTGGGGACTGCAGAGTTATCCCAACAGCGTCCACAGGGAGGCCACCCGCCAACGGATCATCCCAGGTCAGCAGGGTGTGGAATTGCGGACAACCGTCATCCACAGGGTGTGGACAAAGATCTCGTCCACAGTGTGCGCACGCGACTGTCCACCGGCCGCCCACAGGGAATGCGGCGTTGTACACACCTCGTCCACACCGCTGTCCACTGTTCGGCAAGGCAACACCCCCGCTCACCGGGTCGAGTGAAAGCCGTCACACCAAAGTGCCGGGTTGGGCTGTGGGGAACCTGGGTAAAACTGGGGACGGCGCTGGGGAGAAACCGGCCTCCCCTGTGCATCGGGTGTGCACAACGTCGGGCGGTCCACAGAACCGCCGGCTTATCCACGGCTGCACCCACAGCCCCCGGTGGACAAAAAACGGGCGCTGACCTGCGAAAAGCCGGTTGTCCACGGTTTCCACAGCCCCTACTACTACGACCACGGATATGTAGCGGGGAACTCGTTTCGAATCGGGTGCTGTGCACAACTTGGGGACCGGGCCTCTTCGAGCTCCCGCCCCGACTTGACCCCGAGCCGCACCGACTGTCGGTGGCGTGCGTCAGACTGGTCTCCGGCAACCCAGCCGACGACGAAGGCCAGCAGGGCGAAGAGCCAGCAACAGCAGGAGGCGGTTTCCGGTGAAGATCCGGGTGGAGCGCGATGTACTCGCGGAGGCAGTGGCCTGGGCGGCCAAGAGCCTCCCGGCCCGTCCGCCGGTGCCCGTCCTCGCGGGCCTGCTGCTGAAGGCGGAGGACGGCTCCCTGAGCCTCTCCGGCTTCGACTACGAGGTCTCGGCACGTGTCTCGGTGGACGCGGAGACCGAGGAGGAGGGCACGGTCCTCGTCTCCGGCCGCCTGCTCGCCGACATCTGCCGTGCGCTGCCGAACCGCCCGGTGGAGATCTCCACAGACGGTGTACGAGTGACCGTCGTCTGCGGCTCCTCGCGCTTCACCCTCCATACCCTTCCTGTGGAGGAGTACCCGGCGCTGCCCCAGATGCCCACCGCCACCGGCACCGTCCCCGGTGAGGTCTTCGCCTCCGCGGCCGCCCAGGTCGCCATCGCCGCCGGCCGCGACGACACCCTCCCGGTGCTCACCGGTGTCCGCATCGAGATCGAGGGCGACACCGTCACGCTCGCCTCGACCGACCGCTACCGCTTCGCGGTCCGCGAGTTCCTGTGGAAGCCGGAGAGCCCGGACGCCTCCGCGGTCGCGCTGGTGCCCGCCAAGACGCTGCTGGACACTGCCAAGTCGCTGAGCAGCGGTGACACGGTCACGCTGGCGCTCTCGGGCTCCGGCGCCGGTGAGGGCCTGATCGGTTTCGAGGGCGCCGGTCGCCGGACGACCACCCGCCTCCTCGAGGGCGACCTGCCGAAGTACCGCACGCTCTTCCCGACCGAGTTCAACTCCGTCGCGGTGATCGAGACGGCCCCCTTCGTCGAGGCCGTCAAGCGTGTGGCGCTGGTGGCCGAGCGGAACACCCCGGTGCGGCTCAGCTTCGAGCAGGGCGTGCTGATCCTGGAGGCCGGCTCCAGCGACGATGCACAGGCTGTAGAGCGCGTCGACGCGCAGCTGGACGGCGACGACATCTCGATCGCCTTCAATCCCGGCTTCCTGCTGGAGGGCCTGTCGGCGATCGACTCCCCGGTCGCGCAGCTGTCGTTCACGACGTCGACCAAGCCCGCGCTGCTGAGTGGCAAGCCGGCCGCCGACGCCGAGGCGGACGACGCGTACAAGTACCTGATCATGCCGGTCCGCCTGTCGGGCTGACGGCCCGCTCCGCCCCGGCCGTGGCCCTGCGTCCACAGGCTGTGCACACGCCCGGAAGGCCGTACGGACCCGCTCCGTACGGCTGCCCGGATGACGCGGTTGACCTGCGGCTTATGAGCGGCTGAGCCCACAGCTGTGCACGGCCCTTCGGGCGTAGGCTCGTCGTAGGTCAGGTACAAGGGCAACGACTATGTGCAAAGAGGGTCTCTGATGGAGCTCGGTCTCGTCGGTCTCGGCAAGATGGGCGGCAACATGCGCGAGCGCATCCGCCGCGCAGGCCACACGGTCATCGGTTACGACCGCAACCCGGACCTCGCTGACGTTGGCAGCCTCAAGGAGCTGGTGGACTCGCTGCAGGGTCCGCGCGTCGTGTGGGTCATGGTGCCGGCCGGCGCCGCCACCCAGGCGACCATCGATGAGCTGGGCGAGCTGCTGTCCGAGGGCGACATCGTCGTGGACGGCGGCAACAGCCGCTGGACGGATGACGAGAAGCACGCCGAGGAGCTGCGTGCCAAGGGCATCGGCTTCGTCGACTGCGGCGTCTCCGGTGGCGTGTGGGGCCTGGAGAACGGCTACGCGCTGATGTACGGCGGTGCCGCCGAGGACGTGGCGAAGGTCCAGCCGATCTTCGACGCGCTCAAGCCGGAGGGCGACTTCGGCTCGGTGCACGCGGGCAAGGTCGGCGCGGGCCACTTCGCGAAGATGGTCCACAACGGCATCGAGTACGCGATGATGCAGGCCTACGCCGAGGGCTGGGAGCTGCTGGAGAAGGTCGACTCCGTCACGGACGTGCGCGAGGTCTTCCGCTCCTGGCAGGAGGGCACGGTCATCCGCTCCTGGCTGCTGGACCTGGCGGTCAACGCGCTGGACGACGACGAGCACCTGGAGAAGCTGCGGGGCTTCGCCGCCGACTCCGGTGAGGGCCGCTGGACGGTCGAGGCCGCGATCGACAACGCGGTGCCGCTGCCGGCGATCACCGCGTCGCTGTTCGCGCGGTTCTCCTCGCGTCAGGACGACTCTCCGCAGATGAAGATGATCGCCGCGCTGCGGAACCAGTTCGGCGGCCACGCGGTCGAGAACAAGAAGTAATCCCAGGTGCCGGGGCGTTTTCCCCGGCACCGCAGCAGTATTACGCCGGGGGAGGTCGGCGCCGCCCATGCATGTCGCGCATCTGTCGCTCGCCGACTTCCGCTCGTACGCCCGGGTCGAGGTCCCGCTCGATCCGGGCGTCACGGCCTTCGTCGGGCCCAACGGCCAGGGGAAGACCAATCTCGTCGAGGCGGTCGGCTATCTCGCCACCCTCGGCAGCCACCGGGTGTCCTCCGACGCGCCGCTGGTCCGCATGGGCGCGGAGCGGGCGATCGTCCGGGCACAGGTGGTGCAGGGCGAGCGGCAGCAGCTGATCGAGCTGGAGCTGAACCCCGGCAAGGCCAATCGGGCCAGGATCAATAGATCCTCGCAGGTCAGGCCGCGTGACGTGCTCGGCATCGTACGGACGGTCCTGTTCGCGCCCGAGGATCTGGCCCTGGTGAAGGGCGATCCGGGTGAGCGGCGGCGCTTCCTGGACGAGCTGATCACGGCGCGGTCGCCGCGGATGGCGGGCGTGCGCTCGGACTACGACCGCGTGCTGAAGCAGCGCAACACCCTGCTGAAGAGCGCGGCCCTGGCGCGCCGGCACGGCGGCCGGAAGATGGATCTGTCCACGCTGGACGTGTGGGACCAGCATCTGGCGCGCGCGGGTGCGGAGCTGCTGGCGCAGCGGCTGGACCTGATCGCGACGCTGCAGCCGCTGGCGGACAAGGCGTACGAGCGGCTGGCGCCGGGCGGCGGTCCGGTCGGGCTGGACTACCGCGGTTCGGTGGGCGAGCGGCTGGCGGAGGCGTCGAACCGTGAGGAGCTGTACGGGCTGCTCATGGAGGCGCTGGGCGAGGCGCGGAAGAACGAGATCGAGCGGGGCGTGACGCTGGTCGGTCCGCATCGGGACGACCTGGTCCTCAAGCTCGGGCGGCTGCCGGCGAAGGGGTACGCGAGCCACGGCGAGTCCTGGTCGTACGCGCTGGCGCTGCGGCTGGCCTCGTACGACCTGCTGAGGGCCGAGGGCAATGAGCCGGTCCTCGTACTGGACGACGTCTTCGCCGAGCTGGACGCGCGCCGCCGGGAGCGGCTGGCCGAGCTGGTGGCGCCGGGCGAGCAGGTGCTGGTGACGGCGGCGGTGGACGACGATGTGCCGGGCGTGCTGGCGGGAGCGCGGTTCGCGGTCTCCGAGGGCACGGCGGAGAAGGTGTCGTAAGTGAGTGAGCAGTCCGGTCCTCAGGAGCCTGCGGGACCCGAGCAGCCGAAGCCGCCGGAGCTGTCCGGTGTCGATCTGGCGCGGCAGGCGCTGGTGGCCGCGAAGGAGCAGGCACGGGCCCGGGGTGCGGCTGCGCAGCAGAAGAAGCAGGCCCGGCGCGGGGGCGGGCTCCGTTCCGGTGCGCGCGCCGACGGCCGGGACCCGCTGCCGCTGGGTGCGGCGATCAACCGGCTGATCACCGAGCGTGGCTGGGAGACGCCGGCCGCGGTCGGCGGGGTGATGGGCCGCTGGCCGCAGCTGGTGGGCGCGGAGGTGGCGCAGCACTGTGAGCCGCAGAAGTACGACGAGGACGCCCGGGTACTGACGGTGCAGTGCGACTCGACGGCGTGGGCGACGCAGCTGCGGCTGCTCGCGCCGACGCTGGTGGCGCGGCTGAACGAGGACCTGGGCCATGGCTCGGTAAAGATCATCAAGGTGCTGGGGCCGGGTGGCCCGCCCCGCCGGTACGGCTCGCTGCGGGCTCCGGGGAGCAAGGGGCCCGGCGACACGTACGGCTGAGCCGTGTCCGCGCGCCCGGAGTGACCGTTTCACGTGAAACCACACGCTCGCCCGGCCGAACCCCTCTGTTTCACGTGAAACCGCCCCTGTGGCGGGTGTCCGTACGGGCGACATGCCTGGGATGTTCTGATGTGACGCATGAGACTCCGCTCACCGTAGTCGGAGGTTGACAGCCCGAAGCGCTGAGTGCCGGTGTGAGCGTCCTGGGGGCCCGTCTCGCATATGGGGAGTCGGCGGACGCCAGTTCAGGGCGGCACGTGAGGACTCAGGCGCCCGCAAACCCCCATGAGTGTCGGCGCTACCGGTAGACTGGTAGCAATCCCGCCCACTCGCGGAACATGTCGAACGACGCAGCCGCTCCTGACCGGCACGGGGCCTTCCCGCCGGCGGCAGGAGAAGGCTCGTGCCTGTGCCAGAAAGGGCGCTTCGTGGCCGACTCCGGCGACCTCAACGAGAACATCACGGCTTCTACCGAAGAGGGGGTTCCTGCCGTCGCCAGTGGCGGCTCCTCGGAAGAGAAGTCGTACGACGCCAGTGCGATCACTGTCCTTGAGGGCTTGGACGCGGTTCGCAAGCGACCGGGTATGTACATCGGCTCCACGGGCGAGCGTGGTCTGCACCACCTCGTCCAGGAGGTCGTCGACAACTCCGTCGACGAGGCGATGGCCGGCCACGCGGACACGATCGACGTCACGATCCTCCCGGACGGCGGCGTGCGCGTCGTCGACAACGGCCGTGGCATCCCCGTCGGCATCATCCCCTCCGAGGGGAAGCCGGCCGTCGAGGTCGTGCTCACCGTGCTGCACGCGGGCGGCAAGTTCGGCGGCGGCGGGTACGCCGTCTCCGGTGGTCTGCACGGCGTCGGTGTCTCCGTCGTGAACGCCCTGTCCCAGCGGGTCTCCGTCGAGGTCAAGACGGACGGCTACCGCTGGACGCAGGACTACAAGGCGGGTGTGCCGACCGCGCCGCTCGCCAAGCACGAGGCCACCGAGGAGACCGGCACCTCGGTCACCTTCTGGGCCGACGGCGACATCTTCGAGACCACCGAGTACTCCTTCGAGACGCTCTCGCGGCGCTTCCAGGAGATGGCCTTCCTCAACAAGGGGCTGACGATCCAGCTCACCGACGAGCGCGAGGCGCACGTCGACGAGGACGGCAAGCCGCTCACCGTCAAGTACCACTACGAAGGCGGCCTCGTCGACTTCGTGAAGTACCTGAACTCCCGCAAGGGCGAGACGGTCCACCCCACGGTCATCGACATCGAGGCCGAGGACAAGGAGCGGATGCTCTCGGTGGAGATCGCGATGCAGTGGAACACCCAGTACACCGAGGGTGTCTACAGCTTCGCGAACACCATCCACACCCACGAGGGCGGTACGCACGAAGAGGGCTTCCGCGCCGCGCTGACGGGCCTGATCAACAGGTACGCGCGGGACAAGAAGCTGCTGCGCGAGAAGGACGACAACCTCACCGGTGAGGACATCCGCGAGGGTCTGACGGCGATCATCTCCGTCAAGCTCGGCGAGCCCCAGTTCGAGGGCCAGACCAAGACCAAGCTGGGCAACACCGAGGCGAAGACCTTCGTCCAGAAGGTCGTGCACGAGCACCTCACGGACTGGCTGGACCGGAACCCGAACGAGGCCGCGGACATCATCCGCAAGGGCATCCAGGCCGCCACGGCCCGCGTCGCCGCCCGCAAGGCGCGCGACCTGACCCGCCGCAAGGGCCTGCTGGAGACCGCGTCGCTGCCGGGCAAGCTGAGCGACTGCCAGTCCAACGACCCGACCAAGTGCGAGATCTTCATCGTCGAGGGTGACTCCGCCGGCGGCTCGGCCAAGTCCGGCCGTAACCCGGAGTACCAGGCGATCCTCCCGATCCGCGGCAAGATCCTGAACGTCGAGAAGGCCAGGGTCGACAAGATCCTGCAGAACCAGGAAGTCCAGGCGCTGATCTCGGCCTTCGGCACCGGGGTCCACGAGGACTTCGACATCGAGAAGCTCCGCTATCACAAGATCATCCTGATGGCGGACGCCGACGTCGACGGCCAGCACATCAACACCCTGCTGCTCACCTTCCTGTTCCGCTTCATGCGGCCGCTGGTCGAGGCCGGGCACGTGTACCTCTCCCGCCCGCCGCTGTACAAGATCAAGTGGGGCCGGGACGACTTCGAGTACGCCTACTCCGACCGCGAGCGCGACGCCCTGATCGAGCTGGGCAAGCAGGCCGGCAAGCGGATCAAGGACGACTCGGTCCAGCGCTTCAAGGGTCTGGGCGAGATGAACGCCGAAGAGCTGCGCATCACGACCATGGACACCGACCACCGTGTGCTCGGCCAGGTCTCGCTGGACGACGCGGCCCGCGCGGACGACCTGTTCTCCGTGCTCATGGGTGAGGACGTCGAAGCGCGTCGCTCGTTCATCCAGCGCAACGCCAAGGACGTCCGCTTCCTCGACATCTGAGCCCGTCGGCCCGAACAACAGCCGCAGCTCGAAAGGACTTTGAACAGCAATGGCCGACGAGAATCCCCCCATGACCCCGGACGGCGTGACCGCCGAGGGCGCGCCCGCCGCCATCGAAGGCGTGGGCATGCGCGTCGAGCCCGTCGGGCTCGAGACCGAGATGCAGCGCTCGTATCTCGACTACGCGATGTCCGTCATCGTCTCGCGCGCCCTGCCCGACGTGCGGGACGGCCTCAAGCCGGTGCACCGCCGCGTCCTGTACGCGATGTACGACGGCGGGTACCGCCCCGAGAAGGGCTTCTACAAGTGCGCCCGCGTCGTCGGCGACGTCATGGGTACGTACCACCCGCACGGCGACTCCTCGATCTACGACGCGCTGGTCCGCCTCGCGCAGCCGTGGTCGATGCGGATGCCGCTGGTGGACTCCAACGGCAACTTCGGTTCTCCGGGCAACGACCCGGCCGCGGCCATGCGGTACACCGAGTGCAAGATGGCGCCGCTGTCGATGGAGATGCTCCGGGACATCGACGAGGAGACCGTCGACTTCCAGGACAACTACGACGGCCGTAACCAGGAGCCGACGGTCCTGCCGTCGCGCTTCCCGAACCTGCTGATCAACGGCTCGGCCGGCATCGCGGTCGGCATGGCGACCAACATCCCGCCGCACAACCTCCGCGAGGTCGCGGCCGGCGCCCAGTGGGCGCTGGAGCACCCGGAAGCCTCCAACGAGGAGCTGCTGGACGCCCTGATCGAGCGGATCAAGGGCCCGGACTTCCCCACCGGTGCGCTGGTGGTGGGCCGCAAGGGCATCGAGGAGGCGTACCGCACCGGCCGTGGCTCCATCACGATGCGCGCCGTGGTCGAGGTCGAGGAGATCCAGAACCGCCAGTGCCTGGTGGTCACCGAGCTTCCGTACCAGACCAACCCCGACAACCTCGCGCAGAAGATCGCCGACCTGGTGAAGGACGGCCGGATCGGCGGCATCGCCGACGTCCGCGACGAGACCTCCTCGCGCACCGGCCAGCGCCTGGTCATCGTGCTCAAGCGGGACGCCGTCGCCAAGGTCGTGCTGAACAACCTGTACAAGCACACCGACCTGCAGACGAACTTCGGCGCCAACATGCTGGCGCTGGTCGACGGCGTGCCGCGCACGCTGTCCCTGGACGCGTTCATCCGCCACTGGGTGACGCACCAGATCGAGGTCATCGTCCGCCGGACGAAGTTCCGGCTGCGCAAGGCCGAGGAGCGGGCGCACATCCTGCGCGGTCTGCTCAAGGCCCTGGACGCCATCGACGAGGTCATCGCGCTGATCCGGCGCAGCCAGACGGTCGAGGACGCGCGCGGCGGCCTGATGGACCTGCTGGAGATCGACGAGATCCAGGCGAACGCGATCCTGGAGATGCAGCTGCGGCGGCTGGCGGCCCTGGAGCGGCAGAAGATCACCGCCGAGCACGACGAGCTGGAAGCCAAGATCCGCGAGTACAACGCGATCCTGGCCTCCCCGGAGAAGCAGCGGCAGATCGTCAGCGACGAGCTGACCGCGCTCGTCGACAAGTACGGCGACGACCGTCGCTCCAAGCTGGTGCCCTTCGAGGGCGACATGTCCATCGAGGACCTGATCGCCGAGGAGGACATCGTCGTCACGATCACCCGTGGCGGCTATGTGAAGCGGACCAAGACCGACGACTACCGCTCGCAGAAGCGCGGCGGCAAGGGCGTCCGCGGCACGAAGCTCAAGGAAGACGACATCGTCGACCACTTCTTCGTGTCCACCACCCACCACTGGCTGCTGTTCTTCACGAACAAGGGCCGGGTCTACCGCGCCAAGGCGTACGAGCTGCCGGACGCGGGCCGGGACGCGCGCGGCCAGCACGTCGCGAACCTCCTCGCCTTCCAGCCGGACGAGCAGATCGCGCAGATCCTGGCGATCCGCGACTACGAGGCGGCGCCGTACCTGGTCCTGGCCACCAAGGCCGGCCTGGTGAAGAAGACGCCGCTGAAGGACTACGACTCGCCGCGGTCCGGCGGTGTCATCGCCATCAACCTGCGCGAGCAGGCGGACGGCTCGGACGACGAGCTGATCGGCGCCGAGCTGGTCTCCGGCGAGGACGATCTGCTGCTGATCTCCAAGAAGGCGCAGTCGATCCGCTTCACCGCAACGGATGACGCGCTGCGCCCGATGGGGCGTGCGACCTCCGGCGTGAAGGGCATGAGCTTCCGCGAGGGCGACGAGCTCCTCTCGATGAACGTGGTGCGGGCGAACACCTTCGTGTTCACCGCCACCGACGGCGGGTACGCGAAGCGCACGAACGTCGACGAGTACCGCGTCCAGGGCCGCGGCGGCCTCGGTATCAAGGCCGCCAAGATCGTGGAGGATCGGGGTGAGCTGGTCGGCGCGCTGGTGGTCGAGGCGAGCGACGAGATCCTCGCGATCACCCTCGGCGGTGGGGTGATCCGCACGCGGGTCGACGAGGTCAGGGAGACGGGCCGTGACACCATGGGCGTCCAACTGATCAATCTGGGCAAGCGCGATGCCGTCGTCGGTATCGCTCGGAACGCCGAGGCCGGTCGCGAGGCCGAGGAGGTCGAGGCCTTCGTGGAGGGCGGGTCGGCCGACGCGGCGGACGCCCAGGCCCCGGCGGCCGGGGGCGAGGAGCCCGCGGCGGAGTAGCGCGAGGAGTAGGTCGTGAGTGGAGCCACGGGTGCGCAGGCGGGCGGATCGGGCGACGGGCGGAGCTCGTCCTCCGGGCCCGCGACCGTGAAGGACGGCGCCCGTGGCTCCGATGCTGAGGGCGGCCCCCGCAAGGAGGCCGCCTCCGAGGGGGGAACCGTGACCGACACCAGGCAGCCGCAGCCCGAGGCGCAGCCGCAGCCCGAGCCCCGCCCGCAGGGCGCCGAGGGGCAGCCGTACCGCCCGCCGTCGGCGTACGCGACAGGCGGGGGCAAGCAGGGGATGCGCGTGCCCCGTACGGGCGTCCGTACGGCCCCGCGTACGCGCAAGGCCCGGCTGCGCGTGGCCCGCGCGGACCCGTGGTCGGTGATGAAGGTCAGCTTCTTGCTGTCGATCGCGCTGGGGCTGTGCACGCTGGTGGCGGTGTCGGTGCTGTGGATGGTCATGGACGCGATGGGCGTCTTCTCCACGGTCGGCGGCACGATCAGCGAGGCCACCAGCTCCGACGGCGGTTCCGGTTTCGATCTGGAGTCGTTCCTGTCGCTGCCGCGGGTGCTGTTGTTCACCGGTGTCATCGCGGTGATCGATGTGGTGCTGGCGACCGCGCTGGCCACGCTCGGCGCGTTCATCTACAACCTCTCGGCGGGCTTCGTGGGCGGCGTGGAGCTGACCCTGGCCGAGGACGAATGACCTGATGCGAGCGGCTGCCGACGGCCTTTCGGGCCCCCGCCGACTATCGATTTGGGTCATGGCTCTGAAGTGCGCTAATCTTTCGGTGCAGCCAGCGAGGCGGCACCAAGCCAGGGGCTATAGCTCAGACGGTTAGAGCGCTTCCCTGATAAGGAAGAGGCCACAGGTTCAAGTCCTGTTAGCCCCACCGGCAAGGATCGGCCCGGACGGAGAGTTCTCCGCCCGGGCCGATCCGTTTGTGCTTGCCGACAGTTGGGGTCGGGCTAGGTCACCGATTGATATCGACCGGTGTGTATCATCGGCCCCCGAAGGTCCCCTACGTCAACGAAAGACGAGGTCGCGCGGTGAAGAAGCTTCTCCTGGTCGCACTGGCCGCCATCGGCGGGCTCCTCGTGTACCGCCAGATCCAGGCGGATCGCGCCGAGCAGGATCTGTGGACGGAGGCGACCGACTCCGTGCCCGCAGGTTCGGGCGTGTGAGCCCCAGCACGTACGTACGAAACCCCGGTTGCCGCGCTGTGCGGTGGCCGGGGTTTCGTCTGTGTTCAGCGTCGTTTCCGATGGTCGTTGCGGGACCGTAATGCCTCGTACCTTGAGTTTGCGGTAGCACATCATTAAGTTGCGCTAGCAAACTGGCAGGATGGGCGGCGCAGTGCCGGTACCGGTGGGGGTTCGGGACGATGAGGGGTAGTACGTGGTGACGCGGCGCACGATCAGGAGGGGACTGGCAGGGTCAGTGGCGCTCGGCGTGCTGGCGGTGCTGCCGGGGGTGGCCACGGCGGCGGACGCGCTGCCCACGTATGCGCCCGCGCCGGATGCCAAACCCGTCGAGGGGAAGACGAGCACCGGGGACGCGCCGAAGATCGACCCCGGTACGTACACCGACTCCCTCAAGCGCGGCGAGAAGAAGCTCTACGCCCTCGAACTGGACGGCAGTTCCACCGCTTACGTATCGGCGGTGGCCGCGCCGGCGCCGGACACGAAGGTGGAGGACTACACCGACGGGCTGACCGTTTCCGTGCAGGACAGCAACGGCGCGACCTGCGGTCCCGACGGCGACGTGCGGTTCCACGGCGGCAAGACCGCCTATCCGATCGGCGATTACGCCTCGCGTCGCATCGGCAGCGATCTGTCGGAGTGTCAGCAGGCGGGCCCGTACTACGCGGTGGTCGAACGGCCCGGGGACGCGACCTCGGGTCCCGACAGCTGGCCGGTCGAGCTGCACTACGTGACCGAGCCCCGCCTTACGGGGGCGGCGCCCGCCGAACCCGGTAAGGGCAGTTGGAGCAGCGCCACGCCTGCGCCGCCCACGGAGGGCAAGCAGAAGACCGTCAAGGGCGGCACGAGCTTCAACGACGCCGCCTCCGTGGGCGAGGGGCAGTGGAAGGACCGCATCAGGCCCGGCGAGACCCGCTTCTACCGGGTGCCGGTGGACTGGGGACAGCAGCTGAACGTGAGCGCCGAACTGTCCAGCACCGCACGGAAACCGGGCACGGGGATCTCCTCGTTCGTCCCGGAGGCGCTCGGCCTGACCGCGTACAACCCGGCGCGCGGCCTGGTCAGCGACGAGAGCTTCAAGGCGTACGAGGGCAAGCAGACGCCGGTGCGGCTGTTCACCGCGCCGGTGGACTACGGCAACCGCTTCAGTGACGACGACGCCGTCAGCCCGATGCGCTTCGCGGGCTGGTACTACCTGGAGGTGTCGCTCAACCCGGACGCCGCGCAGTTCTTCAAGAAGGACGCGGACCTCACGCTCCGGGTGGGCCTCAAGGGCGCGGCGAAGCCCGGCCCTCAGTACGCGGAGCCGGCGACCGCCTTCTCCGTCACGTCCGAGGACCGGGGCCTGGCGGAGACGGGCCGGGCGGCGTCCGAGGCGGAGCGCAGCGGCCATCTGCGGACGGTGGGGTACGCGGGCATCGGCATCGGCGCGGCGCTGTTGGCCGGTCTCGGGGTGTGGACGGCGAGGGCGCGGCGCAAGGCGGCGATCACCATGGCGGCCACGGGGCCCGCTGCGGGCGCGCCGGGCGGCCAGGGTGCCCAGATCCCCGGGCAGCAGCCGTACGGCGCTCAGAACGGCGCTCAGGACGCCGGACAGGGGTTCGGACAGGGGTCCGGACGGGCGCCGGGAAGCCGACCGCCGCAGAGCTAGGGCGTCGCGTCAGCTCGCCATCAGGGCCCAGACCCCCACCGCGATGCACAGCAGCGCGACGACCAGGACCGGCACGGCGACCTTCGGGGGCGGCCCGGGGCGGGCCGGTTTCGCGTGCTGCGCACCGGATGCGGCGGGCGCACCAGGAGCGGCGGGCGCCGCGGCCTGACCGGGGACGCGTGGCTGCCCGACCGTGTACGGCCGGGTCTGCGCCAGGTCCTGCTGCGCCCCGGCGGTCGGCTCGTACGTCCGTACCGGCGGCTCGTACGGCTGCACACCGGGGGCCGGGAAGGGCGTCGGGAGGGGCGTCGGCGTAGGGGTGGGGGGCTCCTGCGGGCGGGGCGGTGCCGACGGGAAGCTGCCGGTACCCGGCACCCGAGGGGCACTCACCGGACCACCGAACGTTCCGCCACTTACCGGACCACCGACCGTTCCTGCGCCCTGCGTGCCACCGCCCGGCCCGCCCCCCTGCGCACCGCCGCCGACCGGCCCCTCGGGCCCGTACCCCGAAGGCAGCGGCCCGATGAGGTCGAAGACCTCGACGATCTCGTCCTCGACCGTCTCCTCGGGCAGCAGCTCGACGGCCGAGAGGACCGCCTTGCGGGCGCCGTTCGCCGTCTTGAAGCGGGCGTCCGGGTCGGGCTGCAGCAGACCCGCCAGTACCTGCCACAGCGGCTCGGGCACGCCTTCGGGCGCGCCGGGCACACCGTGCTGCGTGAAGTGCTCGACCAGCGCCTGGGAGTCCGGCTTGTTGCCGGTCAGCAGGTACAGGGCGAGCAGGCCGACCGCGAAGAGGTCGGCGGGGAAGTCCGGCTCGGCACCCAGCAGTTGCTCGGGCGCGAAGTAACCGGGCGTCCCGACCACGTAATCGGCCTCGGTGAGCCGCGGCTCGCCCTTGCGCATCGAGATGCCGAAGTCGGAGACCCGCACGTGCGGCCGCCCGGTGCCGGTGGCCTCCAGCAGGATGTTGGCGGGCTTGATGTCCCGGTGGACCACGCCCTCTGCGTGCACCGCGGCCAGCCCCGAGAGCACCTGGTCCAGCAGCAGGCACACGTAGCGCGGCGGCAGCGGGCCGTAGTCGCCCACCAGGTGCGCCAGCGAACCGCCGTTGACCAGGTCCATGGTGAACAGGACCTTGTCGTCGTTGGCGGCCCAGCTGGCGGGCGCGAGCACGTGCGGGTGATCGATGCGCAGCGCCTGTTCCCGTACGAAGCGCAGCAACGTGTGCGCGTCGCTCTGCTGGAGCACCTTCGCCGCGACGTAGCGCCGGCGCCGCTGGTCCCAGGCGCGCCACACGGCGCCCACCCCGCCCCGCCCGATCGGATCGATGAGCTCGTACCTGCCGGCGAAGACCTCACCCATGGCGCCGCGTCCGCTCCCTCGACAAGCTGCCTGCCTGGCTGATTCCGGTGTGCTGCGTAGCGATTTCCGGACTAGTTCTGGTGCGCTTCGTAGTGGGCCACCGCGTCGGCGGTCCGGCCCGCCCCGTAGACCCGCAGGAACTCTGCCAGTTCGGGGTGGGTGGCGGAGAGGGAATCCGCGGCCTCGATGATGTCGCCGGCCGCCGCGACGGACCGCAGCAGCGACTGGATCTCGCGCACGACGCGACGCACGGTGGTGGCCCCCGTGGTGGCGGTCTGCGTCGTGTTGTTCAGCACCGAACCGCCCGCCGTCTTCTTGATCTCGTCCATCCGGTCGGTGGCCTCGGCCGCGGACACGCTGCCGTCGGCGACCTGGCTCGACAGCTCCTGGAGCGCCTGTACGCGCTGGACCACGGCCGGGTTGCCGATCTTGGCGCGCTGGCCGCTCATCAGCTGCGACAACATGGGCGCCGAGAGGCCCAGCACAGCGGCGAGCCGGGCCTGATTGAGCCCGAGATCGTCGATGAGGCGACGGAAGAGCGCCCCCAGCGGCTCTCCGTACCAGCTGCGCTGCAGCTCCCGAGCGCGCGCGGTGGCTTCCTGCTGTGCTGCATCCATGGCGTCTCCCCTTCGCTTCGCTGCCGCGAATCTCGCGAAGCATCCTACGGAGAGCGACGGCCCGTAGCGATACCCGGTCGGGAAAGCGAGCGGGTACCGGGTACTCTGGTGCGCGACGGGGCCTTAGCTCAGTTGGTAGAGCGCTGTCTTTGCATGGCAGATGTCAGGGGTTCGACTCCCCTAGGCTCCACACCCAAACGCCCCCCGAGCTGCGTGAAGCGCTCGGGGGGCGTTCTGCTGTGCGGTGCGGCGGTGGGTCAGGTGCGGTTGCCGCCGTCACGTTCGTCCGCTTCGGACTCCGCCTGCTTGGCCTGGACCTCTGGGTCCAGGACCGCGCCGGGGCTGCCGTCCACGGCGCTGAGCGGGGCGCGCTCGCCGACCTCGGTGGCGGCGGGCGGCTCGACCAGCCAGTCGGGGTTGGCCTGCTTGTCCCACCACTTCCACGCGGCGAAGGCGCCGCCGGCGAGGATGCCGAGCAGAGTGACCCGCTTGAGGGCCTTTCCGGTACGGGCCCGGCGGCGGTGCTTCCTGGCGAGCTTCTCGATCTCGGCGGCGGTGACCTGTCCGCGCAGCGCCGCCACGGCCGCGGCCCCGCGCAGCATGGCCTCCTCGCGGGCGGGCTCGGCGGCGGCACGGGCGCTGCGAACGGCCTTCTCCACACGCGGCGCGGTGTAGTCGGTGGCCTGGCGGGCGGCCTTACGGGTGCGGGCCGCGGCCTTCGTGGCGGCGGCGTCCACCTTCGGGGGCAGCGCGCCGCGCGCGTGCTCCAGGCGTGGCTGGAGCCGGGCGTCGTACTGCTGACGCGCCTGATGGGCGGCCACGGTCACCTTGGGGGCCAGTTTGGTGCGCGCCTCGTGCGTGAGGTGCACGGCGGTGTCCCTGGCCGTGCCGGCATACGGAGCCACCACCTCCGCGGCGTGCCGCACGCTGTCCTTGGCCGTTCCGGTGGCGGCGCGCACGCTGTCCTTGCGGGTCACGGGATCCTCCTCATCGGGTGGCGTGTCCGGGCTCGGGGGCGCTTGCCCACGTCTGCAGTGACGCCTCTCCGCCCGCTTGCAGATCATGCCTGCGCGACGGACGTACGGCATGTGCAGGCGGGCATCCGGGTCAATGCGGACTTCGGGCGCCTTGTGATGACAATGCCACGGTTCGGCGCGGCGCGCGCCGCTTCGGCGGCTTCCGGCCGCGGTAACGGGATTCGGCGGTTTCTCGCCCCCTGTCAGCGGTCTGTCTGCGGGCTGTCTGCGGTTGGGGTCGGTCCGCCGGTACGGACGTATGGCCGCCGGCCGGACCGGAATGTACGGGTCCCCGCTGGTCGGCGGCGAAAACCCCACCAGAGGGGGGAAATCAGTGCGAACACCGGGTATGAGGTGGCGGGCGGGGGACGGGCGGGCCCGTTCGTGCGAGGATCGGTAACCGTCAGTGCAGACTTATGGAAGGTAGATCGTGGCTGAGCAGCTCTACGCCACCCTGAAGACCAACCAGGGCGACATCGAACTTCGGCTTCTGCCGAACCACGCCCCGAAGACGGTCAAGAACTTCGTCGAACTCGCCAAGGGCGAGCGGGAGTGGACCAACCCGGCGACCGGACAGAAGTCCACGGACAAGCTGTACGACGGCACCATCTTCCACCGGGTGATCAGCGGCTTCATGCTCCAGGGCGGCGACCCGCTGGGCAACGGCACCGGTGGTCCGGGCTACGAGTTCGCCGACGAGTTCCACCCGGACCTCTCCTTCGACCGCCCGTACCTGCTGGCCATGGCCAACGCCGGCCCGGGCACCAACGGCTCGCAGTTCTTCATCACCGTGGCCCCGACCGCGTGGCTGACCGGCAAGCACACCATCTTCGGTGAGGTCACCAACGAGGCCAGCAAGAAGGTCGTGGACGCCATCGCGACCACCCAGACCAACCCGCGCACCGACCGTCCGGTGAACGACGTGGTCATCGAGCAGGTCGTCATCGAGACCCGCTGAGTTCCGCCGCGCGAGGGCCTCTGGGTCCCGCTGCACGAGGACCTCTCCGCCACCCCTGCCCGCGGCCGACCGTGGGCGGCGTGGAACCATAACGCCCCGCCCGGTCGTAGACCAGGCGGGGCGCGCAGCTTGTCAGGGCCGTGCGCCATTCAGGACGAGGGGAAGCGATGGAGCAGGCGCCAGGCAATCCACAGGGACCGCAGGACGCCCACGGCGGAAACGATCCGTCCGAGGGCGGAAACGGTTCGCCGCGCTGCTACCGCCACCCCGACCGGGCCACCGGCATCAGCTGCACCCGCTGCGAGCGGCCGATCTGCCCGGAGTGCATGGTCAGCGCCTCGGTCGGCTTCCACTGCCCGGAGTGCGTACGCAGCGGCGGCGGTACCGGCCACGCCCCGGGTGCGAGCCGCCCACGTACGGTCGCCGGCGGTGCGCTCACCGCCGATCCGCGGCTGCTCACCAAGATCCTCATCGGCGTCAACGTCGCGGTCTTCCTGGCCGTCATGGCCGTCGGGGACCGGCTGGTCAACGCGCTGGACATGGTGGGCCTGGCCTTCGATCCCGGCTCGTTGGGGCTGGTCGGCGTCGCGCACGGCGAGTGGTACCGCCTGGTCACCGCGATGTTCCTGCACCAGCAGGTCATGCACATCGCGTTCAACATGCTCTCGCTGTGGTGGCTGGGGCCGCCGCTGGAGGCGGCGCTCGGCCGGGTCAGGTTCCTCGCGCTGTACTTCCTCGCCGGGCTCGGCGGCAGCGCCCTGTCGTACCTGCTCGCCGCGCAGAACCAACCGTCGCTGGGCGCGTCCGGCGCGGTCTTCGGGCTGCTGGGCGCCACGGCGGTGCTGCTGCGCCGGCTGAACTACGACATGAAGCCGGTACTGATCCTGCTCGGCCTGAACCTGGCCTTCACGTTCTTGTGGCCGAACATCGCCTGGCAGGCACACGTGGGCGGCCTGGTGGTGGGCGCCGCGGTGACGTACGCCATGGTGCACGCGCCGCGCGGCCGCCGGAACGCGATACAGGCCGCGGCCTGCGTACTGGCGCTCCTGGTGATCGTCGCGGTGGTGTGGACCCGCACGGTCCAGCTCACCGGCTGAACGGACGCGGGCTCCTGGTGGAGCCCGCTCATCACCCACAGGAGTCACACCACTCCCGCCCGAGCGCCCTGGACACCCGTCCGGAGTGATCGCCCGTTCACTTGTCCACAGCTCGTGTCGGCCCCTGTGCGCACCGTGCAGAATCCCGGCAAGGGGGGCCGCTGCAGGGACGTTTCCGCAGTACAGCGGGGTAGTGCGGGTCGCCGGCGGTGCCCGCCGCCGGTGTGATCAGCGTCAACCCCACAGGGGTTATCCACAGATCTTCTGAAGTTTTCCCCGGCTGTGGATAACCGTGTGGATGGCCTTGGGTACAGCTTGCGCTCGGGGCGCTACTTCCACTGCGTGGAGACGCCGAAGCCCACCGCGATGAAGCCGAAGCCGGCCACGATGTTCCAGTTTCCCATCGTCTTGATGGGCAGGTCACCTTCGGTCACGTAAAAACACACGATCCACGCCAGCCCGATCAGGAACATCGTCAGCATCAGCGGCGCCACCCAGCCCCGCCCCGAGTTCAGCTTGATCGAGGTCTGCTTCGCCGACGGCGGCGGCGTGAAGTCGTCCTTCTTGCGGATCCGTGACTTCGGCACGAGGAACTCTCCTGTCGATGCGCTGCGTAACCGCGCGGATGTACAAAGGCCGGCACCGGGTGGGAGGCGTCGGGGATCGGGTGCTCCCCCGGGGCGTCCGTTAGCGTAGTGCTTCCGCGGCGTCGTAAGGAGTAAGGGTACGTTGAGCAATTCCGCTGACTCCCCCGGCCGCCGCTCTCGTTTGCGGCTGCGTCCCGTACGCCTGTTGACGCTCGTCGTCTTCGCGCTGGCCGGGCTGCTCTTCTGGATCAGCTTCGACACCGCGCGCGGCACGAACCTGCGCTCGGACGACTCGATGCTGCGGCTGTCGGACCTCATCCAGGACCACAGCCATAAGAACAAGATCCAGGACGAGCGGAACGCCTCCCTGCGCTCGGACGTCGACCGCCTCGCCGGCGAGGACAGCGGCAGCAGCGACGCCGACAAGGCCCGGGTCGAGGCGCTGGAGGAGAACGCGGGGACGAAGAAGGTGAGCGGCCAGGGCCTGACCGTCACCCTCACCGACGCCCCGCCCAACGCCACCGCCCAGATCCCCGGCGTCCCCGAGCCGCAGCCCAACGACCTGGTCATCCACCAGCAGGACCTGCAGGCCGTGGTCAACGCCCTGTGGCAGGGCGGCGCCAAGGGCATCCGGGTCATGGACCAGCGGCTGATCTCCACCAGCGCGGTGCGCTGCGTCGGCAACACGCTGATCCTCCAGGGGCGGGTCTACTCGCCGCCGTACACGGTCACCGCCGTGGGCGACCGCCAGGCGCTGACCGACTCCCTGAACGCCTCACCCGCCATCCAGAACTACCTCCAGTACGTCGAGGCGTACGGCCTCGGCTGGAAAGTCGAGCCGCACGGGGCGATGACTCTGCGCGGCTACTCCGGCACAGTGGATCTCCACTACGCACAGCCTGTGAAGCCGTAGCGCGCGGGGAGCGTGCACGAGGGGGCGGCCGGGATGACGGTACGGCTGGTCGTCAGGACCTTCAGCGAGCTCTGCCTGACCATCGGCACATTGATCGTGCTCTTCGTCGTCTACGTCCTGTACTGGACCGGGGTACGGGCCGACAGCGCCATGGACGGCGAGCTCGGCCGGCTGCAGGACCGCTGGTCCACGGGGCCGGTCGCGAACGCCGCACCCGCTCCCGACGACGACAAGCCGCGGGAACCGGCACCGCCCGCGTACCGCGATGGCGAGCCCTTCGCCGTCATGTACATCCCCCGCTTCGGCCGCGACTGGGCCAAGCCCGTCCTGGAGGGCACCGCCACCGGCACCCTGCAGAAGGGCCTCGGCCACTACGCCCGTACCGCACGCCTCGGGGCGACCGGGAACTTCGCCGTCGCGGGCCACCGCCGCACCTACGGCGACCCCTTCAAGGACTTCCCGCGGCTGCGCCCCGGCGACGCGGTCGTGATCAGTGACGGCACGACGTGGTTCACGTACCGCATCGACAAGCGCCCCTACCGCACCCTGCCGAGCGACGTCGGAGTCATCGACCCCGTACCGCGCGCATCCGGCTACGACGGCCCCGGCCGTTACCTCACCCTGACGACCTGCGAGCCGGAGTGGGGACACAGTCACCGGCTGATCGTCTGGGCGCACCTGGACGCCACCTCACCCGTGGCCGAGGGACGTCCGGCGGCATTGCGCAGCTGAGCCACACGGTCAGGGCTCGCCCCTTACTCTGGTGGGGCAAATGACAACTGGCATCGGCAAGTAGGGACAGCATGTACGGCTGGATCTGGCGGCATCTGCCGGGCAACGCATGGGTGAAGGCACTGATCTCGCTCGTGCTCGTACTGGCGATCGTCTTCCTGCTCTTCCAGTACGTCTTCCCTTGGGCGGAGCCGCTGCTCCCCTTCGGCGAGGTCACGGTGGATCAGGGAATGGAGGCCGTCCGATGAGCGCGCGGATCCTCGTCGTCGACAACTACGACAGCTTTGTCTTCAACCTCGTCCAGTATCTCTATCAGCTCGGTGCCGAGTGCGAGGTGCGGCGGAACGACGAGGTGGAGCCGGGGCACGCACAGGACGGCTTCGACGGCGTCCTGCTCTCGCCGGGCCCGGGCGCGCCCGAGCAGGCCGGCGTCTGCATCGACATGGTGCGGCACTGCGCGGACACCGACGTGCCGGTCTTCGGCGTCTGCCTGGGCATGCAGTCGATGGCGGTGGCGTACGGCGGTGTCGTGGGCCGCGCTCCCGAGCTGCTGCACGGCAAGACGTCGCTGGTGACGCACGAGCACAAGGGCGTCTTCCAGGGGCTGCCCACGCCGTTCACGGCGACCCGGTACCACTCGCTGTCGGTCGAGCGGGACACGCTGCCGGACGAGCTGGAGGTCACCGCCTGGACGGAGACCGGCCTGGTGATGGGGGTGCGCCACCGCGAACTGCGGGTGGAGGGCGTGCAGTTCCACCCGGAGTCGGTGCTCACGGAGTGGGGCCACGGAATGCTCGCCAACTGGCTGGTCGAGTGCGGTGACGAAGGAGCGGTGAAGCGTTCGACGGGGCTGGCCCCCGTGGTCGGCAAGGCCGGCGCGTGACCGCACTCCGCCCCGAGCGCGAAGGCACGTCGTCGTACGGTCCTCATGATCCGTACGACGGCTCTGCCGCGTTCGAGGCGGCCGTCGGGCAGCTCGGCGATCCCCTGACGGACCCCCTGCCCGGCCGGAACGACGCAGCGCACGAGCAGTACAGCGACCCAGCGCACCAGCAGTACTACGACCAGCCGCCGTACGAGGATCCGGCCGCCGCGTACGACGGGTACGACGGCTACGAACCGACCGCGTTCTACCCGCAGTTCTCGGCCTACGAAGGCTACGAAGCCTACGGGCAGACCGAGCAGGCCGGACAGGCCGACCACGCCGGGACGTATACGTACGCGCAGGAGGACCCGAGCGCGTACAGCGAGGCGGCGCTCGCGGCGGCCGAGACGGTCATCGCGCCGGTCGTGCCGTCCCTGCCCGCCGACGACGAGCCGGTGCCGCGGCAGGACGACCAGACGATGGCGCTGCGGCAGGCGGACGCCAAGGCCGTGAAACGGCCCGAGGACGCTGTTTCACGTGAAACAGAGCCTCCGGCCCCCGGCGGCCGCGCCGCGCGGCGCAGAGCGGCGCAGGCGGCCGCCAAACAGGGCGGCAAACGTGCCCGCCGCCCCGCTCCGGCCGCGGAGGGCGCCAGACGGGGCGGCAAACGTGCCCGTCGTCCCGTTCCGGCCGCGCACGCCGCCAAGGCCACGGAGACCGCCCCTGAGTCCGCGCCGACCTCACGAGTCGCCGCGCGACGGGCCGCACGCGCCCGCAAAGAGAGCGTCGGCGTCGTCGTCAGCCGGGTCACGGGCGAGGCGTTCATCACGCTCGGCGTGCTGATGCTGCTGTTCGTCGCCTACCAGCTGTGGTGGACCAACGTCCTGGCGCACAACCAGGCGGGCGGCGCGGCCAGCAACCTCCAGCAGGAGTGGGACAAGGGCGGCGCGGACAAGCGTGCGGCGGGCGCGTTCTCGCCCGGCCAGGGCTTCGCGATCATGTACATCCCGAAGCTCGACGTGAAGGTCCCCATCGCCGAGGGCATCAGCAAGCACGGTGTCCTGGACCGCGGCATGGTCGGCCACTACGGCGAGGGCAAGCTGAAGACGGCGATGCCCTGGGACAAGACGGGGAACTTCGCGGTCGCGGGCCACCGGAACACCCACGGCGAGCCGTTCCGCTACATCAACCGGCTGGTGAAGGGCGACAAGATCGTCGTCGAGACCCGCAGCCGCTTCTACACGTACGAGATGGAGAGCATCCTCCCGCAGACCTCGCCCTCCAACATCGGGGTGATCGGCCCGGTCCCGCCCGGCTCCGGTTTCACCGAGCCCGGCCGGTACCTCACGCTGACCACGTGCACCCCGGAGTTCACCAGTACCTACCGGATGATCGTGTGGGGCAAGATGGTCGAGGAGCGGCCGCGGAGCAAGGGCAAGCCGGATGCGCTCGTCAGCTGAGCACCATCAGGGGGTACCACGCGGTGACTGCCACCGGACAGGACGCGGACGCCGGCCGCGCCGAGAACACTGACGCGTCCGAGGGGGCCGGTACGCCGTCCCCGCCCCCGCCGCGGCGGACCCGGCGCCGGATCGCCGCGGTCATCAGCGTCATCGGCGAGCTGCTGATCACAGCAGGCGTGATCATGGGCCTCTTCGTCGGCTACTCGCTGTGGTGGACCAACGTCCTCGCCGACCGCGCGGCGCATCACCAGGGTGACCGGGTGCGGCAGCTCTGGGCGAAGTCCAAGAGCCCCGAGCAGAAGGAGCTGGACACCAAGGACGGCATCGGCTTCCTGCACGTCCCCGCGATGAAGAACGGCGAGGTGCTGGTCAAGAAGGGCACCAGCAGCAAGGTCCTCAACGACGGGGTGGCCGGGTACTACACCGACCCCGTGAAGTCGGCGCTGCCGCAGGACAAGACCGGTAACTTCACGCTCGCCGCGCACCGGGACGGGCACGGCGCCAAGTTCCACAACATCGACAAGCTGAAGAAGGGCGACGCGGTCGTCTACGAGTCGCAGGACGCCTGGTACGTCTACAAGGTCTTCGCGACGCTGCCGCAGACCTCCAAGTACGACGTCGGTGTGCTGGAGAAGACCCCCAAGGCGTCCGGCAAGCGCAAGCCGGGCCGCTACATCACCCTGACGACCTGCACGCCGGTCTACACCTCCACCTACCGCTACATCGTGTGGGGCGAGCTGGTCCGCACCGAGAAGGTGGACGCCGACCGCACCCCGCCGAAGGAACTCCGCTAGGCGGTGTCCGCAGGAGTACGCGAGAGGGCCCGGGGCGCAAAGCCCCGGGCCCTCTTCGTCGTACCGACTGCCGTCGGCTCAGTGCCTGTCGCGGCCCCAGCCGTCGGCGCCGCCGAAGAAGCCGCCGTCGTCCCCGCCGTCTTCCCCGTTGCCGGGCATCGTGGTGAGGTTGATGGGCGTGTTCTTGGCGACCTCCGTGCCGGCCACCGGGTCGGAGACCACGACGGTCGCGTCGTCGCCCTGCGGCCCGGTGATGTTGCCGACCGCGAGACCCATGTCGGTCAGGGTCTTCTTGGCGTCCTTGAGCTTCTGGTTGGCCAGGTCGGGGACCTGGACCTTCTCGGCCGCCTTGGCGACGGTCAGCGTGATTGTGGAGCCGTTCTCGGCCTGGCTGCCGCCGGCCGGGTCCTGCGACAGCACGGTGTCGGCCGGCTGGTCGGACTCCTGGTCGGTGCGCGCCACCTTGAAGCCCAGGTCCGTGAGCTGCTTCTGCGCCGCGTCGAAGGGCTTGTTCGTGACGTCGGGCACGCTGGTCTTCGGCTTCTCGGCCGCGACGGTCAGGGTGATCGACGCGTCCTTGGTGGCCTCGGTCTGGCTCTCGGGGCTCTGCTTGATGACCGTGCCCGGGGTCTGGTCGGACGCCTCGGAGGTCTGCTGGATGTTGGTGAAGCCCTTGCCCTCCAGGATGGACTTCGCCTTGTCGAAGGTGTAGCCCTGCACATCCGGCACGGTCACCTTCGCCGGCCCGGTGCACATCGTGACCGTGACCGTGTCGCCCTTGCCGATGGTCGCCGGGGGCTTCGGGTTCTGCTTGGTGACCTGCCCCTTCTTGGCGTTGTCGCAGGTCTTGCTGCCGCCCCTGACCACCTCGAAGTCGCCGTTGCGGCCGGCTTCCTTGGCCTCGGAGAGGGTCTTGCCGACCAGGCTGGGCACGGCGAGGTCGCCGTCGGCCTTGCCGCCGCTGAACATCGCCTTGCCGATGAAGATCGCGCCGATCAGTACCAGGACCGCCGCCAGGATCAGCAGGATCGTGGAGGTGCGGTTCTTCTTCTGGCCGCGGCGCCGGTCCGGGCGCTCGTCGTAGCCGTAACCGCCGTCATCGGGGTTGACCGGCGGCAGCATGGACGTGGCGCCCGCCGGGTCCTGCGGCCGCAGCGCCGCGGTGGGCTGGTCCTGGTCGTAGCCGACGGCGCCGAGTGCCGCGGTGGCCGCGACCGGCTGCCCGTCCAGCGCCGCCTCGATGTCGGCGCGCATCTCGTCCGCCGACTGGTAGCGGTAGTCGGGGTCCTTGACCAGCGCCTTGAGGACGATGGCGTCCATCTCGGGCGTGATCTCGGAGTCGAAGTTGCTCGGCGGCTGCGGCTCCTCGCGCACGTGCTGGTAGGCGACCGCGACCGGCGAGTCGCCGATGAACGGCGGCCGCACGGTCAGCAGCTCGTACAGCAGACAGCCCGTGGAGTACAGGTCGGAGCGGGCGTCGACGGTCTCGCCCTTGGCCTGCTCGGGGGAGAGGTACTGCGCGGTACCGATCACCGCGGCGGTCTGCGTCATCGTCATGCCGGCGTCACCCATCGCGCGGGCGATGCCGAAGTCCATGACCTTGACCTGGCCGGTGCGGGTGAGCATGACGTTGGCGGGCTTGATGTCGCGGTGGACGATGCCGGCCCGGTGCGAGTACTCCAGCGCCTGGAGCACACCGATGGTCATCTCCAGGGACCGCTCGGGCAGCAGCTTGCGGCCGGAGTGCAGCAGCTCACGCAGCGTGGAGCCGTCGACGTACTCCATCACGATGTACGGGATCGAGACGCCGTCGACATAGTCCTCGCCGGTGTCGTAGACCGCGACGATGGACGGGTGGTTCAGCGAGGCGGCCGACTGGGCCTCCCGGCGGAACCGGGCCTGGAACGACGGATCGCGGGCGAGGTCCACGCGCAGCGTCTTCACAGCGACGGTGCGCCCCAGGCGGGTGTCATGGGCGAGGTAGACCTCGGCCATGCCGCCGCGGCCGAGCACCGAGCCCAGCTCGTACCGGCCGCCGAGGCGACGCGGCTCTTCCATAGCTACTCCAGCCCTCTCCGTTGATCCCGACCGCACCTGTGTGTGGTCCGGCGGTGTGCTGTTCGGGCATACCGTACCCGGCACGCCTGACGCGGCCCGGCCGCGGCCGCTACCTGATATGCGACCGGTATGGGCGTGACCGCAGTCACTGGTTGCCGTCGACTACCGCCTCCATGACCGCCTTGGCGACCGGGGCCGCGAGCTTGCCACCGGCGATGTCGCTGCGCAGCGCGTCGGATCCTTCGATGACCACGGCGACGGCCACCGGGGTGCCCTTGTCGGTCTTCGCGTAGGAGATGAACCAGGCGTAGGGGTTGTCCTTGTTGTTCTCGCCGTGCTGGGCCGTACCGGTCTTGCCGCCGACCGTGACGCCCGGGATCTGCGCGCTGGTGCCGGTGCCGTTCTTGACGACCGTCTCCATCATTTCCTGCAGCTTCTGCGCGTTCTCCGGCTTCAGCGGCTCGCCGAGCTTCTCCGGCTGCTGCTGCTGGATGACGTTGAGGTTCGGCGCGACCAGCTTGTCGACCATGTACGGCTTCATCAGCGTGCCGCCGTTGGCGACGGCCGCGGCGACCATGGCCATCTGCAGCGGCGTGGCGCGGTTGGACGCCTGACCGATGCCGGCCATGGCGTTCTGCGGCCGGTTGTCCTCGGGGTAGACGCTGGCGTCCGCGCGGACCGGCGTGAAGTGTTCCTTGTTGAAGCCGAACTTGTCGGCCTCCTCGATCATCTTCTTGTTGCCGAGGTCGGCGCTGATCTTGCCGAAGACAGTGTTGCAGGACCAGCGCAGCGCCTCGCGCAGGCTGGCGTTCTCGCACGGGATGTTGCCCTCGTTCGGCAGCGGGATGCGAGTGTCGGGCAGCGTCCACGGCAGCGGCGAGTTCGTCTTCGCGTCGATGTCCGTGTAGAGGCCGTTCTCCAGCGCCGCGGCCGCGGTGACCACCTTGAACGTGGAGCCGGGCGGGTAGGTCTGACGCAGCGCCCGGTTCAGCATCGGGTCGTCCGGGTTGTTCTTCTTCTGCAGCGAGAGGTACTTCTCGGCGTCCTTGTCGCTCATCCCGGCGAAGCTGGACGGGTCGTAGGACGGCGCGGAGGCCAGGGCGAGGATCGCGCCGGTCTCCGGGTTGATGGCCGCGACCGCGCCCTTCTTGCCCTCCAGGCCGTCGAATGCGGCCTTCTGGGCCTTGGCGTTCAGGGTGGTGACGACGTCGCCGCCCTGCTGCTTCTCACCGGTGAACATGTCCACCGTGCGGCTGAAGAAGAGCTTGTCGTCGGTGCCGGTGAGGACCGGGTCGTACAGCTTCTCCAGCTGGTTCGCGTCGAACGCCTGCGAGGCGTACCCGGTGACCGGCGCCCACATGGGGCCGTCCTTGTAGGTCCGCTTGTACTTGAAGTCGCCGCTGTCCGTGGTGGTCGAGCCGGTCACGGGCTTGTCGCCGACGATGATGTTGCCGCGCGGGATGCTGTACCGCTCGATGGCCACCCGGCGGTTGTGGGAATCGTTCTTGAGTTCGTCGGCCTGGACGAACTGCACCCAGTTGACGCGGATGAGCAGGGCGAGGACGAGCAGGCCGCAGAAGATCGCGACCCGGCGCAGGGGCTTGTTCACGGTCGGACCACCTGGGTCATCTCGGCGTCGGTGGAGGGAGCGGGGGCCGGGGCCGGGCGGCGCGCGGTGTCGCTGATCCGGAGCAGGATCGCGACCAGCGCCCAGTTGGCGATGACGGACGAACCGCCCTGCGCCAGGAACGGCATGGTCATACCGGTCAGCGGGATCAGCCCGGTCACGCCGCCGGCGACGACGAAGACCTGCAGCGCGAACGCGCCGGACAGGCCGACGGCCAGCAGCTTGCCGAACGGGTCGCGGGCGGCCAGCGCCGTACGGATGCCGCGCTCGATCAGCAGGCCGTAGAGCAGCAGGATCGCCATGACGCCGGCGAGGCCCAGCTCCTCGCCGACAGTGGCGAGGATGTAGTCGCTCTTCGGCGCGATACCGCCGATGAGGCGGGAGTAGCCCTGCCCGAGGCCCGAGCCGAGGATGCCGCCGGAGCCGAAGGAGTACATCGCCTGGGCGGTCTCGGTGACGCCGCCGTTCAGCAGTTCCAGGGGGTTGAGCCAGTTGTGCACACGGGTCTGGACGTGCGACTCGAAGGTGGCCACGGCGACCGCGCCGGCGCCGCTGAGCAGCAGACCGAAGACGATCCAGCTGGTCCGCTCCGTCGCGACATACAGCATGATCACGAAGAGGCCGAAGAACAGCAGCGAGGTACCGAGGTCGGTCTCGAAGACCAGGATCATCAGGCTCAGCGCCCAGATGACCAGGATCGGGCCGAGGTCACGGCCGCGCGGCAGGTACAGGCCCATGAAACGGCGGCTGGCCAGCGCCAGCGCGTCCCGCTTCACCATCAGGTACCCGGCGAAGAAGATCGCGATGATGATCTTCGCGAACTCGCCCGGCTGCAGCGAACCCACGCCCGGGATCGTGATCCAGATGCGGGCACCGAAGCGGGCCGGGAAGAACACCGGCAGGATCAGCAGAACCAGCGCCACCACCATCGAGATGTAGGTGTAGCGCTGCAGGACACGGTGGTCCTTGAGGAAGATCAGTACGCCCAGGAACAGCGCCACGCCGAGCGTGGACCACATCAGCTGACCCGGCGCCATCGCCCCGCCCAGCTGCGGCGTGGTGATCTGCGGCTCCTGGTCCAGGCGCCAGATGAACACCAGGCCCAGGCCGTTCAGCAGCGTGGAGATCGGGAGCATCAGCGGGTCCGCGTACGGGGCCCACTTCCGCACGACCAGGTGCGCGACGCCCGCCAGCAGGCCGAGGCCCAGCGCGTAGCCGAGCACGCCTGCGGGGACCGTGTCCTCCTTGGCGAGCCCGACGTTGATGTAGGCGAACACCGGGATGATCACGGCGAAGACGAGCAGCGCCAGTTCGGTGTTCCGGCGGCTCGGGGCTCCGATCGTCCCGATGGTGGTGGTGTTGCTGGTACTGCTCATGAGATCAACTGCCCCCTACGCCCTCACTGCTGGGTGCTGCAATTCTTCTCCAGCCGCTGCTGCTCCGCTGAGGGGGAGTTGCTGGTCGACGGCGTGGGAGTGGGGCTCGCGCTGTCCGTCGCGCTGCCCGGCCCGGCCGTGGAACCCGGCTTGGCGGTCGCGCCCGGCTTTGTACCGGCGGTGCCGCCCGCCTGGCGCTCGCTCTTCTTGCGGGCCGCCTCGCGCTCCGCGGCCTCCCGCTGCTGCAGGGACTTGCACGCGCCGGCCTGCTTGCCGAGCTCGCCGACCTTGACCAGTGCCTGGTTCCGGCTGTCGACCGCGATCGTCTCCTCGACCTGCTTGCGCTGGTAGGCGGGCAGGTACTTGAGTTCGATCTCGGGGTGGTCCTGGTCGATCTTGTTCATGGAGAACCACGCCAGGTCCTGGCTGATGCCCTGGTACAGGGCCACATGCCCGTCCTTGGCACCCACGAAGTACTGCGACTGCGTCCAGCGGTAACCGGCATACAGTCCACCGCCGACCACGGCCAGGCACAGCGCGACGATCAGCGTCGGCTTGAGCCACCGGCCGCGCCGCCGCGGCTCCGCGTAGTCGTCGTCGACGAACGCGCCGTACGCGCCCTGCGGCGGCACCGTGTCCGCGGCGCCGCTCCCGGGCGGGCCGAAGCCGCCGGCCGGCTGCGGGGGCACCTCGCCCCGCCCGCCGCGCCCCAGCTCGGCCGCGCGGCCCGCCGGGGTGTGCAGGGCACCGTCGTCGTACTGGTGCTGGTTCTCCGCGACCGCGCCGACGATCACCGGGGTGTCGTTCAGCTGCCCGGCGAGGGTGTCGGTGTCGTCGACGTTCAGTACGTCGGCCACGATGCAGGTGATGTTGTCCGGGCCGCCGCCGCGCAGCGCGAGCTGGATCAGCTCCTGCACGGTCTCGTGCGGGCCCTGGTAACTGGCGAGGGTGTCCTCCATCGTCTGGTGGCTCACCACCCCCGACAGCCCGTCCGAGCAGATCAGGTACCGGTCCCCGGCTCGCACCTCTCTGATGGAGAGGTCGGGCTCGACGTGGTCACCGCTGCCCAGCGCGCGCATCAGCAGCGACCGCTGCGGGTGCGTCGTGGCCTCTTCCTCGGTGATCCGGCCCTCGTCGACCAGCCGCTGCACCCACGTGTGGTCCTGCGTGATCTGCGTCAGCACGCCGTCGCGCAGCAGGTACGCACGCGAGTCGCCGACGTGCACGAGGCCGAGCCGCTGCCCGGTCCACAGCAGGGCGGTCAGGGTCGTACCCATGCCCTCCAGCTGCGGGTCCTCCTCGACCATGACGCGCAACTGGTCGTTCGCGCGCTGCACGGCCGTGCCGAGCGAGGTGAGGATGTCCGAACCGGGCACGTCGTCGTCGAGCTGGACGAGTGTGGAGATGACCTCCGAGGAGGCGACCTCGCCGGCGGCCTGGCCGCCCATGCCGTCGGCGATGGCGAGCAGGCGGGGGCCGGCGTATCCGGAGTCCTCGTTGCCTTCCCGGATCATGCCCTTGTGGGACCCTGCGGCGAAACGCAGTGACAGACTCATGCGCACCTCGCCCGTCGGCTCGGGGTACAGCCGGTCTCGCGCCACACTGCCCACCCTCCGGTCGGGAGCGCGCACGGGCCGGCCGAGTGGACCGCCGCGGCTCGCTCGCTCCGCTCGCTCATTGTCGTACTACTTCCGCAGCTCGATGACGGTCTTGCCGATGCGGATCGGGGCTCCCAGCGGAATCGGCGTCGGCGTCGTCAGCCGGGTCCGCTCCAGGTACGTGCCGTTCGTCGACCCGAGGTCCTCGACGATCCACTGGCCGTCGCGGTCCGGGTAGATCCTGGCATGCCGGCTGGAGGCGTAATCGTCGTCCAGCACGATCGTGGAGTCGTGCGCCCGGCCGAGGCTGATGGTCTGGCCCTGCAGGGCGACCGTCGTGCCCGTGAGGGTCCCTTCGGAGACCACCAGCTTGGTGGGAGCGCCGCGGCGCTGACGGCTGTTGCCGCCGCGACCGCTCTCCTGGCGACGCTGCGCCTGCGGCGGTGCCGCCGACTGCCGCTGTGCGCCTCGCTGCTCCTGGCCTCCGCGACGGGCGGCACCGCGCTGTGTGACGCGCGTGCCGAACAGATCGCTGCGGATGACCTGTACGGCCACGATGACGAACAGCCACAGTACGGCGAGGAAACCCAACCGCATGACCGTGAGGGTCAGCTCTGACATTGCCCCCGCTTCACCCTTCGGCTTGCCGGTAAACGATGGTGGTGCTGCCCACGACGATCCGCGAGCCGTCGCGGAGCGTAGCGCGGGTGGTGTGCTGCCCGTCCACCACGATGCCGTTCGTCGACCCGAGATCCTGGATCGAGGAAGGCGATCCGGCCCGGATCTCGCAGTGCCGGCGCGAGACACCCGGGTCGTCGATGCGCACATCGGCGTCGGTGCTGCGGCCGAGCACCAGCGTCGGACGCGAGATCTGATGGCGGGTGCCGTTGATCTCGATCCAGCGCCGGGTCTGGGCCTGCGGCTGCGCGCCCGCTGTGGGGCGCGCGGCCGGCTGCGCACCGGGCGGCGGGGACGAGGGCATGGGGGGCGGGCCCACGTGTCCGCCGCCGGGCCGGCCGGCCCGGGCCGCGCCGGCACCCTGGGGTGCGGCGCCTCCCTGCTGTGACGTGCTGGCGGCGAGGGTACGGCTGCGCACGCGGTACAGGCCGGTGTCCAGGTCCTCGGCCTTCTCCAGGTGGACCTTGATGGCACCCATGAACGTGTAGCGCTGCTGCTTGGCGTAGTCCCGCACCATGCTGGACAGCTCGTCGCCGAGCTGCCCGCTGTAGGGGCTCAGGCGCTCGTAGTCCGGAGCGCTCAGTTCCACGATGAAGTCGTTGGGGACGACCGTCCGGTCGCGGTTCCAGATCGTGGCGTTGTTGTCGCACTCACGCTGGAGCGCGCCCGCGATCTCCACGGGCTGCACCTCGGACTTGAACACCTTGGCGAAGGTGCCGTTGACGAGGCCCTCGAGACGCTGCTCGAAGCGTTTCAGTACTCCCACGGGGCACCTCCTTCCTCAGTCTTCGTCAGGGTCGACCCTGTACTGCTTACTGATCGTATCCACGCGTCGGGAAAACAGCTGGTTCCCCTTTCCCGCCTAGAGGACGAGTGTCGCCTCTCACAAGGTTGCCCACGCTCGCTGTCCGATGCTGACTGCGATCGTAGATGCGGCCGCACGACAGTGTCCCGCAACTGCCGAGCTCCCCGGGCGGGCGGGGCCGTTGAGGAGGCGCGCGGTGCACGGATGGACCTTCGTGGCGGGCGCCGTACTGACGCGACGGGGAGGATTGGATGTCCGCCGCGGGGCCGGGCGGGTGACGGCCCGGAGGACGGTCCGGCTGACGGGGCCATGACCGGCCGGTGCGGTGGCCTGCGGAGAACGGGTGTGAAGGCACCCCTCGCAGCGTGCTAATGTTTTCCATGTCGAAAGGCGCTCCCGCCGAAGACCCGGACCGAACGGCCCGGATCACCGGTGAGAGAATCGAGCGACAACACCCATGCGCGGGTGGCGGAATAGGCAGACGCGCTGGATTCAGGTTCCAGTGCCCGAAAGGGCGTGGGGGTTCAACTCCCCCCTCGCGCACAAGAGGACCCCCGGTCCCGGAGAGATCCGGACCGGGGGTTTTTCGTTGTCCGAAACCGCGACGGCGGGTGTGAGGCGTACCTCACACCCGCCGCCGTACGGCTCGGTCCGGCTCAGGCGGCGACGCGCTCCGCCAGCTCCTTCGCCTTGGTGACCGCCTCCTGCTGGGCCTTCTCGCGGGACGCCTCGAAGAGCGGGATCAGCTCGGCCATCGCCGGGTTCGACGGCGCCATGGTCAGCTCCGGCACGATGAAGTCCACCTCGAAGCCGAACGCCCCGGTGAGCACGGACTCCACGTAGTTCTGGACGTACTCGAAGTCCTCGCGCGGGGTGCCGGGGGCGTAGCTGCCGCCGCGGCTGGCGACGACGACGGCCGGGGTGCCCTTGGCGGAGCCGTTCTCGCCCGGTGCGGTGCGGCCCATGATGATCGTCTGGTCGAGCCAGGCCTTCAGGGTCGAGGGGATCGTGAAGTTGTACATCGGCGCGGCGATCACGATCGCGTCCGCCTGCTCGATCTCCTCGGCGAGCTTCGTACGCAGCGCGAAGGCGGCCTGCTGCTCGGGGGTGTGCGTGGCGGGGTCGCTGAAGCCGGCCGAGGCGGCGACGCCGTCGAGGTGCGGCAGCGGATCGGCCGCCAGGTCGCGGTGGATGACCGCGCCGCCGGGGTGCTGCTCCTCCCAGGTCTTGCGGAAGGCGGCGGTCACGGCACGGGAGGCGGAGACGCCCTCGGGCGAGACGGACGAATCGATGAGCAGCAGCGTGGCCATGGTGAGCTCCTTAGTGGAAAACCGTATGTACCTATGGATACCACAGTCACTTACTTTTTTATAGCTCCGAACCGCAAAGCAGTACCCTAGTGTCATGGCGGATCGCGGCGGAGAGGCATGCAAGCAGGTCGACAGCGGTATGACGCGCGTCTTCGGGCTGCTCGGAAAGCGCTGGACGGGGCTGATCGTGGCCACCCTGATGTCGGGTCCGGTGCACTTCGCCGACCTGCGGCGGGCGATCCCGGGCATCAGTGAGCGGATGCTCTCCGACCGGCTCGTGGAGCTGGGCTCTGCGGGCCTGGTGGTCCGCGAGGTCGACGCGGGCCCGCCGCTGCGCGTGGCGTACCGGCTCTCCCGGGCCGGACTCGCCCTGGAGCCGGCGCTCAAGGAGCTCGCGCACTGGGCGGAGACGTATCTGGCGGACGGGGGACAGTGCCCGGAGCGATTCCGGGACTGAGGCGGTTCCGGCCGTTCTGAAGCCGATCAGCCGAGGCGCTGCTGCGCTTCGTTGTAGCGCAGCAGGTACGAGGCGAAGCGCTCCAGATCCGCGTCGTCCCAGTCGGCGAGCCGGGCGGTGAACGCCTGGCGGCGCTGCGCACCGGCGTTGGCGAGTACCTCCGCACCGCGCTCGGTGGGGTGCAGTACCTGTACACGGTGGTCGTCCGGGTCCACCCGGCGCTCGACGAATCCGAGCCTTTCCAGTGCGGAGATCTGCCGGCTGACCGTGGACTTGTCCAGCAGGTAATGTGCGGCGAGATCGGTGGCGCGGCAGCCCTTCTGGTCCTCCAGATGGGCGAGGAGGGTGTACGAGACGAGCGAGAGCTCGGGGTGCATCCGGGCCGCGGTGGCGCGGGCCCGACGCGCGAAGGCCGTCAGCTCCTGCTGGATGATGCCGACGGAGTCGTCTCGCTGCGTCACGGTTGCTCCCTTTCTCCTGCTTGTTGCTCAGTACAACGTAAAGTGCGGCGCTTTCCGTCGGCAGGGCCGGGCCCGGGTGGGATGGTGGTCACCCCGCTCCCCCCACCGTCAGAAGACACGGACCCGACCGGAGGGAACCCCGGATGGACACGGTGCGGCTTCCGCACGTCAGCGGTTTTGCGCGGCGAGGCGACGACGGGCCGGGGCCGAAGGCCGCCGGCAAGGCGCTGCGGGAGACGGTGCCGCGGTCCGCGCACAGCGAGCCGGCCTTCGGGGCCGGCCGCCCGGGCGCCGTGGCGGCGGTGGAGGAATCCAGCGCCGGCCGGCTGCCGGAGCTCGTACCGATACGGGTCGGCCGGATGGCGGCCTCGCCGTTCGCGTTCCTGCGCGGCTCGGCCGGGCTGATGGCGTACGACCTGATGACCACGCCCGTCACCGGCATCGCGGCCCAGCTCTGCGGAGACGCGCACGCCGCGAACTTCGGGCTGTACGCCGACGCCCGCGGCCGGCTCGTCATCGACCTGAACGACTTCGACGAGACCCTGCGGGGGCCGTGGGAGTGGGACCTGAAGCGGCTCGTGGCCTCGCTCGTCCTGGCGGGCCGCGAGGCGGGCGCCGACGAGGACGCCTGCCGGGACGCGGCGCGGGACGCGGCGGGCGCGTACCGCCGCACGATGCGGCTGCTGGCGAAGATGCCCGCGGCGGACGCGTGGCACGCCATCGTGGACGAGGACCTGGTCTCGCACGCGGACGCGCGGGACCTGGTGGGCACGCTGGAGCGCGTGATGGAGAAGGCGCGCAAGAACACCAGCGCGCGCTTCGCCGCGAAGTCGACCGAGGCGGTACCGGACGAGGGCGGCACGGCACCGGGCGGCGGGCAGGCCGGCGTCCGGCGGCGGTTCGTCGACGCGCCGCCCGTGCTGCGGCGGGTGCCGGACGCGGAGGCCGCCGCGGTGGTGTCGGCGCTGGCCGGGTACCTGCGGACGCTGCCCGACGACCGGCTGCCGCTGCTGTCCAGGTACGCGGTGCACGACGTCGCCTTCCGCATCGTCGGGACGGGCAGCGTCGGCCTGCGGTCGTACGTCGTCCTGCTGCTGGATCACCGGGGCGAGCCGCTGGTGCTGCAGGTGAAGGAGGCGCGTGCTTCCGCGCTCGCGCCGTACGTGCAGAAGGCCGGGTTCGAGGTGGCGCCCGTGGAGCACGAGGCGCGCCGGGTGGTGCTCGGCCAGAAGCGGATGCAGGTCGTGAGCGACATGCTGCTGGGCTGGACGACGGTGTACGAGGCCCAGGCCGCGGCGGGTGGGGGCCGGGAGGGGCGGCCCTTCCAGGTGCGGCAGTTCCGTAACCGCAAGGGCAGCGTGGACCCGGCGGCGCTGCCCGCGGACCAGCTGGACGACTATGCGCGGATGACCGGTGCGCTGCTGGCCAGGGCCCATGCGCACAGCGCCGATCCGCGGCTGGTCGCCGGGTACTGCGGCAAGAGCGAGGCGTTGGACGAGGCGCTGACCTCCTTCGCGGTGGCGTACGCGGACCGCACGGAGGCTGACTACGAGGAGCTGGTCACGGCGGTGCGCAACGGGCGGCTGGCCGCAGAGCCGGGAGTGTGAGCCGGGCCGTAGGGTGGCCGGGTGACGAACTCGCAAGCGCAGAACGGGCAGGACGGCCAGGCAGCCGCAGGAGGTGCGGGCCCGGAGGATCCGGCGGCCGGCGGCGCCGACGGGCAGGCAGCGGGCGGCACCGCCCGGCTGGCGCAGGCGGTGCGCGCTGCCGAGCAGGCACTGATCGAGTTCGAGATCGCGGTGGAGACCTTCCGGGTGGAGGTGGAGAACTTCTCCCGCCTGCACCACCAGCGGCTCGGGCCGATGTACTCGCGGCTGGACGAGCTGGACGCGCAGATCGCGGAGGCCGTCGCGGCACGGTCGGGCGATCCGGAGGACGTGCGCAGGGCGCAGGAGCTCCGTGCGGCCGTGCTGCCGATGCCGGGTGTGGAGGAGCTGTTCCACGGCTGGATGGGGTCCGAGGGGCTGTGGCCCGAGGCACAGGCCATGCTGACGGACCAGCCGGTGCGCCCGCCGCAGAAGGTGCGGCCGAGCGAGGAGGCCCGCAAGGTGTTCCGGGACCTGGTGCGCAAGGCGCATCCGGACCTGGCGCAGGACGAGACGGAGCGGGAGCGCCGGGACGCGTTCATTTCGCGGGTCAACGCCGCGTACGCGATCGGTGACGAGGCGGCGCTGCGGGAGCTGGCGGCGGAGTGGGAGGCCGGTCCGGTCCCGCAGGAGCGACAGCTGAGCGAGAGCGAGGAGCTCTACGCGCGGCTGGAGTGGCTGGCCACGCGCAAGGAGATGCTGACGGCGGTCGCCGCGGAGCTGGAGGAGAGCGCGATCGGCCAGATGCTCAAGATGGCGCCGGAGGACCCGGACGCGCTGCTGGAGCAGATCGCCGAGAAGCTGCTGGCCGATGTGGCGGAGCGCGAGGAGCGGCTGGCTCAGCTGGTGGGCTAGGGGGCTTCTGATGGCGCGGGCGGCGCGCGGGGAGGCCGGTCGGGTAGCGTCGGGGCCATGCATTTTGGTTCTGTGCCCACGATCGGTGTCGACGCGCTCACGCCGGCGGATTTCCTGCTGGACGTGCGGGAGGACGACGAGTGGGAGGCCGGGCACGCCGAGGGTGCCCTGCACATCCCGATGAGCGATTTCGTCGCGCGCTACGCCGAGCTGACGGAGAAGGCGCCCGAGAGCGGCAAGGTGTACGTACTGTGCCGGGTCGGCGGCCGTTCGGCGCAGGTCACGCAGTACCTGGTCCAGCAGGGCGTCGACGCGGTGAACGTCGAGGGCGGGATGCAGGCGTGGCAGGCCACCGGGCGTCCCGTGGTCACCGATCAGGGTGCGCCGGGCGCGGTCATCTGACCCTCGGCTCAAGGCATTTCGCGCGGCGGTGCTCTGTTTCACGTGAAACGTGAAGCGGGGCGCCGCCGCGTTGTGGGAGCCCGCTCAGCCCAGCGGATGAGCCGCCAGCAGCTCCCCGAGCGCTTCCTCGTGTGCCGGTGCGGGGCCGAGTGCGAGTTCCAGTTGCTTGGCCCAGGCGTGGTAGCGGTGCAGCGGGTAGTCGGTGTCGGCGCCGAAGCCGCCGTGGAGGTGCTGCGCGGTCTGTACGACGCGCCGTACGCCCTCCGCGGCCCAGATCTTGGCCACGGCGACGTCTCCGGCCGGGGGCAGGGCGCCGGGTGCGCCGGTACCGATGCGCCAGGCGGCCTGCCAGAGGGTCGCTTCCGTGGCCCGCAGATCGATGTACCGGTCGGCGGCCTGCACGGCGACGGCCTGGAACGTGGCGACCGGGTGCCCGAACTGTTCGCGGGTGCCGGTGTATTCGGCGGTCATGGCGAGGACCCGCTCGCCGAGCCCGAGCGCCTGGGCGCAGGTGCCGACGGTGAGGAGCTGCCGCAGCCGTTCCCAGGCGGCGGGGTCGGTGATCATCTCGCGGGCGGTGAGCCGTACGGCGTCCAGCTGGACCTCGGCGTACCGCTCCCCGTTGGTGGCGATCTGCTCGGCGAGGGTGACGCCGGGGTGGTCGCGGGGGACGAGGGCGAGGACGGCGCTGCCGTCGCGGGTGTGTGCCGGGAGAAGGAGGCGGTCCGCGCTGTGGGCCCAGGGCACGGCGCTGTGGGTGCCGTCCAGGATCCAGTGCGCGTCCTGCTCCTGTGCCTCGACGGCCAGTTCGGCCGGTTCGTGTCCGGTGCGTCCGGTGCCGGCGACGGTGACGATCAGCTCGCCGCGGCCGATGCGGGGCAGCGTCTCCTCGCGCAGGCCGGGGTCGGCGTACGTCTGCAGGGCGAGTGCGGCGGCGGCCGTCTCCAGCAGCGGTACCCGGGCGAGGACCTTGGTGGCTTCGCGCAGGACGAGGCAGAGCGCGACAGGGTCGAGTCCCGATCCGCCGTACGCGGGGTCGAGAACCAGGCTGAGCAGGTCCGCGTCGGCCAGCGCGCGCCACAGGTCGCGGTCGATGTCGTCGGCGACGGCTCCGGTGGTGAGGGACGGTGACGGGACGGCGTCCGGGGCGACTCCGGAGAAGACGGCCCCGGCCGCCTCGGCGGCCGCCTGCTGTTCCTCGGTGAAGGTGAAGTCCACTGGCTGTCCTTCCGCACGCACCGTTGGGGGCCTGCAAGGTAGAACAGGTTGCAGGAATTGGGAATGGCGGCGGACGGCCGAGGTGCGGATGAGGCGCGGCGAGGGCGGTCCGGCGGCGCGGGCGACGGCCCGGAAGGTGTCGAGGCTGTGCACAACCGGGGGAACGCTGTCGCTGCGCACGTGGCCTGGGTACGGTTCCGTGGCGGGATGGAGCCGCACAGGACCGGGGAACGGGGCATGAATGCAGTCATACGCGGACGAAACGCGACCACCACAGGCGTCGCCCGTCACCGCGCTCTCGCTGCCTTCGCGGATCGTGGTGGCGACCGCGGCGGGCGGCATCGCGATCGCCGTCCTGGTCCACCTCGCGATGATGTTCCTGCACGTCGCCCCGTCCAACACGGTCACCAAGGCGCACGGCGAGGCGGTCAGCGACTACGTCTACCCGGAGTACGAACAGAACTGGAAGCTGTTCGCCCCCAATCCGCTGCAGCAGAACATCTCCGTACAAGTACGGGCGGAGATACGCCCCGGCGACGGCGGCAGCGCCCGTAGGACCGGCTGGACCGACCTGACCGCGCTCGACGGCCGGGCCATCCACCACAATCTCTTCCCCAGCCACACGCAGCAGAACGAACTGCGCCGCGCCTGGGAGTCGTTCGTCGGCTCGCACGACGCGCAGAACCGTCCGAACGGCACCCGCGGTGAGCTGACCGAACGCTATCTGCGGCGGATCGCGATGGGCCGCCTCGGCGCGGAGTGGACGGCGCACGGCGGCACGGTCGACCGGATCGCGTTCCGCTCGGTGACGACGCCCGTCGGGCCGCCGCCGTGGAGCGCCGAGAAGATCAGTAACAAGCCCGTGTACCGAGTGCTGCCCTGGTGGCCGGTCACCGTCGACGACGTGCCCGAGGGGGCGAGCAACCAGTGAGCACGCACTCCACGGAGCATCGGCACATGAGCGACACCGGCGGCGCCGACGCGCAGAAGGCGCAGGGCGAGCAGGACTATGTCGTGCGGGACACCTGGATAGAGCGGGCGGTCGGCCGCGGGTTCGCCCGTGTCACGGCCGGTCCGATGGCCCCGTACCAGACCGCCGTGATCCGTATCGGCTTCGCCGCGACCTGGCTGTTCTTCCTGTTGCGCGAGTGGCCGCACCGCCATGAGCTGTACGGCCCGGACGGCGTCTGGAGCCTGGACATGGCCCGCCGGCTCCTCGGGAACAACGGCGCGTTCTCCGTGCTGGTCTGGTCCGACGGCCGCGGCTGGTTCGAGCTCGTGTACGCGCTGGCCGTGCTCTCCAGCGCGCTGCTGATGCTCGGCTGGCGCACCCGCACCATGTCCGTGCTGTTCATGATCGGCGTGCTGTCGCTGCAGAACCGCAGCGTCTTCCTCGGGGACGGCGGCGACAACGTCATCCACCTGATGTCGATGTACCTGGTCCTGACCCGCTGCGGGCAGGTCTGGTCGCTGGACGCCCGGCGCGCGCGGCGAACGGCGACGGCCGGGGCCGGGGCCGGTGTCGACGGGACGCCGGGCCGGGACGTGATCGGCGTACTTCTGTGGTCCGTCCTGGGCCTGGTCCTCGCCGTCGCCCAGCTGCTGGGGCTGCACGGGCTGGAGTGGACGGCGGACGGGCCGTTCCCGCACGTGGGCTGGGCCTTGGCGCTGTGGGGGCTGTGGCTGGCGCACGGCGCGTGGTGGTGGGTGCGGCGCTATGCGCCGGGAGAGCCGCGTACGGTCCTCAACACCCTCGCCGACCTCGCGCACAACGGCGCGCTGCTGGTCATCATGGTCGAGGTCTGCCTGATCTACGCCACGGCCGGCTGGTACAAGATCCAGGGCAACCGCTGGCAGGACGGCACCGCCGTCTTCTACCCGATGCACCTGGACTACTTCTCGCCGTGGCCCGAGCTGTCGGCGCTGCTCGCGGGCAACGGGCTGCTGGTCATGCTGGTCACCTACGGCACGGTGATCGTGCAGGTCGCCTTCCCCTTCACGGTCTTCAACCGGCGCGTGAAGAACGTCCTTCTGGTGGCGATGATCCTGGAGCACCTGTCCATCGCGGTGCTCCTCGGGCTGCCGTTCTTCTCGCTCGCGATGGTGGCGGCGGACGCGGTCTTCCTGCCGACGAACTTCCTGCGGTGGCTCGGCGCCCGGGTGTCGGGCGTACGCGACCGGCTGCTCCCGGGCGGGGCGGCGCGGCGTGCGGCCGGTGGGGCGGTCAGTGGGGCGTCGGGAGCGGCGGCTGACTCGGCGTCCGGAGCGGCGGTCGATGCGGCAGGGGACGAACGGGAGACGGGCGGAACGGCGGGGGACGCGGGGAACCCGGCCGGTGGGTCGGGGGCTCGTACGCGGGAGTCCGGCGGTGGCCATACGCTCGTGGGGTGAGCAGCGAGAAAACCGCCCCCGGCAGCGGTCAGGACACCACCGGCGGCAGCCCGGAGGGCCACGGCCGGCGCACCACCGGCCCGGCGACGATCCTCCCCGACGAGTCCGCCCGGACCGCCGAGCCCGTCCAGTACGACGAGGGCTTCGCGACCGTCGTCGGCGTGGGGCCGCACCCGGAACCCTGGCCGCAGGACGAGCGGTACGACCCCGAGCTGCTCGCGCACGGTGACCGGCGCAACGTCGTCGACCAGTACCGCTACTGGACCCGCGAGGCGATCGTCGCCGACCTGGACACCCGCCGCCACGACTTCCATGTGGCCGTGGAGAACTGGGGCCACGACTTCAACATCGGCTCGGTCGTGCGCACCGCCAACGCCTTCCTGGCCAAGGAGATCCACATCGTCGGCCGGCGCCGCTGGAACCGGCGGGGCGCGATGGTGACCGACCGCTACCAGCACGTGCGCCATCACCCCGACACCGCGGACCTCACCGCCTGGGCGGCCGCCGAGGAGCTGCCGATCATCGGGATCGACAACCTCCCCGGCGCCGTCCCGCTGGAGACCACGGAACTGCCGCGACGGTGCGTGCTGCTCTTCGGGCAGGAGGGGCCGGGGCTGACCGAGGAGGCCCGCGCGCACGCCTCGATGGTCTGCTCGATCGCGCAGTTCGGCTCGACCCGCTCGATCAACGCGGGGGCGGCCGCCGCCATCGCCATGCACGCCTGGATCGGCCGCCACGCCCGCATCGAGCCGCCTGCCTAGGGCGCGTTGCTCCGGCGCCCCGCGTTATGGATCAGTACTGATCACGCCTGGCGTCGCACCTCCACCGTCCGGAACCGGTTGGCCACGAACGCCGCGTCGCACAGGGCCGCGTTCGCCGCCGGATTGCCGCCGGAGCCGTGGAAGTCGGAGAACGCCGCGGTCTGGTTGACGTACACCCCGCCCGTGAGGTTCAGCGAGAGCTGGGCGCACTCCTCCAGACAGGCGTCCTCGACCAGATGCTCCACCTCCGGCGAGGTGGTGTACGCGCCGACGGTCATCGCGCCCTTGTCGCGCAGCGTGCGGCGCAGCAGCTCCACCGCCTCCGGCGCGGAGTCCACGGCGACGGCGAAGGAGACCGGGCCGAAGCACTCCGAGAGGAAGGGCGGCTCGGCGTCCGCGCCCTCCCACTGCTTCCGCTCGCCGTCGGCCTTGACCATCACCGGCGTACGGACCGTGGCGCCCGGGAACTCGGGGTGGGTCACCTCGCGGGAGGCCAGCGCGACCTCGCCGAGCTCGGGGGCTGCCGTTATACGCCCGGCCACCTGCGGGTTCACGATCGCGCCCAGCAGGGCGTTGGCCCGGGCGTCGTCACCGAGCAGGCCCTGGACGGCGCCCGCGAGGTCGGCGACCACCTCGTCGTACGTCTTCGGTCCGGCGTCCGTGCTGATGCCGTCCCGGGGGATGAGGAGGTTCTGCGGGGTCGTGCACATCTGGCCGCTGTAGAGGGACAGCGAGAACGCGAGGTTCCCGAGCATGCCCTTGTAGTCGTCCGTCGAGTCGATGACGACGGTGTTGACGCCGGCCTTCTCCGTGTACACCTGCGCCTGGCGGGCGTTCTCCTCCAGCCAGTCGCCGAAGGCGGTGGAGCCGGTGTAGTCGATGATGCGCACCTCGGGGCGGAGCGCGAGGATCTTGGCGAGGCCCTCGTCGGGGCGGTCCACGGCGAGCGCGACCAGATTCGGGTCGAAGCCGGCCTCGGCGAGCACCTCGCGCGCGACGCGGACGGTGAGGGCGAGCGGCAGGACGGCCCGCGGATGCGGCTTGACCAGCACGGGGTTGCCGGTGGCCAGGGAGGCGAAGAGGCCTGGGTAACCATTCCACGTGGGGAAGGTGTTGCAGCCGATCATCAGGGCGACGCCGCGCGGGACGGCCTGGAAGGTCTTGCTGAGCTCCAGCGGGTCGCGCTTGCCCTGCGGCTTGGACCAGGGGGCGGCCTCGCCGGGCGTGCGGGTCTGCTCCGCGTAGGCGTACGCCACCGCCTCCAGGCCGCGGTCCTGGGCGTGCGGCCCGCCGGCCTGGAACGCCATCATGAACGCCTGGCCGCTCGTGTGCATCACCGCGTGCGCGAACTCATGGGTGCGGGCGTTGATCCGGGCGAGGATCTCCAGGCAGACCGCGGCGCGGACCTCGGGCCCCGCGTCCCGCCAGGCGGGGATCGTCGCGCGCATGACCGGCAGCAGGACATCGGGGTCGGGGTGCGGATACGTGATGCCCAGTTCGATGCCGTACGGCGAGATCTCCTCGCCGGTCCAGCCGTCCGTGCCGGGCTGGTCCAGCTCGAAGCGGGTGCCGCGGAGGGCCTCGAAGGCGGCCTTGCCCTCGGGCGCGGCGTCCTCGCCGTACGCCTTGGGGTGCTCCGGGTGCGGGGACCAGTACGCCCGGCTGCGGATGGTCTCCAGCGCCTGGTCGAGGGTGGGGCGGTGCTTCTCGATCAACTGCGTCGTGGTCGGGTCGGCGGCCATCGGGGACCAACTCCTCGTCGATCAGGGCTGGGAGTGGACGGGCATCGGGAGCTAGAGTAACCGAACGATCGGTCGGGGCAAGAGGGCTCGGAAAGCCTGTGGAAAACTCCGCCGGAGCGTCAGTTGTCACGGCGGGTGCGTGGGGCGGGAGACCGCTCCGCGCCCGCCGGCCGCCGACCTCGTCCCGCTCCCTGGTCCGCTGTGCGGCCCCGTCCGGAAAGCTGCTGTAATCATGACCATGGCCAAGCGCGACACCTATACGCCCGATTCGCTGCTCGCGGTCGCCGTCGAGGTGTTCAACGAGCGCGGTTACGACGGCACGTCCATGGAGCACCTCTCCAAGGCGGCCGGCATCTCCAAGTCCTCCATCTACCACCACGTGCGCAGCAAGGAAGAGCTGCTGCGGCGGGCCATAAGCAGGGCGCTGGACGGCCTCTTTGGCGTCCTCCAGGAGCCGGGCGCGACCCAGGGGCGGGCGATCGAGCGGCTGGAGTACGTGACCCGGCGCGAGGTCGAGGTGCTGATCGCGGAGCTGCCCTATGTGACGCTGCTGCTGCGGGTGCGGGGCAACACCGACACCGAGCGGTGGGCCATGGAGCGCCGCCGCGACTTCGACAACGAGGTCGCCGAGCTGCTGAAGGCGGCGGCCGCCGAGGGCGACCTGCGCCCGGACGCCGACATCCGGCTGGCGACGCGGCTGCTCTTCGGCATGATCAATTCGATTGTGGAGTGGTACCGGCCGGGCCGCGGCGGCTCGGCGAGCGCCGAGGAAGTGGCCGAAGCGGTGGTCCGTACGGCCTTCGCGGGCCTGCGCAACGAAGCCTGAATCCGGGGCCCGCACAACACGGGCCGCAGGACTCATCCCTCCGGTTCGAGGTCCGTTTCCTCGAAGACCAGCAGCGTGCGGGTGCTCAGTACTTCCGGTATCGACTGGATGCGGGTGAGGACCAGTTCCCGCAGCGCCCGGTTGTCCTTCGTGTGGACCAGCAGCAGGACGTCGAAGTCCCCGCTGACCAGGGCGATATGTGCGGCGCCCGGGAGCGCCTGGAGCGCTTCGCGCACCGTGCGCCAGGAGTTCTGCACGATCTTCAGCGTGATGTACGCCGACGCGCCCTGACCCGCCCGCTCCTGGTCCACCCGGGCGCTGAAACCGCGGATGACGCCGTCGTCCAGCAGGCGGTTTATCCGGGCGTACGCGTTGGCCCGTGAGATGTGCACGCGGTCGGCCACGGACCGTATCGACGCCCGGCCATCGGTCTGCAGCATGCGCAGGATGTCGCGGTCGACGGCGTCCAGTGGACGGACGGGGTGTCGTCCGGCGGGATTGACCATCTGTTCGTCCGACATGCCGTCCTGTCTCCCCTTCTTGGACGTCCTGACTTCATTCCAGGCTGTGCAGAACCGATTGTCCACAGGCTCGGCCCACCTGTAGCCAAAATGTGTCGGCAACCGAACAATCGGTAGGGAGGAGTCCGGCCCACCGGCCGGTCCCCCGCATCCGCAGTTTTCCCTCCAGCCGCCCGTCACCACCCCGCACGCGGCGCACAGCGCCACCCCTTCCACCGAGGAGGTGCCCCTCATGACGGTTCTCGAGCAGCCCGGCAGCGGCAGGCACGGCAGCACCGCGACCAGCGACCGCCCCGCGCCGCCGCCCGCCTGGCGGCCCCGCGTCGACCCCGGGCCCCTCCTGCCCGACGAGGAGCCGTACCGCCTGCTCGGCACGGACGCGGCGCGCGGGCTGGACGACGGCCTGCTCAAGCGGCTGTACGCGCAGCTGGTCAGCGGCCGCCGGTACAACACCCAGGCCACGGCCCTCACCCGCCAGGGCCGGCTCGCCGTCTACCCCTCCTCCACCGGCCAGGAGGCGTGCGAGGTGGCCGCCGCGCTCGTCCTGGAGGAGCGCGACTGGCTCTTCCCCAGTTACCGCGACACCCTCGCTGCCGTCGCCCGCGGCCTGGACCCCGTACAGGCGCTCACCCTGCTGCGCGGCGACTGGCACACGGGGTACGACCCGCGGGAGCACCGCGTGGCGCCGCTGTGCACCCCGCTCGCCACCCAGCTGCCGCACGCGGTGGGCCTCGCGCACGCCGCCCGTCTCAAGGGCGACGACGTCGTCGCGCTCGCCATGGTCGGCGACGGCGGTACGAGCGAGGGCGACTTCCACGAGGCGCTGAATTTCGCGGCCGTATGGCAGGCACCCGTCGTCTTCCTGGTCCAGAACAACGGCTTCGCGATCTCCGTGCCGCTCGCCAAGCAGACGGCAGCCCCCTCGCTCGCCCACAAGGCGGTGGGATACGGCATGCCCGGCCGGCTGGTCGACGGGAACGACGCGCCCGCGCTCCACGAAGTGCTCGGCGAGGCGGTGGCGCGCGCCCGCCGCGGCGGCGGCCCCACGCTGGTCGAGGCCGTGACGTACCGCATCGAGGCGCACACCAACGCCGACGACGCCACCCGCTACCGCAGCGACGCCGAGGTCGAGACCTGGCGCGGCCACGACCCGATCACCCTGCTGGAGCGCGAGCTGGCCGAGCGCGACCTGCTGACGCCCGCGTATGTGAGTGCCACGAAGGACGCGGCGGAGGAGCTGGCCGGCGCGCTGCGCGAGCGGATGAACGCGGACCCGGCGCTGGACCCGATGGATCTCTTCGACCACGTGTATGCCGCGCCGACCCGCCAACTGCGCGAGCAGGCGGACCTCTTGCGGGCCGAGATCGCAGCGGAAGGGGAGCACCGATGAGCACCGCAGTCGCCGCCGGGGGCACGACCGCGACCGAGCGCAGGCCCGCCACGATGGCGCAGGCCCTCACGAGGGCGCTGCGCGACGCCATGGCCGAGGACCCCACCGTCCATGTGATGGGCGAGGACGTCGGGCAGCTCGGCGGCGTCTTCCGGATCACCGACGGGCTCGCCAAGGAGTTCGGCGAGGACCGCTGCACCGATACGCCGCTCGCCGAGGCGGGCATCCTCGGCACGGCGGTCGGCATGGCGATGTACGGCCTGCGGCCCGTGGTGGAGATGCAGTTCGACGCGTTCGCCTACCCCGCGTTCGAGCAGCTCGTCAGCCATGTGGCGCGGATGCGGAACAGGACGCGGGGCGCGCTCCCGATGCCGTTGACGATCCGCATCCCGTACGGCGGCGGGATCGGCGGCGTCGAGCACCACAGCGACTCCTCCGAGGCGTACTACATGGCCACGCCCGGCCTCCAGGTGTTCGCCCCGGCGACCGTCGCCGACGCGTACGGCATGCTGCGGGCCGCGATCGCCTCCGACGACCCGGTCGTCTTCCTGGAGCCCAAGCGGCTGTACTGGTCCAAGGCCGACTGGTCCCCCGAGGAGCCGACGCCCGTCGCGCCCATAGGACGCGCGGAGATCCGCCGCCCCGGGAGCAGCGCCACGCTGCTCACCTACGGGCCGTCGCTGCCGGTGTGCCTGGAGGCGGCCGAGGCGGCCCGCGAGGAGGGCTGGGACCTGGAGGTGCTGGACCTGCGCTCGCTGGTGCCGTTCGACGACGAGACGGTGTGCGCGTCGGTGCGGCGCACGGGGCGCGCGGTCGTCGTCCACGAGTCCACCGGTTTCGGCGGTCCCGGAGGGGAGATCGCCGCCCGGATCACCGAGCGCTGCTTCCACCACCTGGAGGCGCCCGTGCTGCGGGTCGCCGGCTTCGACATCCCGTATCCGCCGCCGATGCTGGAGCGGCACCACCTGCCCGGCGTCGACCGGGTACTGGACGCCGTGGCGCGCCTGCAGTGGGAGTCCGACTGGACCGAGGGCGGCACCGAGGGGAGTGGCGCGTAATGGCCGAAGTACGCGAGTTCCCGCTGCCCGATCTGGGCGAGGGGCTGACCGAGGCGACCATTGTGCGCTGGCTGGTGGAGGTGGGCGAGGTCGTCGCCGTCGACCAGCCGGTGGTGGAGGTCGAGACGGCCAAGGCGATGGTCGAGGTGCCGTGCCCGTATGGCGGCGTCGTCACCGCCCGGATGGGCGCGGAGGGCGACGAAGTGCCGGTCGGCGCCCCGTTGGTGACGGTGGCGGTGGGGGCGGCGCAGGACGCCGGGAACGAGCGCTCCACGGGCGGCGAGCGCCGTGCCGGGGAGGCCGAGGGCTCGGGGAATGTACTCGTCGGGTACGGCACGAGTGCGCCGGCGGGGCGCCGGCGACGCGTACGGCAGACGGGCCCGGCCCGTACGTCGGGTGCGCCCCGGGCGACCGAGCCGACCGAGCCGACCGAGGCGGCCGCGCCGACCGAGGCGACCGAACCGACCGAGCCGACCGGTGCGGCCGTCGGCGGGGCGGCGCCGGTGCCCGTGATCTCGCCGCTGGTGCGGCGGCTGGCGCGGGAGCACGGCGTGGACCTGCGCACGGTAGGGGGGAGCGGTCCCGAGGGGCTGATCCTGCGCTCCGATGTCGAGCACGCGCTGCGCGGCGGGAAGCAGACCGCGTCCGTCGCTGCCGCGGGGACCGGCGCCGTGGCCCCGGAGGGTGCCGAGCGGGTGCCGCTGAAGGGGATGCGGGGCGCGGCGGCGGAGAAGTTCGCCCGCAGCCGGCGGGAGATCCCGGACGCGACCTGCTGGGTGGACGCGGACGCGACGGAGCTGCTGGCCGTACGCCGCGCCATGAATGCGGGGCGCGGCGAGAAGGTGTCGCTGCTCGCGCTGCTGGCCCGGATCTGTACGGCGGCCCTCGCGCGGTATCCGGAGCTGAACTCCACGGTCGACACGGCGACGCACGAGATCGTCCGGCTGCCCGCCGTGCATCTGGGATTCGCGGCACAGACCGACCGCGGGCTGATCGTGCCGGTCGTACGGGACGCGCACGCCCGTACGGTCGAGGGGCTCTCCGCCGAGATGGCGCGGCTCACCGAGACGGCGCGCGCGGGCCGGCTCGCGCCCGCCGAGCTGACGCACGGCACGTTCACCCTCAACAACTACGGCGTCTTCGGCGTCGACGGCTCCACGCCGATCATCAACCACCCCGAGGCCGCGATGCTCGGCGTCGGCCGGATAGCCGCCAAGCCCTGGGTGCACGAAGGGGAGTTGGCCGTACGGCAGGTCGTACAGCTCTCGCTCACCTTCGACCACCGGGTGTGCGACGGCGGCACGGCGGGCGGCTTCCTGCGCTTCGTGGCGGACTGCGTGGAATCGCCGGCGATCCTGTTGCGGGGGCTGTGAGAGACAAACACCACGCTCACGAACACTGGTACGTACGGGGTGTCGATCGCCGGGTGCCGGTGATACTCGGGGGGTGACGAGCGACTACGACACCATCGTGCTGGCCGGGGGCGCGGCGCGCCGGCTCGGCGGCGCGGACAAGCCGGCCCTCGCGGTCGGCGGCCGGTCCCTGCTGGATCGGGTGCTCGCCGCCTGCCCCGGTGCGGCGCGCACCGTGGTGGTCGGTCCGGAGCGGCCGACCGCGCGCCCCGTGATGACGACGCGCGAGGACCCGCCCGGGGCCGGACCGGTCGCGGCGCTGGACGCGGGCCTGCGGCACACCACGGCAGGCACGGTGCTCGTCCTCTCCGCCGACCTGCCCTTTCTCACCGCCGGGACGGTGGACGCGCTGCTGGCGGCGGGAGCGGGCCCGGGGCCCGGGGAGTCGCCCGGCCACGCGGACGGGGCGCTGCTGGTCGACGGGGACGGGCGGGATCAGCCGCTCGTGGCGGCGTACCGGGCCGAGGCGCTGCGCCGCGCCCTTGAGACGCTGCGGGCCGAGCGCGGCGGGCTCGACGGGCTGCCGTTGCGTGCCCTGCTCGCCGAACTGACGGTGCGGCGCGTGCGGGACGACACGGCGGCGGCCTCGTTCGACTGCGACACCTGGGAGGCCCTCAGCGCGGCGCGCGCCCGGATCAGGGAGCATGGACACGTGTTGGACGAATGGATCACCGCAGTCAAGGCCGAACTGGGCATCGAGCTCGATGTCGACACGGCCGACCTCCTCGACCTGGCGCGGGACGCGGCGCACGGCGTGGCCCGGCCGGCCGCGCCGCTGACGACCTTCCTCGTCGGGTACGCGGCCGCCCAGCAGGGCCTCGACGTGGCGGAGGTCAGCAGGCGCGCCGCGGCGCTGGCGAACCGCTGGGCCGCGGAAGCCGAAGCCGCGGACGCCGGAGTCGCGGACGCAGGAGCCGGGGAAGCGAAGGAATGATGCCCGGTCTTACGGGAGACCCCGGCGAATTCGACGACGCCCTCGCCATCGCCAACGCGGGGCGGTACGGCCAGGCCGGCGGCGACCGGATCACGGACGCCGCACCCCGGACACCGGACGCCGCATCCGGAACACCGGATACCCCGCCTCACGCGGGTGCCGGCTGGAGCGATCCCTGGCACGCGCCCTGGGGCAACGGCCACCGTGCGGCCCGGTCCGAGGCGGCCGCGGCCGCCGACCCGACACCGCCCCCGCCGGAGCCGCCCTCCGAGCCCACCCGCTCCGAGCCTGCAGCCTCCGGGTCCGCAGCCTCCGAGCCCACAGCCTCCGGGCCCGCGGCTCCCCAACCGGCCGCCCCCGCGTCCGGTAAGGGATCGCCCACCTCCCCGGCCCACCGCCACAGTGCCCACTCCCCCTGGCACGACGCCCGAGCGGCCGCCGCCGGCGCCGTGGCCGGGCCGCTGGAGGCGGCCGCCGTACCGCTCGGCCCCGAGGCGCTGGGCCGCGTGCTCGCCGGGGCGCTCACCGCGCTCACCGACCTGCCCTCGTTCGACACCTCGGCAATGGACGGCTGGGCCGTCTCCGGTCCCGGCCCCTGGCGCGTGACCGCCCCCAGTACGCTCGCCCCCGCCGCGACCGCCGGCATCCTCGCCGGTCAGGGCCCCACCCGGCCGCTGCCCGCCGGACACGCGATCCCGATCGCCACCGGGGCGCGGATACCGCCCGGTGCCTCGGCCGTGCTCCGTTCCGAGCACGGTGAGACCGTCGAACAGGCCGATGGCGGCGCTCTGTTGTCCGCACCCGGCGGCGCGCGGCCCGGGCAGGACATCCGGCCGCGCGGCCAGGAGTGCCGCAACGGCGACCAACTGCTGCCGCCCGGCACGCCGGTGACCCCGGCCGTGCTCGGCCTCGCCGCCGCCGCGGGCTACGACGAGCTGTGGACGTACCGCCGCCCGGTGGTGGAAATCCTGGTACTGGGCGACGAGTTGCTGCACAGCGGACTGCCGCAGGAGGGACGCATCCGGGACGCGCTCGGCCCGATGCTCGCGCCCTGGCTGCAGGCGCTGGGCGCGGAGACCATCGGCCCGCGCCATCTCGCGGACGACGAGGGCGTGTTGTACGAGGCCATCGCCTCCTCGACGGCGGACGTGGTGATCACGACCGGCGGCACGGCCGCGGGCCCGGTCGACCATGTGCACCCCACGCTGCGCCGCCTCGGGGCCGAACTGCTGGTGGACGGCGTACAAGTACGCCCCGGCCACCCGATGCTGCTCGCCCGGCTCGACCCGGCGGACGGCGCCGCCGCGCGCGGCCGGTCCGCCAAGCGCGCCAGGCGCCCTGTCCGTGCCCCGCGCACCCCCCGGCACCTGGTCGGCCTCCCCGGCAATCCGCTCGCCGCCGTCTCGGGGCTGCTGACGCTCGCCGAACCGCTGCTCGGTACGCTCTCGGGCCGTACGCGCTCGGAGCCCCGCCGGGTACGCCTCGCCGACGGCGTGCACGGCCACCCGCACGACACCCGGCTGGTGCCTGTGGGCTGCCGTACGGACGAGAAGGGAGCGGTCGTGGCGCACCCCCTGCACTTCAACGGCCCGGCCATGCTGCGCGGCATCGCCGCCGCGGACGCGCTGGCCGTGATCCCGCCCGGCGGCGCCACCGAGGGTGAGCCGGTCATGCTCCTCGGCCTCCCCTGGTCCCCCGGCGCCACGAACCCGTACACCGGTGCCACCGGAGGCCGCGCGTGAAGCTCCCCACGCAGGACGCCGCGGCACACGAGCGGCTCCCCGAAAACGTCTCGCACCGGGTCCAGTTGCCCCGACGGGCGCCCGCCGCACCGCTGCGGCAGGTGGTCCGACGGCTCGTCATGGCGCTGATAGTGCTGGTCCTGACGGTCCTCATCGTCTGGGTGGACCGCAGCGAGTACCACGACAACGCCGACAACAAGGTCGACTTCCTCGACTGCGTCTACTACGCGACCGTCACGCTCTCCACGACCGGATACGGCGACATCGTCCCGTACGGAGACACCGCACGGCTGCTGAACATCCTGCTCATCACGCCACTCCGCGTCCTGTTCCTGATCATCCTGGTCGGCACCACCCTCGAGGTCCTCACCGAACGGACCCGTGAACAGTGGCGGCTGAACCGCTGGAGGACCGCCTTGCGCGACCACACCGTCATCATCGGCTTCGGTACGAAGGGCCGGTCGGCCGTGGAGACGCTGCGTGCCACGGGCGCGAGCCGGGACCGCATCGTCATCGTGGACCCGAGCCCCAAGGTGATCGACGCGGCCGTCGCCGAGGGCTACGCGGGTGTACTGGGCGACGCCACCCGCAGTGACGTGCTGCTGCGTGCCGAGATCCAGCGCGCCCACCAGATCGTCATCGCCACGCAGCGCGACGACACCGCGGTCCTGGTCTCGCTCACCGCCCGCCAGCTCAACAAGAAGGCGACGATCGTGGCGGCGGTGCGGGAGGAGGAAAACGCGCCGTTGCTGCGGCAGTCCGGCGCCGACTCGGTGATCACCTCGGCGAGCGCGGCGGGCCGGCTGCTGGGCCTGTCCGTGCACAGCCCGAGCGCGAGCACGGTCATGGAGGACCTGATCCAGCAGGGCACCGGGCTGGATCTGATCGAGCGCCCGGTGGTGAAGGCGGAGGTCGGCAAGTCGGTACGGGACACCGGTGACCTGGTCGTTTCCGTACTTCGCGGGCACCGGCTGCTGGCGTACGACGACCCCGCGGCGAGTCCGCTGCAGCACGCCGACCGGCTGATCACGATCGTCCGCGCGGTGCCGAAGGAGGAGCCGGAGCTGGGCCGGCCGGCCGCACAGGGACTGCCGGGCTCCGGCGTCCAGCCGATGCGCCGGGCGGACGAGAAGGACCGCGTGATCCGCCGCGCGGACGAGCAGGACCTGGGGGACTGAGCCGCCCACGCGCGGCTGTTTCACGTGAAACGTGGAGCGGGGGGCTGGGCTGGCCTGGGCCCGCAGAGACGAGCAGGGTCTCGGGGGCCAGCACCTGCACGGACAGCGAGGGTGGCGCTCGTCCGTCCGGTACGGAGGCGAGTAGCCTCGCGGCCATGCGTGCGATCACCATTCCCGAACCCGGCGGACCCGAGGCCCTGGTGTGGGCCGAGGTGCCCGCGCCGCAACTGTCCGAAGGCGAGGTGCTGGTGCGGGTCGCGGCCAGCGCCGCCAACCGCGCCGATGTGATGCAGCGCCAGGGCTTCTACGACCCGCCGCCCGGTGCCTCCCCCTATCCCGGCCTGGAGTGCGCGGGCACGATCACCGAGGTCGGCCCGGGCGTCAGCGGCTGGGCGGTCGGCGATGAGGTCTGCGCGCTGCTGGCGGGTGGCGGTTACGCCGAGCAGGTGGCCGTGCCGGCCGGTCAGCTGCTGCCGCTGCCGAAGGGCCTCGACGTCACGCAGGCCGCCGCGCTGCCCGAGGTGACCTGCACCGTCTGGTCGAACGTCTTCATGGTGGCGCACCTGCGGCCCGGCGAGACCCTGCTGATCCACGGCGGGTCCAGCGGCATCGGCACCATGGCGATCCAGCTGGCCAAGGCCGTCGGCGCGAAGGTGGCCGTGACCGCGGGCAGCGCCGAGAAGCTGGAGAGCTGCCGCGAACTGGGCGCCGACGTGCTCATCAACTACCGCGAGCAGGACTTCGTCGAGGAGATCCGCAAGGCCACCGACGGCCGGGGCGCGGACGTGATCCTCGACATCATCGGCGCGAAGTACCTGGACGCCAACGTCAAGGCGCTGGCCACCAACGGGCGGCTGGCGATCATCGGCCTGCAGGGCGGCCGGAAGGGCGAGCTGAATCTGGGTGCGCTGCTGGCCAAGCGGGGCGCGGTCACCGCGACGTCGCTGCGCGGCCGGCCGCTCGAGGAGAAGGCCGCGATCGTCGCCGCCGTACGGGAGCATGTCTGGCCGCTGGTCGAGAACGGCCAGGTGCGGCCGATCGTGGACCGCACGCTGCCGATGGCGGACGCCGCCGAGGCGCACCGCGTCCTGGAGGAGAGCAGCCACATCGGCAAGGTCGTCCTGACGGTCGACTGAGCCGAAAGCCGACAGCCGGGCCCCCCGCAAGGCCGTACGCCGGTCCCCGCAAGGCCGTACGCCGCCCCTCACCGCCTCCGCAGTCGCAGCCCGATGAACGCCAGCCCCAGCCCCGTGAGCGCCAGCCCGGCGCCGAAGGGGAGGACGCGGGCGACCCGGGCGGCGTGTTCGGTGGGGGCGTAGGGCGGCCGGACGGCGCCGGCGGTCTCGCGGCTCGTCGAGGAGGGCCCGGCGGCCGCCGGCTGGTGCGGCGGCCGCAGCGTCTGCCAGGCGTGTGTCCCCCGGCTGTGCGGCGAGAGGGGCGCGTACGGGCGGTCCGAGCCGGTGGCCGGCCGGTCGGTCGCGCCGGGGTCCTTCGGCGACGTACCGGCACTGCCGGAGGTACGGGAGGTGTGCGGCGCACTCGGTCCGCTCGTCCCGTCGTCGGTACGGGGCGGGATGCCGGCGCCGGTCCGGGACGGTGTCGCCGGCCGGCCGGCCGACGGCCTGCCGGAGCCCGTGCCCGAGCCGGCGGCCGAGTCGCTGGGGGTGGGCCGTCCGGGTGAGGCCGTGGCGGAGTCGCTCGGGCCGGCGGACGGGCTCGGTCCGGAGGCGGTCGAGGACGGCGCGGGGCTGTCGTCCGGTTCCGCCGGGGCCTCGGAGGTACCGGCGGACGCCGAGGTACGGGGATGCTGCGGGCGGTGGCCGGTGCCGCCGGTACCCGTCTGGTCCTCCAGGGACGGCTGCGGCCGGCCGGTCGCGCGCTCGGGGAGCCGGGCGTCGGCGGGCAGCCCGTCGGTGGACTGCGGCTGCGGTGGATCCGCCGCCCGGAGATGCCCCCGTACGGGCGGATGCGTGGTGGCGGCGGCCGCGGGTACGGCGGTGGTGGGGAGCAGCGTGGCGGTCGTCAGCAGGCCGGCGACGATGAGTGAGCGGAGTCCTGGAACCACGCCGTGTCCTCCCGTGCCGAGCCGTCGAGTGACGTAATCAGGGTCACATGAGCCCACAATCGCGGCATCTCGGAAAAGTCCCGTATGTACCGCTAAAAGCCATGAACTGTGGCGAAGTACTGTGACGGACGCATCGCGAGGGTGGATCACTAGTTCCTCGGGGCACAACTGTTCCTACTGCATGTACGAGAGAATGGCGGCATGGATATGCCGATGAACGAACGGTCGCAGGAGAGCCCGCACGTCCTGGTTGTCGGCCCGGACGGCATGGCTCTCGGCAGCGCAGGCTCCGGTGGTGGAGGCGGCGACGATGAGCCACGCGAGGTTCCGGTGACGGAGATGGTCGAACAGCCCGCGAAGGTCATGCGGATCGGCAGCATGATCAAGCAGCTGCTGGAAGAGGTGAAGGCCGCCCCGCTGGACGAGGCGAGCCGGGTCCGCCTGAAGGAGATCCACGCCGGCTCCGTCAAGGAGTTGGAGGACGGGCTGGCCCCCGAGCTGGTGGAGGAGCTGGAGCGGCTGTCCCTGCCGTTCACCGAGGACTCCGTGCCCACCGAAGCCGAACTGCGCATTGCGCAGGCGCAGTTGGTCGGCTGGCTGGAGGGCCTGTTCCACGGCATCCAGACCGCCCTGTTCGCCCAGCAGATGGCCGCGCGCGCCCAGTTGGAGCAGATGCGCCGCGCCCTCCCGCCCGGCGCGGCTCCGTCCGATGACGACGACGAACACCCCGGCCGCGGCGGCGCCCGCTCCGGCCCGTACCTCTGACGCCCGACGCCGCCGGACGGGACGCCGGACGGCGGACGGGACGCCGGAAACCTGCACCGAGGGGCCCTGCGCGCACATCGCGCGAAGGGCCCCTCGGTGCAGGTGTGTCCAGGTGTTGTCGGGGCCGCCTCAGCCCGACTTGCCCGTCGAGACGACCAGTTCGATCTCGTCGTCGCCCTTGGGGTCGTAGTTCTCGTTCTCGGCCGGGGTCTGGCGGATGACCGCGTTCTTGCCCCACATGGGTTCGCTGTTCTCGTAGGAGATGTCCCACTGCCAGCCGGCTTCGCGCATGCACGCCTTCACCGAGCGGAGGTTCTTGCTGTAGAAGTTCGGCATCATGACCTTCGACTTGTCGTCGAAGCTCTTGACGGCCTCCGTGCATTCCTTGGGGTCGATCGTCCGGTCCGTCTGCTCCGGCTGGACCTTGTCGTCGGCGTCCTCGGTGGCCGAGGCGGAGGGCTGCGCGGTGCCGTTGGCCTGCGGGCCCGGCTGCTCCGGGTCGCCGCCGCTGAGGGCGATGACCAGGACCACCGCGACGACGGCGATCAGCGCGACCACGGCGGAGCCGATGATCACCGGCTTGTTGCCCTTGTTGCCGGCGCGGCTCTGCATCGAGGCGGTGTACGGCGACGGCGTGGGCGGCGGGGTCCGCATGCCGCCGTTGTACGGACCGGGCGCCGGGGTCTGGTAACCGTGGCTGGGCGGCGGTGGGGTGGCCGTGCCGTAGCCGCTGTACTGGCCGTTGTTGACCGGCGGCGGCGTGTACGGGTTCTGCACGTTCGGCGCGCCCATGCCCAGGCTGCCGGTCGCCGACGGGAAGACCGCGGAGGCCACCGAAGCGCCGCTGCTGCGCGGGCCCTGGCCGCCGATGATCACCGGCGAGGAGCCGGACTGCCCGGACTGGGCGATGCGCAGGCACTCGTCCTGCATCGCCTCAGCGGTGGGGAAGCGTTCGTTGGGGTTCTTCTTCAGCGCGCGGGCCACCAGGGCGTCCACCGCCGGCGGCACCGAGCGGTTGATGCTGGAGGGCAGCGGCGGCTCCTCCTGTACGTGCGCGTACGCGATGGCCAGCGGCGAGTCCGCGTCGAAGGGCAGCTGCCCGGTCAGCAGCTCGAAGAGCATGATGCCGACGGAGTACAGGTCGGAACGGGCGTCGACGCTGCGGCCCAGCGCCTGCTCGGGGGAGAGGTACTGCGGGGTGCCGACGACCATGCCGGTCTGGGTCATGGAGGTGACGCCGGACTGCATGGCGCGCGCGATGCCGAAGTCCATGACCTTCACGACGCCGCGCTTGGTCACCATGACGTTGCCGGGCTTGATGTCCCGGTGGACCAGGCCCATCTCGTGGCTGGTCTCCAGGGCCGCCAGCACATCGGCGGTGATCTTCAGCGCCTTCTCGGTCGGCATGGCGCCGTACTGCGCGATATCGGCGTCCAGGGCATCGCGCAGCGGCTGCCCGGAGACGTACTCCATGACGATGTACGGCGTCGTGCCGCCGTCGAGCTCGTCCTCGCCGGAGTCGTACACCGAGACGATGTTGGTGTGCGAGAGCTTCGCGACGGCCTGTGCCTCGCGGCGGAAGCGCTCGCGGAACGCCTGCTCACGGCCGAGCTCGGTGTGCAGCGTCTTGATCGCGACCTCGCGGTCCAGCACGCTGTCGTACGCGAGATGGACGGCGGCCATGCCGCCGGTGCCGAGAAGATCGCGGAGCTGGTAGCGTCCCCGTCCCACCGAACGGCCCGCGCCGTGGGCCTGTACGCCGTCCTGGCTCATGTTTTCCGTTTCCCCCTCGGCGCACTGCCCGTTATCCCGTACGCGGCACTGTCCGGGCTGTTCTGTTGCTGGCCCTGCCCGGTATGCGACCGGTCGGCCAGGTTCTGGAATTCCGCAGCCAAGTGTGCCTCAGGGCGCAGGCCAGTCAAGCTGCGTGCCCGTTCCGTGACCAGATGGGCAGCATCCCTGCACCGCCGCGTCACCTGACGGGAGCCTGTCAGGACCGCCGCGGCGGGTTGTCGCGAGCGTGTCAGGAATCTGTCACGACTCTGTCAGCGGCTGCCGGGCAAAACGGTCACTCGTAGTGAACTTGCGACATGTGACCGGTGAACGGTTTGATGGCCGGTCCCCTTAGGAAACCGGTGCGCGCCGCGGAGCCTGTAGCGTGCTCTTGCGAAGACCGAGACGTAATACCGCGTTGTACTACGCGGATCGATTCGACGGCGAGGACCGATGGCACAGACGCAGAGCCCCCAGGGCCCGTCCGATCCTGAAGCCACCGGCTCCAATATCCCCGACGCACCGGAGATGTGGGGCAACGGTGGTCTGGTCGGTGACGGGCGCTACCGCCTGACGAGCCGTCTGGGCCGGGGCGGCATGGCGGAGGTGTTCGCCGCCGAGGACGTACGGCTGGGCCGTACGGTCGCGGTGAAGCTGCTGCGTTCCGACCTCGCCGAGGACCCGGTGTCCAAGGCCCGCTTCACCCGCGAGGCGCAGTCGGTCGCCGGGCTGAACCACCACGCCGTCGTCGCCGTCTACGACTCCGGCGAGGACGTGGTCGGCGGCAACACCATCCCGTACATCGTGATGGAGCTGGTCGAGGGTCACACCATCCGTGACCTGCTGCTCAACGCCGACGCGCCGCCGCCGGACCAGGCGCTGATCATCGTCTCCGGGGTGCTGGAGGCGCTGGCGTACAGCCACCAGCACGGCATCGTGCACCGCGACATCAAGCCCGCGAACGTGATCATCACGAACAGCGGCGCGGTCAAGGTCATGGACTTCGGCATCGCGCGTGCCCTGCACGGCGCGTCGAACACGATGACCCAGACCGGCATGGTCATGGGCACGCCGCAGTACCTCTCGCCCGAGCAGGCGCTCGGCAAGACCGTCGACACCCGCTCCGACCTGTACGCGACGGGCTGTCTGCTGTACGAACTGCTCGCGCTGCGCCCGCCGTTCGTCGGCGAGACCCCGCTGTCGGTGGTGTACCAGCACGTGCAGGACATGCCGGTGCCCCCGTCCGAGGTGCTGGAGGCGGTGCCGCCGGAGCTGGACGGGCTGGTCATGCGCTCGCTCGCGAAGGACCCGGACGACCGGTTCCAGAGCGCGGAGGAGATGCGCGGCCTGGTCCAGTACGCGCTGCAGATGCTGCACGAGCAGGGCGGCCACACCGGTACGTGGAGCACCGGGCCGGTCGCCGTGCCCGAGGGCGGCGGCTCGACGCCCGCGAGGGGCGTCGCGGCCACGACGGCGATGGCGCACCCGGGGCAGGGTTCGACGACCGCGCAGCCGATCCTGCCGACCGGGCGGGACGACGACGGCGGGTACGAGGGCGGTCCGCGCGGCTCCAAGGGCGGCAACGGCAAGATCTGGCTGATCGCGGCGCTCGCGCTGATCGCCATCGTGGCCGGCGTCGCCATCGCCCTGCAGAACACCGGTGGCGACGAGCAGCCGAAGAAGCCGAAGCCCACGCCGACGGCGACGAAGAGCAAGGACAAGGAGACCACCGAGCCGCCGACGGAGGAGCCGACGACGGAGGCGACGCTGCCCGCCGGGACGGGCGGCAACACCGGTGACTACACGCAGCAGCCGACGGAGACCGGGGAGCCGACGCCGACGGACACCCAGACGGCGACGGAAGAGCCGACCGGCGAGCCGACGGAGCCCACCGGGGAGCCGACCGGCGAGCCGACGGGGGCGACGACGGCGCCCACCGATGCGCCGACGGACGAGCAGTCCCCGATCATCCCGCCGGCGGACGGTGACAGCGGCGAGCAGTGAGCCGAGGGCCGCGCACGGCCACTGAGCGCCTGAGGGCCGTCAGGGACACCGTCCCGGCGGCCCTCAGCCCGTGAAGGCCCCGCGTACCGCCGCGTATTCGTCCGTCCACCACACCGCGAGCGCGGCCGAGGCGGGGAAGAGGCTGTCGGCGCGTCGGTCGCCCAGCCGGTACCGCCAGTCCAGCATCCAGAAGTCGTTCAGGCGTTCCCACCAGACGCGGTGCACGGCGGCCGCCAGCTCCTCCGGGCCGACGCCCGAGGCGCCCCGGTAGGCGCGCGCGTACGCCGCCACCTTCGCCAGGTCCAGGCTGCCGGACGGCCGTACGAAGAAGATTGCGGCGGCCCGTACGGCCTCCTCGGCGCGCGGCTTGACCGCCAGCCGGTCCCAGTCGACGATCGCGGCCGGCTCGGCGCCCCGGTAGAGCAGGTTCAGCGGGTGGAAGTCGCCGTGCACCCAGCCCGCCGGCGCCGCGCGGGGCGGCCGGTGGTGGGCGTGCGCGGCCAGCAGCGCGCGCCGCTCCAGGAGCCGGTGCTCGGCCAGCGCGTCGAAGCTGTCGTGCGGGCGGGCGTCCCGCGCCAGCGCCAGCAGCTCGTCGATGCCCACGAAGGTCGCGGCGGGGTCGGCGCTCTCCTGGCCGGGCTGCGGCGGCTCGTCGGGCATCACCTGGGCGAGGGACACGTGGACGCGGCCCAGCAGCGCGCCGAGGCGGTGGCACTGGGCGGGGGTGAGGGCCGCGCCGTCCAGGTGGCGGCCCTCGATCCAGGGGTGCAGCGCGTAGCAGCGGCCGTCGATGACGGCGACGGTGCGGCCGTCGGCGGCGCGTACGGGGGGCGCGACAGGGAGGCCCATGGCGCCCAGCAGGCGGGTGGCGCGGTGCTGCCGTACCAGGGCGCCGCGGTCGGCGTCGAGGTGGTGCTTGAGGAAGAAGCGGCCGCGCGTGGTGGTCAGCCGGTAGCCGTGGTTGAGCAGGCCCTCGGCGACCGGCTCGCACGTCAGCGGCTCCCCGGCGCCTTCGTAGCGGCGCAGCAGGGAGCCGAGGGTGTGTCCGTCGGGCGCCGTTGCCGTCCGGACCGCAGATGAGCGCAGCACCCGTCAGATGTTAGATCACCTGGCCCGGGCCACTCCGCCGCACGGGTCGGCTATCGGTCAGCCTGAATGGGCGTACCGGAACACCGGTACATCGGTCAGCGTGTGGACCTTGGCGAAGACCGGCTCGATGTGCAGGAACACCGGGTCGAAGGGCTCGCCGTCGGCCAGGGCCGGGGTGCGCCCGAAGGCGTCGTGGTCGGCCGGCTCCGGGTGGGCGACGCGGGCCGTGCCGGTGAACTGGACGGTCCAGGTCTCGGGCTCGCCGCCGGCGAGGTTGTCCGCCTGGTACGAGACCACGCTGCCGTCCATGGCGCGGTGGTAGCCGTAGCCACGGTGCAGGCGCAGCAGGAGCCGGCCCCCGGCAACGACGTGCCGGGCGATCGTGGTGAAGGGCAGCGCCCGCTGGCTGGCCGAGACCCGTCCGTAGGGCGTACGGCTGAGCAGTTCCAGTGCGCGGAATTCATCGGGCATGGGAACCAGCCTGCCCGGCGGCGCGGGCGCGGCTGTAGGGGCGGCAGCCCCTGGTTCACCGGGGACGTTGGTCCCAAAATTCGTTACGCCGCAGGTCAGGACCCTATTCAGGCCCCTATAAACGCGGTCAGCGGCCTTCCGCCTGCATTCTGGCGACGTATGCGGCGGCCTGGGAACGACGTTCCATGCCGAGTTTGGACAGCAGGCTGGAGACGTAATTCTTGATGGTTTTCTCGGCCAGATGCAGCCGGTCGCCGATGGCGCGGTTGGTCAGTCCCTCGCCGATCAGATCGAGGATGCGTCGTTCCTGTTCGGTGAGGTTCGCCAGCTTGTCGTCGCCTTTGGCGCCGCTGCCGTCGCGCAGCCGTTCCAGGACCCGCGCGGTGGCCACGGGGTCCAGCAGGGACTTGCCGGCCGCGACGTCCCGGACGGCCGAGAGCAGTTCGTTCCCGCGGATGGCCTTGAGTACGTAACCGGACGCACCGGCCATGATCGCGTCAAAAAGCGCCTCGTCATCGGCGAAAGACGTGAGCATCAGGCACTTGATGTCCTCGTTCTGCGAGCGGATCTCGCGGCAGACCTCGACGCCGCTGCCGTCCGGCAGCCGGACGTCGAGCACGGCCACGTCGGGGTGCGTCGCCGGGATCCTGACCAGGGCATCCGCGGCGGTACCGGCCTCGCCGACCACCTCGATGTCGCTCTCGACCGTCAGCATGTCGTGGACGCCGCGCCGCACGACCTCGTGGTCGTCGAGCAGGAATACCGTGATTTTTCCGTCTTCGCGCACGGTTTCAGTCTCACACACCGACCCTTCCCGTGCTCCGGCCCGCCGATATAACGTGCCGTTGTCCCGGCGGCCTGCAACGCTGTGACCAGGAGTTGTTCCCACCCTTCGCGATTTACTTGGAAATCCAAGCAAAATCGCAGGTCAGGGCCGTTTTCGCTTAGGCTCGGGAAATGGGTAACGTGCATGCGCAGGCCACGTCCGGGGCAGTTTTGTTCCACCCGGGCCTGACCGCGTTCGCACACACCCCGTGCGCCGTATCGGATACCGGGTGAGCCGCAATACGGCCACCGGCGGACCCCGGGGGCCGGACAGACGGAGGAGCAGCACGTGACCGTGGACAGCAGTGCCGCACGAAAAGCCACACGCGGAAGCGGCAAGCGCACGACCGCGAAGAAAGCCCCGGCCAAGCCGCGGGCGAAGGCTTCAGCGGAGCAGGACCCGGACCAGTTCGTCCAGCTGCTCACCCCGGAGGGGGAGCGGGTCGAGCACCCGGAGTACGCGATCGACCTGTCCGCCGACGAGCTGCGCGGCCTGTACCGCGACATGGTGCTCACGCGGAAGTTCGACGCCGAGGCGACCACCCTCCAGCGCCAGGGCGAGCTGGGCCTGTGGCCCTCGCTGCTGGGCCAGGAGGCCGCGCAGATCGGTTCCGGGCGCGCGCTGCGCGACGACGACTACGTCTTCCCCACCTACCGCGAGCACGGCGTCGCCTGGTGCCGCGGGGTGGACCCGACGAACCTGCTGGGCATGTTCCGCGGCGTGAACCACGGCGGCTGGGACCCCAACAGCAACAACTTCCACCTGTACACGATCGTGATCGGCTCGCAGACGCTGCACGCGACGGGCTACGCGATGGGCGTGCAGAAGGACGGCGCCGACTCCGCCGTCATCGCCTATTTCGGTGATGGTGCGTCCAGCCAGGGTGACGTCGCCGAGTCCTTCACCTTCGCCGCCGTCTACAACGCCCCCGTGGTGTTCTTCTGCCAGAACAACCAGTGGGCGATCTCCGAGCCGACCGAGAAGCAGACCCGGGTGCCGCTCTTCCAGCGCGCCCGCGGCTACGGCTTCCCCGGCGTACGGGTCGACGGCAACGACGTGCTCGCCGTCCTCGCCGTCACGAAGGCGGCCCTGGACCGTGCCCGCACCGGCCAGGGGCCGATGCTCGTCGAGGCGTACACCTACCGCATGGGTGCCCACACCACCTCCGACGACCCGACGCGCTACCGCGGCAACGACGAGCTGGTGGCCTGGGAGGCCAAGGACCCGATCCTGCGGCTGCGCCGGTACCTGGAGGCCGAGGGGATGGCCGACGAGGCGTTCTTCGCGTCCGTCGAGAAGGAGGACGAGGCGCTCGGCAAGCGGGTCCGTGACGCGGTCCGGACCATGCCTAACCCCGACGACATGGCGATGTTCGAGCACGTCTACGCCGACGGGCACGCGCTCGTCGACGAGGAGCGCGCCCAGTTCGCCGCGTACCAGGCCGCGTTCGCGGAGGAGAACTGACATGGCCGTCTTCGAGAAGATCACCATCGCCAAGGCGATCAACGAATCGCTGCGTACGGCCATGGAGGCCGACCCCAAGGTCCTCGTCATGGGCGAGGACGTGGGCAAGCTCGGCGGCGTCTTCCGCGTCACCGACGGCCTGCAGAAGGACTTCGGCGAGGGCCGGGTGATCGACACCCCGCTCGCCGAGTCCGGCATCGTCGGCACCGCGATCGGCATGGCCCTGCGCGGCTACCGCCCGGTCGTGGAGATCCAGTTCGACGGCTTCGTCTTCCCCGCGTACGACCAGATCGTCACCCAGCTCGCCAAGATGCACGCCCGCGCGCTCGGCAAGATCAAGCTGCCGGTCGTCATCCGCATCCCCTACGGCGGCGCGATCGGCGCGGTCGAGCATCACTCCGAGTCGCCCGAGGTGCTCTTCGCGCACGTCGCCGGCCTGAAGGTGATCACCCCGTCGAACTCCTCGGACGCCTACTGGATGCTCCAGCAGGCCATCGCCGGCGACGACCCGGTCATCTACTTCGAGCCCAAGCGCCGCTACCACGACAAGTCCGCGCTGGACACCGAGGCCATCCCGCATCCGCTGCACAAGGCCCGGGTCGCCCGCGAGGGCAGCGACCTGACGCTCGCCGCGTACGGCCCGATGGTCAAGGTCTGCCAGGACGTCGCCCAGGTCGCCGCCGAGGAGGGCAAGTCGGTCGAGGTCGTCGACCTGCGGTCCCTCTCCCCGATCGACTTCGACACGCTCCAGTCCTCGGTCGAGAAGACCCGCCGCCTGGTCGTCGTGCACGAGGCGCCGGTCTTCCTCGGCTCCGGCGCGGAGATCGCCGCGCGGATCACCGAGCGGTGCTTCTACCACCTGGAGGCACCCGTGCTGCGGGTGGGCGGTTACCACGCCCCCTACCCGCCGTCCCGGCTGGAGGACGAGTACCTTCCGAACCTGGACCGGGTGCTCGACGCGGTCGACCGGTCGCTGGCGTACTGAGGGGCTTGAGGAGAGTCGTGACCATGACTGCAACCGATCAGCGCTTCCGCGAGTTCAAGATGCCCGACGTGGGCGAGGGACTGACCGAGGCGGAGATCCTCAAGTGGTACGTCGCCGAGGGCGACACCGTCGCCGACGGCCAGGTCGTCTGTGAGGTCGAGACCGCCAAGGCGGCCGTCGAACTCCCCATCCCGTACGACGGGGTGGTGCACCAGCTGCGCTTCGGCGAGGGCACCACGGTCGACGTCGGCACGGTCATCATCACCGTGGACACCGACCCGGGCGCCGGTCCCGCCGAGGCCCCGGCCGCTCCGGAAGCCGCCGAGCCGGCGGCCGAGGGCAGCGGGGGCGGCGAGGAGGGCCGCAAGGCCGTACTCGTCGGCTACGGCGCCGCGCCGTCCTCGACGAAGCGGCGTGCGCGCAAGGCGCAGCCCGGCACAGCGAACGTTGTACAGGGGGCCGTCCAGGCGGAGTTGAACGGGTACGCGGCGCCTGAGCCGGCGCCGGTTTCACGTGAAACACCGGCAGCCGCGCCTGCCGCTCCGGCCAACGCCGAGCGTCCGCTGGCCAAGCCGCCGGTCCGCAAGCTCGCCAAGGACCTCGGCATCGACCTGGCCACGGTCGTGCCCAGCGGCCCCGACGGGATCATCACCCGCGAGGACGTGCACGCGGCGGCCGCGCCCGCACCCGCGGCGGCACCGGAGTACGACGTGGAGCCGGCCCCGCACGAGCCCGCGCCGGCCCCCGAGGCCGTCGCCGCCGCACGGGAGACCCGTATCCCGGTCAAGGGCGTGCGCAAGGCCACCGCCCAGGCGATGGTGAACTCCGCGTTCACCGCGCCGCACGTCACGGAGTTCATCACCGTCGACGTGACCCGCACGATGCGGCTCGTACAGGAGCTGAAGCAGGACCCCGACATGGCGGGCGTCCGCGTCAACCCGCTCCTCCTCGTCGCCAAGGCGTTCCTGGTCGCCATCAAGCGCCACCCGGAGATCAACGCCTCCTGGGACGAGGAGAACCAGGAGATCGTCCGCAAGGACTATGTGAACCTGGGCATCGCGGCGGCGACCCCCCGGGGCCTGATCGTCCCCAACATCAAGGACGCCGGCGCCCAGACCCTGCCCCAGCTCGCCGCCTCCCTCGGCGAACTGGTCGCCACGGCCCGCGAGGGCAAGACCTCCCCGGCGGACATGGCGGGCGGCACGGTCACCATCACCAACGTCGGCGTCTTCGGCGTCGACACCGGTACACCCATCCTGAACCCCGGTGAGTCCGCGATCCTCGCCTTCGGCGCGGTCAAGGAGCAGCCCTGGGTCCACAAGGGCAAGGTCAAGCCGCGCCAGGTGACGACCCTGGCACTCTCCTTCGACCACCGTCTGGTCGACGGCGAGCTGGGCTCCAAGGTTCTCGCGGACACCGCCGCGATCCTGGAGCGCCCGAAGCGCCTGATCACCTGGTCGTAATGCGCGGTTGAGCGGCCCGGCAGGGCGGCGCGGCGAAAAGGAATTAGTGTCGCCGCGCCGCCCTGCTTACCGTCACCGTCATGACCGACGCACAGATCACTGCTGACACCGCCGCCCCGGACGCGCTCCCGCCCCTGCGGTCCGTCGCCTGGCTGCACATCAGGGACGGCCGCCTGCTGAGCGTCCGCACCCGCGGCAACGACACGTTCTACCTGCCCGGCGGCAAGTACGAGCCCGGTGAGACGGCCGCGGAGGCGCTCTCCCGCGAGCTGGCCGAGGAGATCGGCGTACAGGTCCCGGCGGGCGAGCTGACCGAGGCGTTCACCGTCCACGACGTGGCGCACGGCCGCGCCGGCCGGCGCCTGCACATGACCTGCTTCACGGGCGGCCCGGCCACCGTCGACCCGGTCCCGGCCCGGGAGATCGCCGAGGTCGCCTGGCACAACGCCGAGGACTTCGCCGTCTGCGCGCCTGCTTTCCGCCAGGTCGTCGCCCGGCTCACGGAGGCGGGCCGCCTCTAAGGCGTCAGCCTGCGGTGACGCGGAGCTTGGACTGGCCGTGCCCGCGCGACTCCCAGTCGTCCATGAAGTGGGCCTGCAGTCCGTGCCGCGCGGCCAGGTCGACGAGGGTCTCGGTCCGGTAGTAGAAGTCCTCGCGCAGTACCTGGTGCTCGGCGCCGGTGGTCCGGTCGAAGGTGAAGTCGAAGAAGCCGCCCGGGGCCAGCACCCGCCCCACATGGGCCAGGCATTCGTCGATGATCTCCAGCGGCGAGTGCGAGAAGACGCTGTGCGCGTGCACGACGTCGAAGTGGGCGTCGGGCAGGAAGTCCAGCGTGAGGTTCTTCGTGAGGGTCAGGTACGGGAGTCTGTCCTGGAGCCCCCGGTCGGCCAGCGTCTGCTTCGCGGCGATCAGGATGTCGGGCGAGATGTCGATGCCGTAGTAGTGGCCCGGTTCGAGGTACTCGATGAAGCGCCACCCGGCGCGCAGGTTGCCGCAGCCGATGTCGAGCATCCGGGACTCCCGGGTGAGGCCGTGCTCCCGCAGGTAGTCGAATTGCATCCGGCCGAGCGCGAGCCAGCGGTCGTGCGTCTGGCTGCCGACCGCCGCCTCGGGGTTGCGCCGGGTGTCGGACGCCATGACCGCGCGGTAGTAGCTCACATGGTCGGGGTGGTGGAGGGCCAGCCAGCGGTCCCTGGCGGCCCGCCGGACGTACGGCGGTATGCGTCCGGGGTGGCCGAGGGCGTAGCGGATCTTGTGGGCGAGTGCCGTCCGGTCGACGGCGAGGTTCTTCTTGACGGACATGCGGACGCACCCCATCTCGATCACTGGGCGTCACGGGAAGGACACAACCGCGTGGCGCACTGCTCATGGAGCGTAGGCAGGGTGCGGATAGATGGCGTAGGCAGTCTCCTCGCCCGGGCCTCGGACCTCGGGCGTTGCGCCTCGGGTCCGGATGATGGACGGCATCTGCAGACGCATACCTGTTGTATCTATCATGTGCGCATGCCATCAGCCTCAGCCTCTCCCGCCCCCGTGAAGCAGCCGCCGGCTGCCGAGCGGGTGTACGCGCACATCAAGCAGGCCGTCCTCGAACGCCGCTACGAGGGCGGCATGCTGCTCACCGAAGGCGAGCTCGCCGAGGCCGTGGGTGTGTCGCGGACGCCCGTACGCGAGGCGCTGCTGCGGCTGGAGGTCGAGGGGCTGATCAAGCTCTATCCGAAGAAGGGCGCGCTGGTCCTGCCGGTCTCCGCGCAGGAGATCGCGGACGTCGTGGAGACCCGGCTGCTGGTCGAGGAGCACGCGGCGCGCAAGGCCGTGCCCGCGCCGGCCGCGCTGATCGAGGAGCTGGAGTCGCTGCTGGCGACCATGCGCGAGCAGGTCGCCGCCGGTGACCTGGCCGCCGTCTCGGTCACCGACCGCTGCTTCCACGCCGCCATCGTGCGCAGTGCGGGCAATCAGATCCTGGTCCGGCTCTACGAGCAGCTGCGCGACCGCCAGCTGCGGATGGGCATCGCGGTGATGCACGCGCACCCGGACCGGATCGCGAAGAACATCGCCGAGCACGCCGAGATCCTCGAAGCGCTGCGGGCCGGCGACCCGGAGGCGGCCACCGCCGCCGTGCACCGGCACGTCAGCTGGGTGCGGAACCTCGCCCAGGGGGACGTGCGATGAGTACCGCACGGAGCGCCCCGATGACGCTGCCCGGTGATCCGCCCGGCGGCCGGCGGGCCATGTGGGTCTGGGGCATCGGCGTCGCCGTCTACTTCGTCGCGATCATCTACCGCACCAGCCTCGGCGTCGCGGGACTGGACGCGGCCGAGCGGTTCCACATCAACGCCTCGGCGCTGTCGACCTTCTCCATCCTGCAGTTGCTGGTCTACGCGGGCATGCAGATACCGGTCGGCCTGATGGTCGACAAGATGGGCCCGAAGAAGGTCCTGATCCTCGGCGCGACGCTCTACACCGTCGGCCAGCTCGGCTTCGCGCTGTCCGGCTCGTACGTCATGGCGTTGATCTCCCGCGCGCTGCTGGGCTGCGGCGACGCGATGGCGTTCATCAGCGTGCTGCGGCTGGGCACGCGCTGGTTCCCGGCCCGGCGCGGCCCGATGATCGCGCAGATCGCCGCCCTCATCGGCATGTCCGGCAACCTCGTCTCCACCCTCGTCCTCGCGCGGCTGCTGGACACCCTCGGCTGGACCCCGACCTTCGCCGGCAGCGCCGTCTGCGGCATCGCGGTGATCGCTCTCGTACTGCTCTTCCTCAAGGACCACCCCGAGGGCTTCGAGCCGGCACCCGCGGGCCCGCCGTCGGCCGGCGGCGGCTACGTACGGCAGCAGATATCCCAGTGCTGGCGCGAGCCGGGCACCCGGCTGGGCATGTGGGTGCACTTCACCACGCAGTTCCCGGCGATGTTCTTCCTGCTGCTGTGGGGGATGCCGTTCCTCGTCGAGGCGCAGGGGCTGACCGAGACCGCGGCCGGCGGACTGCTCACGCTCATCGTGGTCTCGAACATGGCCTCCGGGCTGGTCTACGGGCAGGTCATCGCCCGCCACCACGCGGCCCGGATGCCGCTGGCGCTCGGTACCGTCGGCGCCACGGCGACGCTGTGGGCCGCCATGCTCTGCTGGCCGGGGCACGCGCCGATGGCGCTGCTGGTCCTCACCTGCGTCGTGCTCGGCGCGTGCGGTCCGGCCTCGATGATCGGTTTCGACTTCGCCCGCCCGGCCAACCCGCCGGAGCGGCAGGGCACCGCCTCCGGCATCGTCAACATGGGCGGCTTCACCGCCTCGATGACGACCCTGCTGGCGGTCGGCGTGCTGCTGGACGCCACCGGCGACAACTACCGCATCGCCTTCGCGACGGTCTTCGTCCTGGAGGCGATCGGCGTCAGCCAGATCCTGCGGCTGCGCAAGCGGGCGGCGCGCCGGGAGCGCGAGCGGACGGTGGCGAGCCGGGTGGAGGCGGTGCACGTACCGGTGTGACCGCCCCGTGCCGGGCGTGCGTCGGTGTGTCTTCCGGGCGCGCGCCCCGCGCCTACGGCGTCACCGCGAAGTGCTCCAGCACGGCCCCGGCCAGCTCCTGATCGCCCTCGACCTTGACCCGGTCGGCGACGGCCGCAGGGCGCACCCGGCCGCAGGCCAGCCGGACGTAGGTCTCCCAGTCCGTCGAGAGCGTGACGTCCGGGCCCAGCGAGACGCTGCCGTCGACCGTCCCGCGGCCCTGCGCGTCGACCCGTACGGTCCGCATGAACTCCACCGGCCCGGTCACATCGATCACCACGGCGGAGCCGGCCGGCGCGCCCGCGTCCTCGGCCACGACCTTGGCCAGCGCCGGGATCAGGAAGTCGCGGGTGAGATGGGCGCCGGGGGAGTCGAGATTGCCGGGCTCGCCGAGCGCGCGGCGGATGTCCTGCTCGTGCACCCAGGTGTCGAATGCCCGCACCTTCAGCGCGTGTTCGAGCGTCTGCTCCTTGCCCTGCGGGCCGCGGACCGTCGCGTCCGGCTCCCGCGTCTCGTTGCGCAGCTGCCGGGCGCGGCGGATGACGGTGTACTCCAGCTCCGCCGTCATCTCCGGACCCGTGTGATGCCGGCGGACGTCGACCTGCATTTCCATGTACCGCGCGAACTCGCTGCGTACGTGGTAGAGATCGCGCGGCAGCGAGTGGATGGGGCGGGGATCGCCCAGCGCCTCGCAGTCCAGGCCGATGAGGTGGGACACGATGTCCCGCACCGACCAGCCGGGGCATTCCGTGGCGCGATTCCACTCCCCTTCCACGAGCGGCGTCACCAGCTCGGATATTGCTTCGATGGAGTGCGTCCAGGCGTCGATGGAGGGCTGAAGGACTGGGTGGACGGTCACGGGACCCCTCGGACGGTTTGTACGCGGGCTGCTGTCTGTGCAGTTAAGTTACGCTGCGCACGGGCACCCCGGCAGTGCTTTCGGGTGACCATCGTAGGCATTTTTTGACGACGGACCGGGCTCGGAAGACCAGGCGGTGGTACTGTGCGCGCTTCATTGCTCCAAGTCGGTGTGGACCAGCAGGAACCGGTCAATTCCCGCCGGGAGCGGGTGGCTTCACTCGTGCGCTCCCAGGCGGACGCGGATCTCGTCGTGCTCCCCGAGCTGTGGCCGGTGGGCGCCTTCGCCTTCGACGCCTTCGAGGAGGTCGCGGAGGCGCTGGACGGTCCGACCCACCAGCTCATGTCGGCGGCGGCGCGGGACGCGGGCGTCTGGCTGCACGCCGGGTCGGTCATCGAGCGCGGCGCGGACGGCGTCCTCTACAACACCTCGCTGGTCTACTCCCCCGACGGCGAGCGCGCCGCGCACTACCGCAAGATCCACCGCTTCGGCTTCGACAAGGGCGAGGCGACGCTGCTGGGCGCCGGCACCGAGCCGGTGACGGTCGCCCTGCCGGACACCACGCTCGGCCTGGCCACCTGCTACGACCTGCGCTTCCCCGAGCTGTTCCGACAGCTGGTGGACGCCGGCGCGCAGACCCTCGTCGTACCGGCCGGCTGGCCCGCGCGGCGCCGCGCGCACTGGTCGCTGCTGGCCCGCGCCCGGGCGGTGGAGAACCAGACGTACGTACTCGCCTGCGGCACGGGCGGCATGCACGCCGGCGTGGAGCAGGCCGGGCACAGCGTGATCGTCGACCCGTGGGGCGAGGTGCTCGCCGAGGCCGGCCCCGATGAGGAGATCATCAGCGCCGAGCTGGACCCGGAGCTGGTCGGCAAGGTCCGGCACTCCTTCCCCGTACTGCGCGACCGCGTACTGGGGCTGCCGACGCCGTGACCCGCGGGCCGTGCGCGGGGGCTCTCAGCCCTCGCGCTGCGGCGGTGAGGCCCAGGCCGGTCAGCCCTCGCGCTCCCGCTCCGCCAGCCGGATCACGCACACCGCGATCGCGATGATCAGTGCGGCGTCGGCGTCCTCCCGCACCACGTTGACCGCGTAGGTGTCCCGCACGGTCAGCCAGCGCCGGGAGATCTCCGCCAGCAGCTCGCCGTCGTACTCGACCGCGAACTCCCGGTCCAGGATCTTGCCGCTGACGTCCAGCTCCGTGCCGTCCACCAGCTCCACGCGGTAGTGGTTGCGCAGCAGCGACAGCCGCTTCCGCCGGATGGTGGCGATGACCTGGTCGTCCCGCTCGATCGTCATCGTGTCGCGCAGGCTCAGCACCTTTTTGCGCAGCGTGATCAGCACCCGGCCCGCGCGGTCCTTGATCTCGAAGGTCTCCCGCATCCGGAGCGCCTTGCCGTCGACGAGGTAGACGCTGCGGCCCGTCTCGTCCTCGATCCAGTAGTCCTCGCCGATCCCGAAGATCCGGTCGCGTACCAGGTATCTCATGTCCTGAGGACTTCCCGCGGGCCCCGCCGGAATGCGCGACCGGGTGGGTGGCGTTGAATGTCCACATGGCTTCACGTGCGCGCGTCCGGGCCCCCGAGCTGATCGGCAAGGGCGGCTGGCTCAACACCGGCAACAAGGATCTGACCCTCTCCGACCTGCGGGGACGCATTGTCGTCCTGGACTTCTGGACGTTCTGCTGTGTGAACTGCCTGCACGTCCTGGACGAGCTGCGGGAGCTGGAGGAGCGGCACCGCGACACCGTCGTCATCGTCGGCGTGCACTCCCCGAAGTTCGTGCACGAGGCGGAGCACCAGGCCGTCGTCGACGCGGTCGAGCGGTACGAGGTCGAGCACCCCGTCCTGGACGATCCCGAGCTCGCCACCTGGAAGCAGTACGCCGTCCGCGCCTGGCCGACGCTGGTCGTCATCGACCCCGAGGGTTACGTCGTCGCCCAGCACGCCGGTGAGGGCCACGCCCACGCCATCGAGAAGCTGGTCGAGGAGCTGGAGGCGGAGCACGAGGCGAAGGGGACGCTGCGGCGCGGCGACGGCCCGTACGTACCGCCCGAGCCGGTCGCCACCGACCTCCGCTTCCCCGGCAAGGCACTTCAGCTGCCCGGGGGCTCCTTCCTGGTCTCGGACACCACCCGGCACCAGCTGGTGGAGCTGGACGGGGACGGCGAGAGCGTGCTGCGGCGGATCGGCACCGGCGAGCGCGGCCTGGCGGACGGTACGGCCGAGCGGGCCGCCTTCAGCGAGCCGCAGGGCCTCGCGCTGCTGCCGGACGGCAAGGTGATCGTCGCCGACACGGTCAACCACGCGCTGCGCACGTTCGACCCGGCCACCGGCGAGGTCGCGACCGTCGCCGGTACCGGCAAGCAGTGGTGGCAGGGCTCGCCCACCGAGGGTCCGGCGCGCGAGGTGGACCTCTCCTCGCCGTGGGACGTGGCGTACTTCGACGGCCGGGTGTGGATCGCCATGGCCGGCGTGCACCAGCTGTGGACGTACGACCCGGAGGCCGGGACCGTGCGGGCCGCGGCGGGCACCACCAACGAGGGTCTGGTGGACGGGCCGGCCGCCGAGGCGTGGTTCGCGCAGCCGTCGGGCCTGGCCGCCACCGAGGACCGGCTGTGGATCGCCGACTCCGAGACCAGCGCGGTCCGCTGGATCGACCGCGAGGGCGTGGTGCACACGGCCGTGGGCACCGGCCTCTTCGACTTCGGCCACCGCGACGGCGCCGCCGACCAGGCGCTGCTCCAGCACCCGCTGGGCGTCACCGCACTGCCGGACGGCTCGGTCGCGGTCTCCGACACCTACAACCACGCGCTGCGCCGCTTCGACCCGGCGACCGGCGAGGTGACCACGCTCGCCACCGACCTGCGGGAGCCGTCGGACGCGGTGCTCGTCGGCGACGACATCGTCGTCGTGGAGTCGGCCCGGCACCGGCTGACCCGGCTGCGGCTGCCCGAGGAGGCGGTACGGGTGGAGTCGGTCGCGCACCGCACCCAGCGCGCCGCCACCGAGGTGGCCCCCGGCCGGCTCCGGCTGGACGTGGTCTTCCAGGCACCGGCCGGGCAGAAGCTGGACACCCGCTACGGCCCGTCCACCCGGCTGCTGGTCAGCTCGACCCCGCCGGAGCTGCTGGCGGCGGGCGACGGCGCCGATACGGATCTCAGCCGCGACCTGGTCCTGGCCGACGGGGTCACCGAGGGCGTGCTGCACGTCTCGGCGATGGCCGCGTCCTGTGACGACGACCCGGACATCGAGTATCCGGCCTGCCATGTGCACCAGCAGGACTGGGGCGTGCCGGTCACGGTCACCGCGGACGGGACCGCCCGGCTGGGGCTGGTCCTCGCGGGCCTGGACAGCGAGGCGTAGGCCGGGGACGGACGGACCCCGGTCACTCGCAGCTGTCGAGCGTCGAGTACTGGAGCTGGCCGGGGTCGATCCGGATGCCGGGCATCCACAGCTTCTTGCCGTCCTGCCGGACCTGGAACCAGATGCTGCTGTGGCCGCCTACCTCATCGGTGACGGTGACGCCGTTGGCGACCCGGCACTCGGCGGTCAACCGGTCGCCGTGCCAGACGCGACCGCCGATGTTGGACGGCCGGTAGGCGAGGTACGGGTCCATGGCCAGTCCCATGGAGCACTCGCGCGTGTGCTTGGGCCGGCACTTCTTGTCGACGTTATGGACGGTGATGCGCTCGGTGCCCTTCGCGGCCGGTGTTTCACGTGAAACACCGCTGCCCGAGGGCCCGTTGTCGTCGATCAGGCTCCATGTGACGACGGCTGCCACAGCGAGGACCGCGGCCGTGGTGGCGCCCACCAGGATCGGCTTCAGTCGGCGCGCGGGCTTCGGCGGCCGCTCCGGCGCGCTCCCGGAAGCCTCGGCCGCGCCGTCCGGGGTGGCCAACGCGCCTGCCGTCGCTGCCTCGTTGGCGCGGTGCAGCAGCCGTACCAGCTCCGGAAGCCGGTCCTCTCCGGTGAAGGAGAGCTTGCACCACTGCACCAACAGCCGTTCGTCGGGCAGGCTCTGGCCCCGCAGGTAGCGGGACAGGGACGATCTGCTGGCCGGGAGCCTGCCTTCCAGCTCCTTCAGGCTCAGGCCCAGCTCGCCATGCATGTGCCGCAGCCCGGACACGAAGTCGCGTACCGGTCCGGCGAGTTGATCGGGAAGGGGCGCGAGCGGCTTGCGGCGGGGACTGGTGGCACGGTTCGGTTTCCCTTGCACGCACGGCATTCCAGCACAGCCGCAGCACGCACCGCGAGAGGCACTTCCGCTCCCCTGTGGCGGAAGTGCCTCTCGTTACACGATCCGGAAACCGCCCGGATCAGTCCGTGAACTTCACGGGGCGGTAGGGCTTGAACTCGCCGCCGTTGAGTCCGTAGGTGAGGGACCGGTGGTCGGTGCCGTGGCCGCCGCGCTGCTCGTACGCGGTGTAGGAGGTGTGCGCGGGGTTGTCCCACTTCTCGAACATCACGACGTGCCGGGTGTTGTTGTCACCGGCCGCGTCGATGAGCAGGTCACCGGGCTTCAGGTCGTTGACGGCGATCGGCCGGGTGATCTTCGAGCTGGTGAGCCCCACGGTGTTCGTACCGGGGGCGCCCAGGTTCAGCGCCATGGAGACGTAGCCGGAGCAGTCCTGGCGGTAGCCGTCCTTCCAGTTCTTCGCCTGGCTGTAGGGCACCTGCGCACCGTTGTTGGCGGTCAGCCAGGTGGCCGCGCGCTGCAGCGCCTCGCCGCGGGTGCCGCCGGGCGCCGGGGCCGGCGGCGGGCCGCCCTGCACGGGCACGCCGGGCAGCGAGTCCTGCGGGATGTCGACCGCGACGACGCTGAGGAAGCCGGTCACCGGGCCGGTGAGGTGCGCCATGTAGGTCGAGCAGGAGCTGCCTTCGCAGACCTTCTTGCCCGTGTTGACCTGGTAGTCGACGGTGATCTTGTCCTGGCCCGCCGCGTCCTTGTTGATCATTCCGACGGAGGGCGAGTTCGTGTCCGGCGTGGCGTGCACGACCCAGCGCGTCCCCCAGGTCGGGAAGGTGCTGCCGGCCGCGGTCTTCTTGATGGTGGCGGCCGTCCCGCCCTGCGTCTTCAGGTCGGCCTTGGTGTCCCGCGTCTTGACGGTGGTCTGCGCGGCGGCCTTGGTACCGGTGTCCGCCTTGGCGTCACCGCCCGAGCAGGCCGTGATGCCGGAGATGCCGATGCCCGCCGCGGCGATCGTGGGAAGGACGCGGCGCAGCGCGGTCGTGCGGAATGCCGTGTACGTGGTCGGTGCCATGGTGAATTCCCCTCGTTTGTGAGGCTCCTGAACGCCGCGCTGTGCGGTGCGGCGCCCTGTCGGCCTCGGCGACGGGAACCATCATTGGGCGGGAATCAGGGGGAATCCGGGACTGCCGTGTCCCATGGGACATCCCATCCGCCGGGATGTCCCGCTCACGCCGCTGACCTGCTGGGACGTGGCGTGGGACGGTGAGTGCGCGGGACGACGCGCGCGGGGCGGCGGGACATGGCGGGACGTGCGCGCACGCCAAAGGGGCGCCCGCGCGACGTTGCGCGGGCGCCCCTTTGGCAAGTCCGTATGTGAGTTGTGGTCACCTGGCCGCGGTCAGGTCACTCGTAGCCGTGCCGGTGGGTCTCCTCGATCACGGGCGCTGCGGGCGGCGGTGGCTGCATGCGCCGCCGCTTGAAGATGCTGACGTAAGCGGCGATACCGATGATGCCGACCGCCATCAGGATCAGTCCCACGAGATCGAGGTTGACCCCGGCCATCTGCCAGTCCACCGCGAAGGTCAGGATGCCTCCGGCGGCGAGCAGACCGATGCACCAGCCGATGCCCATGATGTGCGCCTCCTCTGGATCGGCGGTTCCGGGCGGGTCCCGTGCCGAGTACCCGGCCGCGGGGCCATCAATCAGCGGTCCGTCAATCCAGAAGCGCCGTACCTCAGTTGTGCGGTTCCGTCTCCTCCGACTCTCCCGTCCCGTCCCGGGCGAAGAGCTGGGTCAGCGTGCTGATCGTGTAGACGTCCGTGGCCTTCTCGTCGACCAGATGCATCTCGGCCAGCCGGGCCAGCCCGTCCTGCGTGTGCTCCAGGTCCGAGCCGGCCAGCGCGGCCGCCGCCGAGGCGTTCAGCTGCCCGTCCGTACTGGTCGCCAGCGCGCTCAGCAGCCGCGCGTCGTCCGCCGAGAGCCGGGCCACGGACATCCGCAGCGCCGAGGCGATCCCGGTGTCCTCCGCGGAGAGCAGCGACAGCCGGCGCCGCTCGTCGCGCAGCGCGGCCGCGAGCCGGGTCAGCCGCCAGCGCGGCCGGGCGGTCAGCTGGGCGACCGCGGCACGCAGCGCCAGCGGCAGCCCGTCGCACAGTTCGACCAGCTCGCGGGCGGCCTCCGGGTCCTCGTCCACCCGCTCGGCGCCGAGCATCGCGCCCAGCAGCGCCACGCCCTCCGGCACGCCGAACACCTGCAGTCCCACCGGCCGGGCGCAGTCGGTGGCCACCAGGCCGTCCAGCCTGCTCCGGCTGGTGACGAGGGTGGCGCAGCCGGGGCCGCCGGGCAGCAGCGGCCGCACCTGCGCCGAGCTGCGGGCGTTGTCCAGTACGACCAGCAGCCGGCGGTCCGCGACCAGCGAGCGGAACAGCGCGGAGGCGGCCGTCGGGGAGGACGGCACGGCGTGCTCCGGCGTGCCCAGCGCGGTGAGGAAGAAGCGCAGTACGGCGGCCGGTTCGGCCGCGTCGCCCTCGCCGAAGCCGCGCAGGTCGGCGAAGAGCTGCCCGTCGGGGAAGTCGGCGGCGTGCTGGTGTGCCCACTGCACGGCACACGCGGTCTTGCCGACCCCGGCAGGGCCGGTCACGACCGCCAGTGGGCTGTCGCTCTCCGGACCGAAGTCGCCGGTCAGCGCCGCGGTGAGCCGGTCCAGCGCCGCTTCCCGGCCGAGGAAGCGGGCGGGTGGCCGGGGCAGCAGCCGGGGCGATGCCGGGCCCGTACCCGCGCCACCGTCCGTACCGACGCCGCTCGGCTCGGTTTCACGTGAAACCGCCGCGGGAGGCTGTTCGGTACCGCTGTCCGGAGCACTCGGCCCGTCCGCCGTACGGGCTGCCGGTACCGTCCCGGTGCCCGGCGCCGCCTCTTCCGCCCGCAGGATCTCCTCGTACGCCCCTCGCAGCCGCGCGCCCGGATCGACGCCCAGCTCCTCGTTCAGCAGCCGCCGGGTGCGGTGGTACCAGTCCAGCGCGTCCGACTGGCGGCCCGTCCGGAACAGCGCCCGCATCAGGGCGGCGATCAGCCCCTCCCGCAGTGGGTGCTGCACTGCGGCGGTGTAGAGCACGGACGCGGCCTGCTCGTGCTCGCCCAGCGCGCTGTGCGCACGGGCCAGCGCCTCCACCGCCGTCAGCCGCCGCTCGTCCAGCGCGTGCGTGGCGGCGGCGAACGGCGGGCTGGTGACCGTGCCGGTCAGCGCGGGGCCGCGCCACAGCCCGAGCGCCTCCCGCAGCAGCGGCACGGCGTCGGCCGGGGCCGCCTCGGGCCGGGCCAGCGAGACCAGTTCACCGAAGCGGTGCGCGTCGATCAACTCCTCGGGGAGCCGCAGCAGATACGCCGAGCCGTGCGTGGCCAGCTCCACGCCGTACGCCTCGGCGCCGGCCGCCGCGAGCGTGGCGCGCAGCCGCGACACATGTCCCTGCACGACCGTGCGGGCGTGCTCGGGCGGCTCGTCCTCCCACAGGGAGTCGATCAACTGCTCCAGCGGGACGGTGGTGTTGGGCCGCAGGAGCAGCAGCGCGAGCACGCTGCGCCGCTTGGCGGGTCCGAGCGCGAGTTCGCCCGCGGCGGTGGTGACGCTGACCGGACCCAGCAGGGAGAACTCCAACTCAGCCCTCCAGGAAGGCTGTCAGGGCCGCGGCCAGCAGATGCGGGTCCTCGGCGCCGCACAGCTCGCGCGCCGAGTGCATCGAGAGGATCGCGACACCGATGTCGACGGTGGTGATGCCGTGCCGTGCTGCGGTGATCGGGCCGATCGTCGTGCCGCACGGCATGGAGTTGTTCGAGACGAAGTTCTGCCACGGCACGCCGGCCCGCTCGCAGGCGTCGGCGAAGACCGCGCGGCCGCCGCCGTCGGTGGCGTACCGCTGGTTGACGTTGACCTTCAGGATCGGGCCGCCGTTGGGCAGCGGGTGGTGGCCCGGCTCGTGCCGCTCGGTGTAGTTCGGGTGGACGGCGTGGCCGGTGTCGGAGGACAGGCAGACCGTACCGGCGAAGGCGCGCGCCCGGTCCTCGTAACTGCCGCCGCGCGCGAAGACCGAACGCTCCAGCACGGTGCCGAGCAGCGGGCCGTCGGCGCCGGTGTCGGACTGGCTGCCGTTCTCCTCGTGGTCGAAGGCGGCCAGCACCGGGATGCAGGACAGGCCGTCCTGCGCGGACGCGGCGGCAAGCGCGGCCGTACCGGCGTGCACGGAGAGGAGGTTGTCCATCCGCGGCCCGGCGACCAGCTCCTGGTCCCGGCCCAGGTAGGCGGGCGGCTCGACGCTGTGCACCATCAGGTCCCAGCCGCGCACCTCGCCGGCGGAGAGCCCCGCCTCCTCCTCGACGAAGGAGATCAGGCCGCCCTCCTGGACCTCGCCCAGGCCCCAGATCGGCGTCATGTGCCGCTGCTTGTCGAGCTTGAGGCCGTCGGCGTTGACCGACCGGTCCAGGTGCACGGCCAGCTGCGGTACGCGCAGCAGCGGCCGGTCGACGTTGACCAGCCGGTGGCTGCCGTCCCGCAGCGTCACCCGCCCCGACAGGCCCAGGTCCCGGTCGAGCCAGGTGTTGAGCAGCGTGCCGCCGTAGATCTCGACCGCGATCTGCCGCCAGCCGCGCGCCCCCGTGTCCGGGATCGGCTTCACGCGGAGGTTCGGCGAGTCGGTGTGCGCCCCGACGATGCGGAACGGCGTCGCGGGGGTCGCGCCCTCGGGGACGTACCAGGCGATGAGGGCGCCGCCGCGGAGCACGTACTTGCCGCCCGCCTCACCGTCCCAGGAGTCGGTCTCGACGACCTGCCGGAAGCCGGCCTTCTCCAGTCGGGCCGCCGCGTTCGCCACCGCGTGGTACGGCGACGGGCTCGCGGCGAGGAAGGACATCAGGTCGTCGGTGTGGCCGCGGTCGAAGCGGACAGATGTGCTCATGGATTCAGCATAAGGAGGCGTTGCACCGGGTGGGTGGTGCGCCGTACGGATGAGTGGAATCCGGCGTCGGCGTGGCCGACGTGACGCCTGTGTTCCAAGGTGTTCAAGAAGCTGGCTAGGAACGGTCGATGGCCACGGTCGGGAACCGCCGATGGCCCCGCCCGGACGGACCGGACGGGGCCATGAACGGCAGGCGAGGAAAGCCTCAGCGGCGGATCAGAACGCCGCCTCGTCCAGCTCCATCAGCGACTGGTCGACGGACTCGGCGAGCCCGCGCTGCACGGAGACGCCCGGCAGGACGTTGTGCGCGAAGAACTTCGCCGCCGCGATCTTGCCCTGGTAGAACGCCTGGTCCTTGCTGGAGGCGGTCGCCAGCTTCTCCTGGGCCACCGCGGCGCCCTTGAGCAGCAGGTAACCGATGACGACGTCACCGGAGGCCATCAGCAGCCGCGTGGTGTTCAGCCCCACCTTGTAGATGGACTTGACGTCCTTCTCCGTGGCGGCGAGGTCGGTCAGCATCGCGCCGACGATCGCCTCCAGGTCACCGGCCGCCTTGGCCAGCTCGCCGCGTGCGCCCTCCAGCTCCTCGCCGCCGACCGCCTCGGCCAGGAACTTCTTGATGGTCTCCGAGAGCTGGGTCAGCGCCGCGCCCTGGTTGCGGACGATCTTCCGGAAGAAGAAGTCCTGGCCCTGGATGGCGGTGGTGCCCTCGTAGAGCGTGTCGATCTTGGAGTCCCGGATGTACTGCTCGATCGGGTACTCCTGCAGGTAGCCGGAGCCGCCGAAGGTCTGCAGCGACTGGGCCAGCTGCTCGTAGGACTTCTCCGAGCCGTAGCCCTTCACGATCGGCAGCAGCAGGTCGTTCAGCGCGTGCTCGGCCGACGCGTCCTCGCCCGCGGCCTCCTTGACCAGGATCTCGTCCTGGACGGTGGCCGTGTAGAGCACGAGGGAGCGCATGCCCTCCGCGTACGCCTTCTGCGTCATCAGCGAGCGGCGCACGTCGGGGTGGTGGGTGATGGTGACGCGCGGCGCGGTCTTGTCGGTGAAGGCCGCCAGGTCCGGGCCCTGCACGCGCTCCTTGGCGTACTCCAGCGCGTTCAGGTAGCCGGTCGACAGGGTCGCGATGGCCTTCGTGCCGACCATCATCCGGGCGAACTCGATGATGCGGAACATCTGGCGGATGCCGTCGTGCTTCTCGCCGATGAGCCAGCCCTTGGCGGGGTGCTTGTCGCCGAAGGTCATCTCGCAGGTGTTGGACGCCTTGAGGCCCATCTTGTGCTCGACGTTGGTCGCGTAAACGCCGTTACGGGCGCCCAGCTCACCGGTCTCGAAGTCGAACTCGTACTTCGGCACGAGGAAGAGCGACAGGCCCTTGGTGCCCGGACCGTGGCCCTCGGGGCGCGCCAGCACGTAGTGGAGGATGTTCTCCGCCATGTCGTGCTCACCGGAGGTGATGAAGCGCTTCACGCCCTCGATGTGCCAGGAGCCGTCCTCCTGCTTGACCGCCTTGGTACGGCCGGCGCCGACATCCGAACCCGCGTCGGGCTCGGTCAGCACCATCGTGGAGCCCCAGCCCTTCTCGGTGGCGACCTTGGCGATGTGCTTCTGCTGCTCGGTGCCCTCCTCGAAGAGCACGCCGGCGAAGGCCGGGCCGGAGGCGTACATCCACACGGCCGGGTTCGAGCCCAGGATGGACTCGGCGAAGGCCCACAGCAGGGAGCGCGGCGTGGTCGTGCCGCCGATCTCCTCCGGGACGCCCAGCCGCCACCACTCGGCGTCCATGTACGCCTGGTAGCTCTTCTTGAAGGTCTCCGGGACCGGCGCCGTGTTGGTCTCGGGGTCGAAGACCGGCGGGTTCCGGTCGGCGTCCTCGAACGACGCGGCCAGCTCGTTCTCGGCCAGCCGGGCGATCTCGGACAGCACGCTCTTGGCGGTGTCGACGTCCATCTCGGCGAACGGTCCGGTGCCGTACACACTGTCGCGGCCGAGCACCTCGAAGAGGTTGAACTCGATGTCCCGGAGATTCGACTTGTAGTGCCCCATGGCGACGGCTCCGTAATCCTTCGTGAGGAGGTCCTCAAACGCATACCAGGTAGTAGCTTCGATGATGCTACCCGTCGGTAATAAGAAGCAACCCCTAACGGCCCATCTGTGACTCAGTACGCTTTGCAGCTATGTACGGCTACGACCAGAACGTGGGCGCGGGTCAGCAGGGTTACGGCGCTGCGCCGCCTCCGCCGCAGCAGGCTCCTGGCGGTTACGGCGGGCAGCCGCTGTATCCGGAGCCGTCCCCGCCCTCCCTTGCCGACGCGGTGCGCGCCTTCACCACGGGTTCGATGTCGGCCGAGGACTTCCAGGGGATCTTCTCGACCTCCAAGGTGTACTGCCCGCGGGGCGACAACCCGGGGTTCCTGGCGCTGCACAACACCCAGCAGCCGGTGATCCCGATGTTCACCTCGCTCAAGGAGCTGCGCGCCTACGCCGGCAAGGAGTCCAAGTACTTCGTGATCACCGGCGCCGAGGTCCTCGACCTGCTGCCGACGGGGTACGGCTTCGTGCTCGACATGGAGGGCGAGCACCGCATGGTGTTCGACGCCAAGGCGGTGGAGCAGATGGTCGACTTCGCGATGCGGCGGATGTACGGCTGACGACGACGTCCAGTACTTGATCCGGTGGGCTGGTCGCGGGATACGCGACCGGCCCACCGGTTTGTTGCCCCCTCTGACCTGCGGGAACAGGCCCGGGAATGGAGTGCGCCTTGCAGGTTGTTCAGGCTTCAACTAAATTGAAAGCCGAACGACCGAGGAGGCCGTCATGCCCGCAGTGACCGTTGAGAACCCGCTGACCCTGCCGCGCGTCGCGGCGCCAGCCGAGGGACGGCAGCGCCCCGCACTCGCCGTATCGACCGCGCCCAGCGGTTTCGAGGGCGAGGGCTTCCCCGTCCGCCGTGCCTTCGCCGGCATCGACTACAAGCACCTCGACCCGTTCATCATGATGGACCAGATGGGCGAGGTGGAGTACGCGCCGGGCGAGCCCAAGGGCACGCCCTGGCACCCGCACCGCGGCTTCGAGACGGTCACGTACCTGATCGACGGCACGTTCGTGCACCAGGACTCGCACGGTGGCGGCGGCACGATCAACGACGGCGACACCCAGTGGATGACGGCCGGCAGCGGCCTGCTGCACATCGAGGCGCCGCCGGAGTCCCTCGTCATGTCCGGCGGTCTCTTCCACGGCCTGCAGCTGTGGGTGAACCTGCCGAAGCGGGACAAGATGATGGCTCCCCGCTACCAGGACATCGGTGGCGGCCAGGTCAAGCTGCTGACCTCGTCCGACGGCGGTGCGCTGCTGCGGCTGATCGCGGGCGACATCGACGGCCACGAGGGCCCCGGCATCACGCACACGCCGATCACGATGATGCACGTCTCGCTCAACCCGGGCGCCGAGCTGACGCTGCCCTGGCGCGCCGACTTCAACGCGCTGGCGTACGGGCTGGCCGGGCGCGGCACGGCGGGCCCCGAGGGCCGTCCGTTCCGTATGGGCCAGACGGTCGTCTTCGGCGCCGGTGACTCGCTCACCATCAAGGCGGACGCGACCCAGGAGTCCCGCAGCCCGAACTTCGAGGTCGTACTGCTCGGCGGGCAGCCGATCCGCGAGCCGATGATGCACTACGGCCCGTTCGTGATGAACACGCACGCCGAGCTTGCCCAGGCCTTCGAGGACTTCCAGGCGGGGCGCCTCGGCACGATTCCGGCTGCCGCCGGTTGATCCGACACAAGCCGCGCCCGTCGTTTCACGTGAAACGACGGGCGCGCCCTGTATCCGGCCACCGGCCCGCCTGTCGAGTGCCGGTCGTGGCCGGCTGGGCGCGCAGTTCCCCGCGCCCCTGGCGGGCGCGTGGTGGACTGGGCGGGTGCAGAAGCGGACTAAGACGGATGAACGGGAAGCTCTGCTTCCCCTCGGTGCTCGCCGGGCGGCGGCCTGGTGTGGACTCCTGCTGCTGGTCGCGGCCGTGGTCGCGGTCGCTGTATGGCTGACCGTGCACCTCAAGGCGGCCGTGACGCCCGTGCTGCTGGCCTTGCTCGGCAGTGCGCTGCTCGGGCCGGTGTATCGGCGGCTGGTCGCGATGAAGGTCAATCGGTCGCTGGCGTCGGGGCTGACCTGTGCCGTGCTGCTGGTGGTCGTCGGCGGAGCCGGGTACATCGTGGTGTCGGCGCTGATCGACACCGGCGATCAGATCGTGTCGTCGGTTCAGCGGGCGACCCGGGAGCTCACCAAGCACCTCGGTGCTTCCGGCGCCTCGTTGGGTGACCTGACGGCGAACGCCAAGCAGCTGGCGGAGAAGTTCGGCGGCCGGGCCGCGACCGGACTGCTCTCCGGGCTCACCCTGGTCGGTCAGACGGTGGCCGCCGCCGTGCTGGCGCTGCTGCTGACGTTCTTCTTCCTGCGGGACGCGGACAAGGCGGTGGGCGTCCTGCGCTCCTGGGCGCCGGGCGACTCCGGGCCGCAGCTGGAGCGGATGGCGCGGCGCGGCTTCGAGGCCGTGGAGGGCTTCATGCGCGGGACGACGGTCATCGCGCTGATCGACGCCATCTGCATCACGGTGGGGCTGCTGATCCTGGGGGTGCCGGGCGCGGTCGGGCTGGGCGCGCTGGTCTTCGTCGGCGCGTACATCCCGTACCTCGGCGCGTTCATCTCCGGTGCGGTCGCGGTACTGGTCGCGCTGGCCGACCGCGGGTTCGTGATCGCGCTGTGGGCGCTGGGCGTCGTACTGGCCGTGCAGGTGCTCGAAGGGCACGTCCTGCAGCCGATGATCCAGAGCCGTACCGTCCATATGCACCCGGCCGTGGTGCTGCTCGCGATCACCGCGGGCGCGAGCGTGGCGGGCATCCTCGGGATGCTGCTGGCCGTGCCGCTGACGGCGGCGGCGACCGGAATCCTGTCGGAGCTGCACCAGCGCTACGCGGCCGGTTCGGAGAGCGAGGAACCGGGCAGCGAAGGGCCGCCGTCCGGCGGTTCCTCCAGGGACACGTCCGGCGGCGCCCCGGCCTGAGCCGCGTCCGGTGCGGCGGCGGTCTGCCCCTGCGCGTCCTCGTACAGCTCGAACCAGATCGACTTGCCGTCCCCGCGCGGATTCACGCCCCACGCGTCGGCCAGCAGCTCCATCAGGACCAGGCCGCGGCCGGAGGAGGCCAGCTCGCCGGGGCGGCGGCGGTGCGGCAGCTCGTCGCTGCTGTCGGCGACGTCCACCCGGACGCGCCGGGAGCCCTTCACCCCGGAGATCTCGGCGATCAGCAGGGCGTCACCGTCGGTGTGCAACAGGACGTTGGTGACCATCTCCGAGACCATCAGCGCTGCCGAGTCGATCTGGTCCTCGTCGGCCCAGTCGTGCAGCACGTCGCGGATCTGGCCGCGGGCCTCGGAAATCCGCTCCGGTTCGGCCTGCGCGATGGTCAGGACCGTGCGGCGCACGGGCGCGCGCGGCTCCAGCCCGCCGGTGCCGATGGCACAGCTGCCGCCCTCGCGGCACAGCAGCAGCATCGCGATGTCGTCCTCGCGTCGATCGGCCAGCCGCCCGGTGGTGTGGTGCGAGGACGGCCCGTGCACGGCCTGTACCAGCGCGTCGGCGAGCTTTTCGAGGCTGTCGCCGGTCTCCGGCTCCTCGTGGTTCTCGATGATGTCCCGCAGCCGCGCCCAGCCGCTCTCCAGGTCGTGCCCACCGGTCTCGATGAGCCCGTCCGTGCAGACGAGCATCGTCTCGCCGGGCTCCAGGACCAGCCGGGTGGTGGGGTAGTCGGTGTCCGCGTGGATGCCCAGCGGCAGCCCGCCCGCGGTCGGCCGCACCAGCATCGTGCCGTCGGTCATCCGGATGGCGGGGTCGGGGTGGCCGGCCCGGGCGATGTCCAGCAGTCCCGTGGCCGGGTCGACCTCGATGTACAGGCAGGTCGCGAAGCGCGGGTCCAGCCCGTCGGCCTCGGTGTCGTTCAGACCGGCGAGGAAACGGGAGGCGCGGGAGAGCACGGCGTCGGGGTGGTGGCCCTCCGAGGCGTACGCACGGAGCGCGATCCGCAGCTGGCCCATCAGCCCGGCGGCCCGCACGTCATGACCCTGTACATCCCCGATGACCAGGGCGATCCGGCCGGAGGGCAGCGTGATCATGTCGTACCAGTCGCCGCCGACCTCCAGGCCGCCGCCAGTGGGGACGTACCGCGCGGCCACCGCCATGCCGGGGATGTCCGGCTGCACCGTCGGCATCATGCTGCGCTGCAGGCCGACCGTCAGCTCCAGCTGCGACTCCTGGTCACCGGCCCGGTGCAGCGCCTGGGCGAGCATCCGGGCGACGGTGGTGAGCACCGAGCGCTCGTCGGGCGTGAAGGCGACGCGGTGGCCGAAGGCGGCCATCCAGGCGCCGACCGTCCTACCGGCGCTGATCAGCGGCAGGAAGGCCCAGGACTGGCGCTCGAAGTGCGCGGCCATCGGCCAGGTCGCGGGGAACCGGCGGCGGTACTCCTCCGGAGTGGGGAGGTAAATGGCGCGCCCGGTCCGTATCACCTCGGCGGCCGGATAGTCGGTGTTCAGGGACATGTCGACGAACGGCTGCTCGTCTCCGGGGCGCTGTCCGTGGTGCCCGATGACCGATATGTGGTCGCCCCTGATGCCGAAGACGGCCAGCCCGTCGGGCATGAATCCGGGCATGGAGAGGCCGGCCGCCACTCGCAGTACCTCGGCGGTGGAGCGGGCCTCGGCCAGCGCACGGCCCGCGTCCAGCAGGAACGCCTCGCGGGAGCGGCGCCAGTCGCCGGTGACGGGGGTGCGCGCCGCGGACGTGCCCGGCTGTGGCTCGGGGACCTCCTGGAGGGTGCCGAGCAGCTCGTAGCTGTTGTCGAGAGGGGTGACGCGGGCCCGGCAGCGGACGACGCGCAGCACCTTGCCGTCGGTGTCCATGACCCGGAGTCTGCCCTCGGCGAGGGTGCCCTCGGTCAGCGCGAGGTGCACGACGCCGTTGATCTCGGCGAAGTCGACGGCGTGGAAACGGGAGCGGATGAAGGCCTCGCTGAAGTCGGCCGGCTCCTCGGGCAGCCCGAGCAGCCTGGCCGCCTCGGCGTCCAGCCTCACCTTGCCCACTGCGTGGTCCCAGTGCCACAGGCCGGTGCCGATGGCCGCCAGGACGTCCTTGGTGCGCATTGCATCACTTTAGGTGGGTTTCACGGAGGCTCACCAGTGCGAAGGACGTGACCCTGGTCCCATGGTGTTCCGCCGCGGAGCTCACGGGGGGCTTGACGTGGATATGGCGACCCGGAGCGGCGGGGCGGAGCGGTAACCTGGAGCGGTTATGCCAATCCTGGGGTGATCATCGGGTGCCGACCGGGAGCCGACCCCGGCCTCCCTCCCCCGTTGCCCCACCTCGACTCGCGACGACTTGGATGAGCGATGCATCGGTACCGGTCCCATAACTGCGGCGAGCTCCGGGCCGCGGACGTCGACACGGACGTCCGCCTCAGCGGCTGGCTGCACAATCGACGTGACCTGGGCGGCATCCTCTTCATCGATCTGCGCGACCACCACGGCATCACGCAGCTCGTCGCCCGCCCCGGCACCCCCGCCAACGAGGCGCTCGGCTCCCTGACCAAGGAGTCCGTCGTCCGCATCGACGGCAAGGTCAGCGCCCGCGGCGCGGACAACATCAACCCCGACCTGCCGACCGGTGAGGTCGAGATCGAGGTCTCCGCGGTCGAGGTGCTCGGCGCCGCCGAGCAGATCCCCTTCACGATCAACGCCGAGGACGGGGTGAACGAGGAGAAGCGCCTGGAGTACCGCTTCCTCGACCTCCGCCGCGAGCGCATGCACCGCAACATCATGCTGCGCACGGCCGTCATTTCCGCCATCCGCCAGAAGATGGTGACGCTCGGCTTCAACGAGATGGCGACCCCGATCCTCTCCGCGACCTCCCCCGAGGGCGCGCGCGACTTCCTGGTCCCCTCCCGTCTGCACGCCGGCAAGTTCTACGCGCTGCCGCAGGCTCCGCAGCAGTTCAAGCAGCTGCTGATGATCGCGGGCTTCGACCGGTACTTCCAGATCGCGCCGTGCTTCCGCGACGAGGACGCCCGCGCGGACCGCTCGCCCGGCGAGTTCTACCAGCTCGACATCGAGATGAGCTTCGTCGAGCAGGAGGACGTCTTCCAGCCCGTCGAGAAGCTGATGACCGAGCTCTTCACCGAGTTCGGCGGCGGCCGCGAGGTCACCTCGCCGTTCCCGCGCATCCCGTTCCGCGAGTCGATGCTCAAGTACGGCAACGACAAGCCGGACCTGCGCGCCAAGCTGGAGCTGGTCGATGTCTCGGACATCTTCGCGGGCAGCGGCTTCAAGGCGTTCGCCGGCAAGCACGTCCGTGCGCTGGCCGTGCCGGACACCGCCGACCAGCCGCGCAAGTTCTTCGACCAGCTCGGTGAGTACGCCGTCGAGCAGGGCGCGAAGGGCCTGGCCTGGGTCCGCGTCGGCGAGGAGAACGCGCTGACCGGCCCGATCGCCAAGTTCCTCACCGAGGACGACGTGAAGGCCCTGGTCGAGAAGCTGGACCTGAAGCCCGGCCACGCCGTCTTCTTCGGCGCGGGCGAGTTCGACGAGGTCTCCAAGATCATGGGCGCCGTCCGCGTCGAGGCCGCCAAGCGCGCGGGCCACTTCGAAGAGGGCGTCTTCCGCTTCTGCTGGATCGTCGACTTCCCGATGTTCGAGAAGGACGAGGAGACCGGCAAGATCGAGTTCTCCCACAACCCCTTCTCGATGCCCCAGGGCGGCCTCGAAGCGCTCGAGACCAAGGACCCGCTGGACATCCTGGCCTGGCAGTACGACATCGTCTGCAACGGCGTCGAGCTGTCCTCCGGCGCGATCCGTAACCACGAACCCGAGGTCATGTACAAGGCCTTCTCGATCGCCGGTTACGACAAGGACACCGTCGAGGCCGAGTTCGGCGGCATGCTCCGCGCGTTCAAGTTCGGCGCCCCGCCGCACGGCGGCATCGCCCCCGGCGTCGACCGCATCGTGATGCTCCTCGCCGACGAGCCGAACATCCGCGAGACCATCGCCTTCCCGCTCAACGGCAACGCGCAGGACCTCCTGATGGGCGCCCCCAGCGAGGTCGAGGAGTCCCGCCTGAAGGAGCTCCACCTCTCGATCCGCAAGCCGCAGATCAAGTAAGCAGCACGCACGCCGAGGGGCCCGGAACCGCAGCGCGGTACCGGGCCCCTCGCGTTGTGCCGGGGCGCTATTCGGTCAGCTGGGCGGACTGCTGTACGGCCGTTACGGAGTGGACCGTGTGGATGCAGCGGGTGGCGGTCAGGGGCGGCTCGGGGGCGTCGGGCTGCGGGCGGGGCCGGGTCCAGGGGAGCATGGCGGCGATTGCTTCCAGGACCTGACTCATGCCGGTCAGTACGTGGGGCAGGTCCTCGGCGCGCGCCTTGCGGACCACCAGCCGTACGACGTAGGCGGCGAGGGAGGCGAGGATCATGAGGGCGACGATGCCGGTCACGGCCATCCCTACCGGTACCGATGTCAGAGCTGTCTGAGCGGACAAGTCCTGCCTCCCATGCATAAAAGGCCCCCTGATCGGATCAGGGGGCCTTGGACCAACGAGCGGTGGCAAACAAAAAAGCCCCCGGCCTCGGGAGAGGCAGAGAGCTTTTCGATCGTGGGACGCATGGTGTTATTGCTGTCGCATGCGATCCCGGTTGCCCTTGATTCTAGCAGGCCATGTCAAGCCCCGGGGCTTCAATCGCCGGGAAACGAGAGGCAGTTGGGGTGGCGGGCCCGGTGGTGGGCCGGGCCCGCGGGCGAGGTTACTCCTCGCCGCCGAAGCGCTCCTTGTACGCCGCCAGGTCGTCTTCGGTGATCTTGGCGAAGAGGACCGGGGGGACCGTGAAGGACGTACCGGCCGGGACCGAGGCGAGCGCCTTGGCCTCGTCCGCGGTGACCCACAGGGCCGTGTCGTCGGCCAGCGCGAACGCGCCGCGCATGGCCTTGGCCGAGGTCGGGATGAAGGGCTCGGAGATCACCGAGTACAGGTGGATGAGGTTCATCGCCGTACGGAGGGTGAGCGCGGCCGCGTCCTGGTCGGTCTTGATCTCCAGCCAGGGGGCCTTCTCCTCCAGGTAGGAGTTGCCCGTGCTCCACAGGGCGCGCAGCGAAGCGGCGGCCTTGCGGAACTGGAGGGCCTCCATGTGGCCCTCGTACTCGGCCAGGAGCCGCGCGATGTCCTCGCCGAGCTTCGCCTCCGCCTCGCCGGCCTCGGCACCCGCCGGGACCTCGTCACCGAAGCGCTTCCGGGAGAACGACAGCACGCGGTTGACGAAGTTGCCGAGCGTGTCGGCCAGGTCCTTGTTGACCGAGGAGGAGAACAGCTCCCAGGTGAAGGAGGTGTCGTCGGACTCCGGCGCGTTCGCGATGAGGAAGTAGCGCCAGTAGTCGGCGGGCAGCAGCTCCAGCGCCGCGTCGGTGAAGATGCCGCGCCGCTGGGAGGTGGAGAACTTGCCGCCGTAGTAGTTCAGCCAGTTGAACGCCTTGAGGAAGTCGACCTTCTTCCACGGCTCGCGGGTGCCCAGCTGGGTCGCCGGGAACATCACGGAGTGGAAGGGGACGTTGTCCTTGGCCATGAACTCCGTGTACCGGACGTCCTCGGCCTCGTACCACCACGACTTCCAGTCGCGGTTCTCCGGGTCGACGTCCGCCCACTCCTTCGTCGAGCCGATGTACTCGATCGGGGCGTCGAACCAGACGTAGAAGACCTTGCCCTCGGCGGCGAGGTCCGGCCAGACGTCGGCCGGCACCGGCACGCCCCAGTCCAGGTCGCGGGTGATCGCGCGGTCGTGCAGCCCCTCGGTCAGCCACTTGCGGGCGATGGAGGAGGCCAGCGTCGGCCACTCCTCACCGGTCTCGTCGATGAACTTCTCGACCTCGCCCTGCAGCTTGGACTGGAGCAGGAAGAGGTGCTTGGTCTCCCGCACCTCCAGGTCGCTGCTGCCGCTGATCGCCGAGCGGGCGTCGATCAGGTCGGTCGGGTCCAGCACGCGGGTGCAGTTCTCGCACTGGTCGCCGCGGGCCTTGTCGTAACCGCAGTGCGGGCACGTGCCGACGATGTACCGGTCGGGGAGGAAGCGCCCGTCGGCGTTCGAGTAGACCTGGCGGATCGCCCGCTCCTCGATGAAGCCGTTCTCGTGCAGCTTGCGCGCGAAGTGCTGGGTCAGCTCGACGTTCTCCGGCGAGGAGCTGCGGCCGAAGTGGTCGAAGGCGAGGCCGAAGCCGTCGTAGATCGCCTTCTGCGCGTCGTGCTGCTCGGCGCAGAACGCGTCGACCGACTGGCCGGCGTCCTTCGCGGCCAGCTCGGCGGGGGTGCCGTGCTCGTCGGTCGCGCAGATGTACAGCACGTCGTGCCCGCGCTGGCGCAGATACCTCGCGTACACATCGGCCGGGAGCATGGACCCCACCATGTTGCCCAGGTGCTTGATCCCGTTGATGTACGGAAGGGCGCTGGTGATGAGGTGTCGAGCCATTGCCGGCTGCTCCCAAGTCGCTACGGTGAGTGATTTTTTGCACTACGGAACGCCAATATCGTACTCGCCCGGACGGGGGCGACCGCCCGTCCTTTTCCCTTGGCTCACGGAGTGAGACCAGCGGTACCGGGGAAAAAATCCGCTGTGCTTCGAGGGGTGGGAGTGGGGCCGTGAGTGAGCAGCTGACGTGGTTATCGTCGAGTTACAGCGATGCCGGCAATGCCGCGTGCGTCGAAGTCGCCGCTTCCGTCGGAACGGTCTACGTCCGGGACTCGAAGAGCGTGGACAGACCGGACAGACCGCCGATCGCCTTCTCCACCGGTGCGTGGCGGCTCTTCCTCGCGTACACAACGGCGGACTGATCGCGGACCGGCAGCCGAACGGCCCGGCACCCCTGGGCGGGGGACCGGGCCGTTCGGATCGGGCGTCGGCTCAGGCGTCCTTCAGTACGCCCGCGGCGCGGGCCTCCGTGAGCCACTCCGGGAATTCGATCATCAGCTGCGCGTAGAGGTCGGCGTCGGCCAGGGCGCGCGGCTCGCGGCCGGCGTGGAAGAAGCCGGCGTTGTCGACCTTGCGCTTCTCCGGGACCGAGAGGTCGTCCAGCTTGCGCAGGAAGTCGAAGCCCTTGGCCTCGGGGTCGCCGAAGCCCACGAACTGCCAGAAGATCGGCAGCCCGGCCGCCTCGCACAGCGCCTTCTCGGCGGCGGGCTTGGAGGTGGGGGCGCCGTCGGTCTGGAAGATCACGAAGGCGGGCGCGGTCGTCTTCGACTTCTTGTAGTGGTCGACGACGGCCTTGATCGCCCAGTGGTAGTTCGTGCGGCCCATGTGGCCCAGGCCCGCGTGCAGCTCCTCGATCTTCCCCTCGTACGAGGCGAGGTCGAGGTCCGCGGTTCCGTCCACGTCCGTGGAGAAGAAGACGACGGGGACGGTGCCGTCGTCGTCCAGGTTCGCGGAGAGGCCGAGGGCCTGCTCGGCGAGGTGCTGGACGGTGCCGTCCTTGTAGTAGTTGCGCATCGAGCCGGAGCGGTCGAGCACGAGGTAGACGGCGGCGCGCTGCGTGGTCAGGCCCTGCTTCTCCAGCGCCGTACCGGCGTCCTTGTACAGGCTGACCAGCCCGGGCGCGACCTCCTCGACCTTGGTGAGGGAGAGGGCGGGACGGGCTGCGGCGTCGGCGGCTGCGGGGGTGTCCGCGGCCGCGGGGGTGTCGGCCTTCGCGGGGGCGGGCGCGGCTGCGGGCGCGGGGGCCGGTTCGGCGGGGGCCTGGGCCGGGGCCTCGGCGGGGGATTCGGTGCGGGCGGCGGGGATGGTGGCCGCGGGGGTGGGCTCGGGCTCGGTGGCGAGCTCGGGCTCGGGCTCCGGCTTCGGCTCGGGCTGAGGCTCGGCCTTCGGCTCGTCGGCAGGGGTCTCGACCGGCGCCTGCTCGGCGTCGGCGGTCAGGTGCTCGGGCTGGGCCTCGGCCTTCGGCTCGTCGGCCTTGGGCTCGTCGACCTGCGGGGCTTCCGCCTTCGGCTCCTCGGCCGGGGTCTCGCCCTTGGTCTCCTCGGCGTCGGCGGCCACCGGCTCGGGCTCTGCCTCGACCTCGGTCTCGGCGGCCACCGGCTCGGCGACCTCGGCCGCTGCCTTGATCTCGGGCTCGGGCTGGGCCTCTGCGGTCTCGGGCTCGGCCTGAGCCGCGACCTCGTCGCTCTTCGCGTCCTTCGACTCCTCGGCCTCGACCTCGGTCGTGGCCTCAGCGGCCGCCGCTTCCGCAGCCCGCTCCTCCGGAGCCGCCGGCTTCGGGGCCGACGCGCGGTCGAATGCCTCTCTCACCAGGTCCGAGACGTCGGAGTCGGCAGAGGAGGCCGGGGCGGAGGCGGCCGAGGCCGCGAGTACCGCGGCACCCGCGGCGGGGGCGGTCTCCGCGTACGCCGGCTCCGGACGGGCCGGTGCCTGCTCCGTACGGGCCGCCGGGACCTCCGTCTCCGCGGCCGGCGCGGCCTCCGTCACCGCGTCGGCCGAGGGGGCCGACTCCTCACGGGCCTCCGGGATGGCCGCCGCGTCGGTGGCCTCCGTCGCCGCGACGGTATCCGGTTCCTTACTGGCCGCCTTGGAGCGACCGAAAGCGTTGCGCAGCAGACTCCGAATGCCCATCGGCGTACCTCTCGTGCGTGTGGTGACGTGCGTATGTGCTGGGTGCGGCGAATGTCCGTTTGAGCGAGGCGCGTGCTGACCAGGACGGACACCAAAGGGTAGCGGCCTGCCCCTATCGCATCGTGGGACCCCGCGCGTCGTGCGCCGGTACGAGCCGAAGCCACCCGTATTCACCGTCGGTTCATCTTTTTGTCGCCGCGTGTCGGGCCTGTCCCCATACCGTCACGGCTGATCACCCGACGCACCGTCACCACTCGTCGCCCCCTACTCGAAGGAACACCGTGCGCAAGCTGCTGCCGCTGATCGGCTCTCACCCGGGTGGCCGTTCGGCCATGACCTGCCGTTACCGCTGCGGTGACGCCTGCTTCCACGAGACCCCCAACACCAGCGACAACGCGTACGTCGGCGACGTGATCGCGGGTGCGCTCTCCCGCCGGAACGTCCTGCGCGCCAGCGCCGTCGTCACGGCCGCCGCGGCCACCGGCGCCGCGCTGACCGGGCCGGCCGCCCCGCAGGCCGCCGCGGCCGGGGCCGGCACCGCGTCCAGTACGGCGGCCACCGCCACCCGGCGCGCCCGCCCCGCCCGCGGCCTGCGCTTCCCCGCTGTCGCGCCCAACACCGCCGACGCCGTGACCGTCCCCGCGGGCCATGAGCACAACATCGTCATCCGCTGGGGCGACCCGGTGCTGCGCGGCGCCCCGGCGTTCGACGCCGACCGGCAGTCCGCGAAGGCGCAGGCCGGCCAGTTCGGTTACAACTGCGACTACATGGCGGTGCTGGACCTCCCGGGCGAGCGGGACCGGCAGCTCTTCGTGATCAATCACGAGTACACCGACGAGGCCCTGATGTTCGCCGGGTACGACGCGGAGAACCCGACCCGCGAGCAGGCGGAGATCGGGCTGCAGGCGCACGGCCTGACGGTGCTCGTCGCGCAGGAGGAGCGGCGCAGCGGCCGGCTCACCGCGGTGCCCCGCCACCACCTCAACCGCCGGATCACCGGCACCACGCCGTTCGAGGTGACCGGCCCGGCGGCCGGCAGCGACCTGCTGAAGACCTCCGCCGACCCCGAGGGCACCCGCATCCTCGGCACGCTCAACAACTGCGGCGGCGGCATCACCCCGTGGGGCACCGTGCTGTCCGGCGAGGAGAACTTCAACCAGTACTTCGCCCACGGCGACCAGGCCGACGACCCGGCGACCGCGGCGCGGCTGAAGCGGTACGGCTTCAAGGGCGGCGCCAGCGAGCGCAAGTGGGAGCGGTTCGACCGGCGCTTCGACGTGGCGAAGGAGCCGAACGAGACCAACCGCTTCGGCTGGGTCGTGGAGATCGACCCGTTCGACCCGGACTCCACCCCGCGCAAGCTCACCGCGCTCGGCCGCTTCAAGCACGAGGCCGCCGAGCCGCGGCTGACCCCCGACGGCCGGCCCGTGCTCTACATGGGTGACGACGAGAAGTTCGACTACTTCTACAAGTTCGTCTCCGCCAAGCGGATGAAGCGCGGCACGAGCGCCGCCGCGCGCGAGCACAACCGCACGCTGCTGGACGAGGGCACGCTGTACGTCGCGAAGTTCACCGGCGACAGCCCGGCCGGCCAGATCGACGGCTCCGGCAAGCTGCCGGAGGACGGCGAGTTCGACGGCCACGGCGAGTGGATCCCGCTGGCGACCGGCACCACCTCGCACGTGCCCGGCATGACGGCGGAAGAGGTGTACGTCTTCACGCGGATGGCCGCCGACAAGGTGGGTGCCACGAAGATGGACCGCCCCGAGGACGTCGAGCCCAGCCCTCGCACCGGCAAGGTCTACGTCGCGCTGACCAACAACAGCGACCGGGGCAAGGACGGCAAGGCGCCCGCCGACGAGGCCAACCCGCGCAACGGGAACAAGCACGGCCAGATACTGGAGCTGACCGAGCACCGCGGCGACCCGGCGGCCGGACGTTTCACGTGGAACCTCTTCCTCGTCTGCGGCGACCCGGAGGACCCGTCGACGTACTTCGGCGGCTTCCCCAAGGACCAGGTCAGCCCGATCTCCTGCCCGGACAACATCACCTTCGATGTGCACGGCAACCTGTGGATCTCCACCGACGGCAACGCCCTGGGCAGCCATGACGGCCTCTTCGGCGTGGCCACCACCGGCCCCCGGCGCGGTCAGGTACGGCAGTTCCTCACCGTGCCGACCGGCGCCGAGACCTGCGGGCCGATCGTGCAGGAGCGGCGGGTGCTGGTCGCGGTGCAGCACCCGGGCGAGGTGGACGGCGCGAGCGTGGAGAAGCCGGCTTCGCACTGGCCGGACGGACCGGGCGCGCTGGTCCGCCCGTCCGTGGTCAGCGTGTGGCGCACGGACGGCGACGACATCGGCGTGTGAGCCGTCCGAACTGCCGGTACGGAGCGGACCGCCTGCCGTGGGGGGACAGGCGGCCCGCTCCGTCCGCGTAGGCGGTGTCTCATTCGGAAGGCAGCCGCTTCGCCGCCGCACTTACCGACCGGCCGCGCCAGCCGTCCCCGGACCACGGGTCGGCCGCCGCCAGCCGCTCGGGCGCGGTACGCAGCGTCCAGCGCTGGGCATGCAGCTCCGGGTCGTCCAGCTCCTCGCGGGTGATCGGCATGGCCACCGGCGCGCCCGGCTTGGCACGGACGCTGTAGGGCGCGACCGCGGTCTGCGCGTAGGCGTTGCGCTGCACGTCGAGGTAGATGCGGCCGCGGCCGCCCTTCGTGGGGCGGTCGGCCTTGCGCTGCTCGGTGGTGAGCCGGTCGGGGTGGCGGTCGGCGAGCAGTTCGGCGGCGCGGTGCGCGAAGTCCCGTACCGCGTCGTAGTCCGACTTGGCGTCCAGCGGCGCGATGACGTGCAGGCCGCGCGAGCCGGTGGTCATCAGCCGGGCCGGCAGTCGGAGTTCGTCCCACAGTGCGCAGACCCGCCCCGCCGCCCAGCGCACGTCCTCGAAGTCCGCGCCCTCCGACGGGTCCAGGTCGACGATCAGGAGGTCGGGGTCGTTGGGGGTGTCCTCCCGGGACAGCCAGCGGTGCTGGGTGAGCGAGGCCTGCCCGGCGAGATACACGAGCGTGCCGGCGTCGTCGCAGACGACGTGCGTGACCTTGCCGCCGGCCTTCTCCTGGACGGAGGTGCGCACCCAGTCGGGGAAGTAGTCCGGCGCGTTCTTCTGCATCAGCGGGCGGCCGCCGATGCCGTCCGGGTGGCGCTCCATCATCAGCGGGCGGCCGCGCAGATGCGGCAGCGCGCGCGGGGCGACGGCCCCGTAGTGCTCGGCGACCTCCAGCTTCGTGATGCCGTCGTCGGGGAACAGCACCTTGTCCGGACGGCTGATCGCGACGGTGCGCCGGCCCGCCCGTACGGTCTCCTCGTCCTTCGCGCGCCCGCCGTGGGGGCGCCCGTCCTTCTTGTCGCCCTTCATGAGGGGGAGGGGTAACCGCACCGGCCGGGCGCCAAACCCCTTGCCGCCGCGCCGGGGACGGCCCCGGGGACGGCCGTACGAGTTGCTTCCGGGGCACGGCCCTTTCGCCTGCCGCGCCGGGCGGCACCGGCGTGCTTACGATCCCCGGCAGGGGCCGGACAGGGGCCGGGGTACGGAGAGGTGGAAGGAACGCCACGATGAGAGCCGTAGCAGTCAGTGCCTTCGGGGCCGAGCCCGAGCTGATGGACCTGCCGCAGCCCGAGCCCGGACCGGGTGAGGTGCTGGTCGCGATGGCGGTGGCCGGGCTGAACCCGACCGACTGGAAGATCGCCGACGGCATGCTGAAGGACGCCGTGCCGCACTCCTTCCCACTGGTCCTGGGGGCCGACGGGGCGGGCGAAGTGGTCGCGGTCGGCCCCGACGTGCGCCGCTGCACGGTCGGCGACCAGGTCTTCGGGCAGTTCCAACTGGTCGGCCGAGGCGGCGGTTCGTACGCGGACTACGCCATCGCGGCCGAGGACGCGGTCGCCCCCGCGCCGCGCAACGTCACGTACGCGACCTCGGCGGCGGTGCCGACGGCCGGCACGGCCGCGTACAACCTCGTCGAGGAGACCCGGGTCGCGGAGGGCAAGCGGGTGCTGGTCGTGGGCGCGACCGGCGGCGTCGGCACGTTCGTCACGCAGCTCGCGGCGCAGCGCGGCGCCGAGGTGATCGCCACGGCCCGGGCGGGCAGCGCGGAGCTGATGGGGCAGTTCGGTGCGGCGGCCACGGTGGATCACACCGAGGGGCCGGTGGCCCAGCAGGTGCTGGCGGCCCACCCGGACGGCGTGGACATCCTGATCGACCTGGTCAGCGGGGAGGCGGCGTTCGCGGACATGACGCAGGTCGTACGGGACGGGGGCACGGTCGTGTCCACCGTCGGCGCGGCCGACACGGACATGCTCATCGAGCACAACCTGCGCGGCTTCAACTTCGTCAACCGCCCCTCGCCGCAGCTGCTGTCCATCCTCGCCGACCAGCTCGACGCGGGCCGGCTCACCGTCCTGATCACCAGCGAGGTGCAGCTGGAGGACGCCCCGGCGGCCCTCGCCCGCAGCCGCACGGGCCGGGCACAGGGCAAGACCGTCATCGGCCTCTGACGGCTCGGCGGGCCCGCACGCGCCTCGCCAGTACTCCCGACAGGACGGTGGCGCACCCTGCGATGAGCCCCGTGGCGAGCAGCGCACCGCCGCCGAACCGGGCGCTCGCGGTGAGCGTGTCGTACACCGCCGAGCCCGCCGCATCGGACACCGCCGGTGGCAGCGCGTCCAGGGCGTACCCGCGGGCGGCGGCGAACGCGGCGAGCAGGAGCGCGCCGCCCGCCGCACAACCCAGGCCGGTACCGATCAGTGCCCGGCGGCGACGCGGTGCCAGCAGGAGTCCGGCCACCAGGCTCAGCACCGCCGCGACGGGCAGCACCCGCCCGAGCGTCCGCACCGCCTCGTACGTGCCGCGGGCCTCGGCGACCTCGTCGGACCGCAGCAGTACGAGCGTGGTGCCGGAGACATGGACCCGCTGGATCAGGCGGGCACCGGCCGGCACGGTGTGGACGAGGCGGGCCCGGGCCCGGTCGACGACGGGTTGCAGGTCGAGCACCACGGACCGGCCGCCGGGTGCGGAGAGCGCGGCGACGAGGGAGGCATGGGTGGTGCCGTTGACGCGGCTCCATAGGGCGGGGAAGGAACGCGAGGTGACCACACCGCGGATCTGGGTGGCCACGAACTCCCTTATGCCGCGGGTGAATCGCTCGCGCACCGCGGGCCGTTCGGCCGGCGGCACGGCGTCCACCAGCGTCGACAGGTCCACCCGGCGCATCACGCCGTCGGTGATCGCGGTGACCATGTTCCGCTGAACGGCCGGGTCGCGGGAGAGCGGCGCGGTGGTGGCAGTCCAGCGGGCGGTGTCGGTCAGTTCGGCGCGCGCCCAGCCTGTGGCGATGCCCGGCGGGGCCAGGAGACAGCCGAGGACCAGCAGCACGGTGGCCAGGGCGGCACGCGGCCGGTGACGGGTCGGCGTCGTGCGTGCGGGCGGAGCGCCGGTGCGGGCCGGTGCGCTCGCTGCCATGTCTCCTCCGTTTCACGTGAAACCGGACGTCCCGGGTAACCCGACACAGTCACCTCATCACAAGCACGGAAAAGTCCGCCGCCGCGCCACCCGCCGACGCGCCGTTTCGGACGCCGTTCAGACGCGCCGTTTCGGACGGCAGCTCAGGACGGCCGTTCAGTGGTCGTGCGGCCCCTGCCGGTGCACCGGCCCATGCGTGTCCGCGCAGTGGGCGCCGGAGAACTGGTCCGCGGCATTGGGATCCTCGCGATCCCCGATGCGCAGCAGCTCCCCGCCGCCGTCCTGTTCGCCCAGGTGGTCGACCTGGAGTGTGGCGTGCGTGATGCCGTACTCCGCGGCGAGCAGCTCCTGCAGCGTCCGGCGGACCTTGTGGCAGTCGCCGCCCGGCGCCACCAGGACGTGTGCGGAGAGCGCGGGGTCGCCGGAGGTGATCTCCCAGACGTGCAGGTCGTGCACCTCCACCACCTGGTCGGCGGCGACCAGCCGGTCGCCCAGCGCGTCCGGGTCGACCCCGGCGGGTGCGGCCTCCATGAAGATCCGGCCCGAGTCGCGGACCAGGCCGATACCGGCCTTGAGCATCAGCGCGACCACGAGCAGCGACGCGATGGCGTCCGCCCGGGCGAAGCCGGTGGTCAGTACGACCGCACCGGCCACCGCGGTGGCGATGAAGCCGAAGAGGTCGGTGAGCAGGTGCTGGTAGGCGCCCTCGACATTCAGGCTGGAGCGGTTGGCCTTGGAGATGAACCAGGTCGCGACGAGGTTGACCGCGACGCCGGCGAGCGCGGTGACGAGGACCAGGCCGCCGGTGACCTCGGGCGGTTCGACGAGCCGGTGGATCGCCTCGTACGCCAGCCAGACCGACAGCACCAGCAGCGTGACGCCGTTGGCCTGCGCGGAGAGGATCTCGGCGCGCTTGAGGCCGTACGTGTAGCCGCCGCGCGCCGGGCGGGCCGCCAGCCGCATGGCGATCAGCGCGAGCACGATCGAGGCGGCGTCGGTGAGCATGTGCGCGGCGTCGGAGATCAGTGCCAGGGACCGGGCGATGAAGCCGATCACGACCTCGATGGCCATGAACGCGGTGATCAGGATCAGCGCTGCCCGCAGCCAGCGGCGGTCCGCGTCCGCCGACACGGCGTGCGAATGGCCCGAATGATCGCCGTGCGTGTGGGCGTGCCCCGTCATGGCCCACTCCCTCCTGGGTCGGGCGGCAATGCCTGCCGCAAATGCGCTCGAACGAAGGAAACCGCACTTCGGCAAAAGATCCAAAGGCTGCATCGGTACCCGTTGTCATTCCCCGAGGCGCCGGGCATCGCCGCAGGTCAGAGCGGTGTGTTCGAACGGAGTCCGGAGGCGGTCTTGAAAGGGCGCCGGGCAGGAACGATCTTGGTGGGGACCGCAGGACCCCACCCACACACTCCCAGGGAGCGTTCTTGGCCGCGAACCGAGAAGCGCCGAACCGAGCAGCGAACCGAGCAGCGCCGGACATACTGTCGCCGGAGTTCGCGGCGGATCCGTACGCCGCGTACCGCGTCATGCGCGACGACTTCCCGCTGCTCCACCACGAGCCCACCCAGAGCTACATCGTCTCCCGCTACGAGGACGTCGAACGGGCCTTCAAGGACCCGGCGTTCACCACCGAGAACTACGACTGGCAGCTGGAGCCGGTGCACGGCCGGACCATCCTGCAGATGAGCGGCCGCGAGCACTCCGTTCGCCGGGCGCTGGTCGCGCCCGCCTTCCGCGGCGCCCCTCTCCAGGAGACCTTCCAGCCGGTCATCGAGCGCAACGCGCGCGAGCTGATCGACGGCTTCCGCGACGCGGGCCGGGCCGACCTCGTCGCACAGTTCGCGACCCGCTTCCCGGTCAATGTCATCGTCGACATGCTCGGCCTGGACCGCGCCGACCACGACCGCTTCCACCGCTGGTACACCGCGATCATCGGCTTCCTCGGCAATCTGAGCCAGGACCCGGAGGTCGCGGCGGCGGGGCTGCGCACTCAGGAGGAGTTCGCCGCGTATCTGCTCCCGATCATCCGGGAGCGCCGCGAGAACCTCGGCGACGACCTGCTCTCCACCCTCTGCGCCGCCGAGATCGACGGCACGCGGATGAGTGACGAGGACATCAAGGCGTTCTGCAGCCTGCTGCTGACCGCGGGCGGCGAGACCACCGACAAGGCGATCTCCAGCATCGTCCACAACCTGCTGCGCCACCCCGAGCAGCTGGCCGCCGTGCGGGAGGACCGCTCCCTGATCGAGCGGGCCTTCGCGGAGACGCTGCGGTTCACTCCCCCGGTGCACATGATCATGCGGCAGCCCGCGGAGGACGTCGTGATCGGCGGCGGCAAGGTGCCCGCAGGGGCCACCGTGACCTGCCTGATCGGCGCGGCGGGCCGGGACGAGCGGCGGTACGCGGACCCGGACACCTTCAACATCTTCCGCGACGACCTCAAGGCGACGACGGCCTTCTCCGCCGCCGCCGACCACCTGGCCTTCGCGCTCGGCCGGCACTTCTGCGTCGGCGCGCTGCTGGCGAAGGCCGAGGTGGAGGCCGGCGTCGGGCAGCTGCTGGACGCCCTGCCGGACATGGCGCTCGAGGACGGCTTCACCCCGCGCGAGCAGGGCGTCTTCACCCGCGGCCTGGACGCGCTGCCGGTGACGTTCACACCGGTGGGCTGAACCGGAAGTACGAGGGGCCGTACCGCCCTTCGTAGCTCGGCGGGGGTTTCACGTGAAACCCCCGCCGGGAACGCCCCTCAGGCAGGCCCCGGCGTGTACGTCGGTGTGAACGTCACCGGCAGCCCCGTCAGCCCCCGCATCCACAGCGACGGATGCCAGACCAGCTCCTTGTCGGGCACCGCGAGCACCACGTCGGGCAGCCGGTCCAGCAGGACCTCCACCGCAGCTCGCGCGATCACCTCCGCCAGCTGCGGCGCCGGGTACGGGCAGGAGTGCTCGCCGTGGCTGAACGCCATGTGCGCCTGGTTGCCGTCGGCGTGCGACGCGGTGAAGTCCGGCCGCACCAGCGGGTCGTTGTTGGCCGCGGCGAGCCCCAGTACGAGCAGGTCACCGGCCTTGATGCGGTGGCCGCCGAGCTGGGTGTCGCGGGCCGCCCAGCGCCCGATGAAGTTCTGCGTGGGGGTGTCCTCCCACAGCACCTCGTTCAGCGCCTGGCCCACGCTGCGCCGCCCGCCGGTCAGGCTGACCGCGAACCGGTCGTCGGTCAGCATCAGCCGCAGCGTGTTGCCGATCCAGTTGGCGGTCGGCTGCTGTGCCGCGGCCATCACCACCAGCAGGTCGATGACCACCTCCTCGTCGGTCAGCCCCGCCGGGTGGGCCAGCAGCCGTGAGGGGACGTCGGGGCCCGGGCGCCCGCGCTTCACGCGGGCCAGCCGCGCCATCCTGGCCGCGACCCGCTGGTGCGCGTCGATCGCGCCGTCGCCCACGTCCAGCGACTCGGCGATGTCCCGTACCAGGTCCGGCACTTCGCTCGTCGGCGCGCCGTACAGCTCGGCGACGACCAGCAGCGGCAGCCGCAGCGCGTACTCGGCCATCAGGTCCGCATCGCCGCGTCCGGCGAAGGCGTCGACCAGCCCGTCCGCGATCCGCTCGCAGATCTGCCGCAGCTCGAACTGGTCGATGGCCAGCAGCGCGTCGCTGATCGCCCCGGCCCGTCGCTGGTGCTCGGGCCCCTCGGCGAACATCACCGAAGGCTGGTACCCGACGAACGGCAGCAGCGGCCAGTCGTCCGGCACCTGGTCCCAGGCGTGCCAGCGGCGCGAGTCGCGGGCGAACAGCTCGGGGTCGGAGGTGACCTGGTGCAGCTCCCGGTAGCCGATCACGAACCAGGCCGGGAAGCCGCCGTCCAGCAGGATCGGTACGACCGCGCCGTGCCGGCTGCGCATCTCCCGGTACAGCCGGGCCGGATCGCCGCTCAGCCCCTCGCCGTACAGCGGTACGGCGCCCCCGGCGGCCATCGGGCAGCCCGAGCTCTGCCTGTTGTCGGTCACTGCGTGGCCTCCTCCGCGGCGAGTGCGTACAGATGGCGTACGAGAGTCATCAGCACCTGCTTGCTGGAGTCACGCTCGCGCGCATCGCAGGAGACCAGCGGCACGTGGGGGGAGAGGTCCAGCGCGTCCCGGATCTGCTCCAGGGTGTGCGGCTCGCCGCCGAAGTCGTTGTGGGCGACGATGAACGGCATCCCATGGGCTTCGAGACGGTCGATCGCGTACCAGGAGTCGTCCAGCCGACGGGTGTCCACCAGCACCACGGCGCCCAGCGTGCCCGCGAAGAGCCGGTCCCACAGGAACCAGAAGCGCTCCTGGCCGGGGGCGCCGAAGAGGTACAGGACGTTGCGGTCGTTGATGGTGATGCGGCCGAAGTCGAAGGCGACGGTGGTCGTCGACTTGGCCTCGACGCCGGCCGGGTCGTCCACGCCGACGCCCGCCTGCGTCATCGTCTCCTCGGTGTTGAGGGGGCGGATCTCGCTGACCGAGCGGACCATGGTGGTCTTGCCGACGCCGAAGCCGCCGACGATCACGATCTTCAGGCCGTTGTCGGCGGACTGGTGCAGCGGAGCCCGTACGTCCTCCTCCAAGGCGGCGCCGGCCGCGCCGTCAGAGACGTTGGAGTGCATCGAGCACCTCCTTCAGCAGGTCGGGTTCGGGCAGCTCGGCCCGGGCGGCCGTGCGCGGGTGGCGGGCGGTGATCCGGCCCGTGTCGAGCAGGTCGGTCAGCAGGATCCGTACGACGCTGACCGGCAGCCGCAGCTCCGCCGACAGCTCCACGACCGCCGTCGGGCGCCGGGCCAGCTCCAGGATGCGGACGTGCTCGGACTGCATCCCGGGCGCCGGCTCGCACTCGGCCACGATCAGCGTGACCAGGTCGAAGCGGCTTCCGGCGGCCCGGCTGCGGCCGCCGGTGACGGTGTAGAGGCGGTCCGGATCGTCGTCCGGGCCGAGCGGGCTCACGCCGGCCGGCCCGGCAGGCCGGCGCCGCCGTCCTCGCGGGGCGCGGCACTGAGGTACTCGCCGATCTGCTCGACCAGTTCGTTCATGTTGAAGCCGATCAGGCCGACGTCGGCGTCCTCGACGGCGACCACGGCCAGATGGGCGCCGTGCCCGGCCTCGACGATGAAGAGGATGCCGCCGTGGAACTCGGTCATCGCCTGCCGCACTCCGCCGCTGCCGTCACCGAACTCCACGGAAGCGCCGTGCGACAGCGACTGGATGCCGGAGGCGATCGCGGCCAGCTGGTCGGCCTGGTCGACGCTCAGGTCCCGGGAGTGGCAGAGCTTGAGGCCGTCGCGGGACAGCACCAGCGCGTGCCGGGCGCCCGGCGTCTTCTGCAGGAGGTTCTCCAGCAGCCAGTCCAGGCGGTTGTCGGTGGTGTTCATCGGGGATCGTCCTTCGGGGCATTTTCGGGGGCGGTGGGCCGGGCGGGCGGGGCCTCGCCCCGCACGGCCCGGCGGAAGGAACGCAGCCGCGCGGCGGACTCCTCGTGGGAGCGGCCGCGGCTGCGTCCGGTGGCCTGCGGGGCCTGCGGGATGGGCGCGCCGGCCAGGGTCTGGCCGCGGCGCCGCTTGGGCAGTCCGCTCGGTCCGTACTCCGTCGCGGGCGCCGGACCGGCGTCGCGCGGTGCGGGCACGCCGGCCGCGCCCCGGTCCTGGGGCACGCTCCGGCCGTGCGGGTCGTCCGGGCCCCGCGACGCGCCCCCGTCGCGCGCGGCACCCGTGTCCCGGTCGGGGACGGTGGGGTGATGGTCGGTGGTCTCGCGCACGTCCGCGGTGGTCTCCCGCGCGGGCCGCACGTCGGTCTCCCGAGCGGGCCGCACGTCGGCTTCGCGTCCGCCGCGTTCGCGCACTCCGGCTTCGCGTCCGCCGAGTTCCCGTACGCCGGCTTCCCGCGTGCCACGGTCGCGTACGTCCCGTTCGTGTACCTCGCGCGCCTGCGCGTCATGCGCGGCGCGCAGCCCCGCCACGGGCATCTCGGGCTCGGCCGGACGGCCGGCCGACTTGGGCGGCGCCTGGGTGACCAGCTGCTGCGGGATCAGCACGACCACGCTCGTACCGCCGCGGGCCGACGGCCGGAACGAGACGGTCAGGCCGTGCTTGCCGGCCAGGCAGCCGACGACGGCGAGGCCGAGGCGGGTGCCGGACAGCGACATGAGGTCCAGCGTCTTGGCGGACACCGCCGCCTCGGCGCTGCGCAGCGCCGTTTCGGTCATGACCAGGCCGCTGTCCTCGACGCTGACCACGATGCCGGCCTGGGCCTCCTCGACGTACACGTGCACCGGCGAGGTGGGTGGCGAGAAGGAGGTGGCGTTGTCCATGATCTCGGCGAGCGCGTGCATGACACCCTCGGCCGCGTGCCCGGCCACCGCAGAGGTACTGCTGCTGTGCAGCCGCACCCGGCGGTAAGCGCTGATCCGGCCCATCGCGCCGCGCAGGATGCTCTCCATGGCGATCGGCTTGTTCCAGCGGCGGCCGGAGCGGGCGCCGGTCAGTACGGCGATGCTGTCCGCCAGCCGGCCCGCCTGCGCGGTGGTGTGGTCCAGCTTCAGCAGGTCGCCGAGGACTTCCTCGCCGTGCCGGTGCTCCATGTCGCGCAGGTCGGCGAGCATGCTGGTGGCCAGCGCCTGGACGCGGCCCGCCGCGCTGGCGCAGGCGGACATCGCCGCGGCACGCATCCGCTCGCCGCGGCCGACCTCGGTGGCCAGCGTCTCCACGATCCGGCGGTGCGCCTCGTCGGCGGGCATCAGGGTGTGGCCGAGCGCGGTGTCCACGGAGGCGCCGTCGCGCAGCCGGGCCACGACCGCGGGCAGCGTCTCGTCCGCGAGCCGGTCGGCGGCGGCCGTCAGCTCCGCGATCCGGGCGCGGTGCCGGGCGCTGGTGCGCACCGCGTACACCGTGACCGCCAGCAGGACGCTCAGTACCACCGCCACCGTGCCGCAGCCCCACGCCAGCTCGGTGCGCAGCGTGTCCGGGCCCGCGAGTACCGCCCACAGGACGGCGCCGCCGGTCACGACGAGGGCGGCGAGCAACGCGTACAGCGCCGCCACAAGGGGCGGACGGGCGGGTGTCTGAGCTGTCATCAAACGGGTCCTCGGGCGGTCGCGGCATCGCAAACGGGCCCTGCGGGCGCAGGATAAGCGAAGATCGGAAGAACCCTATCCGCTTACTACCGGCAAGCAACTTCCGCGTCATATCAATCTTTTGACGTCCCGTCCGTACCGGAATTCCCGATGCGTCACCAGGTGTGCCGCGCCCCGTCGGCGTGCGTGGCGCTCTGGACCCTTGTTGAACATGATTATCATCTGCTACTGTCTCCGGCATGAACCACACGCCGCCCGACGGCCGGCTGCCGGTCACCGTGCTCTCCGGTTTCCTCGGCGCCGGCAAGACCACGCTCCTCAACCACGTGCTCGGCAACCGCGAGGGCCTGCGCGTCGCGGTCATCGTCAACGACATGAGCGAGATCAACATCGACGCCTCCCTGGTACGGGACGGCGCCGCGCTCTCCCGTACCGAGGAGCGCCTGGTCGAGATGACCAACGGGTGCATCTGCTGCACGCTCCGCGACGACCTGCTCGAAGAGGTCGAACGGCTCGCCCGGGCCGGCCGCTTCGACTACCTGCTCATCGAGTCCAGCGGCATCTCCGAGCCGATGCCGGTCGCCGCGACCTTCGCCTTCGCCCGGGACGACGGCGCCTCGCTCACGGACATCGCCCGCCTGGACACCATGGTCACTGTCGTGGACGCGGTGAACTTCGACGACGAACTGGGCCGCGGCGACGACCTCGTGGAGCGCGGTCTGGCACCGGTGGAGGACGACGAGCGGACCGTCAGCGATCTCCTCGTCGACCAGGTCGAGTTCGCGGATGTGATCCTGCTGAACAAGACCGACCTGGTCTCGGAGAAGGAGGCGGAGCGGCTGACGGCCGCGCTGCGCCGGCTCAACCCGGCAGCGCGCGTGCTGCGGACCGTACGCGGTGTGATCCCGACCGCCGAGATCCTCGGCACCGGCCTGTTCGACCTGGCCAAGGCCGAGCAGGCGCCGGGCTGGGTGGCCGAGCTGAACGGCGATCATGTCCCGGAGACCGAGGAGTACGGCATCTCCTCCGTGGTCCTGCGTGACCCGCGCCCCTTCCACCCCGGTCGCCTCTGGGACCTGATCACCGGGCCGCTGGACGCCGGTACGTACGGCACGGTCCTGCGCTCCAAGGGCTTCTTCACACTGGCGACCCGTCCCGACGTCACCGGGCTCTGGTCCCAGGCAGGCGCGGTGGCCCGCTTCGAGCCCTCGGGCGTACACGACCACGAACACGACCACGACCACGACCACTCCGTGGCAGAGCACCCCGAGGACCGGCCCGCCGTCCAGGGCCAGGAGCTGGTCTTCATCGGCACCGGCCTACGGGCCGACGCGCTGCGCGAGGCGCTCGCCGACGCCCTGCTCACGGCCGGCGAACTGGCCGACGGACCCACGGCCTGGGCGGCGTACGACGACCCGTTCCCGGCCTGGGACCTGGTACCGGCCCCCTGAACCCGGGGATGTCCGGCGGGCCTGGCAGCCCTCGTCGGGCATCTCCGTAAACCGGACGGCGGCGGGCGCCGGAGGACTGCGGTCCGGCGCCCGCCCCGTCCGTCCCCGGCCGGCGCCTGTCCCGCCGGCCACGCGTCCGGCACCCGCCAGCCGGTCACGCGTCCGACACCGGCACCTTCTCCACGAAGCTGCCGGTGTTGGCGCGTACCCCCACGGCTGCGGGCTGTTGGCGCGTACCGGCGAAGACGCGACCTAGTACGGCCACCGCCAGTCCGCCACCTCCGGCATGTCCGTGCCCCGCTCGCGGATGTACGCGTGATGCCTGGTGCGGGCGTCCTGCATCTGCTGGCGTAGCGCCGTGGCCTTCACGGCGAGGCCCGGTACTCGGTCGATGACGTCCATGACCAGGCGGTAGCGGTCCAGGTCGTTCATGACCACCATGTCGAAGGGGGTGGTCGTGGTGCCGTGTTCCTTGTAGCCGCGTACGTGCAGGTTGGCGTGGCCGGTGCGGCGGTAGGCGAGGCGGTGGATCAGCCAGGGGTAGCCGTGGTAGGCGAAGATCACCGGGCGGTCGGTGGTGAACAGCGCGTCGTACTCGGCGTCCTTCATGCCGTGCGGATGGTCCTCGCTGGGCAACAGGCGGGCGATGTCCACGACGTTGACCACCCGTACGGCGAGGTCGGGGAGGTGCTCGCGGAGCAGCGCGGCAGCGGCCAGTACCTCCTGGGTCGGTACGTCGCCCGCGCACGCCAGCACCACGTCCGGTGCCGCGCCGCCGCGCTCGGTGCCCGCCCAGTCCCATACGCCCGCGCCCCGCGCGCAGTGCGCGATCGCCTGGTCCATGTCCAGCCAGTCGAAGGTGGGCTGCTTGCCCGCCACGATGACGTTGACGTAGTCCCGGCTGCGCAGGGCGTGATCGGCGACGGAGAGCAGGGTGTTGGTGTCCGGCGGGAGGTAAACCCGTACGGCCGGCGGGTACTTGTTGAGTACGTGATCCACGAATCCCGGGTCCTGGTGCGAGAAGCCGTTGTGGTCCTGGCGCCAGACGTGCGAGCTCAGCAGGTAGTTGAGCGAGGGGATCGGGTGGCGCCAGGTCAGGTCGCCGGTGACCTTCAGCCACTTGATGTGCTGGTTGACCATCGAGTCGACGATGTGCACGAAGGCTTCGTAGCAGGAGAAGAGGCCGTGCCGGCCGGTGAGGAGGTAGCCCTCCAGCCAGCCCTGGCAGGTGTGTTCGGAGAGGATCTCCAGGACGCGGCCGTGCCGGTCCAGATCCTCGTCGGTGTCCAGGAGCTTGTCCTGCCAGGTCTTGCCGGACGCCTCGTACACCGCCTGCAGCCGGTTCGACGCGGTCTCGTCCGGGCCCACCAGGCGGAAGTTGCGGCTCTCGGCGGTGTCGGCCATGACCCGTTCCAGCAGCTGCCCGAGCACCTTGGTCGGCTCGCGGAGCTCGGTACCGGGGTGCTTCACCGGTACGGCGTACTCGCTCAGCGGCGGCATCGGGAGCGAGCGGGTCAGCCGGCCGCCGTTGGCGTGCGGGTTGGCGCCGAGCCGGCGCGCTCCCTCAGGTACCCAGCGCAGTACGTCCGGGCGCGGCGCGCCCCGCTCGTCGAACAGCTCCTCCGGGCGGTAGGAACGCAGCCAGCGCTCCAGTTCCCGCAGGTGATCGGGGTTCTCGCGGGTGGCGGCGAGCGGGACCTGATGGGCGCGCCAGGTGCCCTCGACGGGCTTGCCGTCGACCTTGCGCGGGCCGGTCCAGCCCTTGGGCGTACGGAGCACGATCATGGGCCAGGGCTGCCGCGCGGGTGGGGCGGTGGCCGAGCCGTCCCGGGCGGCGCGCTGGAGGGCGCCGATACGGTCCAGCGCCCGGTCCATGGCGGCGGCCAGCTCGCGGTGCACGGTGTCCGGGTCGTCGCCCGTGACGTACAGCGGGTCGTGCCCGTAGCCGCGCAGCAGGTCGTCCAGCTCCTCTTCCGGCAGCCGGGCGAGCACCGTCGGGTTCGCGATCTTGTACCCGTTCAGGTGCAGGATCGGCAGTACGGCGCCGTCGTGCACCGGGTCCAGGAACTTGTTCGAGTGCCAGGAGGTGGCCAGCGGCCCGGTCTCCGCTTCGCCGTCGCCGACGACGCACGCCACCAGGAGGTCCGGGTTGTCGAAGGCGGCCCCGTACGCGTGCGAGAGCGAGTACCCCAGTTCGCCGCCCTCGTGGATCGACCCGGGCGTCTCCGGCGCGACATGGCTCGGCACCCCGCCGGGGAACGAGAACTGCTTGAACAGCCGGGCCATCCCGGCCTCGTCCTGCCCGACATCCGGGTAGATCTCCGAGTAGCTGCCCTCCAGCCAGGACCCGGCGACCACCGCGGGCCCGCCGTGCCCGGGTCCCCAGATGCACATCGCGTCCAGGTCCCGCTCGACGATCACCCGGTTGAGGTGCGTGTAGACGAGATTCAGGCCGGGCGAGGTGCCCCAGTGGCCGAGCAGCCGCGGCTTGATGTGCTCCGGTACCAGCGGCTCGCTCAGCAGCGGGTTGCTCAGCAGGTAGATCTGGCCCGCGGCGAGGTAGTTCGCGGCCCGCCAGTGGGCGTCGAGCGTCCGTACGTCGTCGTCGGACAGGGCGGTAGCGGATTGTGCGTTCGAGCTGGAAGGCGCCGTGCGCGTCCGCTCGCCGCTCTCCGTCGCCGTCCCGGTCCCCGGTGCATCCCGCATGAATCAACCCTTCTCCGGCTTTCCCGTCGAACCGACCCTTCCCATGCTGGGATCCGGGGCGTCACCCGGCAACGCAGGATCGGGCCGGGTACGCGGTACCCGTGACCTGGAGAGGAATGCGTACGGACGCGGACCTGCTCCCGTACCGTGCAGACAGAGAAGGGCGCGCGAAGATCCGCGCGCAGCCGCTGCACGCAGATGGGGGACGGCCGATGGATCCGGAGATCGCGGCACTGGCGGGCACCGCCGGTACGACGCTCGTCACGCTGATGGCCACGGAGGCGTGGCAGGGCGTACGGGAGGGCGTCGTCGGGCTGTGGCGACGGGCCCGTCCCGAGCGCGCCGACACCGTCTCGGCCGAGCTGGAGGCCGCCCGCGAGGATCTGCTCGCGGCCCGCGACGCCGCCGACGAAGAGACCGAGGACGAGCTGCGCCGCGACTGGCAGGGCCGCATCCGCCGGCTCCTCGCCACCCGCCCGGACGTCGCCGACGACCTCCGCGCCCTGCTCGCCGAGGTCACCCCCGAGGAGACCCCGGCGGCCCCGGTGATCACCCAGCACGCCACGGCTTCCGGGTCGGCCCGCGTCTATCAGGCGGGGCGGGATCAGCACATTCACGAGCGGTGAGGCGGGGCGCTGACGCGTTCGGCTCTCCGGTTCTCAGCCCACGTCGACCGGGTTGACGAACGTCCCCGGGCGGGTGGCGCCCGACTGGTCCAGGATCGCGCCGCCGTAGGGCCACTTCAGCTCGAAGTGCTGCTTCTCGTTCGGCGGGGTGACCACGACCGTGGCCGGCTCGACCTTGCGGTCGTCGTCGCGGGTCGACGGCAGCAGCTGGAACGTGAAGTGGGTGTTCTCACCCGGCTTCAGCGTCACCGGTACGGGCTTCTTCCCGGAACGTCGCAGGTCCCAGGTCGTGCCGTCCGTGCCCTTGATCTGCACCCCCGGAAAGCCGCTGACCGTGCAACCGCTGTCGCCTTTGTTCTTGAACCACACGGTGGCGGTCTGCTGGCCATCGCTGTTCATATCGGGGCGGCCGCCGCCCGCGGAGCCCCAGCCGGCCGTCATGTTCGCCGTGGTGCAGCGGGCGGCCGCGTTGTCCGTACCGGCCGCGCCGCCGCTCCCGGTGGCCTGCTGCCCGCCGGACGAGGCGTCCGTACCGGAGCCCTCGGCGGAGCCCGTACCCGTCTGCGACGCGGAGTCCGAGGAGCCCTTGGCCGAGCCGTCGGCGGACCCGGCGGAGCCGCCGGCCGACGCGGACGCCGACGAGTCCGACCCCGCGGCGCCGGACTCGCCGCCTTGGCAGGCAGTGAGGGCGAGCGCGGTGGCGGCGAGCAGGGCGGCTGCGGCGGCCTTGCGGCCGTGGCGACGGGTGCGGTGCGACATGGTGTCCCCCTGGTGGTGGCGTCGGTGCGGCCGGTCCTTCCGTTCCGCGCCACCTACACTCGGCGCCCCCGTTGTTGATCCACTAACACCGCGCTAACGTCTTGCGCGCTCGGCAGCACGCGCGCGCCACCGATCACCGGACTATCTAATTCCGCGCCTCTGAACAGGGGTTGCGCCCATTCTTACTTTGAAGTAACAACATCCCCCATGAACTTGTTCGGCCGCAGCTCCTCCTCCCGCCGCGCGGCAGCCCCCGCCGCTCCGGCCCCCTCCGACCTCGCCGTTCTGCCCGACCCCGACTTCGCCGCGCTCACCGGTGAGTGGATGATCGACCCCGCGCACAGCAGGATCGGCTTCTCCGTCCGGCACGCCATGGTGACCACGGTGCGCGGCGCCTTCACGGCGTACGAGAGCCGCCTCTACTTCGACGGCCGCGACCCGGCCCGCTCCGAGGCGCAGATAACGCTGTCCACCGCGAGCATCGACACCGGCGTGGAACAGCGCGACGCACACGTCATCGGCCGCGACTTCCTGGACGCCGCGAGCTACCCCCGGATGACCTTCACCAGCACCGCCGTGGAACTCGCGGACGACGACGTCTACCGCATGACCGGCGACCTCACCATCAGGGACATCACCCGGCCCGTCGTGCTGGAACTCACCTACATCGGCCACGTCACCGACCCATTCGGATACGAGCGGGTCGGCTTCGACGGCACGACCACCATCAACCGCACCGACTGGGGCCTGACCTACAGCGCCAAACTCGCCCAGGGCGGCGCCATGGTGAGCGAAAAGGTCCGCCTCCAGTTCGACATCGCCGCCATCCGAACCTTCCCGGTCGACTGACCGCACTCCCGCAGCGACGCCGACAAGGGAGGCCAAGGGGGACCGGCCCGCACAACAAACAAGGCCCAGGTCTCCGACCTGGGCCTCAACTCTGGAGCGGGTGACGGGAATCGAACCCGCGCTCTGAGCTTGGGAAGCTCATGTTCTACCATTAAACTACACCCGCGTGACCGCCTGATCTTGCAGGGCGGTGCATCGTCGCACACTGTACCTCATCCCCAGCCTCCGGTGTATTCGGCCGTGAGGCTTTTGTCATGTCCGGGGGCGACGCGGGGCGGTAAGCGGGTGCGGGGTGCGGGAGTTGAGGCGTACGGTGGGGACTCTTCCCCGGTTCGGAGTGCCGCTTGGGAGTGCGCCCAGTTCATCCCCTAATGTGGCTTTTGTTGTCCATGCGTTTGGGAGAGGGACTTGATGGAGCGCACCGTCGTCCGTTGTGCCGAAGGGCACGTGTTCAGCACCGCTTCGTTCCCGATGCAGACCACCGACCGGCTCGGCCCCGGTCGGCTGCTGCGGTGCCCGCGCTGTGCGCGGCTGCGCCACGCGGTCCCTGTACAGATGGAGAAGCGCTAACGAGGGTGGCGAGGGCCCGGTTCCCGGAAGGGGGCCGGGCCCTCGCGGCTGTCCGGGCGGGGTGCGGGGGCGGGGCGGGTAGGCGGGGCGGATGCGCGATGCGGAGCCCCGGGTACCGGGCGCGTATCCTCGTGGCGTGCTTCTCTCAGACAAGGACATCCGGGCCGAGATCGACGCGGGCCGGGTGCGTATCGATCCCTACGACGAGTCGATGGTTCAGCCGTCGAGTATTGATGTGCGCCTCGATCGGTACTTCCGAGTGTTCGAGAACCACCGGTATCCGCACATTGACCCCGCCGTCGAGCAGCTCGACCTGACGCGGGAGGTCGTGCCCGAGGGGGACGAGGCGTTCATCCTGCACCCGGGCGAATTCGTGCTGGCGTCGACCTACGAGGTCATCACGCTGCCGGACGACCTCGCCTCACGGCTGGAGGGCAAGAGCTCGCTGGGGCGTCTGGGGCTGCTGACGCACTCGACGGCCGGGTTCATCGACCCCGGGTTCAGCGGGCACGTCACGCTGGAGCTGAGCAATGTCGCGACGCTGCCGATAAAGCTGTGGCCGGGCATGAAGATCGGGCAGCTGTGCATGTTCCGGCTGACCTCGCCGGCCGAGTTTCCGTACGGGTCGGAGCGGTACGGCTCCCGCTACCAGGGCCAGCGTGGGCCGACGCCCTCGCGTTCGTACAAGAACTTCCACCGTACGCAGGTCTGAGGACCGTACGGCGGATGCGATGGGGAATCGCTAGAGGGCTGAGAGAGATACGTGACTGACGTGCGGGAAAATCTGACGTATGAGCGGTTTGGTACCGCCATTCGTGAGCTGGCGCAGACGATCGCCGATGACGGGTACGAGCCCGATGTGGTGCTGAGCATCGCGCGGGGCGGGGTGTTCGTCGCCGGCGGCCTGGCGTACGCGCTGGACTGCAAGAACATCCACCTGGTGAATGTGGAGTTCTACACGGGGGTCGGCGAGACGCTGGAGATGCCGGTCATGCTGGCGCCGGTGCCGAACGTGATCGACTTCAGCGACAAGAAGGTGCTCATCGCCGACGACGTCGCGGACACCGGCAAGACGCTGAAGCTGGTGCACGACTTCTGCCAGGGCACCGTCGCCGAGGTGCGCAGCGCGGTCATATACGAGAAGTCGCAGTCGCTGGTGAAGTGCGAGTACGTCTGGCAGCGCACGGACGACTGGATCAACTTCCCGTGGAGCGTCGAGCCGCCGGTCGTGCGGCGTGAGGGCCAGGTTCTCGACGCCTGAAATCCCCTTCCCTGCGGGCCAGTTGGTACGCAGGGCGAATTCGGGCCAATTCTGTGGCTGATGTTCCGCCGGGGTCTACCTGCGAGTAGAACCGGCGGTAACAGCAGACCGGAGGGGAGGCCCAATGGTGCGTGCGAGACGAGGGCGGCGGCTGGTGACCGCAGCCGCCGCTGTGATGGTGCTGACCGGTGGTGTGACCGCCGCCGGTACGGGGGCGAGCGTGGCGGCGGGGCCGTCGGCCGGGGCCGCGGCGACCGCCGCGGACAGTAAGCCGCTGCCGCCCGAGCTGGAGAAGATCAGGGCCCAGGAGGCCACCCAGCTGTACGGGGACCCGGCCGAACGCCCGAGGGAACAGCGCAAGACCTCGCTGATCTCGCTGGGGGACAGCGAGATCTCGGGGGAGGGCGTCGGGACGTACGAGCCGGGGACCGATGGGCCGGACAACTGGTGCCACCGGTCGCCGGACGCGGCCATCCACCGGACCGGCATCGCCGCGGATGTGACGTACAACGTGTCCTGCTCGGGCGCGTACACCGGGAACATCAGGATCGGCGGCAGCAAGCAGTACGCCGATGAGCTGGTGCAGAGCGACAGTCTGGCGATCAAGGCCAGGAACACCCGGCTGAAGATGATCGTGCTGGTGGCCGGGGCCAATGACGACCTGCAGTTCGGGCCGGTGATGACGGACTGCGTCACGCGCTGGCTGCTGCTGCAGGGGCCCTGCGAGCCGAAGTACGCGCCGGGGTGGCAGGCGCGGGTCGACGGGCTGGTGCCGAAGGTCGAGCAGACGGTCGGTGATCTGCGGACGGTGATGCGGGACGCCGGATACGCGGACGGCGACTACAAGCTCGTGGTGATGGGGTACCCGAGCCCGATCGGGCCGGACATCGAGGACAACCCCAATTTCCCGGGGAAGCTGCCGGGCGGCTGTACGGGCTACACCTCCGACTCGGCGTGGGGGCGCAACGCCGCGGTCCCGGCATTCCAGGAGGGCATGCGGAAGGCGGCCCGCGACTCGGGCGCCGTGTACCTGGACAACTCGCGGCTCTTCCACGGGCACGAGGTGTGCATGGAGGACGCCTGGGCGCGCGGCCTGTACGTCGATGTCTCCCACCCCTTCCCGCCGGACGCCAACTCCGTACGCCAGTCCTTCCACCCGAACGCGCGCGGTCACGCCGCGTTCGCCTCCTGCCTGACCCAGCTCTATGCGTCCGGCCTGCGCGAGGCGTCCTGTGCGGACCCGGCGAGCACGGGGAAGCCGGAGCTGTACGCGGGGGCCTGGGACGATGCGTACCGGCCGCTGAAGAACGCCGGCACGGGGAGCTGTGTGGACGCGGCCGGCGGCAGTTCGCGCAACGGCACGGCCGTCGGCGGCTGGGACTGCAAGGACCAGAGGAATCAGGGCTGGTGGTACGACAGCGGTCGGCGGTCGGTGCATGTGGAGCTGACGCAGGACCGGTGCCTGGACGTGCCGGGGGCGAAGTACGAGGCCGGGGCCGGAGTGGTGCTGTGGAACTGCTCGGGTGCGGCCAACCAGCGGTTCGTGAAGGACGCGGCGACGCAGAGCATCCGGCCGGAGGCGGCCCGGGAGCTGTGCCTGACGCTGGCCTCGGCGAAGGATCGAGTGCGACTGCAGAAGTGTGACGGGTCGGCCACGCAGCGTTTCACGTGAAACAGCGTGTGAGCAGAGGCAGTTGATATGCAGTAGGGCCCCGTTCCGTCCGGAACGGGGCCCTACTGCATCAGGATGTGTCGCCGACGCGGCGGCGATCGTCGCTACGCCGTGCCGTCGCTACAGCGTGCCCAGCTTCACCAGGGCGAGCAGGGCGACCAGTTGGATCGCGGAGGCGCCCAGCGCCTTGGGCCAGGGCAGGTCGTGCGACCGGCGGACCATCGTGGTGAAGAGGTAGGCGGCGGCGAGCCAGGTCAGCCAGCCGAGGACCTGGACGAGCGTGCTGTCGCCGCCCAGGAACATCGCGAAGAGCAGCCGCGGCGCGTCCGTGATCGACATGATCAGCATGGACAGACCGATGGTCGGCTGCCACCCGCCGTCGCCGCCGAGCTGCCGGGCGAGGGTGTGGGTCACCGCGCCCAGGATCAGCCCGCCGATGACGAACATCACGCCGGTGATCAGCACCCACGGGATGCTCTGCGAGAGCGTGGCGTTGAGCACGTCCTCGCGGGCGGCGTCGAAGCCGAAGACCGCGAGCAGGCCGTAGATGAAGGTCACGACGAGGGCTGGGCCCCATACGGCGTAGTCGCGCATCCGCCAGAAGGTCTGGTCGGGCTGCCGGACGATGCCGGTCAGCAGCTCCTTCCACGGCAGGCGCGGGCCGGCGGGCGGAGCCGCCGACTGACCGGCGTGGTACGTGCTGCCGCCGCTGTACTGACCGTCGTCGTACTGGCCGCCGTACTGGCCGTCCCCGTACGCGTCCGGCGCCTCGCCCACGCTGAACTGCTGGGTGTGGCCCGGTGCGTCCGCGCGGGCGTTGCCGCCGCCGTAGGGCGGCTGCCGCGGTGCGTGCCCCTGGTCGCCGAAGTACTCGGGCTCACCGTGCCGGCCGGCGCCCTGAGCGCCGCCGTGGGGAGCCTGCTGCCACTGTCCCTGTGCGGGGGGCGGGGCCTGCCGGCCGTACGGCGCCTGCTGCTGACCGTACGGTGCCGGTGCTCCGTACGGACCAGGCTGACCGTGCGGAGCCTGCTGACCGTACGGGGCCTGGCCCTGCTGCCCCTGCTGCGCGGTGCGGGAGTTCCGTCCGCGACCCATCCTGAATCCAGCCACGCTTCGAACGTACCTGGTCCCGACGGGTCGCATGCGGGAGAGGGCGGACAGGACGGGCATTGCTGCCGAGCTGTGACATCCCCTAGGGGATCCCTCGGCGGGGGACTAGGAACTCGGGGTCAGCCGGTGAGGAAAGCGCCGAACTGCGGTCGGCCCGTGGTGGACACGCCGACCGCGCCCGGGGAGACCGAGCGGCCGCCCGCGGTGCCGATGCGGGTGCCGTCGGACGGCAGGGAGACGACCGTGCCGTTGCCGTCGTTCTCGTAGCCTGCACCGACGGTCAGATCGGCTCTGCTGTCGCCGTTGAGGTCGGAGAGGAAGACCTCACCGCCGAAGAAATCGCTGGTCTCGGAGGCACCGGGAACGCCCGGGGTGTCCTGGTGGAAGTACTGGACGCCCTGTGTGGTGTCGATGCCGGAGGCGGAGCCGCGGAACACGGTGACCGAGCCGGTGTCCGCGACGCCGTCGATGTCCTCGCCGCCCGCGCCGATCGCCAGGTCCTGCCTGCCGTCGCCGTCGATGTCGCCGAGCGAGACCCCGTACCCGAAAACGTCACCGCGCTCGGAGCTGCCGGGCACCGCACCGGACTCCTGCGTGATGGTGTCCATCCGGCTGGTGGGGCCGCTCGCCGAGCCGTAGATGACGTTGACCTTGCCGCCCTTTGTGCTGCCGGGCACGGTGTCGTCCCAATGCACACCGGTGACCAGATCGCCGTAGCCGTCGCCGTCCGTGTCACCGATGGCGGTGATCACGCCGGCGGGCAGCTTGCGCATGCCGGAAGTGGTGGGGCCGGAGGCCGAGCCGGGCAGGAAGTAGTTGGCGTTGTAGTAGTTCTCGCCCTGCGGAATGTCCTGGAAGCCGTCGACGACCAGGTCCGTACGGCCGTCACCGTTGACCCGGCCCGCGGTGAGGCGGATGATCCCGGCATCGGAGCCGCCGAGGATCGGGAGGGTGACGGCCGACTTGGCGGCCGGGACGCCCGACGAGCTGAAGCCGCCCTTGAGGATCCGGAGGGTGGCCGCCGTGGTGCCCACGGCCAGATCCTCCTTCTTGTCCCCGTCGAAGTCGCCGGCGGCCAGCGCGGCACCGAAGGAGTCGTGCTTCGTCGGGGCCGGGTCCGGGATCGTGGCGGCACGCGAGATGCCGGATGCCGAGCCCCACAGGATCTGCACGGTGCCGCCGTCGGTGTCGCCCGAGACGTCCTCGCAGGGGGCGCCGACGGCGAGGTCCGCGTAACCGTCGGAGTTGAAGTCGCCCGCCGAGAAGGACAGGCCGAACCAGTCGTCGGTCTCCGCCGAGCCCGGTACCCCCGCCGTGTTCTGGGTGAAGGTGGCTTGCAGGCCGGCGGACACACCGTCGGCCGAGCCGTACAGGACGGTGACCGCGCCGGCGTTCTTGTGGCCGGCGACGGTCGCGGCGGGTGCGGCGACGGCGAGGTCGCGGTAGCCGTCGCCGTTGAAGTCGCCCTGCAGGCCGCCGGCCGCGGCGGTCGCGGGGCCGGTGGAGAGGGTGAGCAGACCGCCGGTCAGGGCCGCCGCCGCTGCGGTGGCCACGGCCGTACGAAGGTGCTTGGGCACGCTGTTCTCCTGCTGCATGCGGGATGCGGGCGCATCCCGTCCGGATGAGTGCCGTCCGCCGTGGTTCACCGGTCATTTACCGGGTGTACAGCGGCAGTTGGCGATCACAAGACCCACGAAGGGGCAGGAGGGTTGCATGCCGGAGGCACCCTGTCAGCGGGCCCCGCCCGCGCTCACTCCGTAAAAGCCGCCGTGCTGAATGACACCGCAGGCTCGGCCGCGAATCCGGACCTCGTTCCCCGGTGCACCGTCACCGCGTCCCGGCTGTCCGAGCGGGTGAGGAGGGTCAGGTCGGCCCGTCCGTCCTCGTCGTAGTCGGCCAGCCGGAGCACCGTCGTGCGTGCGGCGGTGGGCATGCCGGGTGCCTTCGGTACGGCCTGTTCGCGGTCCGCGCGCAGGCCGGCGGCCGACCCCGGGAGGAGTACGGGGCGCCCCGCGCCGCCGGACACGACCAGGTCCGTACGGCCGTCGCCGGTCACGTCCCCGGCGGTCACCGACCGGCCCGCCACCCGGACCGTGGCGCTCTGCGGGGCCGCCGTGCCGATGCCGTACCGGACGGCGAGCCGCTCGCCCCCGGCGACCACCGCGTCGATCGCCGCCCCGCCGTCGAACCGCCCGAACGCCACGTCGTACCCGGCAGGCAGCGCGGCCCCCGCCGCGTCCGGCCCCCGCGCGCCGCCCAGCGCGAGTCGCCCCGGCGCGCGGCGGTTCGGAGCGCCGGACCGTACGAGCAGGTCGTCGGCGCCGTCCCCGTCCACGTCGACGGGCGCGGGCAGCCCGGCGAGCGCCGTGCCGGGGATGTCCAGCGGCGCGCCGGCCCCCTTCGGCGCGCCCGCGCGCGTGAACGGCCCGCGCAGGAAGCTCGCCCGCGGCCCGGACGCCGTGACCACCAGGTCCTGCGCGCCGTCCCCGTCGAAGTCTCCGCAGACCGGGTGGTCGGGCCACTCGTTGCCGAATCTGGCCCGGTCTGGGATGCGCAGCTTCACGGCGCGCGCGGTGAGCCCTTCGGGGGAGCCGAAGAGGAGCTGTACGGGGACGGGCGGGCGGCCCTGGCCGTCGTACGGCGGATCGGTGCTGACGACGAGGTCGGTGAAGCCGTCGCCGTCCAGGTCGCAGGCGGCCTCGGCGTCGAAAACGGCCGGTACGACGCCGTCCGTGGGCGCCGCGTGCCGGGCCGGGGTGAGGAGCCGGCGCACGGCGGGGTCGAGGCCGTGGTTCGAGCCGTAGACGATGCCGATCCCGGGGTCGTCGTCGTGGCTGTCGTCGGGGTTGAGCAGCGTGTCGAGGACGAGGTCGGGGTGGCCGTCGCCGTTGAAGTCGTCGGCCTTCTTGCTGCCCTTGCCGTGCGGGACGGGCCGTACCGGGGGGCCGGAAGCAGCGTGGTGGGCCGCGGGGCGGGCGCCGCCGCCCGCCGGGAGCAGGCCGCAGCCGGCCGCCAGCAGTGCGCAGCACAGAACGGCCCCCGCCGCGCGTGCCGCTCGTGATCCCCGGTACCGCACTTCGCCCCCCAGCGCCCCATCCGCATCCGGCGCCTCATGTTCGCACGGACATACGTCATGGGTCCGCATGTTCATCTGGTTCCGGACATCCGGCCACGGGTGCGCGAACGACGACGGCCGGTCCCGCGCGATGCGGGACCGGCCGTCAAAGGTCGTACAGCAGGTCGTACAGCAAGTACGTACTGCGGTTACTTCACCGGCTCGGGCTCCGGCTCGTCCGCGGGCTCGGCCTCGCCGGCCGGGTCCGCCGGGGTCTTGACCGAGTCCAGCAGGAGCTGGGCCACGTCGACGACCTGGACGTTCTCGCTGACCTTGCCATCGTTCTTCTTGCCGTTGACCGAGTCGGTCAGCATGACGAGGCAGAACGGGCAGGCGGTGGAGACGATGTCGGGATTCAACGACAGCGCCTCGTCGACGCGCTCGTTGTTGATGCGCTTGCCGATGCGCTCTTCCATCCACATGCGCGCGCCGCCGGCGCCGCAGCAGAAGCCGCGCTCCTTGTGGCGGTGCATCTCCTCGTTCCGCAGGCCCGGCACCTTGGCGATGATCTCGCGCGGGGGCGTATAGACCTTGTTGTGGCGGCCCAGGTAGCACGGGTCGTGGTAGGTGATCAGACCCTCGACCGGGGTGACGGGGGTCAGGCGGCCCTCGTCGATGAGGTGCTGCAGCAGCTGGGTGTGGTGGATGACCTCGTACTCGCCGCCCAGCTGCGGGTACTCGTTCGCGATCGTGTTGAAGCAGTGCGGGCAGGTCGCGACGATCTTCTTCTTGGACTTCGGCTTCTTGGACTCCGGGTCCTCGTCGTCCTCGCCGAAGGCCGCGTTCAGCGTGGCGACGTTCTCGGCGCCCAGCTGCTGGAAGAGGAACTCGTTGCCCAGACGGCGGGGCGAGTCGCCAGTGCACTTCTCGTCGCCGCCCATGATGGCGAAGTTGACGCCCGCGATGTGCAGCAGCTCCGCGAAGGCCTTGGTGGTCTTCTTGGCGCGGTCCTCCAGGGCGCCCGCGCAGCCGACCCAGTACAGGTAGTCGACCTCGGTGAGGTCCTCGACGTCCTTGCCGACGACCGGGACCTCGAAGTCGACCTCCTTGGTCCAGGCGAGGCGCTGCTTCTTGGCCAGGCCCCAGGGGTTGCCCTTCTTCTCCAGGTTCTTGAGCATCGTGCCCGCCTCGCTGGGGAAGCTGGACTCGATCATGACCTGGTAGCGGCGCATGTCGACGATGTGGTCGATGTGCTCGATGTCGACCGGGCACTGCTCGACGCAGGCACCGCAGGTGGTGCAGGACCACAGCACGTCCGGGTCGATGACACCGTTCTCTTCGAGGGTGCCGACCAGCGGGCGCTCGGCCTCGGCCAGCGCCGACGCGGGCACGTCCTTCAGCTGCTCCTCGGAGGCCTTCTCCTCGCCCTCCATGTCCTTGCCGCCACCGGCGAGCAGGTACGGCGCCTTGGCGTGTGCGTGGTCCCGCAGCGCCATGATCATGAGCTTGGGGGAGAGCGGCTTACCGGTGTTCCACGCGGGGCACTGCGACTGGCAGCGGCCGCACTCCGTGCAGGTGGAGAAGTCCAGCAGGCCCTTCCAGGAGAAGTGCTCGATCTGGGAGACGCCGAACTGGTCGTCCTCGCCCGGGTCCTCGAAGTCGATCTCCTTGCCCTCGCTGGTCATCGGCTGCAGGGCACCCAGCGCGACGTCGCCGTCGGACTCGCGCTTGAACCAGATGTTGGGGAAGGCCAGGAAGCGGTGCCAGGCGACACCCATGTCGGTCTTGAGCGCGACGGTGATCATCCAGATGAAGGACGTCGCGATCTTCAGGCCGGCGAAGAAGTAGGTGAGGTTCTGGAGCGTCGAGACGTCCAGGCCCTCCAGCCACGAGACGACCGGGTACGAGATGAAGAACGACGCCTCGTAGCTGTCCACATGGTGCTGGGCGCCCTCCAGCGCGTGCAGCATGAAGATGCAGACGCCGACGATGAGGATGACGGCCTCGACGAAGTACGCCTGGCCGAAGTTGGAGCCGGCGAAGCGGGACTTGCGCCCAGGCTTGCCCGGCTTGCTCAGCTGCCGGATGGCGATCAGGACCAGGATGCCGAGCACCGTCATCGTGCCGATGAACTCGACGAACATGTTGTACGGCGCCCACTCGCCGATGACCGGCAGCAGCCAGTCGGCCTTGAACAGCTGGCCGATGGCGTTGACGATCGTCAGCAGCAGCGAGAAGAAGCCCACCGCGACGAACCAGTGCGCGACGCCGACGACGCCCCAGCGGTTCATCCGGGTGTGGCCGAGGAATTCCTTGACCACCGTGACGGTGCGCTGCGTGGGGTCATTGGTCCGTGAACCGGCGGGTACGGACTGTCCGAGCCGCATGTAGCGGTAGATCTGCACAATGGCGCGGCCGAACAGTGCGACGCCGACCGCGATTAGGACCAGCGACACGATGATCGCGGCGAGTTGCATGGGTGGCTCCTCGGGCCTGCGTGAGCGGGTTCTTCGGTGGTGTCTCGGTAACTACTAAGCAGTAACTTAGTTAATCCCTCCGAGATTACCCACTATTCCTGCCCTGCTGTACCGGGCGCGGCGGTGATCTGCGTCGCTGAGGGTGGCCTAACGGTGTCGTACCGCCTCTACCGCTCGCGTGCGCGCGACACGCCGGGGATGCGGCGGTCGCCCATGAGGGGGAGGGTGGGGGTGTCGATGACGTGTCTGCCGTACCCCCGGCGTTCCCTCTCCCGGCCTGCCTTACCGCTGTGACCTGCGGAAATATCGCGCTGCGCAGATCTTCCGCAGGAGAGTTGAGTGAGCTTGGCTCAGGTCCTTTGACAGGGGCGGATCTCTGGTGCACCCTTGAGCCAGTTCCACTCAATGTCAGCTGGAGGAATCGAAATGGCACGTGCGGTCGGCATCGACCTGGGCACGACGAACTCCGTCGTCAGTGTTCTCGAAGGCGGTGAGCCCACCGTCATCACCAACGCCGAGGGCGCCAGGACCACGCCGTCCGTCGTCGCTTTCGCCAAGAACGGTGAAGTGCTCGTCGGCGAGGTCGCGAAGCGCCAGGCGGTCACGAACGTCGACAGGACCATCCGGTCGGTCAAGCGCCACATGGGCACCGACTGGAAGGTGGACATCGACGACAAGAGCTTCAACCCGCAGCAGATCTCCGCGTTCATCCTGCAGAAGCTGAAGCGGGACGCGGAGTCCTACCTCGGCGAGAAGGTCGCGGACGCGGTCATCACCGTTCCGGCGTACTTCAACGACTCCGAGCGGCAGGCCACCAAGGAGGCCGGCGAGATCGCGGGCCTGAACGTCCTGCGCATCGTCAACGAGCCCACCTCCGCGGCGCTGGCGTACGGCCTGGAGAAGGACGACCAGACCATCCTGGTCTTCGACCTCGGTGGCGGTACCTTCGACGTCTCGCTGCTGGAGATCGGCGACGGCGTCGTCGAGGTGAAGGCGACCAACGGCGACAACCAGCTCGGTGGTGACGACTGGGACCAGCGCGTCGTCGACTACCTGGTCAAGCAGTTCCAGAACGGCCACGGCGTCGACCTGTCCAAGGACAAGATGGCGCTCCAGCGCCTGCGCGAGGCCGCTGAGAAGGCGAAGATCGAGCTGTCGTCCTCCACCGAGACGACGATCAACCTTCCCTACATCACCGCCTCGGCCGAGGGCCCGCTGCACCTGGACGAGAAGCTCACGCGCTCGCAGTTCCAGCAGCTCACCAGCGACCTGCTCGACCGCTGCAAGACCCCGTTCCACAACGTCATCAAGGACGCCGGCATCCAGCTGTCCGAGATCGACCACGTGGTCCTGGTCGGCGGTTCGACCCGTATGCCGGCCGTCGCCGAGCTCGTCAAGGAGCTGACCGGCGGCAAGGACGCCAACAAGGGCGTCAACCCGGACGAGGTCGTCGCCATCGGCGCGTCGCTGCAGGCCGGTGTCCTCAAGGGTGAGGTCAAGGACGTTCTGCTCCTCGACGTGACCCCGCTGTCCCTCGGTATCGAGACCAAGGGCGGCATCATGACCAAGCTCATCGAGCGGAACACGACGATCCCGACCAAGCGTTCGGAGATCTTCACCACCGCCGAGGACAACCAGCCCTCCGTGCAGATCCAGGTCTACCAGGGCGAGCGCGAGATCGCGGCGTACAACAAGAAGCTCGGCATGTTCGAGCTGACCGGTCTGCCGCCGGCCCCGCGTGGCGTCCCGCAGATCGAGGTCTCCTTCGACATCGACGCCAACGGCATCATGCACGTGACCGCGAAGGACCTGGGCACGGGCAAGGAGCAGAAGATGACCGTCACCGGCGGCTCTTCGCTGCCGAAGGACGAGGTCGACCGCATGCGCGAGGAGGCCGAGCGCTACGCGGACGAGGACCACAAGCGCCGCGAGGCCGCCGAGACGCGCAACCAGGGCGAGCAGCTCGTCTACCAGACGGAGAAGTTCCTCAAGGACAACGAGGAGAAGGTCCCCGCCGAGGTGAAGACCGAGGTCGAGACCGCCGTCGGCGAGCTGAAGGAGAAGCTCAAGGGCGAGGACACGGCCGAGATCCGTACGGCCACCGAGAAGGTCGCCGCCGTCTCGCAGAAGCTGGGCCAGGCCATGTACGCCGACGCCCAGGGCGCTGCGGGTGCCGAGGGCGCCGCGGGTGCCGCCGGTGGCGAGCAGGCCAAGGCCGAGGACGATGTCGTCGACGCCGAGATCGTGGACGACGAGAAGGACAAGAAGGACGGTGCCGCGTGACGGAGGAGACCCCGGGCTTTGACGAGAAGCCTGACGTCCCCTCTGACGCCGCAGCCCCTGACGATGCGGCGCAGGGCGCCGGGTCCGCCGACAAGGCGGGCCCGGCCCCGGCCGGGGACGCGAGCCAGGACGCCGGTCTGGTGGCCCAGCTGGACCAGGTGCGCACCGCGCTCAATGAGCGCACCGCGGACCTCCAGCGGCTCCAGGCCGAGTACCAGAACTACCGCCGGCGGGTGGAGCGGGACCGGGTGACGGTCAAGGAGATCGCCGCGGCGAACCTCCTGTCCGAGCTCCTGCCGGTCCTCGACGACATCGGCCGGGCCCGTGAACACGGTGAGCTGGTCGGCGGCTTCAAGTCGGTCGGCGAGTCGGTGGAGACGGTCGTGGCCAAGCTCGGCCTGCAGCAGTTCGGCAAGGAGGGCGAGCCCTTCGACCCGACGATCCACGAGGCGCTCATGCACTCGTACGCACCGGACGTCACGGAAACGACGTGCGTTGCGATCCTGCAGCCGGGGTATCGGATCGGCGAGCGAACGATTCGCCCCGCGCGGGTCGCGGTCGCCGAGCCCCAGCCGGGGGCCCAGGCCGCCAAGTCCGAGGAGAAGTCGGACGAGGAGAGCGGTGGCCCGGACGAGGGCTGACGTGAGAAGCAGGACAGTACGGGAGGAGGGACGTCGGGGATGAGCACCAAGGACTTCGTCGAGAAGGACTACTACAAGGTCCTCGGCGTCCCGAAGGACGCCACGGACGCCGAGATCAAGAAGGCGTACCGCAAGCTGGCCCGGGAGAACCACCCGGACGCGAACAAGGGCGACACCAAGGCCGAGGAGCGCTTCAAGGAGATCTCCGAGGCGAACGACGTCCTGGGCGACCCCAAGCGCCGCAAGGAGTACGACGACGCGCGGGCGCTGTTCGGCAACGGCGGCTTCCGTCCGGGGCCCGGCGGCGCCGGCGGCGGCAGCTTCAACTTCGACCTGGGTGACCTCTTCGGGGGCGCACAGGGCGGAGCGGGCGCCGGCGGCTTCGGCGGTGGCCTCGGGGACGTCTTCGGCGGCCTGTTCAACAGGGGCGGCGGCGCGGGCACGCGTACGCAGCCCCGCCGCGGCCAGGACATCGAGTCCGAGGTGACGCTCAGCTTCACCGAGGCGGTGGACGGGGCCACGGTCCCGCTGCGGATGTCCAGCCCGGCGCCCTGCAAGGCGTGTTCGGGCACCGGCGACAAGAACGGCACCCCGCGGGTCTGCCCGACCTGCGTGGGTACGGGGCAGGTCAGCCGGGGCGCGGGCGGCGGCTTCTCGCTCACCGACCCGTGCGCCGACTGCAAGGGCCGCGGCCTGATCGCCGAGGACCCGTGCGAGGTGTGCAAGGGCAGCGGGCGCGCGACGAGTTCGCGCACGATGCAGGTGCGCATTCCCGCGGGCGTCTCGGACGGGCAGCGGATCCGGCTGCGCGGCAAGGGCGCTCCGGGCGAGCGCGGCGGGCCCAACGGCGATCTGTACGTCGTCGTGCACGTCGACGCGCACCCGGTGTTCGGCCGCAAGGGCGACAACCTCACCGTCACCGTGCCGGTCACCTTCCCGGAGGCCGCGCTCGGCGGCGAGGTGAAGGTCCCGACCCTGGGCGGGCCGCCGGTCACCCTGAAGGTCCCGGCCGGCACGCCGAACGGCCGGACGATGCGGGCCCGCGGCAAGGGCGCGGCGCGCAAGGACGGCACCCGGGGCGACCTCCTGGTCACCATCGAGGTGGTCGTGCCCAAGGACCTCGACGACAAGGCGCGTGCGTCGCTGGAGGCGTATCGCGAGGCGACCGCGGGTGAGGACCCGCGATCGAAGCTCTACCAGGCCGCGAAGGGAGCTTGATGATGGACAGCCGGGGCGGGCGTCGCAGTCGTAACCCCTATGAACTGACCGACGAGTCGCCGGTGTACGTCATCTCCGTCGCGGCTCAGCTCTCCGGCCTGCACCCGCAGACGCTGCGTCAGTACGACCGGCTCGGCCTGGTCTCACCGGACCGTACGGCCGGGCGCGGTCGGCGCTATTCGGCCCGCGACATCGAGCTGCTCCGCCAGGTGCAGCAGCTGTCGCAGAACGAGGGCATCAACCTCGCGGGCATCAAGCGCATCATCGAGCTGGAGAATCAGGTCGCGGCGCTCCAGCAGCGGGTCGCCGAGCTGCAGAGCGCGGTGGAGGGCGCCGCCGCCGCGATCCAGCAGCGGGAGGCGGCGGTGCACGCCAGCTACCGCCGGGACCTGGTGCCCTATCAGGACGTGCAGCAGACCAGCGCGCTGGTCGTGTGGCGCCCGAAGCGGACGACCGAGTAAGGGCTCGCTCTCAGCAGCAGTTGCGCTCTCAGCAGCCGTTGTAGCCGGCCGTCGGCATCGACAGCCGGCGGTGCACGTGGGACTTCATCGCCGCGGTGTAGACCGGCTCGGCGAGGTCGGCGGTCTCCAGCCGGACGCCGGCCGCGACGCACCGGGCGGTGAATTCTTCGGCGGAGTCGACGGCGTTCTCCAGGGCGCGGCGGTTCGGCACGACGAAGACATCGACCAGGCCCGCCTCCACGTCCTGCCACAGGGCGCAGTGGTCGGCGCGCAGGTGATGCAGGCTCAGCCGCCAGGTGAGGCGGTAGTCGCGGTCCGCGGCCCACTGCGAGCACATTTCGTGCTGGCGGCGGTCGTCGACCAGGAACGGATCGTCGTCCAGCTCGGACAGCGGCATCAAGCACGCGATGGCCGTCACTCGCACCGCATTCATCGTGCCCCCCGGGACCTGAGGTCTAGACACAGGCTCTGACGACTGTGGGGGTGACGATACCGCTGCCGGCGGAGCGGGGCGGCGACGCGGTGCCGGGTGGCGAGGCGTAGCCGCAGGCGTGGCAGATCTTCCATCCGTCCTGGTTGACGGCGAGCAGGCCGCCGCAGCGTGGGCAGGACTCGGCGCGGGGGTGCGGATCAGGAGGCGTGGAGGCGATTCCGTACGCGCTGCTGGTGTGCGTTACTGACCTCATTCGGCCTCCAGCTGACGTCTTCGGTCCGGAAAGGACCACATCCTGGGCGGACCCGGTCACCCATCGCGCCGGTCACCCACGGACGGTCATGCCCGCCCGAGCATCTTCGTCACCCGGATCTCGATGACCACGCGCTCGGGGTTGGGCCGAGGGTGTCGTTCGTACCGCACCGCGTACCGGGCCTCCGCGTCCCGTACGTCCGCCTCGGACGTACGCACCGTCGCCAGCCCCTCCAGCGTGGCCCACCGCCGGCCCTGCAGCTGGCACACCGCGACGCGCGCCCCGCCGTCTCCCCTGGCCAGGACGTTGCGGACCTTGGTGCTGCCCTTGCTCGTGATGATCCGGGCCAGGCCCTGCTCGTGGTCGTACGTCACCCCCACCGGCACGACGTGCGGCGTCCCGTCCGGCCGCAGGGTGGTCAGGGTGCACACATGCCGCTCACGCCAGAAGGCGAGGTACTCGGGGTCGGGGTTCCGCAGATCTTGAGCCATGCCCCGCACGATACGGCGTGCCTCTGCGGGCCCGCCGGTCAGAGGAAGTCCGACGTGTCCAGGTCGAAGGAGAAGGGGGCGGGGAGGGGGAGGGGTTTGCCGAAGGACACCGTTTGGATCCCGTCGTAGTCCCCGTCAGCCGGTTCACTGAACAGCGTGACCGTGGACTTGTCCCGATCGACGAGGAGATACAGCGGGATGGCCGCGCGTGCATAGCCTCGGCGTTTGGGGCCGCGGTCTTTGCCGGGCTTGCTCGATGTCACCTCGATGACCATGGCGACGCCGTCGCTGGGCATCCACGGGGGAGCACCCCGGAAGAGGCGCAGCGAACGCGGGGCGATGGTGGCGTCCGGGATCACGTGATCGTCGGGATGGTCCTCCGCGCCGGGGAGGACGAGCCCCTTATAGCCGGAGATCTGCATGGCGGTGGCGGACTCCCGCACCACCTGTGCGTAGAGGATGCTCAGGTAGTCCTCGTGATCGCCGTCCGTCGGTGGTGACACAACGATCTCCCCCTCGATGAACTCAGGTCGGAATCCCACGGGAGTCTCCAGCCTGAGGAAGTAGTCCAGGAGGGTTTCTTCGTCGCTGGCCATCGGCTCGTGTGCCATAGCCGTCATGCTGCACCTCCCTGTCGTGGAAGGCCAGCATGGCGGGCCAGAGCCCCCGACTGAGCTGATGATCGGGGTGGATCACCCGCACGAGTGGAGTGGGTCGACGGCGGGAACCCAGGCGCAGCGGGCGATGAAGGGCGGCGTTTTGGGCTTGAGTGGAATAGACTCAACTTATTGCACGTTGGTCTGAGCAGGAATGGGCGGAACCGCCTGTGAGACCGTACGGCCACCCAGTACGAGGAGGAGCGCGAGCACGTGGACGCCGAGCTGACCAACAAGAGCCGGGAGGCGCTGAGCGCCGCCAATGAGCGGGCCGTGACCGCGGGCAACGCGGACATGACGGCGGCCCATCTGCTGCTCGCGCTGCTCGCCGGGCAGGACAACGAGAACATCACGGACCTGCTGGCCGCCGTCGGCGCGGACGCCGCGGCGCTGCGCTCCGGGGCCGAGCGGCGGGTCGCCGCGCTGCCCAGCATCCAGGGCTCGACCGTCGCCCCGCCGCAGCCCGACCGCGAGCTGCTCGCCGTGATAGCGGACGCCTCGCAGCGCGCCAAGGAACTGGGCGACGACTACATCTCCACCGAGCACCTGCTCATCGGCATCGCCGCGAAGGGCGGGGCCACCGGCGAGCTGCTGGACAAGCAGGGCGCCTCCGCCAAGAAGCTGCTGGACGCCTTCGAGAAGGCGCGCGGTGGCCAGCGGGTCACCAACCCCGACCCCGAGGGCACGTACAAGGCGCTGGAGAAGTTCGGTACGGACTTCACCGCGGCCGCGCGCGAGGGCAAGCTCGACCCGGTCATCGGCCGGGATCAGGAGATCCGGCGGGTGGTGCAGGTGCTCTCGCGGCGGACGAAGAACAACCCGGTGCTGATCGGTGAGCCCGGCGTCGGCAAGACCGCCGTGGTCGAGGGGCTGGCCCAGCGCATCGTGAAGGGCGACGTGCCCGAGTCGCTGCGCGACAAGCGGCTGGTCGCGCTGGATCTCGGCGCGATGGTCGCGGGCGCGAAGTACCGCGGTGAGTTCGAGGAGCGGCTGAAGACCGTTCTGGCGGAGATCAAGTCCAGTGACGGCCAGATCATTACGTTCATCGACGAGCTGCACACCGTGGTGGGGGCCGGTGCCGGCGGGGACTCCGCGATGGACGCGGGGAACATGCTCAAGCCCATGCTCGCCCGCGGTGAGCTGCGGATGGTCGGCGCGACCACGCTCGATGAGTACCGCGAGCGGATCGAGAAGGACCCCGCGCTGGAGCGGCGCTTCCAGCAGGTGCTGGTGGCCGAGCCGACCGTGGAGGACACGGTCGCGATCCTGCGCGGCCTCAAGGGCCGGTACGAGGCGCACCACAAGGTGCAGATCGCGGACTCCGCGCTGGTCGCCGCCGCCACCCTCTCCGACCGGTACATCACCTCCCGCTTCCTGCCCGACAAGGCCATCGACCTGGTGGATGAGTCGGCTTCGCGGCTCCGTATGGAGATCGATTCGTCTCCGGTGGAGATCGATGAGTTGCAGCGGTCCGTGGACCGGCTGCGCATGGAGGAGCTGGCGCTCAAGAACGAGACCGATGCCGGCTCCGTGCAGCGCCTGGAGAAGCTGCGGAAGGACCTCGCGGACAAGGAAGAAGAGCTGCGCGGGCTGACCGCACGCTGGGAGAAGGAGAAGCAGGGCCTGAACCGCCTCGGTGAGCTGAAGGAGAAGCTCGACGAGCTGCGCGGCCAGGCCGAGCGCGCCCAGCGCGACGGCGACTTCGACACCGCCTCCAAGCTGCTGTACGGGGAGATCCCCGGGCTGGAGCGGGAGTTGGACGAGGCCGCGGCGGCCGAGGCCGAGCAGGAGGCGTCCAAGGAGTCGATGGTCAAGGAGGAGGTGGGCCCGGACGACATCGCGGACGTGGTCGCCTCCTGGACCGGCATTCCGGCAGGGCGTCTGCTGGAGGGCGAGACCCAGAAGCTGCTGCGCATGGAGGACGAGCTGGGCAAGCGGCTGATCGGGCAGACCGAGGCCGTGCGCGCGGTGTCGGACGCGGTGCGCCGTACGCGGGCCGGGATCGCCGACCCCGACCGCCCGACCGGCTCGTTCCTCTTCCTCGGCCCGACCGGCGTCGGCAAGACCGAGCTGGCCAAGGCGCTCGCCGACTTCCTCTTCGACGACGAGCGAGCGATGGTCCGCATCGACATGAGCGAGTACGGCGAGAAGCACTCCGTGGCCCGGCTGGTCGGCGCGCCTCCCGGCTACGTCGGGTACGAGGAGGGCGGCCAGCTCACCGAGGCCGTCCGCCGCCGCCCGTACAGCGTCGTGCTGCTGGACGAGGTGGAGAAGGCCCACCACGAGGTCTTCGACATCCTGCTCCAGGTGCTGGACGACGGCCGGCTCACCGACGGCCAGGGCCGGACGGTGGACTTCCGGAACACCATCCTGATCCTGACCTCCAACCTCGGCTCCACCTTCCTGATGGATCCGCTGCTGAAGGAGGAGCAGAAGAAGGAGAAGGTGCTGGAGACGGTCCGCTCCGCCTTCCGCCCGGAGTTCCTGAACCGGCTGGACGACACGGTGGTCTTCCACCCGCTCGGCACGGACCAGCTGGAGCGGATCGCGCAGATCCAGATCGCGCACCTGCAGAAGCGGCTCGCCGACCGGCGGCTGACCCTGGACGTCTCGGACGCGGCGCTGACCTGGCTGGCATGGCTGGGCCAGGAGCCGGTGATCGACAAGCCGGAGCAGTCGCAGCCGGACCTGTCGTACGGCGCCCGCCCGCTGCGCCGCCTCGTGCAGACCGCCATCGGCGATCAGCTCGCCCGGGCGATCCTGGCGGGCGACGTCCGCGACGGCGACACCGTACGGGTGGACGTGGCCGGCGACCACCTTTCGGTGACGGCGGAGCGGGAGCCGGCCGCGGTCTGACCCCGTCCTTCGCTGTACGCGGAGCTCCCGACCCGCCCCGTCCGCTTGCCAGGACGGGGCGGGTGTGGGGGAGGATGGCGGAGACCATACGAAGGGACTTCCACGGTGACTATCGACCCGTCCTCGATTCCGAATTTCGGGGGCCAGCCCGAACCGCAGCCGACGGGGCCGGAGGGGCCCATCGTTCCTGACCAGGACCTGGTCAAGCAGCTTCTGGACCAGATGGAGCTGAAGTACGTCGTCGACGACGAGGGCGACCTCGCCGCCCCGTGGGAGCAGTTCCGCACGTACTTCATGTTCCGGGGCGAGGAGGAGCAGCAGATCTTCTCCGTCCGGACGTTCTACGACCGCCCGCACGGCATCGAGCTCAAGCCGAAGCTGCTGGAGGCGATCGACGACTGGAACCGCCGCACCCTGTGGCCCAAGGCGTACACCCACACCCACGACGACGGCACGGTCCGTCTGATCGGTGAGGCATCGATGCTGGTCGGCACCGGTGTCTCGCTGGAGCACTTCGTCTCCAGCACGGTCAGCTGGATCCGCGCGTCCATTGAGTTCGACAAGTGGCTCGTCGAGCAGCTCGGCCTGGAGGCCGACATCGACGGCGACACGAAGAAGCCCGACGACGAGGCGTGAGCCCGTTACGACGGTTCTGCGGAAGGGCCCCGGAGCGCTGTGCTCCGGGGCCCTTCCGTATGCGGACACCCCGCCAAGTGGGCTGCCCCGTTGTTCTTTGTCGGGCCTGCCGCCTCACAGCCGCTGGAGCCGTGCCACCGCGTCCCGCAGTACCTCCTCCTTCTTGCAGAAGGCGAAGCGGACGAGGCTGCGGCCGGCCTCCTTGTCGTCGTAGAAGACGGAGTTCGGTACGGCGACCACGCCGCAGCGTTCGGGGAGGCCGAGGCAGAAGGCCAGGCCGTCCTTTTCGCCCAGGGCCGTGATGTCGGTGGTGACGAAGTACGTTCCGCTCGGGCGGAAGACCTGGAAGCCGGCCTCCGTCAGTCCGTCGGACAGGATGTCCCGCTTGCGGCGCAGGTCCTCCCGCAGCCCGTGGAAGTAGTCGTCCGGCAGCGCGAGCGCCTCGGCGACCGCGTACTGGAAGGGGCCCGCGGAGACGTAGGTGAGGAACTGCTTGGCGGAGCGGACCGCGCCGACCAGCTCGGGTGTGCCGGTGATCCAGCCGACCTTCCAGCCGGTGAAGGAGAAGGTCTTACCGGCGCTGCCGATGGTCACCGTGCGCTCGCGCATCCCGGGGAAGGACGCCATCGGCACGTGCTCGCCTTCGAACACCAGGTGTTCGTAGACCTCGTCCGTGACGACGAGAAGGTCGCGCTCGCAGGCCAGTTCGGCGATGGTGGCCAGCTCGTCGCGGCTGAGCACGGTGCCGGTGGGGTTGTGCGGGGTGTTGAGGAGGATGAGGCGGGTGCGGTCGGTGACGGCGTCGCGCAGCTCGTCCAGGTCGAGGCAGTAGGACGCGTCCGCCGGCGAGGGCCGCAGGGTGACCGGCACGCGCTTGGCGCCGGCCAGCGCGATGCACGCGGCGTACGAGTCGTAGTACGGCTCCAGCGCGATGACCTCGTCACCGGGCTCCAGCAGGGCGAGGAGCGAGGCGGCGATGGCCTCGGTGGCGCCCGCGGTGACCAGGACCTCGGTGTCGGGGTCGTACGGCAGGCCGTACCAGCGCTGTTGGTGCGCGGCGACGGCCGTGCGCAGCTCCGGAATGCCGGGTCCCGGCGGGTACTGGTTGCCGCGGCCGTCGCGCAGGGCGCGCACCGCCGCTTCGCGGACCTCTTCGGGGCCGTCGGTGTCGGGGAATCCCTGGCCGAGGTTGATCGCGCCGGTCCGTACGGCGAGCGCGGACATCTCGGCGAAGATCGTCGTGCCGAATTCGGCGAGGCGGCGGTTGAGCAGCGGTCGTCCCATGGCCGCCATCCTCCGCCGAACCTCTGGAGTTCCTCAACTCCGCTTTTGACACCGGCGGGGCCGGGCATGTGACCCGCACGCAAGAACCGAAACACGGGGGTGAGACGCATGACCGGCGTTGTAATTTTCCTGGTGATCTGTGCCTTTGTCGCGGCCTCGGTCTGGATGGCGCGGACGGCCGCGGCCAATGAGTCGCCGAAGGGCCGCAAGAAGAGCAAGTGGTCCCCGGGCAGCTCCGGGAGCGCCTCGGGGGGCAGCTGGTGGGCCGGTGACGGGGGGACGGGCGGCGGCCATCACGGCGGCTCGTCCTGCGGCGGGGGTTCGTCCTGCGGTGGCAGCTCGTCCTGTGGCGGCGGTGGTGGCGGTGGCTGCGGTGGTGGCGGAGGCGGTGGTTCCTGAGCCGATCCCCCGCGCGTCCCGAGGCGGACACGCACTGGTGCGGCACGGAACATGCAATCGGCCCATGACTTGACGCATATGCGCCTGGCGGTTCTCAACAGCCGCCAGGCGCATGCCTGTTGAACAACTGAACTGAGAGGCCCTCTGAGGGATGGAAACCCCACGAAGATGGGTAAAAAGGCTGTGGGCCCCGCGAGTTTCATGATTCCCTCTCTTGTGAGAATCCACCAGTTCTCGGACCCCACGTGGTCACGAGCCGGCAGCCGGTAAGTCGTATCCCTGGTCCTCCTCCGGGGCGGGCCGGCCCACCATCCACTGCGTGCTTGCGGAGCCGACCCATGCTCACCACCATCAAGACCGCCTACACCGACACCCGCGCGGCCGACCTGGCCTGGGCACTCGGCCGCGAGCCGCTGCCCGCACTCGCCGTCCTCGACCTGCAACTGGACGACGTAAAAGTCCAGTTGAGGCTGCTCGGCGCCTCGCACCAAGTGCTCCTGGAGGAGGAGAGCGGCAGCTGCTCGGAGACCGTGGCGTGCATGCCCGGCAGCAGCACCCCGCTACCGCTCGGTGTGGCGAAACGCATCGGCGACTGGGAGTACGAATTCGCCGCCCATGTGGAGACGCTCTCCCGCGGCTCGTTCGCGGGCCGGGCACAGGAATTGCTCGCACTGGTGGCCGAGCATCCGTACGGACTCGCCGGCACCTTCCCCGGCGCGCCGCACGCGTTCACCGCGATGCTTGCGCAACGGGAGTGCGGCCAGGTGCGCTGGCGTACTTGGCACGCCTACCCCCAGGAGGGCCGGCTGGTGGCGACCCGTACGAGGGTCGGAGTGCGGGCGGTGGCGGCGCTGTGAGCGGGAGCGCGGAAGCGCCCCGGTGTCGTCCCCGCGTGCAGCCAATACGCTCTTGTGGGTGACGAAGCGCGACACGGCCTTCACGTAGCGTTCGCAACATGATCGATCCGCCAGCGGCCCTCACCTCCGGCCCCCGCAAGCCGCCGGAGATCGTCAGGCCGGGGTCGCCGGAGCCCCCGCGGCTGCCGGTGCCGGCCGGGCTCGGCAGGCTGTTCGTGCTCGCCGTCGTCTTCCTCTGCGCCGCCTGCGGACTGGTGTACGAACTGGAGCTGGTCGCCCTCTCCTCCTACCTGGTCGGCGACTCCGTGACCCAGGCGTCCGTGGTGCTCTCCGTGATGGTCTTCGCGATGGGCGTCGGCTCGCTGCTGGCCAAGCGGCTGCGCTGCCGGGCCGCGGTCGCCTTCGGCGCGGTCGAGGCGGCGCTGGCCCTGGCCGGCGGGGTCTCGGCGATGGCGCTGTACGCGTGCTTCGCGTGGTTCGGCCAGTCCCGGCCCGCGCTCGTCGGCTTCTCGCTGGTGATCGGCGTGCTCATCGGCGCCGAGGTACCGCTGTTGATGACGCTCATCCAGCGCATCCGCAATCAGGACGCGGGCGGCGCGGTCGCCGACCTCTTCGCCGCGGACTACGTGGGTGCCCTGGTCGGCGGCCTCGCCTTCCCCTTCCTGCTGCTGCCGATGCTCGGCCAGCTGACGGGCGCGCTGGTCACGGGCGGGGTGAACGCGGTCGCGGGCGGCGTGCTCGTCCTCGGGCTGTTCCGCCGCGACCTCTCCATACGGGCGCGCTGGTCTCTGCTGGCGGCCAATGCGCTCGTCCTCGTGCTCCTCGCCGCGTGCACGGTGCTGGCGGGGCCCTTCGAGGGGGCCGCGCGCAAGGCGGTGTACGGCACGGGGGCGCGGGTCGCCGTCCGGACGGACGTACAGGAAATCGTGCTGACCGGCGGTACGGGCTTCGGGCACGCGGGCCGGGGCGCCGGGCGCTCCGAGGCACCGCTCGCGCTCTATCTGGACGGGCGGCTGCGGGTCAGCGCGCGGGACGAGTTCCGCTACCACGAAGCGCTGGTCCACCCGGCGATGGCGGGCGGGCCGCACGGCCGGGTGCTGGTGCTCGGCGGCGGCGACGGCCTCGCCGCGCGCGAGCTGCTGCGCTACCCCGACGTCGATTCGGTCACCGTCGTCGAGCGCGACAGCGGCCTGGTCCGGCTGGCCCGCACCGACCCCGGCCTCGCCCGGCTGAACCGCCGGTCGCTCGACGATCCGCGGGTCCGCGTGGTGACCGCCGACGCCTTCGACTGGCTGCGCCGGGACGCCCGGCACGAGGTGCGCAGGGACGGCCCGTACGACGTGGTCCTCGCCGACCTGCCCGACCCCCACCTCACCGCCGGCACCAAGCTGTACTCCCAGGAGTTCTACGGGCTCACGGCCCGGGCGCTGGCCGGGGGCGGGCGGCTCGCGGTGCACGCGGGCCCGCCGGGCGCCCGGCCGCGCAGCTTCTGGACGGTCGAGGCGACGCTGCGCGCCGCGGGCCTGCGCACCGTGCCGTACCGGGGGCCGGGCGACCGGGGTTTCCTCCTGGCGGGGCGCGGCACGCCGTACCTGGGCCTCTCGCCCGCCGCGCCGCCGCTGCGCTCCCTGACCCCCGCCCTGCTCCGTTCCGGCCACCTCGCGCTGGCCCGTACGCGGCTGTCCGGCCTCCCGCCGTCGACGCTCGTGCATCCGCGGTACGGCGGATGAGCCGCGGGGCCGCGGTGGCCGCGGCGCATGGCCCGGACGGTGACGGTATGCGGAGAAAGTTGTGCGGGAGCGGGCACGGGGCGGGGCCCGCTGGGTAGGCTCCGATTCATGGAGCACGAGGTGTACGTTCCGTTTCCCGTCGGCACGGTGCGGCAGGCGCTCGCCGAGCCGGAGCGCCTGGCCCGCTGCGTCCCGGGCGCCCAACTCGACGCGGACGCCGCCCCCGGGGTTCCGGAGGGCCGGCTGCGGCTGCGGATCGGCGGCTCCACCATCACTTACCGCGGGTCGCTGCGGGTGACTCCGCGCGAGGGCGAGACCGACGCCTTCGACGCCGCGGCGCACGGCACGGAGGTGCGCGGCGACGGCCTCGCCGAGCTGGACCTGATCGTCCGGGTGGCGCCCGACGAGGGCGGCAAGGGGACGACGCTGTCCTGTACCGCGGCCGTGCGCGCCGAGGGCCGGCTCGCGGAGGCCTCCGAGGACGCCGCCCGTACGGCGGGCCGCCGCCTCCTGGAGCGCTTCGCCACGACCCTCACCGACGACCTGACGACGAATCCGGTCGCGGGGCAGCAGGGCGGACCGGACGCGGCAGCGGGACCGACCACCGCGGTGGACGGCCTGGCGGTACTCGCCGCGGGGCCGGCCGAAGCCGGGACGGCCGGGGAACGGGGCGCCGCGGGCCTCGAAGACGAGGATCCGGAAGCCGAGGGCCTGGATGACGATGTCCTGGACGACGCGGGCCTGGACGACGAGGGTCAGGATGAGGCCGGGCTGGAGGGCGCGGGCCTGAAGGAGGCGGGCGCCGAGGACGATCCGGCCGATGTCATCGGTACGGACGACGACGACACCGACGAGGTGGACGGCGCCGATGACCTCGCGGAGCGGTCCGGCGTCTTCGGGACCGAGATCCCGCCGTCCTCGCTGGACCCGCTCGCCGAGGACGACCTGGGCATCCCGGCCGAGCCGCCCGCCGAGGCCGCGCACGCGCGCCGCACGATGATCGGCCGCAGCGCGGAGGAGGTGGACCACGCCCCGCCGCGCGGTCGTTACGCCCCCGTGCCCGCGCCCGAGACGTCCACCGCCTCGGCCACGCTCCGCTGGGCCGCGCCCGCGGCCGCCGTGGTGCTCGCCTCCGCCGTGGTGGTCGGCCGGGCGCTGCGCCGCCGCCGCTGACGCCGGGCCAGCGTGCCCGGGCCGTCGCGCCCGTGCCGCACCGTTAAGGTCGATCCGTGAGCACTGAGAACCCCGCAGAGCCCGCCCGCAAGCCGCGCGTGGCGCGTACGGTACGGCTGGCCGCCGGCCACACCGAAGTGGCCGTCCGCCCGGACAACGGCTGCCGCATCGAGAGCCTCCGGATCGGCGGCACGGAACTGCTCCGGCAGGGACCCAAGTACGGCTGCTTCCCGATGGTGCCGTGGTGCGGCCGGATCGAGAACGGCCGGTTCCGCAACGGCTCCGAGACGCATCAGATGCCGCTCAACTCCCCGCCGCACGCCATCCACGGCAACGGCCGCAACCTCTCCTGGCGCACCGCCCGCACGACCGGTACCACCGCGGCCTTCACGTACGACCTGGACGACCCGGCCGCCCCCTGGCCGTACCCGGGCAAGGTCACCCAGCTGGTGGAGCTGGCCGAGGACGGCGGGTCGCTGACCCTCAGCATGGGCGTCGAGACGTACGACGACTCCTTTCCGGCCCAGGCCGGCTGGCACCCGTGGTTCCTCCGCGACCTCGGCGACGGCGGCGAGGGCGTACGCATCGACTTCGACCCCGAGTGGCAGGAGGAGCGCGGCGAGGACCATCTCCCGACGGGCCGGCGTATCGACCCCCGTCCCGGCCCCTGGGACGACTGCTTCGGCATGCCGATGGGCGTCGACGTGACGCTGACCTGGCCGGGCCGCCTGGAGCTGAAGGTCACCAGCCGCGCGGAGTGGGTGGTCGTGTACGACGAGCAGGAGGCGGCCGTGTGCGTGGAGCCGCAGTCCGGCCCGCCCAACGGCCTCAACACCCACCCGCGCCTGGTCACCCCCATCGACCCGCTGGAGATCTCCACGACGTGGACGTGGCGCACCCTCTCATGAGGTCCTATTAGGCTCGTGCGCATGAGTGACGACGTGCGCGGCGAGCTGCTGCAGCAGATCAAGGACAAGGCCGTGGTGCACGGCAAGGTGACGCTTTCCTCCGGCAAGGAAGCCGATTACTACATCGACCTGCGCCGGATCACCCTGGACGCCGAGGCCGCGCCGCTGGTCGGCCAGGTGATGCTGGACGCCACCGCCGACCTCGACTACGACGCGGTCGGCGGGCTCACGCTCGGCGCCGACCCGGTCGCGACCTCGATGCTGCACGCCGCCGCCGCGCGCGGTCGGAAGCTGGACGCCTTCGTGGTCCGCAAGGCCCAGAAGACGCATGGCATGCAGCGCCGCATCGAGGGCCCGGACATCAAGGGCCGCCGCGTGCTGGTCGTCGAGGACACCTCCACCACCGGTGGCTCGCCGCTGACCGCCGTCGAGGCGGCCCGCGAGGCGGGTGCCGAGGTCGTCGCCGTCGCCACGATCGTCGACCGCGGTGCCGAGTCGGCCATCGCCGACGCGGGCCTGAAGTACATCACCGGCTACCGGCTCACCGACCTGGATCTCGCCTGAGAGATCGGGCGCGTCGGGCGGGGGCTCCGGCCCTCACCGCCTTGACCAGCTCTTTCGCCAAGGGGCGGGCTGTTTCACGTGAAACAGCCCGCCCCTTGCGCCGTCCGGGTGGAAGCGCGATGTGGAGGTATCCGGCAAGTCTGGGAAGATGGGCCGCGACGATGACGTCGCCCCCCTGGTCAGGGCCCAGAACGTACCCGGTACCCGCACATCACAAGGAGCGGACAGATGCCCATCGCAACCCCCGAGATCTACAACGAGATGCTCGACCGGGCGAAGGCAGGCAAGTTCGCCTACCCGGCCATCAACGTGACCTCGACGCAGACCCTGCACGCGGCCCTGCGTGGTTTCGCCGAGGCCGAGAGCGACGGCATCATCCAGATCTCCACCGGTGGTGCGGAGTTCCTGGGCGGCCAGTACAACAAGGACATGGTGACCGGCGCCGTCGCCCTGGCCGAGTTCGCGCACGTCGTGGCCGCGAAGTACGACATCACCGTCGCGCTGCACACCGACCACTGCCCCAAGGACAAGCTGGACGGCTACGTCCGCCCGCTGATCGACATCTCCGCCGAGCGCGTGGCCAAGGGCCAGAACCCGCTCTTCCAGTCGCACATGTGGGACGGCTCGGCCGAGACCCTCGCCGACAACCTGGAGATCGGCCAGGAGCTGCTCGCCAAGGCCGCCGCCGCGAAGATCATCCTCGAGGTCGAGATCACCCCGACCGGTGGCGAGGAGGACGGCGTCACCCACGAGATCAACGACGAGCTGTACACCACCGTCGACGACGCGCTGCGCACCGCCGAGGCGCTGGGCCTGGGCGAGAAGGGCCGCTACCTGCTCGCCGCCTCCTTCGGCAACGTGCACGGCGTCTACAAGCCGGGCAACGTCGTCCTCCGCCCCGAGCTCCTCAAGGACCTCCAGGAGGGCGTCGGCGCCAAGTACGGCAAGGCTGCCCCGTTCGACTTCGTCTTCCACGGCGGCTCCGGCTCCACCGAGCAGGAGATCGCCACCGCGCTGGAGAACGGCGTCGTGAAGATGAACCTGGACACCGACACCCAGTACGCCTTCACCCGCCCGGTCGCGGACCACATGTTCCGCAACTACGACGGCGTTCTGAAGGTCGACGGCGAGGTCGGCAACAAGAAGACCTACGACCCGCGCAGCTGGGGCAAGCTGGCCGAGGCCGGCATGGCCAAGCGCGTCACCGAGGCGTGCGCCAACCTGCGCTCCACGGGCACCAAGATCAAGTAACTCTGCCGCGCGCTGCATCGGCGCACGCAGAGCAGCCGGAGGGCCCCGTACGCATCAGATCACGCGTACGGGGCCCTCCGCGCGCGTGCCCGGTCCTCCGTGCGCCCGGCCGAAGGGCCACCGCCGGGGCGCCACGGGCCGCGAGGACCAGGCAGACTTGAACCATGGCCATTCACGAGAACCTGCTCGGGGGACCGCCCCCGACCCATCTGCCCGACGACCCGGAGCCCCGCGAGCTGCTCGCGGCGGGCACCGCACCGGCCGACGTCGCCGCGAAGTACCCGGCGTCCTCGCTGGTCTGGGCGCAGCTGGCGGACGACGCCTTCCAGGCCGGCCGTACCGTCGAGTCGTACGCGTACGCCCGTACCGGCTACCACCGCGGCCTGGACGCGCTGCGCCGGGCCGGCTGGAAGGGCCATGGCCCGGTCCCGTTCGAGCACGAGCCGAACCGCGGCTTCCTGCGGGCCCTGCACGCACTCGCCCGCGCCGCCCAGGCGATCGGCGAGCAGGAGGAGTACGAGCGCTGCACGGCGTTCCTCCGCGAGTCCTCGCCGACCGCGGCCGACACGCTCTCCTGAGGGAAGCCCCCCACCGAAATGACCGCTCAGGGCCGGCCGGCCGTTGTGTTCCGGCCGGTCCTGAGCCGTTGGAGGGCCTCCGGGTCGGCCGGGTCGGCCCTTGCCAAACCCCGGCGAGTTGCGGAAGATGCGCAACAGGTCCGGTGAGCCGGGCCTGACGAGGGGACCGGGGCTCCGATGCCGACAGGAAGGGGCGGACCGCTACCCGGAGGCATGCATCACGAGGAGTTCTGATGTCGCACTCGTCATCAGCGTCCCAGGCGTCCCCGTCCCCGGAGCCGGCTGCGCAGCCGGCGCCGAGCTGCCCGTTCGGGCAGGCGGAGGCGGACCCGAACCTGGACTTCAAGGGCACCACGCCGTACGAGGACTACGTACAGGCCGAGATGCTCACCCACGCCCAGCACCTGCTCTCCGACGATCCCGGAGAGATGGCGTTCCTGGTGACCACCCAGGTCATGGAGCTGTGGTTCACCGTCATCGTCCACGAGTGGCACACCGCCGCGCAGGCCCTGCGCAGTGAGGACCTGCCCACCGCGATGGACGCGCTGCGCCGCTCCACGTACGAGCTGGAGGCGCTGAACGCCGCGTGGAAGCCGCTGGCCCGGCTGACCCCGGAGCAGTTCAACGCCTATCGCGGGGCGCTCGGCGAGGGCTCCGGCTTCCAGTCCGCGATGTACCGGCGGCTGGAGTTCCTGCTCGGCGAGAAGTCCGCGTCGATGCTCGTCCCGCACCGCGGCGCGCCCCGCGAGCACGCCGAGCTGGAGAAGGCGCTGCACGAGCCGAGCCTGTGGGACGAGGTGCTGCGGCTGCTGGACCGCCGGGGGTACGCGATCCCGGTGTCCGTACTGCACCGAGACCCCACGCTCAAGTACGAGCCGCACCCGGCCGTCGAGACGGCCTGGGCGGAGATCTACGCGGGCGACCCGGCACGCGACCCGGAGAGCGAGCTGGTCCGGCTGGGTGAGGCCCTCACGGATGTCGCCGAACTGGTCTGGCGATGGCGTAATGATCACCTGGTGGCGACCCGCCGCGCGATGGGCGCGAAGCGGGGGACGGGTGGTTCGGCCGGGGTGGCCTGGCTGGAGAAGCGGGCCAGCAAAAACGTCTTTCCCGAGCTGTGGACGGCCCGCAGCCATGTCTGAGCGGTCAGCCCCGTCCGAAGGGGCACTCGGAGCGGAGCGGCCGCTCACGACCGAGCGAAGCGGCCAGGTCCGCGCGGAGGGTGACAACGAGGTGCAGCCGAACGAGAGCGCCGATGCCGGCGTGTCCACCGAGAGAATCGATACTTCTGCCGAGGGCGGCGCGCTGACCGCCCGCAGCGTCGCCGCGGCCGTCGTCCGCGACGACCTCGCCGCCCGGGCCGCCCAGCTCGACGCCGAGGACCCGCTGCGCGGCAAGCGCGCGGAATTCGTGCTCGACGAGGCGGTCTACCTCGACGGCAACTCGCTCGGCGCGCTGCCGCAGGCGGTCCCCGAGCGGGTCCGCGAGGTCGTCGCCCGCGAGTGGGGCGAGCTGCGCATCCGCTCCTGGACGGAATCCGGCTGGTGGACCGCGCCCGAGCGGATCGGCGACCGCATCGCCCCGCTCCTCGGCGCGGCCCCCGGACAGGTCGTGGTCGGCGACTCCACCAGCGTGAACATCTTCAAGGCGCTGGTCGCCGCGGTCCGCATGGCCGACGAGACCGGCCCGGCGGTGGACGGCGTCCCCCGGGACGAGATCCTGGTCGACGCCGCGACCTTCCCGACCGACGGCTACATCGCGCAGTCCGTGGCCCGGCTGACCGGCCGCACGCTGCGCCCGGTGGAGGCGGGCAAGATCCCCTCCGAGGTGTCGGACCGTACCGCCGCCGCGCTGGTCAACCACGTCGACTACCGCTCCGGCCGGCTCAACGACCTGTCCGGCATCACCGCCGCGCTGCACGCAGCGGGCGCGCTCGCCGTCTGGGACCTGTGCCACAGCGCGGGCGCGCTGCCGGTCGGCCTGGACGCGCACGGCGTCGACCTCGCGGTGGGCTGCACGTACAAGTACCTCAACGGCGGCCCCGGTGCGCCCGCGTACCTGTACGTACGCGCCGAGCACCAGCCGCGCTTCGACTCCCCGCTCCCCGGCTGGAACTCGCACGCCGAACCCTTCGGCATGGACCCCGAGTACGTACCGGCGCCGGGCATCGAACGCGCCCGGGTCGGCACGCCGGACATCCTGTCGCTGCTCGCCCTGGAGGCCGCGCTGGAGGTCTGGGAAGGCGTGGCCATCGAGGACGTACGGGCCAAGAGCCTCGCGCTGAGCGACTTCTTCCTGGAGTGCGTGCGGGCGTATGTGCCGCGCGGCCGGGTGCGGTCGGTGACGCCGGAGCCGCACGACGAGCGCGGCAGCCAGGTCGCGCTGGAGTGCGCGGGGGCCGGTGAGGTGATGGGCGAGCTGATCCGGCACGGCGTGATCGGCGACTTCCGCCACACCGACGTGCTGCGTTTCGGTTTCACCCCGCTCTACACGTCCTTCGCGGACGCGGAGCGCGCGGCCCGCGTCCTCGCGGAGGTCGTGGCGTACGTACCGGGCGACGGCAGCGCGTCGGCGGTCGCGGCGGGCGCGGCGGAACAGGGAATGGGCACGGTATGAGCGGCGCGGTGGCGGACGAAGAGGAGGCCGCGCTGCTGGCCTGCGCGCCCGTACCGCCGGACGGCCGCATCACGTACGGCGACCACCCCGACCAGGTGGTCGACCTGTACCGGCCGCCGGGGGCGCCGCGCGGCCCGATGGTCGTGCTGCTGCACGGCGGCTTCTGGCGGGTGGCCTACGACCGTACGCACCTCTCACCGCTCGCCGCCGCGCTGGCCCAGGAGGGCCTGCCGGTCGCCCTCGCGGAGTACCGACGGGCCGGCGGAGGCGGTGGCTTCCCGGAAACGTTCAACGATGTGACGAACGCGGTACGGGTCGCTGCCGCCGAGGCCGGCGAGGACGCTTCCGTGGTCCTCGCCGGGCACTCCGCCGGCGGCCACCTGGCACTCTGGGCGGCCGCCCGGCCGGGCCCGGGCACCGCGGCCGTTGCCATCGCCCCGGTCGCCGACCTCGCCCGCGCCCATGAACTCCGGCTCAGTGGGGGCGCGGTGGCGGAGTTCCTGGCCGTCGAGGCCGAGGGGCCGGGGGAGTCGGCGGAACGTATCGCCGAGGTCGACCCCGTACGGCTGCCGCCCCGCGTACCGGTGACGGTGCTGCACGGTACGGACGACCCCGATGTACCGGTCGAGCTGTCGCGGTGGTACGTCGCGGCGCATCGCGGCACCGGCGCGCCCACCTTGCGTGAGCTGCCCGGCGTCGGGCACTACGCGGCCGTCACCCCGGGTACGGCGGCGTACGGAGCCCTGGTGACGGCGCTGCGGAACCCCTGACGAACGACGGGTGACCGGCGGTACCGTCCCTCCATGCCAGCCGCAGCCGCATTCCAGCCCTGGTCACCCGAGTTCGTCGCCGACCCCTGGCCCGGCTTCGCCGAGCTGCGCGACGCGGGCCGGGTGCACTACTTCCCGCCCAGCAACCAGTGGCTGATACCGCGGCACGCGGACGTCAGCGCGCTGCTGCGGGACCGCCGCCTCGGCCGTACATACCTGCACCGCTTCTCCCACGAGGAGTTCGGCCGTACTCCGCCGCCGCCCGCGCACGAGCCCTTCCATGTCCTCAACGACAACGGCCTGCTCGACCTGGAGCCGCCGGACCACACCCGCCTGCGCCGCCTGGTGTCGAAGGCCTTCACACCCCGCACGGTCGAGCAACTGACGCCTGTCATCGGCAAGTTGGTGAATTCCTTGGTCGGGGACTTCGTCGCGGCGGGCGGCGGCGACCTGCTGACCGCGATCGCCGAACCCCTGCCCGTCGCGGTCATCGCCGAAATGCTCGGCATCCCCGGGGCCGACCAGCCGCTGCTGCGCCCCTGGTCGGCCGCCATCTGCGGAATGTACGAGCTGAAGCCGGACGAGGAGACGGCACGCCGCGCGGTACAGGCGTCCCTCGAATTCTCCGCGTATCTGCGGGAACTGATCGCGGCCCGGCGGAAGTCGCCGGGCGAGGACCTGATCAGCGCCCTGATCGCGGCATACGACGAGGGCGACCGGCTGAACGAACAGGAGATGATCTCCACCTGTGTCCTGCTGCTCAACGCGGGCCACGAGGCGACGGTCAACACCACGGCCAACGGCTGGCTGGCCCTCTTCCGCCACCCCGGGCAACTGGCCGCGCTGCGCGCCGCACCGGACGCGCTGCTGCCGACCGCGGTCGAGGAACTGCTCCGGTACGCCACGCCGCTCCAGCTCTTCGAACGCTGGGTGCTGGACGACATCGAGATCGACGGCACGGTGATCCCGCGCGGCGCCGAGGTCGCCCTCCTCTTCGGCTCGGCCAACCGCGACCCGGCGGTCTTCGACCGGCCGGAGGAGCTGGACCTGTCCCGCACGGACAATCCGCACGTCTCCCTGGGCGCCGGCATCCACTACTGCCTGGGCGCCCCGCTCGCCCGCCTCGAACTGGCCGCCTCCTTCGGCGCCCTGCTGCGCGCCGCCCCCGCCCTCCGCCTCACTACGGAGCCGTCCTGGAAGCCGAACTTCGTGATCCGGGGGCTGGAGGAACTGCTGGTGGAGGTCTGACACACGTAGTACTTGAGACGGACCCGCACAGATCCCCACTGGGCCGGACGCCACCGCCCGCCCCCGTACATACCGTGGTAGGCGTGAACGAGACACCTCAGTACGTGAACGGCCCCGAAGCCCGGCTGGCGAGCGGCGCGCTCCGCGGCCTGCGCCAGGACCTGTTCACCCACGCCTTCGCCTTTCGTCCGCTGCCCCCGCTGGACGACGCGAAGGCGGCCGGCTGGGTGCCCTGGCTGCCGTCCCGGATCGGCCGGTGTCTGCGCTGGTTCCCGCACGCGGTCGTCATCGGCTTCGCCGCCTGCGTACTGCTGGCCGTCTCCGCCACGACGGGCGGCTACGGCCCGTCGTTGCTGGTACTGGTCTTCGGCGTACTCGTCGCGGGGCCGCCGGCGATGACGCTCGTGCGTCCGGTCGGGGCGTTCTGGGTGTCGCTGCTGGCCGTCTGCCTCGGGCTGGTGGCCGGTGACTCCTGGGAGGTCGCCTTCGTCGCTCACGTCGGGACGATGGTGCTGGTCGTCCTGCGTACCCGGCCGCGCCTCGCACCGGGGATGTGGGTGGTGACGTTCGCAGTCCTCGCGCCCGGGGTCGCGGTGGCGAGCGCCGACGGCGGGTCGGTGCTGGCGCCGCTGGCGGTGATGAGCGGGCTCGTCCTGCTGGCGGCCGCGGCGGTACGCGCCTGGCGCGAGGAGCGGCAGCAGGTCGTGGCGACCCGTACGGTCACCGCCGAGGAACGGTCGCGGCGCACCCTCCTGGAGGAGCGCGCGACCATCGCCCGCGAGCTGCACGATGTCGTCGCGCACCACATGTCGGTGATCGCCATTCAGGCGGAGGCCGCGCCGTACCGGGTGCAGGACACGCCACCCGAGCTGGCCACCGCCTTCTCGACGATCCGCGAGAACGCCGTGGCGGCACTCACCGAACTGCGGCGCATCCTGGGCGTCGTACGCTCCGAGGACCCGGACGCCTTCGCCGGTCCGGAGGCGCCGCAGCCGACCCTCGCCGATCTGGACGCGCTGCTGGAGAGCGTGCGCGGCGCGGGGCTGACCGTCGAGGCCGTGGTGACGGGGGCGGTACGGCCGCTGCCGCAGGGCGTGGAACTGTCGGCGTACCGCATCGTCCAGGAGGCGCTGAGCAACACGCTCCGGCACGCACCGGGTGCGGCGGCGCGGGTCGAAGTCGCGTACGTACTGGGCGGCCTGGGCCTCCGCATCGTCAACGGCCCACCGAACCGCCTGGCCAAGCCGTCCCCCGGCGCGGGCCACGGCGTCCTCGGCATGCACGAACGCGTCGGCATGCTCAACGGCGAGATGACCAACGGCGCCACGGACGACGGCGGATACGAGGTCGCCGTCTTCCTCCCGGCGGCAGCCCCCACCTCTACGGACACCTCTACGGAGAGGCCGCAAGCATGATCAAGGTCCTGATCGTCGACGACCAGGTCATGGTCCGCGAGGGCTTCTCCGTCCTCCTCAACGCGATGCCGGACATCGAAGTCGTGGGCGAGGCGGTGAACGGCCGCGACGCGGTCCACAAGGTCGCCGCGCTGCACCCGGACGTGGTCCTGATGGACATCCGCATGCCCGAAGTCAATGGCCTCGAAGCGACCCGCGAGATCGTCGCCGCCGACGCGGACGCCAAAGTGCTCGTGCTGACCACCTTCGACCTGGACGAGTACGTGTACCAAGCGCTCCGCGCCGGAGCCAGCGGCTTCCTCCTCAAGGACGCGTCCGCCGGACAGCTGGCAGATGGCGTGCGGGTCGTGGCGGCCGGTGAAGCGCTGCTCGCGCCGACCGTGACCAAGCGGCTGATCTCGGAGTTCTCCCGGCTGGGCGCGCCCCGGCCGCCCGCTCAGGAACGCATCGGTGAGCTCACGGAACGGGAGACGGAGGTCCTGGTACTGGTCGCCCAGGGCCTCTCGAACGGCGAGATCGCCGCCCACCTCGTCGTGGCCGAGTCCACGATCAAGACGCATGTGAGCCGCATCCTGGTGAAGCTCGGCCTCCGCGACCGCACCCAGGCCGCCGTCTTCGCTTACGAAGCCCGACTTGTCACCCCGGGTCTCTGAGGGGTCATTCGTTGTCCACAGCTTGTGGATAACGAATGCGCCCCCGCCCGGGCCCCGCCTCACGGAGCGTGAGAAGCGTCACCCCGGGGCAGCGTCAGCCGCCACGCCGCCGGCTGGACCGTCCACGTCCGCGTCCTGACCGGCCCGCCGATCACCGCGTCAGCGCGGTACCGGAAGTCCGGCCCGGAGACCGTCACGGCCCGCGCCCGTACTCGTACCGGCGCCTCCGTGGCCTGCCACTGCACGCTCACCTCGGCCAGCCCGTCGTGCTCCTGTACGGGATACGCAGCGCCGTCTCCCGGCGCCGCGCACTCCGAGGCCGTGCATCCGACAGGCGCGACCGACACCCGGTGCACCGGCCGGTCCAGATCCGCCAGTACGACGCCGTCCGCCTCCACGCGCAGCCGCGGCAGCACCCGGCCGTCGCGCCGCCCGCCGCCCGGAACGGGCGCCGTGAGCAGCGAGAGGGCCGCTCTGGCGGTCCGGGCGGCCGGGGCCCACCATGGGCGCTGCGCGGGCACCGCGGGCTCCTCAGCGGCCGTACGGACGGCTTGCGCGGGCTGCTCGGCCGGATCGCCGCCGGGGATGCGCAGGCCGCCCAGCACGATGCCGTCGCTGTCGTCGGCGAGCAGGTCGAGGGCGCGCTCCTGGCCGTCCAGGACGGCGCGCGCGGCGGTCACGGTGTCCGTGGGGACGCCCAGCGCCCGGCTCAGCGCGATGGCGGACGGCACCCCGACGGGCACCAGCGAGAGGGCCACGCGGGGCAGCTCGCGCTCCTTGTGGAGCAGCTCGACGGTGCGCAGGAGGGCGCGGTCGTCGCCGATCACCACGGGGCGGCGTTGCCCCCTTCGGGCGAGCACCCGGGCGAATTCCCCGGGGTCGTCCGGGAAGCAGATCTTCGTGGTCGCGGCCGCGCACAGGACGTCTCTGGCGATACGCACGGACTCGCCGTCCACACGGCGGGCGACCGGGTCGATGACCACGAGCAGGGAGCGCCCGGCAAGGTCTGGAGCCGACACCTCGGTCCTTCCTAGGGCTTGCGTTCTCTCGGGGAACGGACTCGGACGGGACGGGGACAAAACAGCCATAGCGGCCACCGCGGGCCCCCGTACCCCGGCGGTTGCCGGGTGCCCGGGACTGTCCTGTTCGTCGCCCGAGAGAAATATTCGGTAATCTCTCGGTGCAAGAGCCCCTGTCGTTGTTGCGTCAGGGGCTTCGTCTATCCGGGGCACCGGTTCGACGGCTCGCGCGGCGGCTGCACCAGGCAGTGAGCCGCTCGCACGTTGGACATGCCCCGCCCGGAAGGGGTGTACGCCTGTGCCCGCACTTGTGCTGCTCGGTGCTCAGTGGGGTGACGAGGGCAAGGGAAAGGCCACCGACCTGCTCGGTGGATCCGTTGACTATGTAGTGCGCTACCAGGGCGGCAACAATGCCGGCCACACGGTCGTCGTGGGCGACCAGAAGTACGCACTGCACCTGCTCCCTTCCGGGATCCTCTCGCCGGGGTGCACCCCGGTCATCGGTAACGGTGTCGTCGTCGACCCGGCGGTCCTGCTCTCCGAGCTGAGCGGACTGAACGAGCGCGGCGTCGACACGTCCAAGCTGCTGGTCAGCGGCAACGCCCACCTGATCACGCCGTACAACATCACCGTCGACAAGGTGACCGAGCGCTTCCTCGGCAAGCGGAAGATCGGCACCACGGGGCGCGGCATCGGCCCGACCTACGCCGACAAGATCAACCGCACCGGCATCCGCGTGCAGGACCTGTTCGACGAGTCGATCCTGCTCCAGAAGGTCGAGGCGGCCCTCGACTTCAAGAACCAGGTGCTGGCCAAGCTCTACAACCACCGCGCGGTGGTCGCCGAGCAGGTCGTCGAGGAGATGCTCGGCTACGCGGACCAGATCAAGGGCTACGTGGCCGACACCACGCTGATCCTCAATGACGCCATCGACGAGGGCAAGGTCGTCCTCTTCGAGGGCGGCCAGGGCACCCTCCTGGACGTCGACCACGGCACGTACCCCTTCGTCACCTCCTCGAACCCGACCGCCGGCGGTGCCTGCACCGGCGCGGGCGTCGGCCCGACGAAGATCAACCGGGTCATCGGCATCCTGAAGGCGTACACCACGCGTGTCGGTGCAGGGCCGTTCCCGACCGAGCTGTTCGACCAGGACGGCGAGGACCTGCGCCGTATTGGCGGCGAGCGCGGTGTGACCACCGGCCGCGACCGCCGCTGCGGCTGGTTCGACGCGGTCATCGCGCGCTACGCGACCCGCGTCAACGGCCTCACCGACTTCTTCCTGACCAAGCTCGACGTGCTCACCGGCTGGGAGCAGATCCCGGTCTGCGTCGCCTACGAGGTCGACGGCAAGCGGGTCGAGGAGCTGCCGCACAACCAGAGCGACTTCCACCACGCGAAGCCGATCTACGAGATGCTGCCGGGCTGGTCCGAGGACATCACCAAGGCCAAGACCTTCGCCGAGCTCCCGAAGAACGCCCAGGCGTACGTGAAGGCGCTGGAGGAGATGTCGGGCGCCCCGATCTCCGCCATCGGCGTCGGCCCGGGCCGCGACGAGACGATCCAGATCAACTCGTTCCTGGACTGACTCGACCGAGGCGTGCGTCAGGCCCCTTAGGGCCGACCGTGACGGTCAGCAGCCGCGTTCACTGCACCTTCGTGTAGGTACGCGGCTGCTTGTCGTTTCCGCGGAACTCGCGCACCAGGGAGCCGTCGCCCGCGATCCTGAAGAGGGACGAGCTGCTGGCCGCGCACCCGGGTGCGGGGCGCTGCACCACGGAGGGGCCGACGGAGAGCTTCCCGTCGGCCGAGTAGAAGTCCGCGCGCGCCGTGCAGTGGCCGCCGCTGCCCCGCACGTCGATCGTCACGGCGGGGCTGCCCACCGGAGTGCGCTCGATCGTCACCCGTTGGGTGCCCACCCCGTCCGCGTTCGGGCGCTCCCAGGTGCCCAGGTACGCGGTCGGGACCACCTCGTGGCCCGCGGGGCGCAGCGTTGCAGTACGCCCTGCCGCGCTCCATACGAGGGTGTTCTTCTGCGGCCCCCTCTTGAGGCTGTGCTCGCCCAGTGCGGAGCAGCGTCCTTCGGGTGTGGAGTTCACCACGGTGGTGTCCAGCCGCAGCCCTTCAATGGCCGACGCCGAGACCAGCTTCCCGTCGCTCTTGCACTCGTACGTGGCGCCGAGACTGATGCTGTTGGCCACCACCTCGCCGACGTTCCCGTGCGAGATCACGAACCGCCGCTGCTGCCCCGTGGGCACCCCGTCCCGCTCCACATCGCCGGTCCAGGTGCCCACGTAGGCGGCCGGGATGTCCGAGCCGCCCTCGTGCTGCGCGCCGCCGCCCAGCGCGGGCACGGTGACCGCCGCGACACCGGCCGCGGCGATCACTACGGCGACGGCCCCGAGGGCGAGGGGCAAGCGGCGCTTACGGGGCGGCGCGGGGGCGGGGACGGGGGTGGGGTCCGCGCCCGTACGTGCTGCCGGTCCGTACCCCGATCCCGACCCCGTCGGCAGGACCGTGGTGGGTGGTTCCGCGTGCCCCGGGCGCGCCCGCTGCCCCGAGGGCGGCGTGTCCGTGTCCAGCAGCTGTACGGCGTGCTGCCCCAGCCGGGCGATGAGCTCGGCCGGCAGCCAGGGCGCGGCCGCTCCGCCGCTGCTCACCGGCCCCAGCACGGAGATGAGCTCTTCCGGGGCCGGCCGCTCCGCCGCGCTCTTCGAGAGGCAGCCGACGATCAGCTCCCGCAAGGACTCCGGTACGGCGTCGAGGTCGGGGTCGGACTCGGCGACGCGGAACATCACGGAGTGCACACCCGAGACCAGCGACCCGAAGGGCATCCGCCCGGAGGCCGCGTACGCGAGCACCGAGCCCAGGCAGAAGACGTCGCTGGCCGGCGTGACCCGTTCGCCGCGTACCTGCTCGGGCGACATGAAGCTCGGCGAGCCGACGACCACGCCCGCCTGCGTCTGGGTGTGCTCGCTCACCGCGTCCAGCGCCCGCGCGATGCCGAAGTCGATCACGCGCGGACCGTCGATGGTCAGCAGGACGTTGGACGGCTTGAGGTCGCGGTGCACCAGCCCGACGCCGTGGATGTCGAGCAGCGCGCTGGACAGCCCGTAGGCGAGCCGCCTGACCGAGTACTCCGGAAGCGGCCCGTACGTGCCCTCCACGACCTCGCTCAGCGACGGGCCCGCGATGTACCCGGTGGCCACCCACGGCACCTGCGCTTCGGTGTCGGCGTCCAGTACGGGTGCGGTCCACCGGCCGCCCACCCGGCGCGCCGCGGCGACCTCGGACCGGAACCGGTCGCGGAACTCCTGCTCGGCCGCCAGTTCGGCCTTGACCAGCTTCACGGCCACGGTCCGGCCGCCTTCGGAACGCGCGAGGTAGACCCGGCCCATGCCGCCGGTGCCCAGCCGGCCGAGCAGGCGGTAGTCGCCGATCGCCCTCGGGTCCTCGGCGGTCAGTCCCTTGAGGCCGTCCATGCGCGGCACCCTCCCCGTTCCCTCTGCCGTTGCCGACGCGTCCCGTGCCGTTCCGGCATCGTCAGCCGAGCGTAGGCCGCGGGGGATCGCACGGTGGCAGCCGGGGCGTCACGAGGCGGGAACGATCGCGTCGGCGGGTGCGTCGGTCAGGCAGCGGTGCTCGGGGGGAAGTTGCGGGCGATGAGCGATTCGACGGCAGGGGGGTGGAATTCGGGGAAGTCCATGATCACGACGCCGAGGTGGACGCCGGGCTGCTGGTGGCCGTCGAGGTAGTCCAGGACGGCGGGCATCACCGCGTCGGCGAGGTGCTTGGGCCAGCGGAAGCCGTTGGCGGCGTCCGGAGCGAGGCTGGTGAAGTTCAGGTAGAGCAGGCCGGAATCCTGGTGGGCCGCGGCGGCGTCGAAGTGCCGCAGGATGTCCTGCCGTTTGGTGTCGACGGACGTCGCGTAGTGGTCCTGCAGCGCGAACCACTCGTTGGAGAAGGTGCCGTTGTCGCCCGCGGGCCAGGCCGGTGCGCGCAGTCCGGAGGCGAACTGCGGGATGAGGACGACCTTGCCGCGCGCCGCGCCGAGCTCCGGAAGGGCCGGCTCGATGAGGAAGAGATCTCCGTAGCCCTTGGCTCCCAGGTACTCACCGAACTTGGCACTGAGCTGCGCATCGGTCAGCCCATGCTCGTTCTTGACGCGCATCAGCACGGTCTCACCCGGAGAAGCCCGCAGGAAGTCGCGGCACTGATCGAGGACGGTGTTGAAGGTGATGTCCTGGTAGTACGACGCGTGGTAGATGCCGAGTTCGTCGGGCATGTCCGAGGGCGGCTCGCCGCAGCGGATGTCGAAGAAGCGTATGCCGCGCCGCAGTTGCTCCGGGATGCCCATGTTCTGGGTGTGCGACCACTCCGTGCCGTTCATCGGGTCGGTGGCGCAGGTGTCGTGCGTACCGGGGATCGTGAGCCGGGTCAGCGGGGTGCCGTCGGGCAGCGCGGCCATCCACCGGGCGGGGTCGGCCGCCGCGGAAAAGCGGCCGGTGGACGGGGCGTTGGGGGAGGTCAGCGCGCGTGCGGACGCTCCGGGGGCGAGCAGGGCGGTGACGGACCCGGCCATGGCCGCGACGACAAAGCCTCGACGAGTCGTGGCCATTCCCGGTCCCCCTCCGACAGCACTGCCCGCGGTGCGCCGAGCGTAGCCGCGGCGGGCAGAAGAGGGGAGGGCGCCTGCTGAAACAGCACCAGCAGTACAGGCCGTGCGCGCTCGTGCCGTCCGCGCTCGCGCCGTACCGCGCGTACTCCGCTCGCGCTCTTCGCTGTCCGCTCCCGCTTTCCTTAACGCCGGACAGGGGCGCCTTTAACCCGCCGGTTCCTACGTTTTTCCCGTGCCTCCCGCCGTCGCCGTGCCGCGCTGCGCCACGCCAGGGGAGCGAATCGCAGGAAACGTGGCCACCGGGCAGGTCGGCCACCCGTGACCGGACAGGGAAAGCAATGATCACTTTCGGACAGCTGGCCGCCCACCTGGGGCTCGACCTGGCCGCGGTGTGCGCGCTGACATTCGCCGTCTACTACCCGCGGCACCGCCGCCGGGACCTCGTACCGGCCTACCTCGCGCTCAACGTCGCCCTCTTCTCGGTCGTCGCGGCGCTCGCGAGAGTCAACGGCAGCGGCGGTACGGCGCTGGCCTTCGGCCTGTTCGGCGTGCTCTCGATCATCCGGCTGCGGTCGGACTCCATACAGCACGAGGAGGTGGCGTACTACTTCACCACCCTCGTCCTGGGCCTGCTGTGCGGCCTGCCGCAGCTGGAGCTGGGCTTCGCCGCGATCTTCGCGGTGCTGCTGCTCTTCGTCATCTGGTGCGCCGACCACCCCAAGCTGCTGACCCGCAGCCGGCGCACGGTCGTCACGCTCGACAAGGTGCACGCGGATCCGGCCGCGCTCCGCGCCGACCTGGCCCACCGAGTGGGCGAGCCGCTCGACTGGACCGTCAAGCAGGTGGACTTTGTCCGGGACGTGACGGTCGTGGACGTCCGCTACCGCGAGATGGAACGTTCCGTCGCTGCCGCTCGTACGCCTCACGAGACGTCCCACAGGACTTCCCCCAAGGCGCTCGCGGACACCACCGCCCCGCTTCGCGCCGACCGCACCACCGACCTCCCCTCCGGACGTACCGCCGACGCCTCGAAGGAGACCGTGTGAACCCCGCCGTACGTGCCATCGGGCGCGCCGCACTGGCCGCGCACCCCATGACCCTCGCCGAGGTGCAGGCCCGCGCCGAGCTGCTGGCCCGCCACGACAACAGCTATCTCGTACCGGTCGAGATCTTCGCCGACTTCGCGGCCCGGCTGACCGACCCGAAGCGCCCCGGCGGACCGTTCAAGTCGCTGTGCATCAACGGCCGCCGCTGGTTCCGGTACAACTCCGTGTACTACGACACGCCCGACCTGCGTGCCTTCCACGACCACCGGCAGGGACGGCGGCTCCGCTTCAAGATCCGGGAGCGGCTGTACGAGGACACCGGCGAGCGGCAGTTCGAGATCAAGCTCAAGAGCGGGCGCGGGGAGACGGTGAAGTTCCGGCAGCCGATGCTGCCCGGCGACACCGCGCTGGACCAAGCCCCGCGCGACTTCCTCGCCTCGGTCCTGCGCCGTACGTACGACATGGCGGCCCCCACGGACCTCGCCACCTCGCTCGTCACCGACTATCAGCGCGCGACCTTCGTGGCGGACGGCCAGCGCATCACCTGCGACGCGGGCATGGTCTGCCGCGATCCGCGCACCGGGCGCTCGGTCCGTGCCGACGGGGGCCTGGTGCTCGTCGAGTCCAAGACGGACGGAAAACTGACCGAGGCCGACCGTCTGCTGCACGGTTATGGCGTCCGCCCGGCCGAATTCACCAAGTACTGCGGCGCGCTCTCGGCCCTTCGCCCCGACCTCACCGCGAACACCTGGCGCCGTGCCACCCGCCGGGTCTTCACTCCGACGGAGCCGTACGCGGTCTGAGGACGCGGCGCAACGGTGGTTCTGTCGGGCCGCCGCGGGGCGCTGCCCGGCGCCTCCGCCGATGCGTTATGCCGACGGTCCCCCGAGATGCGCCTCCACGCGGGCGCCCCGGCCGTTCCCCGGGGTGTCCTCCCCGCCGCTCGCCCGGCGCGCGGCGGTCAGTTCCGTGCGGCCGCCGGACTCCTCCGCGACCCGGCGGACGATGTCCAGGCCGAGCCCGGTGGAGCCGCCGCCGCTCTTGCCCCGCTGCGGGACGTGCCCTTCCGGGAAGCCGGGCCCGTCGTCCTCTATGACCAGCAGACCGCCGGCGCGGTCACCCGCCGCGGCGGACACGTGCAGGCGCATGCCCACGCCCTCCGGGGTGTGGTCGAAGACGTTGCCGATGAGGGCGTCGACCGCCGCTGCCAGCTCCGCTTCGTCCGCCCGTACGTACACCGGCGCGGCAGGGGCTTGAAAGTCCAGCGTGCGCCCCTGGTCCTCGGCCAACGGACGCCAGAAGTCCGCCCGTTCGCGCGCCACGGCGGCCAGGTCGGCGGACGGTTCATCGGCCCCGTCACGGGAGGGACCGCCCGCGCCGGTGCGGCCCGTGGCGTCCCGCAGTGGCTTGCGCGCCGTACGGATGACCTCGTCCACGCTGCGCTCCAGCGCCGCCACGTCCGCCGCGATCCGCTCCGCCTCGGCCGGGTCGCGCAGCCCCTCCGCATCGAGGCGGAGCGCGGCGACCGGGGTGCGGAGGCGGTGCGCGAGGTCCGCCGCGTTCTCCCGTTCGGCGGTGAGGAACCCCTCGATACGGCCCGCGAGGTGGTTGAGCTGGCCGGCCACCAGGCGCAGCTCCGGCGGTCCCTCCGGCTCGGCGCGTGCGGTCAGATCGCCGGCCGCCAGCCGGTCGGCGACCTTCGCGAGCCGCTGGGTCGAACCGACCAGGCGCGCGCCCAGCCGGTCGGCGACCAGCAGGCCGAGGAGCACCAGCCCGGCGCCGAGCCCGGCGAAGGCCAGCCAGGACGGGAGGGTCCCCGCGTACAACTGGGTGTCCGTCAGCGCGACATGGACGACGGCGGTGCCGCCCGACGTGCCCTGCACCGGGACCAGTACGGTCTGGCCGCCCTCCGGGGGCGCGTACGCGAACGCACGCCCGTAACGCGCCAGGCGCACGGCGTCCGTGACGCGCGCCGGCGGGCCCAGCACGGTCCCGTCGGCGAGGATCACCGAGGTACGCGGCAGATTCGCGCCGTTGGCGGCCGTCACGAGCGACGCGGCGGTGGCCCGGCTGCCCTCGGGGCCGGGGTGCGCCAGCGCGGTACCGATGCCCGCGGCCAGCGACTGCGCGCGGGCGGTGGCGTCCGCGGTGGCCCGGTCCGCGGCGTGGCTACGGGTGAGCAGGGCGAGCGGCACCAGGAGCGTGGCGAGTACGAGAGCGGTGGTCACGGCCGTGACCAGCAGAATCCGAAGGCGCATCGGGCTTACTCCTCCGGGGCGGCGAGCTTGACGCCCACGGTGCGGACCGTGTGGAGATACCGGGGTTTCTGGGCCGTCTCCCCGAGTTTCCGGCGCAGCCAGGACAGGTGGACGTCCACCGTCTTGTCCGCGCCGCCGAGCGGCTGCTGCCACACCTCGGCGAGCAGCTCCCGGCGCGAGACCACTTGGCCGGCGCGGCGGGCGAGGTACAGGAGGAGGTCGAACTCGCGGGGCGTGAGATCCAGCGGCGCGCCGTCCAGCACGACTTCACGCGCCGCCGAGTCCAGTACCAGCCCGCCCACCCGGAGCGGCGCCTCCGGCTCCGCGGTGCCCAGCCGGCGCAGTACCGCCTTGATCCGCGCGTCCAGCTGCGCGGCGCCGAACGGCTTGACGATGTAGTCGTCCGCGCCGTCGTCGAGCACCGCGACCATGTCGCCCTCTTCGTCGCGCGCGGTGGCGACGATGATCGGTACGTCGCTGACCGCCCGCAGCATCCGCAGGACCTGCGCGCCGTCCACGTCGGGCAGGCCGAGGTCCAGGACGACGAGGTCGGGGCGGTCGGTCACGGCAGCGTCGAGGCCGGACATCCCGGTCGCGGCGGTGGCCACGGCATGGCCGCGGTCCCGCAGCGCCCGCACGAGCGCACTGCGCAGCTGGGGGTCGTCCTCGACGACGAGCAGGTGGGACATGTCGCCACGGTAACCAGCAAATGATCCCGTCCGGGCGGTCGGCCGGAGGCTTTGGGACCGCTTTAACCGGACGTTAGGGAAGGGTGCGGGACTCTGGATCGTGCCTGGTCCGCGCCCCGTCGCTGCGGCGGGGAAGCCGTGGACGGGGCGCTGTGGACAACCGGCTCACCCGATCGAGGCCGGTGATCGCGGCGGGACGTGAGATCGGGCCTGTGGAAAACCGCCGCGGGCGGGATCGAGCAGGCAGAGTGAGAAAAGACCGAGGCCGGGACCGAGAGAAGTCCGGGGCCGGGACGAGGCGTCGATGAGGCAGGGAAAGGAGGGGCGCGCGATGAAGTGGCGAAGCGCGGTGGTGACCGCGGTATGGGTCTGCGCGTTCGCGGGAGCGGGCGGGCTGGGCGCGTGGTCGCTGGCCAATACCGACATGGGGATGAGGAACAGCCGGGCCGAGCCGCTCGATGACGACGGGGTGCGCCAGAAGCTCGCGGCCGCGCGTTCGTCCTCCCAGCCTCCCGGCTCCGCCGACCCGGGCAGCGGTGCCTCCGAGTCCGGCGCCCCGGGTTCGCCCTCCGACGGGGCCACGCCGTCCTCGGGCGGGGCCTCGTCTCCCGGCTCCGCCGCGCGGGTGGGGACGGTGAATGTCACAGGCGGCAGCGCCACCGCCGAGTGCCGCCCCGACGGCACGGTGTACCTCACGGTGTGGAGCCCCGCGTCGGGCTATCACATGGACTCCGTGAAGCGCGGCCCGTCCGACGTCGCGACGATCGAGTTCGAGCCGCTGGACGACGGCGACGACCGTACGTACGCGGTCCGGTGCGACGACGGCCGCCCCAAGGCCGTACCGATAGCGGACCACGACATCGACGATGACGACGAGGACGACTGACGCGCGGGCGGCTGCCGGGCTGACCGATCGCGGTCAGTAGCTGCCGATCGCCATCAGTGACGATCGACAACCTGTCAGAGCGCGTGGTGAGTGCCATACACACTGTCGGTACCGGCGCGGTCGTGGAGATCCTTAGGCTGAGAGCGTCCGCCGCCCCGCGTTCCCGCGTTCTCGCAGTTCAGCGTTCTCGCGTTCCCTGATTTCCTGGCGGCCCAGAGCGATCCGAGGTAGTGACCGTGACCACGACGCAAGCAGACCCCGCCGTCGGCGCGGCCGTGAAGGCCGCCGACCGAGCCCATGTCTTCCACTCCTGGTCGGCGCAGGGCCTGATAGACCCGCTGCCGATCGCGGGCGCCGAGGGCTCGTACATGTGGGACTACGACGGCAACCGCTACCTCGACTTCACCTCGCAGCTGGTCAACACCAACATCGGCCACCAGCACCCGAAGGTTGTCGCCGCCATCCAGGAGCAGGCCGGCAAGCTCTGCACCCTGGCGCCGGGCTTCGCCGTGGACGTGCGGTCCGAGGCCGCGCGGCTGATCGCCGAGCGCACGCCCGGCGACCTGGACAAGATCTTCTTCACCAACGGCGGCGCCGAGGCGGTGGAGAACGCCGTGCGCATGGCCCGGCTGCACACCGGCCGGTCCAAGGTGCTCTCCACGTACCGCTCGTACCACGGCGCCACCGCGGCCGCGATCAACCTCACCGGTGACCCGCGCCGCTGGCCCTCGGACACCGCGTCGGCCGGCGTGGTGCACTTCTGGGGCCCGTACCTGTACCGCTCGCCGTTCCACGCGGAGAGCGAGCAGCAGGAGTGCGAGCGCGCGCTGCAGCACCTCGAGGACACCATTGCCTACGAGGGGCCGCAGTCGATCGCTGCGATCATCCTGGAGACCGTTCCGGGCACCGCCGGCATCATGGTCCCGCCGCCCGGATACCTCGCCGGGGTCCGCGAGATCTGTGACCGGTACGGCATCGTCTTCATCCTGGACGAGGTCATGGCGGGCTTCGGCCGGACGGGCCGCTGGTTCGCGCTCGACCACTTCGACGTCGTGCCCGACCTGATGACCTTCGCCAAGGGCGTGAACAGCGGTTATGTGCCGCTGGGCGGCGTCGCGATCTCGGCGGAGATCGCCGCGACCTTCGACCAGCGCCCCTACCCGGGCGGCCTGACGTACTCCGGCCACCCGCTGGCCTGCGCCTCCGCGGTCGCGACGATCAACGCGATGGCGGAGGAGCGGATCGTGGAGAACGCGGCCGAGATCGGCGAGAAGGTCATCGGGCCCGCGCTGCGGGACATCGCCGAGCGCCACCCGTCGGTGGGCGAGGTGCGCGGCATGGGCGTCTTCTGGGCCCTCGAGCTGGTCAAGAACCGTGAGACGCACGAGCCGCTGGTGCCGTACAACGCGTCGGGCGCGGACAACGCCCCGATGGCGAAGTTCGCGGCGGCGTGCAAGGAGCGGGGCCTGTGGCCGTTCCTGAACATGAACCGTACGCACGTCGTCCCGCCGTGCACGATCACCGAGACGGAGGCGAAGGAGGGCCTGGCAGCGCTCGACGAGGCCCTGACCACGGCAGACGCGTACACGGTCTGACCGAGCCGCCGCGGTCGGCCCGCGCCCCGGCCCCGGGTCGGCCGGGGCGAGTCGACCGACCGGTAGCGCGAGGGGGCGTGCAGGCGCTCGTCCCCTCGCCTCCTCCACCAGCCCGCCACCAGGGCAAACCCACTCCACTCGCCCTTTCGTACCCACTGCCTCATCCGTCTCGTGCGGCGCTCGCCTATCGTGAGGGCGAGGGCCGCGTTCCTGCCGTGCGGTCGCGGAAGGAGACGGACACGATGCCCGCCGGGCCGGTCAGCGGAGTCATCCAGCGCAGCACCCTGCGTCAGCAGATCGCGGACGCGCTGCGCGACGAAGTGCTGGCCGGACGGCTGCCCGCGGGGCGCCAGTTCACCGTCAAGGAGATCGCCGAGCAGTACGGCGTCTCCGCGACCCCCGTACGCGAGGCGCTGCTCGATCTCGCGGCGCAGGGCCTGCTGGATGTGGAGCAGCACCGCGGTTTCTGCGTCCACACGTTCACGGCGGCCGATTACCGCGCCATGGTCGAGGCGCGCACGCTCGTCGTGGAGGGCGTGTTCCGTACGAGCGCGGAGGAGCTGGTCCGCAGCGTCACCTCCGACATGCTCGCCTCCCTCCGGCGCCGCGCCGAGGAGGCGGAACGGTACGCGCGCTGCGGCGACCTGGACGTACTGATCGGCTACGACCTGCGGTTCTGGCGCGAGTTCGGCAACCTGGTGGGCAATCCCTACATCGCGGATTTCCTGGACCGGATGCGGATCCAGGGCTGGGTGTTCGCCGTGCCGATGCTGCGCGACAAGGCCGACCTGTGCGGGCATCTCTGGCAGGGACACCAGGAGTTGGCGGCGGCGGTGGTCCACCGCGACCTCGTCACCGCGCAGCGCCTGGTGCGCGAGTACAACGCCCACTCCCTCGCCCTCGTGGAGAACCTCGCCTAGCACTACGCTGTCCCGACCATCGGCTTTGTCGATCGCCTGGTCTTCGATCGCCTGGTCTACCGGAACCGAACCGAACGGAACCGAACGGAAGCGAGAACTTGTGGCGTGTGACCTCTGGCTGGTCCCCCTGGTCGACGTGCTGTGCCACAGCCCCGACAACCCCTTCTCCGAAGAGCTCGCCGCCTACGACAAAGCGCTGAACGACGCGGGACTGCCGCCCGTGCCGATCTTCAACTACATGCCGGGTCTCTCGGGGGACGTGGCGCCGGTCGCCGGCTTCGACTACGACGCGCTGCACTTCCTGCGCCGCGCGTACCTCCTCCAGGTCTGCGGGCTCGCCGTATCGCCGGTGGACGAACTGGGCAGCGACTACGAGCAGTTGCTGGAGATGTTCGAGAGTACGGCCCAGGGATCGCACCTGGTGTGGCACTACGACCACGCCGGCGCGTACGTACCGGTGGACTTCCCGCACCCGCTCGCCAACGACGAACTGCTGGAGGGCGGCGGCCCGTTGGGGTCCTCGCACGGACTGCTGCGAGAGCTCGAAGTGGTCGCGCCGGTCATCGGCATCGACCCGGCCAACCCGCCCGCCACGCCGGCCCCGCCGGCAGGGCCCACGACGCTGGAGGAGCGGGCGGGGACGACGGGGGCCGACGACAGCCCGTTCGCACGGGAGCGTCATGTGTGGCTCGGGCTGCACGCGGCGGCCACCCGCAGCCTCGGCCAGGGCTCAATGATCGTCTTCAGCTGATCGAGCCCCGCACCGCGGCGGCTCCCTCACCGCGGCGGCTCCGGCGGTCGCTGCCGGGGCATGTTCGGGCGGGTGCCCGGAGGGAGCACGATCCGGCCGTTGCGGTCCGGCGCGGCCTCCTGGCGCGGCGGGCCCCAGGGGGCCGGTGCCGCCTGGCTGCCCGTCGGCACCGGGCCCGTACGGAACTGCATCATCCAGTCGGCGGTCTCGGAGCGTACGAGCTCCGCGATGTCCTCGTGGAAGCGCCGCAGTACGGTCAGGCAGCGCTCGGCCGCCTCGGAGGCGGTGCCCTCCGTCGGGCCGAGCACCTCCCGGACGCTCTCCGACGCCCAGTCGAACTGCAGCGCCTCCAGCCGCCGCTGCACGGCCTGCGCGGCGGCCACGTCCCGCATCCAGCCCGCCGTCACGCCGAAGAACCGGTCGCAGCCCATACAGACGGCGGCGAGCAGCAGCGCCAGATAGCCGTACTCCGCGCCGCCGTCCAGAGCGCCGCTGACGCCGAGCAGGGGCAACAGCGCCCCCGCCGAGACGCCGGCGGCCGCGCCGGCCCGCAGTATCCGGGCGGTGCGCCGCTTGGCGACGCGGTCGGCGAGGTACCAGTCGATGACGTGCAGCGCGCCGGTCTCGGCCCATTGGTACAGCTCATCCAGGCGCTCGGCCGGCTCACCCCAGTCACCGAGCGGAAAGGCACGGCCGGCTAGATCACCGCGATCCCGCCCTTGTGCGTCCTCGCCATCCGCCCGAGGAGGCCCCTCGGGCGGCCTCTCGGGCTGCATCTCCGGCTGGCTCACCCGTGCACTCCCTGTTGAAGATACGTGCGGTGCGCGCGATGCGAATGAGTCGGCCGTGGCGCGCAGACACCCTTCCTACCGCCGAACGGCTGGCGTTGCCGCCAGAATCCAGCTATTTCCGCCCGGAAGTGGCGCGGGATCAGGTATAGGCCAGTTCCCGCCCTCACTCGAAAGAGTTGCTACACCCCATGACCCCCACTTAGGTACACAGGCTGAGGGCGTTTTCGCGGCACTCGGCCAGGCGCTCGGCCACCTGTATCCGCCGCCCGCCCCGGCCCCTACGGACGCGGCCGCCACCCGCTCCGTTCGTGCCTCCGTCCAAAGGCGGACCGCGGCCCACTTCGTGCCTCCGCCCAAAGGGCGTCTAGGCTGCTCCTGTGAAGGTCCTCGTCATCGGCGGCGGCGCCCGCGAACACGCCCTGTGCCGCTCTCTGTCCCTCGACCCCGACGTCAGCGCGCTGCACTGCGCTCCCGGTAACGCCGGCATCGCCGAGGTGGCCGAGCTCCACCCGGTGGACGCCCTCGACGGCGCGGCCGTGGCCGAGCTGGCCGTGAGCCTGCAGGCCGAGCTGGTCGTCGTCGGCCCGGAGGCGCCGCTGGTGGCCGGTGTCGCCGACGCCGTGCGCGCCCGCGGCATCCCGGTCTTCGGCCCCTCGGCGGAGGCCGCGCAGCTGGAGGGCTCCAAGGCGTTCGCCAAGGACGTCATGGCGGCCGCCGGCGTGCCGACCGCGCGCAGCTACGTGTGCACCACCCCCGCCGAGATCGACGAGGCCCTGGACGCGTTCGGTGCCCCGTACGTGGTCAAGGACGACGGCCTCGCGGCCGGCAAGGGCGTGGTCGTGACGGACGACGTCGAGACGGCCCGGGCGCACGCCCTGGCCTGCGACCGCGTGGTGATCGAGGAGTTCCTCGACGGCCCCGAGGTCTCGCTCTTCGCGATCACCGACGGCGAGACCGTCGTGCCGCTCCAGCCCGCCCAGGACTTCAAGCGCGCCCTCGACGGCGACGCGGGCCCGAACACCGGCGGCATGGGCGCGTACAGCCCGCTCCCGTGGGCCGACCCGAAGCTGGTCGACGAGGTCGTGCAGTCCGTGCTGCAGCCGACCGTGGACGAGCTGCGGCGCCGCGGGACGCCGTTCTCCGGGCTGCTGTACGCGGGCCTGGCGATCACCTCGCGCGGCGTCCGCGTGATCGAGTTCAACGCGCGCTTCGGCGACCCGGAGACCCAGGTCGTACTGGCCCGCCTGAAGACCCCGCTCGCGGGCCTGCTCATGGCCTCGGCGACCGGCAATCTCGCCGCCCTCCCGCCGCTGCGCTGGACCGACGGCGCGGCCGTCACGGTCGTCATCGCCTCGCACAACTACCCGGCCGCGCCGCGCACGGGCGACCCGATCACCGGCCTGGACGCGGTGGCCGGGCAGGACGCCCCGGACGCGTACGTCCTGCACGCCGGTACGCGGTACGACGCCGACGGCCGGGTGCTCAGCGCCGGTGGCCGGGTGCTGTCCGTCACCGCCACCGGGTCCGACCTGGCCACGGCCAGGGACCGCGCGTACACCGCCGTCGGCCGGATCTCCCTGGAGGGGTCCCACCACCGGACGGACATCGCCGCCAAGGCCGCCGCGGACGCCAAGGCCGCGGAGCAGGCCGGCTGAGCGTCGTACTGCCCCGGGCCCGCCTCCATAGAGAGGCGTCCGCCCCCTGTCCGAGGAACCGGCCGCTCATGTGGCCGGTTCCTTGCTTTACCCAAAGCCATTCCATCGAGTGACCAAACCGGTTAACGGCTGACGTGCGACGGTGCCCCAACTAGGGTTCCGCGCAAGCGTCCTGCGGTGCCCGTTCCGGTGGCCTTTTGCGGTCCCGGGCCGGCTGCCCCGAGACGTCCGGCAAGTGGCTCACCGGCATTGCGATGTCAGTGGCCGGTGCCAGAGTGGTGGAGAGTGAGCAGCGCGCCGACGGTCGCGAGCGTCCGCGGGCACGTTGCCCGGTCTCTTCCGTCCCGTGTTCTCTCCGTCCCGTTCAAGCAGGACAGCAGGGGGTGTACAGGCTCGTGGCAGGTCCGGAGGCAGGCGAAGAGGCAGCGCGCGCCCGGGCGCTCGCGGTGCTGCGGATCCGCGGCGCGGCGCTGGGCGCGGCCGTGCTGCCGGCCGCGCTGGCCGTGGTGCTCTTCGCCGGCGCAGCGACCGGTGGGCTCGGCTCCTGGGATTCCGGGGGCTGGACCCTCGCCCGCTGGATCGTGGCGGGCTTCGCGGTGGCGGTGCTGCTGCTGGCGGCGCTGGTCGCCGCGGTGGTCGCCCGGGCCAGGCCCGCGCTCAGTCCGACCGTCCCGGTCGCCGAGGAGTCCGCGCCCGATCTGTACCGACTGGTGCGCGATCTCGCCGACCGGCTGGGGGTCCCCGCGCCCTCCGCGATAGCGCTCACCCCGGACTGCGACAGCTGGCTGGAGGACCGTACGCACCGGGCGCACGCGCCGCCCGGCCGCGCCGCGCCCGCGTCCCGGGGCGCCGCCGCCGAGCGGGGCCGGCAGGTGCCGGCGCCCGTCCTCGTCATCGGCTCCCCGTTCCTGTGGTGGATGCGGGTCGGCGAGCTGCGCGCCCTGCTGGCCCCGGTCGTCGCCGGTACGGGCCCCTCGGCGCACCCCGACATAGCGGCAGCCCGCCGCTTCGTCCGCGGCCTGGACGCCGCCGTGGCGGTCGCGGCCCGCGCCCGGGGCACGCTGCGTGGCGTACCGCTGCGCTTCGTGGGCCGGGTGGCGCGGCTGCTGCTGCGCGGCTGCGGCGAGCACGCCGCGCAGATGGAGCGCGGCGTCGCGGCCGCGGCCTCCGAGCGCGCCCAGGGCGTGGACTACGGCCTGCGGATCGTCGCGCAGGAGCAGGTGGGCCTGGCGTACGCGGGCTGGGACCGGCTGCTGACCCGCGTCGCGCTGCCGGCCTGGCGGATGGGCCGCTGGCCCGCCCGGCTGGACGCCGGCGTGGTCTCCGCGCTCACCGAGCTCTCCCGCCGCGACCGCCTCGCCGAGGGCTTCGCCTCCCGGCTGGGCGAGCGCCCGGCCTGCGACCTGCTGGAGGAGCCCGGCGCCATCGACCGCGCCGCCTCCCTGCTGGCCGCCCGGCTCTTCCACGGCGGCCCCGCCGAGAACGGCCCCGACTGGTCGCCGGTGGCCTGGGACCGCTATCCGGAAGAGGTCGTCGACCGCAAGTGGCGGCTGGAGGCCGCCCGCCTGCACCGCGTACTGGACGACCTCCCCGCGCCCGCGCCCCCGGACAGTACGCACGAGGGGGACGGAGCGGCAGCGGCCCAGCCCGTACGCCCGAAGGAACCACTGGCCGCGCCGGAACCCGCGAGCACGAGGGACCCGGTGAGTACGAGGGACCCCGTGAGCACGAGGGGACCTGTGAGCACCAGGGGCCCGATGCGCGTGCAGGCCTCCCCGAGGGCCGGTACGGGTGCCGACCCCGCCGTCGCCGGGCCCACGTTGGCCCGGATCATCGAGCGGCTGGCGCGGGACTCCGGGGCGAGCGACCTGATCGCCGCGCGGCTGGTGACCGAGCTGGAGCGGGAGGAGCGGGCCACCGCCGACCGCCGGGCCGCGGCGCGCACGGCCGGGCCCGAGGCCGCCGCGACGACGGCCCCCGGTGTGCCGTGGGGCGACGGGCTGGTCGACGGCGGCGTCCCGCTCTTCCCGCTGCAAGCGCCCCGCTCGGGCCGCGAGCTGCTCGCCGACCACGTCACGGCGATGGTCTGCTGCGCCGCCGTGGACACCGCGGGCGCCGCTCCGGGGCTGGACTGGCTGGACGGGCCCGCGCTGCTGGTCGGCGGTGCCCGCCGGAACGATGTCGGCCACTCGGTCCGCAGCCTGGTGGAGGACGGCGACGCCGAGCCGCTCCGCGACTGGCTCGGCGAGCTGGGCGTACGCCCCGACAAGCCCGTACGCCTCGTCTGACGCCGGGCCCGCCCAACACCCTGTCGGATCGGGCGCCCAATCTGTCCGATAACCCCGGCCGACTGTTCTGCCCCGGTTCACCTTTCGGCCGTTTCCGCCCGTAAATTCACGACGAAGGGTGACGGTCCAAGTGCGTAATGTGATGTGCTGGGGGTACTCGCCGCTTCTCGTACGAACGAACTCGCGGATGAGGAACCCGGCGGCGTACCGACCGGTGGGGCGAGGGAGGGGAGTGGGAGCGTGGGCACACAGCAGATCCGGCGCTGGGAGTCCGGGGCGCTCGCGCATGCCGTGACGGACCCGTTCGGCCAGGGTCCGCTTCCTTGGCTGCGCGGCAGCGAGAACTACTTCGACTCCGGCCGGGTGGTCCCCTGGTACGTCGATCCGGTCGTCGCCCAAGGAGAGGCGACCGTCCCGCTGCCCCGCTCCTGCACGGGCCCACGCACCGCCGACGACGTGCACCGCCAGATCAAGGGCTTCGCCGCGACCGGCGCGGTGGCCCCCGGCGAGGCCATCGACTTCCGGATCACCGTCGACCCGCCGCAGCCGTTCAGCATCGACGTCTACCGCATCGGCCATTACGCGGCGGCCGGCGCCGCCAAGATCACCACCAGCCCCCGGCTCTCCGGCATCGTCCAGCCGCCCCCGCTCACCGCCGACCGCACGGTCTCCTGCCACCACTGGTGGCTCTCCTGGCGGCTGCAGATCCCCGCGTACTGGAACGTCGGCGCGTACGTCGCCGTGCTGACCACCCAGGACGGCTACCGCAGCCACCTCCCCTTCACCGTCCGCGACGACCGCCCCGCCGACCTGCTCCTGCTGCTCCCGGACGTCACCTGGCAGGCCTACAACCTCTACCCCGAGGACGGCCGGACGGGCGCCAGCCTGTACCACGCGTGGGACGAGGAGGGCGCGCTGCTGGGCGAGTCGGACGCGGCCGTCACGGTCTCCTTCGACCGCCCGTTCGCGGGCGCGGGCCTGCCGCTGCACGTCGGCCACGCGTACGACTTCATCCGCTGGGCGGAACGGTACGGCTACGACCTCGCCTACGCCGACGCGCGTGACCTGCACGCGGGCCGCGTCGACCCGACGCGCTACCGCGGCCTGGTCTTCCCCGGGCACGACGAGTACTGGTCGGTCCCCATGCGCCGGACCGCCGAGCGGGCCCGCGACACCGGCACGTCCCTCGTCTTCCTCTCCGCCAACACCATGTACTGGCAGGTCGAGCTGTCCCCGTCACCCTCGGGCCCGGACTCCCTGCTGACCTGCCGCAAGCGCCAGGGACCCGGGCGCCCGGCGCTCTGGCGCGAGCTGGGCCACCCCGAGCAGCAGCTGATGGGCATCCAGTACGCGGGCCGGGTGCCCGAGCCCGCGCCGCTGGTCGTCCGCAACGGCGAGCACTGGCTCTGGGAGGCCACCGGCGCGCACGAAGGGGACGAGCTGCCGGGGCTGGTCGCCGGGGAGGCCGACCGGTACTTCCCGCGCACGAACCTGCCCGAGCACATGAGCCGGGTGCTGCTGGCGCACTCCCCGTACCGCGACGGGGACGGCGCCCGGCGGCACCAGGAGACGTCCCTGTACCGGGCCCCCAGCGGCGCCCTGGTCTTCGCCTCCGGCACCTTCGCGTGGTCGCCCGCGCTGGACCGGCCCGGCCACATCGACGAGAGAATCCAGCGCGCCACCGCCAATCTTCTCGACCGCATCTGCAAACGCGACTGAGATCCGGGCGTGCGCCGCGCGCCCCCGGCGCCCACCGCTGAAGACGGCGGCTGAAGGCGGCGGAGGGCGTGCGGCGCCTGCCGTGCGCCGCATCGGCCCACCCTGAAGCGCTGCCGGGCGCCCGCATGCGCGAGAATCGGAAGGACTCCTGGATCAACCTACGCGGAGGCAGCGTGTCCGGATTCGTTGAAAAGCCCGAACCCGTGGAGGTGCCGGGCCTGGTCCATCTCCACACCGGCAAGGTGCGCGACCTCTACGAGAACACCGACGGCGACCTGATCATGGTCGCCAGCGACCGCACTTCCGCGTACGACTGGGTGCTGCCCACCGAGATCCCCGACAAGGGACGGGTCCTCACCCAGCTCTCGTTGTGGTGGTTCGACCAGCTCGCCGACCTGGCGCCCAACCACGTGCTCTCCACCGAGGTCCCGGCCGGCGCCCCCGCCGACTGGGCGGGCCGCACCCTGGTCTGCAAGTCCCTCCAGATGGTCCCGGTCGAGTGCGTGGCCCGCGGCTACCTCACCGGCTCGGGCCTGAAGGAGTACGAGGAGACCCGTACGGTCTGCGGTCTCGCGCTCCCCGAGGGCCTGGAGGACGGCTCCGAGCTGCCCGCGCCGATCTTCACCCCGGCCACCAAGGCCGAGGTCGGCGAGCACGACGAGAACGTCTCGTACGAAGAGGTCGCCCGCCAGGCCGGCGCGGAGACCGCGGCACAGCTGCGCCAGGCGACCCTCGCGGTGTACAGCCGGGCCCGGGACATCGCCCGCGAGCGCGGCATCATCCTGGCGGACACCAAGTTCGAGTTCGGTTACGCGACGGACGAGGACGGCACGCGGACGCTGACCCTCGCCGACGAGGTGCTGACGCCGGACTCCTCGCGCTTCTGGCCGGCCGATCAGTGGCAGCCGGGCCGCGCCCAGCCGTCCTTCGACAAGCAGTTCGTCCGGGACTGGCTGACCTCGCCGGCCTCCGGCTGGGACCGCACGAGCGAGCAGCCGCCGCCCCCGCTGCCGGCGGAGATCGTCGAGCAGACCCGCGCGAAGTACATCGAGGCGTACGAGCGGCTCACCGGCCACACCTGGTCCTGAGCACCCGCAGTACGCACGAGAAAGGCCCCGGTCGTGATGACCGGGGCCTTTCTCTTACGGAGCGGACGACGAGGCTCGAACTCGCGACCTCAACCTTGGCAAGGTTGCGCTCTACCAACTGAGCTACGTCCGCCTGCCCGGCGCCGAAGCGCGCGGTGCGAGAACCACTATAGCCAACCGAACGGGGTGCTTGTGCCGTCCGGCGAGCGGCGCGGAGGGAATGTGGTCACGGACACAGATCAATTTCCCGGAACCGCGAAGATCGCGTTCTCCTCGTCCCGATGATCGCGCCGGTGGAAAAGCAGAAGACCCCGGTCGCGTGACCGGGGTCTTCTTTCCTGAGCGGACGACGAGGCTCGAACTCGCGACCTCAACCTTGGCAAGGTTGCGCTCTACCAACTGAGCTACGTCCGCATGCATCCGTCCGGCTTTCACCGAGCGGCGCGACAGCTACTCTACCTGATCCGGAGGACTGGTCGAGACTGTCAGAGCGGGTGACAGGGATCGCACACTGCGCCTCCCCCTTGGAAAGGGGGCGCTCTACTACTGAGCTACACCCGCGTGACTCCTCGGGGCCCGGCCTTTCGGCCTCGCCCCTCGGCGTGCTCCAGACTTTAGCTGATCAAGGGGGGTGCAGCGCAAGTCCGCTGCCGGCAGGGGCTTCCGGGGGAGCCGCCGGCCGGCAGCCGGCTCAGCTGTTGGCGGCCTCGAACGCCTCGTAGACCTTCTTCGGGATGCGGCCCCGCGGGGGCACGTCCATCTGGTGCGAGCGGGCCCAGGCCCGCACGGCGGCGGGGTCGGCCGCCACGGAGGTGTGCCGGTAGGTCTTGCCGGACTTCGCGCGCTTGCGGCCGGCCTCGACGTACGGAGCGAGCACCTCGCGCAGTTTCTTCGCATTGGCGGGATTGACGTCGATCTCGTACGTCTTCCCGTCCAATCCGAAGGCGACCGTCTCTGCGGCTTCTCCGCCGTCGATGTCATCGGAGAGCGTGACTACTACGCGCTGCGCCACGGATATCGGTCCTTTCGCGCGGCATCTCCGTGCTGACATGGGGAGATGCCACAGATCCGGATGTCTGGGATCAATGCTTTTTCATTTGTACAGCGATGAGCAATGCATTGTGAAGCCCAGTTAATTTCCTCAGCGTGTCATCGCGCAATCAGGACTGCCGATCTTTTCGAGGATTTTTCCCGGGTGTTCACAACCGCCGATACCTGAACGTGATCGGCCGAGTACAGATCTATGCGCGTAGATTTTTCGGCAAGGTACTGTGAAGGAACCGAGTCGGGGTCCGGGGTGTCCCCGGATAAACCCAGCCGCACCACACAACCGGGAGTGCCAGTGGCACGCGTCGTAGTCGACGTCATGCTCAAGCCCGAGATCCTCGACCCGCAGGGACAGGCGGTGCAGCGTGCACTGCCGCGTCTGGGCTTCGAGGGCATCTCCGACGTACGTCAGGGCAAGCGTTTCGAACTTGAGGTGGAGGGCCCGGTCGACGACGCCGCCCTCGCCCGCATCCGCGAGATGGCCGAGACCTTCCTCGCCAACACCGTCATCGAAGACTTCGTCGTACGGGTCGACGAGCCCGCCGGGGCCGGATCATGACGGCTCGCGTCGGAGTCATCACCTTCCCCGGCACGCTGGACGACCGCGACACCCAGCGCGCGGTCCGGCTCGCCGGTGCCGAGGCCGTGCCGCTGTGGCACAAGGACAAGGACCTCAAGCAGGTCGACGCCGTGGTGCTGCCCGGCGGCTTCTCCTACGGCGACTACCTGCGCGCCGGTGCCATCTCCCGCTTCTCGCCGGTCATGGACACCGTGATCGAGCAGGCCAAGGCGGGCATGCCGGTCCTCGGCATCTGCAACGGCTTCCAGGTCCTCACGGAGACGCACCTCCTGCCCGGTGCGATGCTGCGCAACAACCATCTCCACTTCATCTGCCGCGATCAGAAGCTGCGGGTGGAGAACGCGGACACCGCGTGGACGGGTGACTACACCGTCGGCCAGGAGATCAACATCCCGCTGAAGAACATCGACGGCCGCTACGTCGCCGATGAGCGCACCCTCGACGAGCTGGAGGCCGAGGGCCGCGTCGCCTTCCGGTACCTGGACGTCAACCCCAATGGCTCGCTGCGGGACATCGCCGGCATCACCAATGCGGCCGGCAATGTCGTCGGCCTCATGCCGCACCCCGAGCACGCCGTCGAGCCGCTGATCGGTACGGGCCGTACCGACGGGCTCGGATTCTTCACCTCGATCCTGAAGAAGTTGGTCAACGCATGACGCTGGACACGGTCAAGCACGCCGCCGGGACGCCCGACGTCGACCAGCCCTGGGCCGAACTGGGCCTGAAGCAGGAGGAGTACGAGCGGGTCCGCGAGATCCTCGGCCGCCGTCCCACCGGCGCCGAGCTCGCGATGTACTCGGTCATGTGGTCCGAGCACTGCTCGTACAAGAGCAGCAAGGTCCACCTCCGGCAGTTCGGCGAGAAGGCCCCGGAGACCGACGCGCTGCTCGTCGGCATCGGCGAGAACGCGGGCGTCGTGGACGTCGGCAACGGTTACGCGGTCACCTTCAAGGTCGAGTCGCACAACCACCCCTCGTACGTCGAGCCGTACCAGGGCGCCGCGACCGGCATCGGCGGCATCGTCCGCGACATCATCGCGATGGGCGCCCGCCCGGTCGCCGTCGTGGACCCGCTGCGCATGGGCGCCGCCGACCACCCCGACACCAAGCGCGTCCTCCCGGGCGTCGTCGCGGGCATCGGCGGCTACGGCAACTGCCTGGGTCTGCCCAACATCGGCGGCGAGGTCGTCTTCGACGCCTGCTACCAGGGCAACCCGCTGGTCAACGCCGGTGCCATCGGCGTCATGCGGCACGAGGACATCCACCTCGCCAAGGCATCCGGCGCGGGCAACAAGGTCATCATGTACGGCGCCCGGACCGGCGGCGACGGCATCGGCGGCGCCTCCATCCTGGCCTCCGAGACCTTCGACGACTCGAAGCCTTCGAAGCGCCCCGCCGTCCAGGTCGGCGACCCCTTCCAGGAGAAGCTCCTCATCGAGTGCACCCTGGAGGCCTTCGCCGAGAAGCTCGTCGTCGGTATCCAGGACCTCGGTGCCGCCGGCATCTCCTGCGCCACCTCCGAGCTGGCCTCGAACGGCTCCGGCGGTATGCGCGTCGAGCTCGACGACGTACCGCTGCGCGACTCCACGCTCTCGCCCGAGGAAATCCTCATGAGCGAGTCGCAGGAGCGCATGTGCGCGGTCGTCGAGCCGGAGAAGGTCGACCGCTTCCTGGAGATCTGCGAGAAGTGGGACGTCACCGCCACCGTCATCGGTGAGGTCACCGACGGCGACCGGCTGGAGATCTTCTGGCACGGCGAGAAGATCGTCGACGTCGACCCGCGCACGGTGGCCCACGAGGGCCCGGTGTACGAGCGTCCGTACGCCCGTCCCGAGTGGCAGGACACCCTGCAGGCCGACGACGCCGCGAAGCTGGCGCGTCCGGCGGGCGGCGACGAGCTGCGCGAGCAGGTCCTGAAGGTGGTCGGCTCGCCGAACCAGGCGTCCAAGTCCTGGATCACCTCCCAGTACGACCACTTCGTGCAGGGCAACACGGTGCTGGCCAGCCCGGAGGACTCCGGGATGATCCGCATCGACCCCGAGACCGGGCTGGGCGTGGCGCTCGCCACCGACGGCAACGGCCGCTTCGCGAAGCTGGACCCGTACCACGGTGCGCAGCTCGCGCTCGCGGAGTCGTACCGGAACGTGGCCGCGACCGGTGCCAAGCCGCTCGCCGTCTCGGACTGCCTGAACTTCGGTTCGCCCGAGGACCCGGCCGTCATGTGGCAGTTCGCCGAGGCCATCCGCGGTCTGGCGGACGGCTGCCAGCAGCTGGGTACGCCGGTCACCGGCGGCAATGTCTCGCTCTACAACCAGACGGGCGAGGCCGCCATCCACCCGACGCCGGTCGTCGCCGTCCTCGGCGTGATCGACGACGTGGCCCGCCGTACGCCGATCGCCTTCGCGGAAGAGGGCCAGCTCCTCTACCTGCTCGGCGACACCCGCGACGAGCTGAGCGGCTCGGCCTGGGCGCAGGTGATCCACGACCACCTGGGCGGCCTGCCGCCGCAGGTGGACCTGGAGCGCGAGCGGCTGCTCGCCGAGATCCTGATCTCGGCGTCCCGCGACGGCATGATCGACGCGGCGCACGACCTGTCCGACGGCGGACTGGTCCAGGCGCTGGTGGAGTCCTGCCTCAAGGGCGGCAAGGGCGCCCGGGTCGTCATCCCCGACGGCCAGGACCCCTTCGTCACGCTGTTCTCCGAGTCCGCGGGCCGCGCGGTCGTCTCCGTACCGCGCAGCGAGGAGCTCCGCTTCACCGACATGTGCGGTGCGCGCGGCCTCCCGGTGACCCGCATCGGCGTCGTCGATGGCGATGTCCTCGACGTACAGGGCCAGTTCAGCATTCCGCTGAGCGAGCTGCGCACGGCGCACGAGGAGACGATCCCGGGCATCTTCGGCTGATCGTTCACCGCTTCACGGGCGGTGTCCGCACTGGATGAATCCGGTGGGGGCACCGCCCGTTGCCGTTAGGCTCGCGCTCATGCCACCGGCCAAGAAGCGTCCTCGCAAGTACGACCCCGCCAAGACCCGGGCCGCGGTGACCGCGCAGTTCGCCCATGTACGAGAGGCCGTACGGGCCTTCGGTCCCGAGGAGTTCGCGCGGCCGACGCGGCTGGGGGAGTGGACCGTACGGGAGCTCGTCGTGCACCTCTCCATGGCGCTGGAGCACGTCGCGGCCAACTTGGAGCGGCCCGCGCCGGCGCGGCAGGAGATGACGCTCGCCGAGTGGCCGTTCGCGACAGCGCCGCACGCCGACAAGATCGACGAGTACGTGCGGGACACGGCGGCCGAGCAGGACCCGGTGGCGCTGCTGGACCGGGCCGCGGAGCGGTACACCACGCTGGTGTCCGAGGCTGCCGACGACCGGCTGCTGCCGCTCAGGACCGGGGCGATGCGGCTGGACGAGGTCCTGGTGACCCGCTGTGTCGAGCTGGTCGTGCACACCGACGACCTGGCCGCGGCGACCGGTACGGAGATCCCCTTCGACCGGCAGGCGCTGGCCGCCGCGACCCGGCTGCTCGCCGACGCGCTGGCCGAGAAGGCGCCGGGCGGCTCCGTGGAGGTACGCGTGCCGCCCTTCGCCGTCGTGCAGTGCGTGGCGGGGCCTCGGCACACCCGCGGCACCCCGCCGAACGTCGTGGAGACCGACCCGCTGACCTGGCTGCGGCTGGCGACGGGCCGTACGTCCTGGGCCGCCGCAGTGGCGGACGCGGCGGTCAGCGCGAGCGGCGAGCGGGCCGATCTGGCGGAGTACCTTCCGGTGCTCTCCTGAGGGCCCTATTTGCTGGTGGGAAACTGTCGGGAAAGATGTGACGGGTGAGCCGCGGGGCGCGACTCCGAAAAGCCTTTAAATGGGGATTCTTCGTCCGGCCGGTCAGGCAATGGCGAAGTAGTGACGCTTCTCACCCGATGTGAGGCACGGATAAGGATCCTCGTTCCGCTCACTGCCGCGACGCGCTCTGTACCAGGGCCGCGGGGTCCATTCGGCCCGGAACCGGGTGTCGACCGTGTGTTCACGTCAAGCACATCGCCCGGGTTCACGGCCATCCCCGGTTCGGATGAATCCCGTACCTGCCCTAGACTCATTGATGTGCGTGGTGACGGACGACTCAACCACGACCTGCTCCCTGGTGAGAAGGGTCCCCAGGACGCCTGCGGCGTCTTTGGTGTCTGGGCCCCGGGAGAAGAGGTCGCCAAACTCACTTATTTCGGGCTGTACGCGCTGCAGCACCGCGGGCAGGAGTCTGCGGGCATCGCAGTGAGCAACGGCTCACAGATCCTGGTCTTCAAGGACATGGGGCTCGTTTCCCAGGTCTTCGACGAGACCTCCCTGGGCTCTCTCCAGGGCCACATCGCCGTGGGCCATGCCCGCTACTCCACCACCGGTGCGTCCGTGTGGGAGAACGCGCAGCCGACCTTCCGTGCCACCGCGCACGGCTCGATCGCGCTGGGCCACAACGGCAATCTGGTGAACACCGCCGAGCTGGCCGAAATGGTCGCCGACCTGCCCCGTGAGGGCGGCCGGGCGACGCAGGTCGCGGCCACCAACGACACCGACCTGGTGACGGCGCTGCTGGCCGGACAGGTCGACGAGGACGGCAAGCCGCTGACCGTCGAGGAGGCCGCGCCGCGCGTCCTCCCGAAGGTCAAGGGCGCCTTCTCGCTGTGCTTCATGGACGAGCACACCCTGTACGCAGCCCGTGACCCGCAGGGCATCCGCCCGCTGGTCCTCGGCCGCCTGGAGCGCGGCTGGGTGGTCGCCTCCGAGACCGCGGCGCTGGACATCTGCGGCGCCAGCTTCATCCGGGAGATCGAGCCCGGTGAGATGGTCGCCATCGACGAGGACGGCCTGCGCGCCACCCGCTTCGCCGAGGCCCGCCCCAAGGGCTGCGTCTTCGAGTACGTCTACCTCGCCCGTCCCGACACCGACATCGCGGGCCGGAACGTGTACCTCTCCCGCGTGGAGATGGGCCGCAAGCTGGCCGCCGAGGCGCCCGCCGACGCCGACCTGGTCATAGCGACGCCCGAGTCCGGCACGCCGGCCGCGGTCGGCTACGCCGAGGCCAGCGGTATCCCGTTCGGTTCAGGCCTGGTCAAGAACTCCTACGTCGGCCGGACCTTCATCCAGCCCTCGCAGACCATCCGCCAGCTGGGCATCCGGCTGAAGCTGAACCCGCTCAAGGAGGTCATCCGGGGCAAGCGCCTGGTGGTCGTCGACGACTCGATCGTCCGCGGCAACACCCAGCGCGCGCTCGTCCGGATGCTCCGCGAGGCCGGCGCGGCCGAGGTCCACATCCGGATCTCCTCCCCGCCGATCAAGTGGCCCTGCTTCTTCGGCATCGACTTCGCCACCCGCGCCGAGCTGATCGCCAACGGTCTGTCGGTCGAGGAGATCGGCAAGTCCCTGGGCGCCGACTCGCTCGCGTACATCTCCATCGACGCCATGGTCGAGGCGACCACGATCGCCAAGCCGAACCTGTGCCGCGCCTGCTTCGACGGTGAGTACCCGATGGAGCTGCCCGACCCGGGGCTGCTGGGCAAGCACCTGCTGGAGTCGGAGACCGAGGGCCGGACGTCGTCCGACGTGGACGGTGTGCAGACGCTCACCGCCGGGGTCGGCGGCGCCGACGCGCTGCGTCGCCCGTAGAACCCCTGCAAGACGACACGAAAGCTCTCAGCCATGTCTGCTGAATCTCCTGCCGGTGCCAGCTACGCGAGCGCGGGCGTCGACATCGAAGCGGGCGACCGCGCCGTCGACCTCATGAAGAAGTGGGTGAAGAAGGCCACCCGCCCCGAGGTCGTGGGCGGGCTCGGCGGCTTCGCCGGCCTCTTCGACGCCTCCGCGCTCAAGCGGTACGAGCGCCCGCTGCTCGCCTCCGCGACCGACGGCGTGGGCACCAAGGTCGACATCGCCCGCAAGATGGGCGTGTACGACACGATCGGCCACGACCTGGTCGGCATGGTCGTGGACGACCTGGTCGTCTGCGGCGCCGAGCCGCTGTTCATGACCGACTACATCTGCGTCGGCAAGGTCTACCCCGAGCGGGTGGCGTCGATCGTGAAGGGCATCGCCGAGGGCTGTGTGCTGGCCGGCTGCGCGCTGGTCGGCGGCGAGACCGCCGAGCACCCGGGCCTGCTCGGCGAGGACGACTTCGACGTCGCCGGCGCCGGTACGGGCGTGGTCGAGGCCGACCGGGTCCTGGGCGCGGATCGCATCCGTAAGGGTGACGTGGTGATCGCCATGGAGTCCTCCGGTCTTCACTCGAACGGGTACTCGCTCGTTCGCCACGTGCTCTTCGACCGCGCGGGAATGGCCCTGGACCGGGAGGTCGCCGAGTTCGGGCGCACCCTCGGCGAGGAGCTGCTGGAGCCCACCAAGATCTACTCGCTGGACTGCCTGGCGCTCACCCGCACCACCGACGTGCACGCCTTCTCGCACATCACCGGCGGCGGCCTCGCGGCCAACCTCGCGCGGGTGATCCCGGACGGGCTGCACGCCACCGTGGACCGCTCCACGTGGACCCCCGGCGCGATCTTCGACCTGGTCGGCCGGGCCGGCTCGGTGGAGCGCCTGGAGCTGGAGAAGACCCTGAACATGGGCGTCGGCATGATGGCCGTCGTCCCCCAGGAGTCGGTGGACGTGGCGCTCAGCACGCTCGCGGACCGGGGCGTTACCGCCTGGGTCAGCGGCGAGATCGTCGAGCGTGGCGACCAGGCCGAGGCCGTGGCCCTGACCGGTGACTACGCCGGCTGACGCAGGCCCCGCACGGCAGCAGGGCAGCACAGAACCCGGTCCGGGCGATGCCCCGGACCGGGTCCGTGATGCTGCTGTTGCCTTGAGCGCGCGGCGGCGTCAGGCGCGACGACGCTGGTCGGACGAGTCGCCCTCGTCCTCCTCATCGTCATCGTTGTTGTACAGGTCGGCGTACCGTGCGTACGGGTCGTCGTCCTCGTCATCCTCGAACGGCTCACCGTTCGGCGGCTGCTGTGCCGGCTGTTGCGGCGATGCACCCAGCTCTTCGGCCAGGCGTGAGAGATCAGTCCCACCGCTGTTGTACTTCAGCTGGCGGGCGACCTTCGTCTGCTTGGCCTTGGCCCGGCCGCGCCCCATGGCTCGACCCCCTCAACGACGGGGCTCGACGGCCCCAGAGTCTTGACACGCGTTCATGATTCAGAGCGGACTCTCGACGGAGAGTCCGGCCCGTAGGGCTTTAACGGTACCTGCTTCCGCGGCCATACGGTACGTCGCCCGCACCACCGGCCGCCTTGCATGACTCGCGGGACGCCCCGTCCCCGCTGGTCAGCTGCGATTTTAACGTGTCACGTCCGGCGACCCGCCGGTGGGTGGTGAGGGATGTCTCCTTCACCGCCCACCGAGCGTGTCACTGTAGGAACCCCACGGTCACCGACGGCGGCCGCGGAGGGTGGCGGCGGTTACGCGGAGCGTGCCTCCGCCATCCGGTGCTCGGCCAGCCGGTCCGCTGCCGCGGCCGGCGGAATGCCATCTGCCTTCGCATTCGCGAATATTGAAAGCGTCGTATCGAAGATCTTCGCGGCCTTGGCCTTGCACCGGTCGAAATCAAATCCGTGCAGCTCGTCCGCCACCTGGATGACACCGCCCGCATTGACCACATAGTCGGGCGCATAAAGGATTCCGCGGTCGGCGAGATCCTTCTCCACGCCCGGGTGCGCGAGCTGGTTGTTGGCCGCGCCGCAGACCACCTTCGCGGTCAGAACCGGTACGGAGTCGTCGTTGAGCGCGCCGCCCAGCGCGCACGGCGCGTACACGTCCAGGCCCTCGGTACGGATGAGCGCCTCGGTGTCGACGGCCGCGCGGACCTGCGGGTGGGTGGCCAGAATTCGCTCCACCGATTCGGCCCGTACGTCCGTGATGACCACGTCTGCACCGTCATCGAGCAGGTGCTCGACGAGATGGCGGCCGACCTTGCCGACGCCCGCGATGCCCACCTTCCTGCCGCGCAGGCTGGGGTCGCCCCACTGGTGCTGCGCGGCGGCGCGCATGCCCTGGAAGACGCCGTACGCGGTGAGGACGGAGGAGTCGCCGGCGCCGCCGTTCTCGGGCGAGCGGCCGGTGGTCCAGCGGTTCGTCCGGGCGACGACGTCCATGTCCGCGACGTACGTGCCGACGTCGCAGGCCGTGACGTAACGGCCACCGAGGGAGGCCACGCAGCGGCCGTAGGCGAGCAGCAGCTCTTCGGTCTTGACCACATCGGGATCGCCGATGATCACGGCCTTGCCGCCGCCGTGCTCCAGGCCCGCGAGTGCGTTCTTGTACGACATCCCGCGGGAGAGGTTCAGCGCGTCCAGCACGGCCTCCTCCTCGGAGGCGTACGCGTGGAAGCGGGTGCCGCCCAGGGCCGGGCCGAGCGCGGTGCTGTGGATCGCGATCACGGCCTTGAGGCCGCTGGCGCGGTCCTGGCAGAGGACGACCTGCTCATGGCCGCCCTGATCGGACCGGAACAGGGTGTGCAGCACACCGCCATGGGTGTGGGCTGCGGAAACCCCCGGCACGGAGTGCTCGGAGGAGGGACGTACGTCGGTCACTGTGGTGACTCCCATAGTCGCGGTGGACGCCCTCGGGTCGTTCCCCCCGCTTGTGGCAGGGGAAGCGGGGGGAGGGCCGGTCGGGGGAAGCGTATGACCTTCGACCCCCGTTGATCGGCACAGTGCGGAGGATCACCCCCTAGTGGGGGACGGGCATGGGACGATTTGCGCATGCCGGGCCACTCGTCGGGGGCAACTCCCGGCGGTGGGCTCCCCCTTGGCAGACTCCTCCGCGGCGGACTTCCCTTTGCGGCCCTCCGGAGGAGGACCGACAGAAGAATGGAGCGGGCGTGGCCTTGGCGTCGTCGGTGATGGTCCCGTACGCGGCGTATCTACGGGTCTACGAACCGCTGGCAGCGTTCCCCGAGCCGGAGCGCTCCCACTGGGCGCGGTACGCCAAGCGGGACGAGGTGCCCACCGCCCAGGACGAGCTGCGGCGCTCGCTGGCCGATCTGCTGGCGACCCCGCCCGTCGCGGTCCCCGTGCACGAGAGCGCCGACGCGTTCATCGCCGTCGTGGACGGCGTGACGTGCGTGTGCCCCTGGCGGACGCGGCTGCGGGGCTGGCAGGCGCTGGAGGAGCTGCCCGAGCGGCTGCCGGCGCCGGTACTGGACGCCGCCCTGCCTCCGGTCGTCCGCCGGCAGGCCGCCGCCGACTATGAGCGGTGGCTGGAATTGAACCCTGACGCGCGCCCCTGGATCCGCACGGCGACCTGGCACGTACCGGTGCGCTGGTTCGTGCTCTTCGACGACGCGGAGCGTGAGTACACGAAGAGTGACCAAGGGCTTGTACTGCGTTACCGCACGCCGATGGTGGAGGCCAGGCGCCGGGTCGCGCGCGGCCTGCGCACGCTGCGGGACGCCCTCGAAGAGGGGCCCTTGATCGACGGCCTGGTAGATGTGGGGCGCTGGCTGGAGGAATTCCACCCGCGCGCCCTCGTCGAGCTGGACTACGGGGGGCTGGTGCACGCCGTCCCCGAGGGGCAGCTCGCCGAGGACCGTTCCGCCGCGGAGGTGGCGGAAGGGCTCACGGCGCTGCGTGAGGGCGACGGGGAGCGCGCCGGCGCGGCGTACGAGAAGCTGTCGGACCGCTGGCGTGCGGTCCGGGAGCGGCAGTACGCGAGCTGACCGCGGGCTTGGGTGATCATTTTCGGAGGCACGTGTCGTGATGGCGCGCGCCTCCGTTGTGCGCCCCCGGCGGGCGTACCGGCGCGTGCCTACGGGCGGTGGGCTGCAGGCGATCCCTGTGCGGTGGTTGAGGATTTTCTGAGCGGTGCGGTGTGATCACGGTGCGATGGTTCGGATGTAGGGGACGTAGGTCCCGATCCGGTCTTTTCGCACAACAGTGACCTAAAGCACTGACTTCGGGCCTTGCCACCAACTACCACCCTCGTGCCAAAATAGGACAAGGAGCCTGACTGGGGCCCCTTCCGTCCAACTAAGGGCGGATAGATCGGTATTGCACTCCTTGGTGGGACTGGTGACGCCTGGTCACGTTGTGACTGATCGTCACAGGGGCGTGACTGTCCGCTATGGCACGGTCCATCGGCTTCCGCCGAGGTTGAACACCTGAGAGGGCAATTCCATCGGTTTGGCCGACGCGGCTGGACAGATGGTGTAGTTGTAGTGCCGAGGACAAGCCGTTCGTCCTATAACCGACTCGGCCCGCGTCCGCCATTTCGGGCAACGCGGGTCAAGGTGCAGAATTTAGAGGAAAGAACCGTGATGGTTCGGTTCTCCCGAGGAGGCCGCTCATGACCGCTCGCACCCCTGACGCCGAGCCGCTGCTGACCCCTGCCGAGGTTGCCACGATGTTTCGTGTCGACCCCAAGACGGTGACCCGTTGGGCCAAGGCAGGCAAGCTCACGTCCATCCGGACTCTCGGTGGACATCGGCGCTACCGCGAGGCTGAGGTCCGCGCACTGCTGGCGGGCATCCCCCAGCAGCGCAGCGAGGCCTGAAAAACACGCATGACCGGGCATTTCCGGGTCCCCCAACCCGTGGCATGCCCATAGAGCACCACAAAGCTCCATATGACGAGGCGCCTGCCCCAACAGGCGCCGCACCTGCGCAACATGGGTCGTCATCGATCGCGCTGGACTCCGCCGGGTCCAGCGCGATCTTTTTTGTGCGCTGATGCGCCCTTGGGTCGCTCGTCCGCCCCCGCCGGCCGGGCGTGTCGCTGACGCTGTGTGTGCAGGCCGGGGCGTCGCTCTTGGTCACCGCCCACGGGGTTCCGGTACTGCGGCCTTGTATCCAGCGGTACGGCCGAGGGGGCACCGGATGGGCGGTGCAATTGCACATATTAAATTGACTGCCTGTAGGCAGGGCGTAAGTTCCACTGATCCCAAAACTCGTGCGGTGACACCCGTCACAGGCGTCAGTGGTTGTCCCATTGGCGGCCGCTGCGGTAGTGCACAGCGGTCATCCCGCTCCTCAACAGCCTCTCACCGCACGGGCGATGAGGGAGGCGTCATTGGTCACCTCAGGAGCGGACTTTCGTCCTCGCTCAAGATCGCGGGCGCGGAAATGACGACGCGGGGGGCCGGCCGCGGCGCCGGCGGCCGCGAGGAAGCCGTCACGCGCCGCGTGCGGGCCGCGGAGGCCTCTCCGGGCGCCGAAGAGTGGCCGGGGCGCGTCGCGGCCGCTGACGCCCCCACAGAGACGATCTTGGTCGCCGGGCCTTCCGGGGTGCGCTCGAGCGCCAGCCACAGGAGCCGTCGGCATACCGGGCAGAGCCGGGTCGCGTGCCGGAAGCCCGCGGCGGCGGACAGATGCGCACGGAGCAGTGCGCCGGTCTCGTGTCTCCCCGTTGCCGCCATCGCCCGCACCTCCGCACCCCGACCGTGCTTCGTGAGTACCGGCGGCGGGTGGAGCAGTCAAGGAGTCGGGGCGGGACCGGAACCGGCCGCCGAGTGCGGGCTGAGTACGTGCCGAGTAACGGCCGAGCGTGAGCCGAGTACGACGAAAGGGCCCGCATCCTGATCGGATGCGGGCCCTTTCTGCTGCGGTCCTGACGGGATTTGAACCCGCGGCCTCCACCTTGACAGGGTGGCGAGCACTCCAAACTGCTCCACAGGACCTTGCTGCTTCCTCCGCTTGCGCGGTGGCTGCGAAGCAAGACTCTACAGCAGGTCAGGGGGTGAGTCGAACTCGCTGCCGGGGAAGGCCCTGGTCGGCGCCCGGCGGTGACCCAGCGCACACCGAAAAGCCCCTACGGAGCGGCCGCATCCACCGCCTTCACGATCCGCTTGTCGGAGATCGGATACGCGGTGCCCAGCGCGTGCGCGAAGTAGCTCACCCGCAGCTCCTCGATCATCCAGCGGATCTCCCGCGCCTGCTGCGGCACCGGCCGGCCCGCCGGGAACTGCTCCAGCAGCCAGGCGAATTCGTCCTGCATCTCCTTCACCTTCGCCATCCGGGAGCGGTCCCGCTCGGCGTTGGTGGGCATCTGCTGCAGCCGGCGGTCGGCGGCGACCAGGTACCGCATCAGGTCCGGCAGCCGCTTCGCGCCGTGCTCGGTGACGAAGCCCGGCTTGATGAGCCGCGACAGTTGCTCCCGGACGTCCGCGACCGAGGCCAGCAGCACCGGCGAGGTGGTGTCCTTCAGCCGCCGCTCGCACGCCTGCCAGGCCGCCAGTACCTCGCGGACCTGCTGCACCGTCTTCATCGTGGCGTCGACCAGGTCGGCCCGCACCGCGTCGAAGAGCTTCTTGAAGCCCTCCTCGTCCCAGGCCGGGCCGCCGTGCGCGGCGATCAGCCGGTCCGCCGCGGCGGTCACGCAGTCGTCGAAGAGCGACTGAATCGAGCCATGCGGATTACTGGAGAGTGCGAGCTTCTGCTGGTTGGTGAGCTTGCTCTGCGCGAACTTGGCCGGGTTCGACTGGATGTTGAGCAGGATGAGGCGGCGGGTGCCCGCCCACATCGCGCTCTTCTGCTCGGCTTCGGTGTCGAAGAGCCGTACGGCCACCGAGGTGCCCTCGTCCACCAGCGCCGGATACGCCTTCAGGGGCTGGCCCGCGCGCCGCGTCTCGAAGGTGTGCGGCAGCGTGCCGATCGTCCAGGAGGTCAGGCCCGTGCGCTGCTCCGGCCCGGCCGGGCCCGCGTCCGCGCCGCCCTTGCCGGGCTGCCCGCCCTGCTTCTGCGCGGCCTGCTCGAACGCCTTGGAGATCGCCGCCCGGGTCTTGGGCTTGAGCTTCAGCCGCAGCGCTTCGAGGTCCTTGGCCTCGGCGAGCTTCCGCCGCCGCTCGTCGACCACGCGGAAGGTGATCTTCAAATGGTCCGGCACCTTGGACCAGTCAAAATCAGCCGCGTCGACCGGTACGCCCACCATCCGCTGCAGCCCGGCCGCCAGCGAGGCGGTCAGCGCGCCCTGCAGGGGCACGGTGGAGTCCAGGAAGCGGGCCGCGAAGTTCGGTGCCGGCACGTAGTTGCGCCGGATCGGCTTCGGCAGCGACCGGATCAGCTCGGTGACCACCTGCTCGCGCAGGCCCGGGATCTGCCAGTCGAAGCCCTCGGCGGAGACCTGGTTGAGCACCTGGAGCGGGATGTGGACGGTCACGCCGTCCGCGTCGGCGCCCGGCTCGAACTGGTACGTGACCCTGAACTTCAGCTTTCCCTGCCGCCAGGAGTCCGGGTAGTCGTCCTTGGTGACGGCCTCGGCGCTCTCGTTGATGAGCATCGACTGCTCGAAGTTGAGCAGTTCGGGCTCGTCCTGGCGCTTCTTCTTCCACCAGGAGTCGAAGTGCGCCCCGGATACGACGTGTTCGGGAATCCGCTGGTCGTAGAAGTCGAAGAGCGTCTCGTCGTCCACGAGGATGTCGCGGCGCCGGGCCCGGTGCTCCAGCTCCTCGACCTCGCCGAGCAGCTTGCGGTTGTCGTGGAAGAACTGGTGGTGGGTCCGCCAGTCGCCCTCGACGAGCGCGTTACGGATGAAGAGGTCCCGCGAGGTCTCCGGATCGATCCGGCCGTAGTTGACCTTGCGCTGGGCGACGATCGGTACGCCGTAGAGCGTGACCCGCTCGTACGCCATCACCGCGGCCATCTTCTGTTCCCAGTGCGGCTCGCTGTACGTCCGCTTCACCAGGTGCTGGGCGAGCGGCTCGACCCACTCCGGCTCGATCTTCGCGTTCACCCGCGCCCACAGGCGGGACGTTTCGACCAGCTCCGCCGACATGATCCAGCGCGGCGGCTTCTTGAAGAGCGCCGAGCCGGGGAAGACCGCGAACTTGGCGCTGCGGGCGCCCAGATACTCGTTCTTGGCGTCCGTGTCCTTGAGCCCGATATGCGAGAGCAAACCGGCAAGCAGGGACGTGTGGATGTGATCCGGGGCCGCGTCCTGCTCGGCCAGATGGATGCCCATCGTCTTGGCGACCGTACGCAGCTGCGTATAGATGTCCTGCCACTCGCGTATCCGCAGATAGTTCAGGAACTCATTGCGGCACATCCGGCGGAACGCCGACGAAGAGAGCGCTTTTTGCTGCTCCCTGACATACCGCCAGAGATTCAGATACGCCAGGAAGTCGCTGGTCTCGTCCTTGAAGCGGGCGTGCTGCTGGTCGGCCTGCTGCTGCTTGTCGGCGGGCCGCTCGCGCGGGTCCTGGATGGACAGCCCCGCGGCGATGACCATGACTTCGCGTACGCAGCCGTTGCGGTCGGCCTCCAGGACCATCCGCGCGAGCCGCGGGTCCACCGGCAGCTGGGAGAGCTTCCGGCCCATCTGGGTGAGCCGCTTCTTGGGGTCCTTCTGCTTCGGATCGATCGCGCCGAGCTCCTCCAGGAGCTGCACGCCGTCCTTGATGTTGCGCCGGTCCGGCGGATCGATGAACGGGAACTTCTCAATGTCTCCGAGCCCCGCCGCCGTCATCTGCAGAATCACGGACGCGAGATTCGTCCGCAGGATCTCCGCGTCCGTGAACTCCGGCCGGGACTCGAAGTCCTCCTCCGAATACAGCCGGATGCAGATGCCGTCGCTGAGCCGGCCGCAGCGGCCCTTGCGCTGATTGGCGCTGGCCTGCGAGATCGGCTCGATCGGCAGCCGCTGCACCTTCGTGCGGTAGCTGTACCGAGAGATGCGTGCCATGCCGGTGTCGATGACGTACCGGATGCCGGGGACCGTCAGCGAGGTCTCCGCGACGTTCGTCGCCAGCACGATCCGCCGGCCCGAGTGGCGCTGGAAGACGCGGTGCTGCTCGGCGTGCGACAGGCGTGCGTACAGCGGCAGTACCTCGGTGTTCTGCGCGATCGCGCCGCCCCGGTTCAGGCGTTTGGTCAGCGCGTCCGCCGTGTCCCGGATCTCCCGCTCGCCGGAGAGGAAGACCAGGATGTCGCCGGGCCCCTCGGCCTGCAGCTCGTCCGCCGCCTCGCAGATCGCGGTGACCTGGTCGCGGTCGGCGTCGTCGCCGCCCTCCTCCAGCAGCGGGCGGTACCGCACCTCCACCGGATACGTACGCCCGCTGACCTCGACGATCGGTGCGTCCCCGAAGTGCCGCGAGAACCGCTCGGGATCGATCGTCGCCGATGTGATGACGACCTTCAGGTCCGGCCGCTTCGGCAGCAGCTGCGCCAGGTAACCGAGCAGAAAGTCGATGTTGAGACTGCGCTCGTGCGCTTCATCAATGATGATCGTGTCGTACTGGCGCAGCTCGCGGTCCGTCTGGATCTCGGCGAGCAGAATGCCGTCCGTCATCAGCTTGACGAGGGTGTCCCCGCCGACCTGATCCGTGAAGCGGACCTTCCAGCCGACCGCCTCGCCCAGCGGGCTCTTCAGCTCCTCGGCGACCCGCTCCGCGACCGTACGAGCCGCGATCCGGCGCGGCTGGGTGTGGCCGATCAGGCCCTTCACCCCGCGCCCCAGCTCCAGACAGATCTTGGGGATCTGCGTGGTCTTTCCCGACCCGGTCTCACCCGCGACGATCACGACCTGGTGGTCACGTATCGCCTCACGGATGTCGTCCTTCTTCTGGCTGACCGGCAGCTGCTCGGGATACGTGATCTCCGGAACGGCGGCCCGGCGCTGCTCGACGCGCAGCTGTGCTTCGCCGATGCCCTCGGCGATCTCGGCCAGCACGGCGGCACGGGCTTCCGGCTTGCGGATCCGGCGCGCGCCGTCGAGCCGGCGGCCGAGCCGCTGCTGGTCGCGCAGCATCAGCTCGGGGAGCTGCGCTCCCAGGGCGGACAGGGTGGGCGAAGTGCCCTCGGGCGTGGCGCCCTGGGCCGCGGCGGAGGCAGGCTGACTGGACATACGCGGTCCAGGATCTCACCTCGCCGAAACGACTGGCGAACGAATTGCGGCGGGGAGGGGCGGGAGGCGGTCGGGGACGGCCGGATCCGGGCGTTCGGAGAGGTGTCCGCTGCGGCCGGAGAGAATGTCCGCGATGGGTGTTTTAGCGTGTTCCCATGTCCGATGATCACGACGCCGGGTCCACCGGCCGCCCCGGCGAGCACGGCAGACCACGGACCGCGGCCGAGAAGTGGACGGCCTTCAAGCAGTCGCCGTTCCTGCCCGCGACCGTCCTGATCTTCATCCTCGCGACCGCCGCCGGCCTCTTCGCCGGCTCGTACACGTACTCCATGGCGAACCCGACCCCGCACCGCATTCCCGCCGCGGTGGTCGGCCCGCCGGACGACGCCCGCGGCAAGAAGTTCGTCCAGGGCATGGAGCAGGCCCTGAACGCCTCGCTGGAGCTGCACGAGTACCCGACGTACGCGAAGGCCCGTGAGGCCGTCGACGAGCAGCACGCGTTCACGATCATCGCTGCGGACCGGTCCGGCGTACGGATGGACCTGTCCAGCGCCACGGGCGCCACGGTGAGCCAGCTGCTCTCCCAGGCCGCGCCGCAGGTCGGCAAGAAGACCGGCGTCCCGGTCACGCTCAAGGACATCCGACCCCTGCAGCAGGGCGACCCGCGCGGCCTGGCGCTCTTCTACATCTCGCTCGCCGCGGTGATCGTCGGCTTCGTCGGCGCCATCCAGCTGAGCGTGCACGCCCGCGCACTCAACCCGGCCGAGCGGATCGCGTACACCCTCGCCTACAGCCTGCTCGGCGGCTTCACCATCGCCGCGGTGGTGGACTGGCTGCTGGGCGCGCTGACCCTGCCCTTCGTGCAGTCCTGGCTGATCCTGGCGTTCACGATGTTCACGTCCGGCATGGTCTTCACGATGTTCAACACCCTGATCGGGCGTTGGGCGATGGTGCCGACCTGGGGCCTGATGGTGCTGCTGGGCAACCCCTCGTCCGGCGGCGCGGTCTCCTGGCCCCTGCTGCCGTCCGTACTGGGCCACATCGGCCAGTGGCTGCCCCCGGGCGCCTCGGTGAACGCCCAGCACACGGCCGTCTACTTCCCCGGCCACCAGCACGTCTTCCCGTACCTGGTGCTGGCCGGCTGGTCCCTGCTCTCCTGCACGGTCTTCTGGACCTGGCGCCACCGCCACCCGGGCGGCCGCCCAACGGGCCCGGCACATGCGGGGTAAAAAAACCCCGGGGCGGACACGAAAAAACCCCGGGAAGAAACTTCCCGGGGTTTTGTGCGGTGGCTGGGGCCGGGGTCGAACCGGCGACCTTCCGCTTTTCAGGCGGACGCTCGTACCAACTGAGCTACCCAGCCACGAGGTTTCACGTGAAACCTCAGCGGTCCTGACGGGATTTGAACCCGCGGCCTCCACCTTGACAGGGTGGCGAGCACTCCAAACTGCTCCACAGGACCAAGCTTGTGCGAGCACTAGTCTCGCACATGGTGTTGCGTGCCCCCAACGGGATTCGAACCCGTGCTACCGCCTTGAAAGGGCGGCGTCCTGGGCCACTAGACGATGAGGGCTGATGGCCCACCTGGGCGCTTTGTCGGCGCCGTCGGGGACGTGAGAAGCATATGGGATGGGGGGACGGTTCGCCAAAACGGTTTACGAACGGGGGGTCGGTGAGGTCCGCGAAGGGGTGGGCGACGGGGTGGCGCCGGGCCGGTTGTCGGCCGGGAGATGGCGGCTGACCTCGGCCTTCGACAGGCCCAGCCCGCCGAGCGTGATCTCGTCCCACGCCTGGAGGTGCCGGGTCTCCCGGTCCAGATAGAGCACCGACGCCTGCACCTGTTCGGGTGTCGCGCCCTCGACCGCGCGCAGCCCACCGCCGCCCGTGGAGCCCTCGACCATCAGCCGGGTGCCGTGCCGCAGGACTTTGGTGTCGCGGTGGTGGACGTGGCCGGAGAGGACGAGGGGGACCAGGCCGTCGGTCTCCGCGGCGGCGACCGGATTGTGCGCCAGGGCGATGTCGGCGGGGGTGCGGGCACGGGTGAGGGTGCGCAGGGACTCGGCGAGCCGCCGGCCCGCGGCGCGTTCCGCGCCGTCCCCGGACGCGGCGACCGAGCGGTCCGGGGTGAACTGCGGGTCGCCGACGCCCGCGATGCGCAGGCCCCCGGCGCGTACGGACCTGCCCTCGTCCACGACCTGCACGTTCTTCAGCTTCTTGCTCCGCTCCAGGTACTTCTGCGTCTTCATCGAGTCGTGGTTGCCGCGCACCCAGACGTACGGGGCGCCGAGCGTGCCGATCGGGTCCAGGAAGTGGTTCTCGGCGGCCGTGCCGTGGTCCATGGTGTCGCCGGTGTCGATGATCACGTCGATGTCGTACTGCTTCACCAGGGACTTGATGATCTGCCAGGCGGCCGGGTTCAGGTGGATGTCGGAGACGTGCAGGACGCGGACGGTGGTGGGGTCCGGCTGGTACACGGGCAGCGTGGACGTCACGTCGTAGAGCTTGGTCACGTTGGTGACCAGGCGGGCCAGCTCCTTCTGGTAGACGTCGAACTCGCTCACGATGGAGCGGGCGTTGCCGACCACGGACGGCGCGGAGGAGAGCAGGCCGGAGAAGCGCGGTTCCAGTACGGACTTGGGGTTCCAGGTGGCGTACGCGGCTCCGCCGGAGGCGGCGAGCAGGACGAGGGCGAGGCCGCCGGCGGCGAGCGCGCGGCGCGGCCTCCGGTACACCGCGAGCCCCAGCGCGGTCGCGCCGGAGACCACGGCCACGCAGGAGCGGAAGGCCAGGTCGGCGGTGCCGCGCTCGACGTCCCGGGTGACCTCGGCCTGCAGCCCGGAGAACCGTTCCGGGTGGTCGACCAGGGCCTGGGCGCGCGCCGGGTCCAGCTGGTCCACGTCGACGTCGAGCCGTATCGGGGCGTGGTGGCTCTGCAGCTCCAGCGCGCCCAGCGGGGACACGCCGATCTTCGTGCCGCCGCTGAAGGACGGGCGCAGGGTCATGGTCGTGTCCACCGGCCCCACGGGGGCGCGGACGCTGCCGACGATCAGCAGGCCGAGCCAGGCGCCGAGCAGGGTCACGGCGATCAGTCCGAGGGCGCGGGCATACGGGTGCGGTGGGTGCGTCAGCGTGGAGGTCGGGGCCTGGTGGTGGGCGCGGTAGTGCCGCAGGGCGGCGGCTGGGGCGCTCCGGACGCGGTCGTACGCGGCGCGGAGCAGCCGGAGCACGGAGGAGCCGGGGGGCGGCCCCCCGGACGGCGCGGTGCGGGCCATTGTGCCCGTATGCCCGTATACGGGGCCCGTTATGCCGGAGGCCGGTGCATGCAGGGGGTGGCGATGCGGGACGGGCGGGAGCGCGGTACGGGAGTGCGCGCGGGAACGTGGTGGGCGCGGTCGGCGCGAGGGCGGCCGCTCCGCGCGGCTCCGTGACCCACAATGGGCGCGTGCTGGAGATGACGCGCGAGGAGTTCGAGGAACTGGTCGGCGAGGCGCTGGACCGGATTCCGCCGGAGCTGACCCGCCTGATGGACAACGTGGCCGTGTTCGTCGAGGACGAGCCCCCGGCGGACGACCCCGACCTGCTCGGGCTCTACGAAGGGACGCCGCTGACGGAGCGGGGCGAGTGGTACGCGGGCGTGCTGCCGGACCGGATCACGATCTACCGGGGCCCGACGCTCCGGATGTGCGACACCCGCGAGGACGTGGTCACCGAGACCGAGGTCACGGTCGTCCACGAGATCGCCCACCACTTCGGTATCGACGACGAACGGCTGCACGCACTCGGGTACGGGTGAGGGCGGCCGCACGTACTCGGATACGCGTGACGGCGGCGTCCCGCGCGTGTCCTCCGGTGGGCGGCGGGAGTTGGGCAGTGCACCTGTCCCGCGTGTCCGCTCCGGATCCGGAGGTCCCGCCCGTGCGTCGCCCGCTCCCCGTCAGCCGTCCGCCCCGGCCCGCAGCGCCGGCCATCGTGCCGCCCACCGCTGCCCTGCCCGCCCCGCCCCCGCCGCCCGTCCCCCAGGCCCCCGCTCCCTCCGTTTCCTCGGCCTCCTCGCCCGCGTCCGCCGACGGCTCGGTCTCGCCCCGTACGGCGGCCCGTACGGCCCGCTCCCTGGCCCGTACGGCCGCCGCGGTCGCCGCGGCCTCCGCCTTCGCCGTCTCGCTCACCGGCTGCATGAGCGTCAGCGAGGACGCGCCGAAGAACAAGCCGTCCGGCCGCTCCGCCGGGGAGCACGGCAGCGACGCCCAGCCGGACGGCGGAGCGGCCGACGTGTCCGGTGACGGGCCGCGCCGGATGGGCCGGTCCTCGGGCCCGATGGAGGACGGCCGTCCCGCCGCGCCTTCGGACGGCGCGGACCCGTCGGCGGACGGGAAGCGCACCCCGTCGGCCCCGGCGAGCGGCGACGGGACGACGGGCAGCGGGCGCCCGGGGTCGGAGAGCCCCACGGAGGGCAGCCCGCCCCGCCCGGCCCCGCCCCGGCCCTCCGGTTCCCCGAGGCCGGCGCCCACCCCCTCTCCTACGGCCCCGGCACCGGACCCGACGCCCACGCCGAGCGAGGACCCGCCGCCGAGCAGCCCCTCGCAGACGGACTCGCAGTCCGGCAGCCCGGACTCGGCGCAGCCCAGTGGCGGAGACGCTTCGTAGCGGGGCCGTTTCCTGGCTGAGCAACCCCGCTGACCGGCCAGTGGCCGGCGAAAACCGGACGACCAGCGGTGTCGGGCCGAGCGTCGCCCGGTACCGCATTTGCCTTCGGGGGGACCGGGTGCGTATGGTGGTAGATCGTTTGATCCCATTTGCCCGGCGCCCACCGGATCCTCTTCTCCGAAGAGGACGAAGCGCGTCGCGTGGCGCGTTCTCTCCTTGCCGTGGCTGACCGCATTGAGGCGGTCTTTTGTGAAACAACACGGAGTTTGGGCGCGTGCCGAGACTCCGGAAGGTTTCGCATTTCGCATGTCCATTTCCACTGACCAGTCCGCCATGCCCGCACACGACGAGCAGGCCCCCCTCGAGGTCACCGAGACCGTCGAGCTCGCCGAGACCGTCGAGGCCGTCGCCGACGAGCCGCAGGCCCCCGAAGAGCCGCAGATCACCTTCGCGGACCTGGGTCTGGACGAGAAGATCGTCCGCAAGCTGGCGCAGAACGGTGTCACCACCCCGTTCCCGATCCAGGCGGCGACCATCCCGGACGCCATCGCGGGCCGCGACATCCTCGGCCGCGGCCGCACCGGCTCCGGCAAGACCCTCTCCTTCGGCCTGCCGCTGCTGACCCAGCTCTCCGGCGGCTCCACCGAGAAGAAGCGCCCGCGCGGCGTGATCCTCACCCCGACCCGCGAGCTGGCCATGCAGGTCGCCGACGCGCTGCAGCCGTACGGTGACGTCCTCGGCCTCAAGATCAAGGTCGTCTGCGGCGGTACGTCCATGGGCAACCAGATCTACGCCCTGGAGCGCGGCGTCGACATCCTCGTCGCCACCCCGGGCCGGCTGCGCGACATCATCAACCGCGGCGCCTGCTCCCTGGACAAGGTCGAGGTCGCGGTCCTGGACGAGGCCGACCAGATGGCCGACCTGGGCTTCCTGCCCGAGGTCACCGAGCTGCTCGACCTGGTGCCGGCCGGCGGCCAGCGGATGCTCTTCTCCGCCACGATGGAGAACGAGATCGGCACGCTGGTCAAGCGGTACCTGAACAACCCGGTCAGCCACGAGGTCGACAGCGCCCAGGGCAACGTCACGACCATGACCCACCACGTCCTGGTCGTGAAGCCCAAGGACAAGGCGCCGGTCACCGCCGCCATCGCCGCCCGTAAGGGCCGCACGATCATCTTCGTCCGTACGCAGCTGGGCGCCGACCGCGTCGCCGAGCAGCTGTGCGACTCCGGTGTCCGCGCCGACGCGCTGCACGGTGGCATGACGCAGGGTGCGCGTACTCGTACGCTCGCCGACTTCAAGGACGGTTACGTCAACGTCCTGGTCGCCACCGACGTCGCCGCGCGCGGTATCCACGTCGACGGCATCGACCTGGTCCTGAACGTGGACCCGGCCGGCGACCACAAGGACTACCTGCACCGTTCCGGCCGTACGGCGCGTGCCGGCCAGTCCGGCACGGTGGTCTCCCTGGCCCTGCCGCACCAGCGCCGGCAGATCTTCCGCCTGATGGAGGACGCGGGCGTGGACGCCTCGCGCCACATCGTGGGCGGCGCCGGGCAGTTCGACGAGGACGTGGCCCGGATCACCGGCGCCCGCTCGCTGACCGAGGTGCAGGCCGAGTCGGCCGCGAACTCCGCCAAGCAGGCCGAGCGCGAGGTCGCCGAGCTGACCCGCGAGCTGGAGCGGCTGCAGCGCCGCGCCGCCGAGCTGCGCGAGGAGGCCGACCGGCTGACCGCCCGTGCCGCGCGGGAGCGGGGCGAGGACCCGGAGGCCGCGGTGCAGGCCAAGGCCGAGGAGGCCGCCGCTGAGGCTTCGACCGCCGCGCAGGCCGAGGTGTCGGTGCCGGCCCAGGCCGCGCGCACCCCGGAGGCCGACGAGGCGCCGCGCCGCTCCACGTACCGCGACGAGCGCGGCAACTACGAGCGCCGGGACCGTCGGGACGACCGCGGTGGCCGTTCCTTCGACCGCAATGACCGCCGCGACGACCGCGGTGGTGACCGTGGTGGCTTCAACCGTGACCGTCGTGACGACCGCGGTGGCCGTGGCGGCTTCGACCGCAACGACCGCGGTGGTGACCGCGGTGGTTTCAACCGTGACCGTCGTGACGATCGTGGCGGCCGTTCCTTCAACCGCGACGACCGCGGTGGTGACCGTGGTGGCTTCAACCGTGACCGTCGTGACGACCGCGGTGGCCGTGGCGGCTTCGACCGCAACGACCGCGGTG
>NZ_JBFAKN010000006.1:651194-680021 GCF_040655775.1 Streptomyces sp. NPDC050315
GTGGTGACCGGGGCGGTTTCAACCGTGACCGTCGTGACGACCGCGGTGGCCGTGGCGGCTTCGACCGCAACGACCGCGGCGGCGACCGTGGCGGCTTCAACCGCGACGACCGTGGCGGCCGTTCCTTCGAGCGCCGTGACCACCGTGGCGGCGACCGCCCGTTCAACCGCGACCGTCGCGACGACCGCCCGTCGTCCTTCGGCCGGGACCGCGACAACGACCGTCGCCCGCACGGCCGCCGGGACGACCACCGCGGCGGCAACGCCGGTGGCCGTTCCTTCGACCGCCGCGCCGACAAGCCGCGCTGGAAGCGCAACGGCTGACCTGCGCGCAGCGCGTACCGCTGAAACGTCTGTGCGCCGCTGACAGACCGGTGGGCCCGTCCTCCAAGGACGGGCCCACCGGCGCGTTCGCACCGGGCGTCACGCACCGCATCGAAGCCTCTCCGAGCCACTTCGACCCCGCCGAGCCCCAATGCCTTCCAGTTGTGGTCCGAGCGCGGGCTATGCTGCTCGGTGCGGGCCATTAGCTCAATTGGCAGAGCAGTGGACTTTTAATCCATTGGTTCAGGGTTCGAGCCCCTGATGGCCCACCAATGCAGCGCCCCCACCCCCGGCAACCGGGAGTGGGGGCGCTGCGGCGTTTTCCGCCCGGCTGCCGGATCAGGGATGCCCGGCTGCCGGGTCAGGGGCGCGGCGCGGGGGCGGAGGAGACGGCGCGGGCGATGCCGGTGTCCAGGTCGATGGTGTAGCCGGCGTCGAAGGCGTGCCGGTAGGCCTGGTCGCCGAGGGCGTCCCGGGTCTGCTGTTCGCAGGCTCGGCGGGCGGCCACCACCGCGGGGACACCCGCCTGCGGCCGGCCGAGCGTCTCCCACAGTTGCGTGGCCAGGCCGAGCAGCCAGGCGGCGTGCTGGCTCTGGCCCGTGCCGATGGCCGCCCGGGCCAGCGATTCCAGGGCCATGCCGCTGCCCACGCCGTCGCGCAGCCGGTGTTTGACCTGCAGTGCGGCCCGGGCGTGTTCTTGGGCCTCCTGGAAACGGCCCAGGGCCAGCTCGGCCTGGGAGCGGACGAAGTCGCCCCAGGCGCGCATGCAGCGCTCGCCGCTTCGGTCGCAGGCGGCGCTCAGCTCGTCCAGCCGGGCGAGGGCCTCCTCGAAGCGGCCCGTGCTGACGAGCGCGTGGGTGCCGAAAACCAGGGCCGCCAGCGGGATCAGGGTGAGCGGTTTCTCGCGCCAGTCCGTGGCGAGCAGGGCCTCGGCCAGGGACACGCCCTGCGCCAGGTCGCCGCGCAGCGACGCCACCCGCAGATCGGTGGCCGTCGCGTACGTCCGCTCCGTGTCGCCGAACTGCGCGGCCAGGGCGGCGCACTCGGCGGCCCGTTCCTCCAGAGCGGGCAGGTCGCCCAGGTAGACCAGCAGCGGACCGCAGGCGTACAGGGCCTTCGCCCGGGCCCGGGAGGGGGTGGTGTCGGCGGCCAGGGCCTGGTCCAGGTAGTGCCGGCCTTCCTTGAGGAATCCGCAGCCGTACCAGAAGAACCACAGTGATCCGGCCAGTTCCAGCGCGGTGTGGCCCTCGGGTTCGGCCAGGCTGTACTCCAGGGCGGCGCGGAGGTTGTCGTGCTCGGCGGTCATCCGGTCGTACCAGTAGAACTGGTTCGGCCCGATCCAGGCGGCGTCGCCGAGGCGGGCCAGGGCCAGGTAGTGGTCCCGGTGGCGGCGGCGCAGCGTGTCGTCCTCGCCGAGGCCGCGCAGCCAGTGGGCTCCGTACTCGCGGAGGGTGTCCAGCATCCGGTAGCGCTCGCCGCCCCCGGTGGGCTGCCAGATCAGGATCGACTTCTCCGTCAGCGAGCCCAGTACGGCGGGGATCTGATGGGCCGGAAGGTGGTCGTCGGCGCAGACCTGCCGCGCCGTTTCGGCGTCGAAGCTGCCGGCGAAGACCGACAGCCGGGCCCACAGGAGCCGTTCGGCGGGGGTGCACAGCTGGTGGCTCCAGCCGATGGCGGTGCGCAGGGCCTGGTGCCAGGGAGGTTCGGCGTCGCTCGCGATGTCGTCGGTGTCGCCGAGTACGGCGAACCGGTCGTCCAGCCGTGCGGTCAGTTCCCGTACCGGCAGCTCGCGCAGGCGGGCCGCGGCCAGTTCGATGGCCAGGGGTAGGCCGTCCAGCCGCCGGCACAGCCTTACCAGCTCCGCGCGGTCGGCGTCGGGGACCGTGAAACCGGGCACCGCCTCCGTGGCGCGCAGGGTCAGCAGGAGTACCGCGTCGGCTGTGTCCGCCGACGCGTCGTCCGCCTCGGGCACGGGCAGCGGTTCGACGGTGAGAACCCGTTCGCTCATCACGCCCAGGGTGCGGCGGCTGGTGGCCAGGACTCGCAGGCCGGGTGCGGCCTTCAGCAGGGTCTCGGCGACGAGCGCGCAGGCATCGGTCAGGTGCTCGCAGGTGTCCAGTACGAGCAGCAGCTCTCGCTCGGCCAGATACTCCGCCACCACGTCGATCATCGGCCGGGTGGTCGGGTCGGCCAACGGCAGGACCTCTGCGAGGGTGAGCGGCAGCAGGTCTCCCTGGCGCAGCGGTGAGAGCTCCACGAACCACGCCCCGTCGCGGAAGCGGGGCTGGAGCCGGGCGGCGGCATCCACTGCTACTCGGGTCTTCCCCACGCCGCCGACTCCGGTCAGCGTCACCAGCCGCGTGGGCCTCTCACCCGACGCCCCATCGAAGAGCCGCTCGACCTCCGCCACCTCCGCCCGGCGATCGACCGTCCCCGTCCGTGGCTCGGTCAGATTCCCCACCCTCCGCTCTTCGTGCGGCCTTCCGTGCTGCCCCTCCGCCGCCACGACGATCGCCCCTCTCGGCTCGGACCCCACGCCCGTTGCGTGCGCCGCCGACGCCAGCCTGTCGTCGTGTGCCGTGTCGCGGGACCGTTCACGGCAACTGCCCGTATGTGCCGCATGGCGGATCGTGGCGGATCGCAACAGAGCGCGTCGGAACGCGTCGGACCGGATGACGGCCGGGAGTGACCCGTCCGGCCCCCGAAGAGTCGCAGTGCCGCTCGGCGGCGGACACCCTGGGACGGCGAACGGTGACGGGAGCGGGCAACGGCGGACGGGAACCGGCACGGGACCGGGCAACGGCGGACGGGAACCGGCACGGGACCGGGACGGCGCACGGCACGGACAGCGGTGCGGAGAGCGGCGCGGGAAAGAGGCCGGAGCGAATGGGGCGAGGCGGAGCGGGCATGCCGGGCGACCGAGAGCGGCAGGCCCGTCGGGACGGGCTGTCGCCGATCAGCCGCCGGCTGGTCTGCTGGCTGCCCGCCATTCTCCTGGTCGGCGGGCTGACCTTCGATCTGCTGACTCCGACCCGGTACACCGCAGCGCCCTTCTTCTCGGCGGCGCCCCTGGTGGCCGCGCCGCTGTACTCGCTGCGCAGCACGGTGCTGGTCAGCGTCCTCTCCGTACTGGCGGAGCTGCTGGTGGTCGGCATCCACGGCCGGGCCGGCGGCTACGAGTCGTACACCGAAGCGGTGACCGTCCTGGTCGTCGCCCTCCTGGCGCTCGGGATCAACCGGGCGGTGCGGATGACCGACGCCCGGCTCGCCTCCGTGCGCGACGTGGCGGAGGTCGCCCAGCGGGCCGTGCTGCCGCTGCCGCCGGACCGCATCAGCGGGCTCGACATCGCCGCGCGGTACGAAGCGGCGCAGGCGGACGCCCGTATCGGGGGCGATCTGTACGCGGTGCAGGACACCCCGCACGGCGTACGGCTGATCGTCGGCGACGTACGGGGCAAGGGCCTGGAGGCGGTGGAGGCCGCCGTGATCGTCATCGGGGCCTTCCGGGAGGCCGCGGAGCAGGAGGCCACGCTGGAGGCGGTGGCGGGGCGGCTGGAGCGGGCGCTGCAGCGCGAGGGGAGCCGGCGGGAGGGGCTGGACCAGTTCGAGGGGTTCACGACGGCGGTGCTCGCGGAGGTGCCGTCCGAGGAGCGAGGGGTGCTGCGGGTGCTGAACCGCGGCCATCCGGCGCCGCTGCTGCTGTGCGCGGACGGCACGCTGCGCGAGCTGGCGCCGCGGACACCGGCGCTGCCGCTCGGGCTGAGCGAGGTCGCGGGCTGGCCGGACCGGGCCGATCAGGCCGATTTCCCGCCCGGCGCGATGCTGCTGCTGTTCACGGACGGGGTGTCCGAGGCGCGGGACGGGGCGGGCGCGTTCTACCAGCCGGCGGTCCGGCTGGCCGGCCGGTCGTTCACCGGCCCCGATGCGCTGCTGGACGCCTTGGTGGACGACGTGGCGCGGCACACGGGCGGGGAGTCGGCGGACGACATGGCGCTGCTGGCGGTACGGCGGCCGGAGGGGTAGGAACGCCGCGCCCTGGGCCCTCGGGGCGCGTCAGCCCGCCTGCGGTGCCTCTCCCAGCCATTCCACGCTCTGCCCGTGCTGCCCCGTGAGGGCGACCGGTCGGCCGTCCACGGAGAGGGTGAGCCGATGCGCGTCGGCGGGGCGCGGCCCGGGCAGCCACGGCAGCGCGCTGTGGTGCTCGTTGGAGACCCAGTGTCCGGCCCGGTCGACAAGGGCCGACCGTACGACCCGGGCGAACTCCTCGCGGCGCTCCAGCGGCAGATAGGTCAGTACAGCGGTGTGGAAGACCACCAGCGTCGCGTCGCGCGGCGCCTGCGCGGCCAGCGCGGGCAGTTCGTCCAGGAGGTCGCCGCGGACGAGCGGAGCGGGCGGCGCCTGCCGTACGGCCTCGATGGCGCCCAGCTGGCGCCGCTGCCGCTCCGCCGCCTCGGGCGTCGAACCGGGCCAGATCAGCGCCTGGAGCCAGCGCACGTCGTCCGGGTCGGTCACATCGAGCGGATTCAGGTCGATCCCGGCCCGCCAGGCGATCCGCGGCAGCCCGGTCGGCACCGGCGTGCCCGGCGACGTACGGCAGGGAAAGACCACCGGGCTGTCCGGAGCGCCGAACTCCGGTTCGTCGTCGTACCGATAGCGGTACCGGTCCGGGTACAGGCACAGCCCGGCCGACGCGCCGACCTCCAGGAGCGCGAGCGGCTGGGGGAGGCGGGCGAGGAGCGGCAGGAGCGTGGCGCAGCGCGCGGGCTCGTTCGTCTGCGTGAGTCGCCGCATCATGACGTCGCGTACGTCGTCCCAGTGCCGGATGGTCCACTCGCGCCAGGTGCGGTACGCGAAGTCGCCGCGCGGCCCCTGGTCGGCGTGCGGGCCGTCGAGGTAACGGACGGCGGCGAGCAGGAGATTGGGCTGCTGCTTGTTGCCGGGCGGCAGCGAGGCGCCCAGGAAGTCGCAGAAGTCCGGGTCCTGGCTGATACGGGCGGTCAGCTCCTCATGCGCTTCGGACTCGCCCCGCGCCTGCTGCCACGAGAACTCCGCGTACCGATCCGCCACTGCCTGCGCGCTGTTGACGACCATGATCAGACGCTACTGCTCTCACTGTACGTAATCACTGCGCACCCCTCCGCATAACAACTGACAAACGATCAGTCCGGTTCGGGTTTTCGATGCTCGGTCAACTCGCCCCCATTTGGTCATGACTGGCCGCATAAGTCCAGCTCAGCGGGCGTACGGATTCCGGGGAACGCTTGGAATCCAGCCGTCCCGTCTATTACTGTCCGATAACGCAGCGCGGTCGGACCAGCCGTCGCAAGAGGCGGCACCGCGCGGCCGACGCCGAATCCCAAAAGCGCACTTCAGCACCGCACCACCTGCCCAGGGAACCGGGGAACCACCACCTTGGGGTGAATCGGTCGACTCTCTCGGGAGCCGTCCGTAGGAGACCTTCCTGCTCCGAACCCGTCAGCTAACCCGGTAGGCGAGAAGGAAGGAAAGGAGTGCGCCCCCGTGGCGTCCAACAAGCCTGCCCCCACCCGGTCTTCCGAGACCCCGTACGAGCCGTACGGCACCTCCGATGCGTACGCAGCGCAGGGCTCGTACGAGTACCCCGGCGAGTCCCCCAGGATGTACGCCGAGCCGGGACCTGCCGACACCGCCGCCTTCCCGGCCCCGACTTTTCCCGCCTTCGCCGCCGTGAGCGACCCGGGTGTGGCCGATGGCCCGTGGGAGCAGTGGAACCCCACCGAGGAGTCCGTACGCCCCGTACGCGGCCGGCACCGCGTGGCCAAGCAGCGCGGCGGCGGCCTCGCCCGCAGCAGTACGGTCCTGGGCGTCGGCGTCATCGCGGCGGTCGGCGCGGGCGGCATGGCCTCCGCGCAGGGCAAGCCGCAGGTCTCCATATCCATGCCCGACCTGGGCAGCGCGGCCGAACGCATATCCGAGAAACTCCCCGCGGCGGAAACCCTGCCGGGCATCGGCAGCCTGGTCTCCCAGGACTCCTCCGGTACGGGCACGGACGTCGCGCAGGGCGGCCCGTTCACCGGGGCGGCCGGCGGCGAATCCGCCCAGGGCGGCGAGGCGCTCCGCGCCCGCATCCTGGAGCAGGCCGAGCGGGCGCAGAGCTCCGCCGACCAGGAGGCCCGCGAGGCCGCCGAGCAGGCCGCGGTGAAGCAGGCCGAGGCGGACGCGGCCGAGCGTCAGCAGCAGGCCGAGGCGGAAGCCAAGGCCAAGGCCGAGGAAGAGGCGCGCAAGAAGGAGGCCGCCGAACGGGCGGCCAAGCTCGCCGAACTGGCCAAGAGCTACACCCTTCCGGTCTCCTCCTTCACCATCTCCGCCACCTTCGGTCAGGGCGGCGACCGCTGGGCCGCCGACCACACCGGCCTGGACTTCGCGGCGCCGACCGGCACCCCGGCCAAGGCCGTGCACGGCGGCACGATCACGCAGGCCGGCTGGGCGGGCTCGTACGGCTACCGCATCGTCGTCACCCTCGATGACGGCACGGAGCTCTGGTACTGCCACCTCTCCTCGATGGTGAAGACCTCGGGCAAGGTGAACACCGGCGACGTCATCGGCCGGGTCGGCGCCACGGGCAACGTCACGGGCCCCCACCTCCACCTGGAGGTCCGCCCGGGCTCGGACACGCCGGTCGACCCGATGGCTTGGCTGCGCAATCACGGGCTGAGCCTCTGACGGGGAGCGCGTGAAGGCGACGAGGGCGTGAAGGCTGGGAAAGGCCGTCCCTCGGGCTCGTCTTCGGGCCATCCTTCGCCCTACGGGCTTCCGTCCGCCCGTCCGGGGCACTTGTCCGCCGTCGCCGCCGCCTCGTGCGCCCCGCTCCGCCGTGTACGTGAATGCGTACGTGTACGGGAACCGGGCGCACATTCAGGAGGGGAGAGGCGGTGGCCGACGGCCGGGTCTCCGCGTACCGCGGGCCCGCACGCTACGGCGGCCCTGATGGCCACCCGCACATCGTGGGAGGCCATCGGGCCGCCGACGGCCGTATCTTCCGCCGTCCCTTCCGCCGTCCGGCGGGCGCGACCCACCCCGCTCCCGCAGAATGAACGAGCCCCTGCCACCGCGCCCCAAGGGCGCGCCGAGCCAAGGACGGCCCCAGTGGAGTGGACCCTCGAAGTCGTCACCGTCCCCGTCACCGACCAGGACCGTGCGAAGCGCTTCTACGAAGAGCAGTGCGGCTTCAAGACCGACGTGGACTCGCAGGTCGCCGAAGGCGTACGCATCATCCAGCTGACCCCGCCCGGCTCGCGCTGCTCGATCGCCCTCGTCCACGGCCTGCCCCCGGCACCCGGCCAGTCCGCCATGGCCCCGGGCTCGCTCCAGGGCCTGCAGCTGTGCGTGGTGGACATCGAAGCGGCCCACGCGGAGCTGGTACGGCGCGGGGTGGAGGTCGGCCCCGTACAGCACCTCGGTGCCGAGGGCTGGACCGAAGGCCGCGGCGAGACCTGGAACTCCTTCATGTTCTTCAAGGACCCCGACGGCAACGGCTGGACGGTCCAGGAGGCCCCGTCCCCGCTCGGTACGCGTTAGGGCGACACGGTAGGGCGTCCCGCGAATTCGGCATTCGGCAGTCGGGTGACGCTGCGTCACCTACTGGAATAAGTCCGCGTCCCGACCCCGCTGACCCTCACATGTCCACTCCTTCCGACTCTTCCGCGCCCACGCCCGGCCACGGGCCCGTCCCCGTCTCCGCCTCCAAGACCCTGGGCTCGCTCACGGTCTCCCCCCTCTCCCTCGGCGGCAACGTCTTCGGCTGGACCGCCGACGTGGCGACGTCCTTCGAGGTGCTGGACGCGTTCACCGGGGCCGGCGGCAACTTCATCGACACGGCCGACTCGTACTCCGCCTTCGCCCCCGGCAACAAGGGCGGAGAATCCGAAGCGATCATCGGCGACTGGCACACCGCCCGTGGCAACCGCTCCGACCTCGTCATCGCCACGAAGGTCGGCGCCCACCCCAACCGCAAGGGCCTGTCCGCCGCCACCATCAAGGCGGCCGCCGACGAATCCCTGACCCGCCTCCGCACCGACCACATCGACCTCTACTACACCCACTTCGACGACGAGTCCGTCGAGGTCTCCGAGATCATCTCCGCCCTCGACGACCTGGTGAAGGCCGGCAAGGTCCGCGAGATCGGCGCTTCAAACATCTCCCCGGAGCGCCTGCAGGCGTCCCTCGACTTCTCCTCCCGTGAAGGGCTGGCCAAGTACATCGCCCTCCAGCCCCACTACAACCTCGTCTCGCGCGACACGTACGAGGGCCCGCTGCGCGACATCGCCGCCCGCCACGGCCTGGGCGCCATGCCGTACTACGGCCTCGCCTCCGGCTTCCTGACCGGCAAGTACCGTCCGGGTACCGACGTGGACAGCGCCCGCTCCGGCAAGGCCGCCGCCCACCTCGCCACCGAGCGCGGCCGCCGCGTCCTGGCCGCCCTCGATGAGGTCGCGGCCCGCCACAATGCCGAACAGGCCACCGTCGCCCTCGCCTGGCTGGCAGCCCAGCCCACGGTCACGGCCCCCATCGCCAGCGCCCGCACAGTCACCCAACTCCCGGCCCTCCTCTCCCTCGCCACCCTCCCCCTCACCAAGGAGGACCTCACCCTCCTGACGGAGGCCTCGGCGTAACTCCGGGCGTCGCGGGCTTCTTCGCACACGCCGAGGGCGGTTGCGTACCCCGTGCGCAACCGCCCTCAAGGCCTGTCGTCCCGTGACGGCTCACTTCCGATCGACAACCACCCAAGAAGCCGCCGCCACAGCCCCCGCCACGGCGAACACCGACGGCCAGGCCCCCACCTTCTTCGCCAACGGATGCGACCCGGCAAACGCCGCCACATACACCCCACTCAACGCCGCAGCCGCACCGTTCCCACCCCTCCTCTGCCACTCCCGAGCGGCCACAACCCCTGCCGCCGCCAACGCCACGCCCCCCAACGCCCGCTTCTCAGTCCACCGAGCCACGCCATACCCCCCGACCAGCCCCGCAGCCGCCACCACACTCGCCGGAACCCGAGCCATCACGACAACCTCCACATCATGGGATCTTTCGACCGACCTTACGGCTGGGCTCTGGGGTGGTTATGAGGAGGGCGAGTGATGACCGTCACTTTGCTATGGGACTCGGTCGTAAATGATCAAAAAGTTGCCACGATGGGGCGATGGCGAACGACACCTTCGTAGGGCATGTGGATGGCGTGCTCCCGGGCGACGTTTTCGAGGACAGGGAAGCCGTTAAGGCCGCGAACCTGCACTCTGACAACCAGGCCGGAATCTCCACCAGCAAGGACACCGACGGTTGCTGGGTGGCGAACGCGATTGCCCTCAACGGTGGGTACGAGGACGACGAAGACCACGGAGACTGGATCCGCTACACCGGCGCTGGTGGCCGAGACCAGTCCACTAAAAAGCAGATTTCCGACCAGGACTGGGACCACCGCACGAATGCCGCCTTGCGGCGGAGCTACGACCGTGGCTACCCCATACGCATCATTCGTGGGTCCAAGGCCAAGACGGAGCATGCGCCGAAAAAGGGCTATCGCTACGACGGCCTGTACGCGATCACCGACCTCCGCATGATCAGCGGGAAGTCAGACTGGCGGATCTGCCAGTTCGACTTGCACCGTCTGACGGACGTTCGGGAGGAACTGACCGAGGTCGAGCGGAAGGTGGAAGCCGCACTCCTTGACTTCACTGCCGAGGAGAAGTTCCCCGAAACGCGTATGACGACGGTGCAGCGCATCGTGCGGGACAGCTCCGTCGTGCGGCGAGTGAAGGAAATGTACGGGCATGAATGCCAGGTGTGCCGCACTCGCCTGGTGGGCGGCGACGGTAAGGGCTACAGCGAAGGTGCCCATATTCGTCCGCTCGGAAAGCAACACCGTGGGCCCGACGTGGTGCAGAACGTCCTCTGCCTTTGCGCCAACTGTCACGTACGCCTCGACAAGGGCGCCCTCTACATTGCCGATGACTGGCGCGTCATCGACCGAGCAGTCGCTGCTGCGCAACCTCAAACGGTCTTTCCCGAACTCCACCGATCACCAAAGCACAACATTGGTACGGACTACATCCAGTACCACCGGGAGTGGTGGGACGAGCAGCTCTCGACTTTCTAATGCCACGACGTCCACGTTACTGCGACGACCGCTGGTGATGCGCGTGGGTCAGAGCCGGGTGGGCCAGGGGTTTGGTTTGCCAGAGGTGGTGGAGGAGGGTGCGTTCGTGGGTGTGGAAGTCGGGGGTGGGGCCGGTGCGGTGGGCGCGGCGGCGGAGGAAGGCGAGGGAGGTGGCCAGGGCGGCGTACTCGGTCACGGCTCGGGCGGCGGCGGGGCCGTGGGTGCGGCGGGCTATTGAGCGGGCGAGGGCGCGCGTCCTGAGGGAGGAGAGGGTGAGCGGGTCGGTCGGGGTGAGCCAGCCGGCGGCCGCGTACGGGGGCAGGTACGTGCGCAGGGAGAGCAGCTCCTCGCGGCGGGACCAGACGGCGAGGCAGGAGAGGGCGGCGAAGACCGGGACCATGAAGAGCCCGTAGACGGCCAGGAAGCCGAAGCTGCCGAGGGACGAGGCGCTGTTCCATATGGAGTGCAGCAGGATCGCCGTCGTGAGCCCGAGGGCGGGGAGCGCCAGGCGCAGCGCGCGGTGGTGGGGGTAGCGGGTCGCGGCTATGCCGAAGGACAGGCCGGTCAGGACCGTGAAGAGCGGGTGCGCGAACGGCGACATGATGACGCGTACGAAGAACGTGCCCGCGGTGAGGGAGTCGGCGAGGCCGGCCAGTGAGTGCGGGCTCAGCGAGCCGAGTGAGAGGTCGCGGCCGACGGCGTTGCCGAGGTAGAGGACGTTCTCGGTGAACGCGAAGCCGGTGGCGGTGAGGCCGGCGATGACGATGCCGTCCGTGATGCCGTCGATGTGCCGGCGGCGGAAGACGAAGAGGAGGAGGACGGCGGCGGCCTTCGCCGTCTCCTCGACGACCGGGGCGACGACCGTACTGCTCCAGGTCTCGGCGTCGGTCGGGGAGACGCTGGCGATGTTCGTACTCAGCCAATGGGTCGCGAAGCCGTTGGCGGTGATCGCGACGAGCGTCGCGGCGCAGGCGCCCCAGGCGAAGGCGAAGGCGAGGTTGCGCCAGGGCTCCGGCTCCACGCGGTCCAGCCAGCGGAAGGCCGTGACGAGGATCGGTACCGGGAAGACGGCGAGGGCGAAGCCGACCAGGAACCCTTCGGTGCCGGTCTCGCGGCGGACCAGGGTCAGGATGGCTATGCCGGAGAGCGTCAGCAGGACTATGAGGGTGATGAGGGACGCGATGCGGAGCGCCGCCCGGCGGGGGGTGCGGTGCTCGCGGATGCTTCGGTGTTGGTCGCGAGCGGCTTTGCGGTGCTCGCGTGCGCCTCGGTGGTGCCCGTGTGCGCCGCTGCCGTGATTGCGTGCGCCTCCGTGGTGGCTGCCGGTCGTCGCGCCGGTCGTTGCGTCGTCGGGCGGCTGGGGCAGCGGCGGTGGGCCGCTCGGGGGTCCGTACGAGGGTTCGTACGGGGGAGCCGGGGAGCGGTCCGGTGACGGCTTGGACGGGTGCACTCTTCGACAGTAACCACGAGGTGGCGGCGGCGCGCGGAGTCGCGCGCCGGGGCTGAGAGCGGGTGGGTGGGGCGGTCGGTACCGGCCAGTTTTGACCGTAACGGGCCAGTTTTGCCCGTACGTACGTCTGTACGTCCGTACGGACCCCGGCGCCCGTCGGCCCGGTCCGTGTCGGCTCAGTCCGTGCGGCGGCGGAAGAGGAGGTCGTGGACGACGTGGCCCTTGTCCAGGCCCTGGCCCTCGAACTTGGTGAGCGGGCGGAAGTCGGGGCGGGGTGCGTAGCCGCTCTCCGGGTGGAGGTTCTCCAGGGTCGGCTCGGCGCTCAGGACCTGGAGCATCTGCTCCGCGTACGGCTCCCAGTCGGTGGCGCAGTGGACGATCGCGCCCGGGGCGAGTCGCGTCGTGACCAGGGAGAGGAACTCCGGCTGGATCAGGCGGCGCTTGTGGTGGCGCTTTTTCGGCCACGGGTCGGGGAAGTACACGCGCAGACCGGCCAAGGACGCGGGCGCGAGCATCTCGCGGAGGAGGATGATCGCGTCGCCGTTGGCGACCCGGACGTTGGACAGGCCGTTGCGCTCGGCGAGGGCGAGGAGGTTGCCCTGGCCGGGGGTGTGGACGTCGCAGGCGAGGATGCCGGTGTCCGGGTCGGCGGCGGCCATCTGGGCCGTGGCCTCGCCCATGCCGAAGCCGATCTCCAGGACGACGGGCAGGTCCTGGCCGTCGAAGAGCTCGTTCAGGTCGATCCGGGAGAGGCCGTCGATGTCCAGGCCCCACTTGGGCCAGAGGCGGCGGAGTGCGTCGGCCTGGCTCGGGGAGACGCGGCTGCGGCGGGGCTGGAACGAGCGGATGCGGCGCTCGTGGTGCGAGCCTGCGGGGTCGGCGGCTGGTCCGGTGCCGTGGGGGAACATGGGCTCGCCGCGGTGGCGCGGTGGCGCCGGGTGCGCGGGGGGCGTCTGACGCGCGGGGTGCGTCTGGGGGGCGGCGGAGGCGCCTGCGTGCCCCTCGGGTGCGGTGGGGGCGGGGTCGGCTGGGGTGGCGGGGTTCTCGGACACAGTGGGTCGATTCTACGGGCGGGGGAGGGGGTGGCCGGGGGCGGCTGCCCGCCGGTGGGGGGTGCCGCTGTGCCCACCCGTGCCGCCCCTAGCGGCACGACTGCCCACAGCGGCGGCGGCGGTGGCGCGCAGCGGGCGGTGGCGGGCAGCGTTGGCGGACTGGTTACCCCGAGGGCGGACTGGTTACCCCGAGGGGGGACTGGTTGCCCCGAGGGCCCGCAGCCGCGGCGGGTTACCCCAGTACCGCCAGTGCCCGTCCGGCGATTTCGCGGCCGATCGGTAGCGAGGCCGTTGCTGCTGGGGAGGGGGCGTTGAGGACGTGGATGGTGTGGGGGCCCTCGGTGATGAGGAAGTCGTCGACGAGGGTGCCGTCGGGGAGGACCGCCTGGGCGCGCACGCCGGCCGGGGCTGGGACGAGGTCGTCCGCCGTGATCGCCGGGAGCAGGCGGCGGACCGCGTCCGTGAAGGCGCGCTTGGAGAGGGAGCGGTGCAGCTCCCCCGCGCCGTACCGCCAGTGGCGGCGGGCTATCTGCCAGGCGCCCGGGTACGCCAGGGTGCCGGCCAGCTCGGCGGGGCGGACCGTGCGCCAGTCGTACCCCTCGCGGGCCAGGGCCGGGACGGCGTTCGGCCCGAGGTGGACCTCGCCGTGGACGCCGCGGGTGAGGTGGACGCCGAGGAACGGGAAGGCCGGGTCGGGGACGGGATAGACCAGGCCGCGGACCAAGGAATCGCGCGCGGGGGAGAGGGAGTAGTACTCGCCGCGGAACGGGACGATGCGCATCCCGGGGGCGTCACCGGCCAGCCGGGCGACGCGGTCGCAGTGCAGGCCCGCGCAGTTCACCAGCGCGCGGGCACGGACGACGCGGCCGGTGGACGTGCGGACCGCGACGCGGCCGCCGCGCCTGCCGATCGTACGGACGTCCGCGCCGTACTCGATGCGCGCGCCGGCCTCCGTAGCGAGGCGGCCCAGCCGGTCCGCGACCGCGCCGAAGTCGGCGACGCCGGTCGTGCCGACGTGGATGGCCGCGAGGCCGCGCACCTCGGGCTCGTACTCCATGATCTGCGCGGGGCCCAGCTCGCGGACGGGGATGCCGTGCTCGCGGCCGCGCTGGATGAGGGAGTGCAGGCGGGGCAGCTCGGCGCGGTCGGTGGCGACGATCAGCTTGCCGGTGACGTCGTGCGGGATGTCGTGCTCGGCGCAGAACTTGACCATCTCGGCCGAGCCTTCGAGCGCGAAGCGGGCCTTGAGGGAGCCGGGTGGGTAGTAGATGCCGCTGTGGATCACGCCGCTGTTCCGGCCCGTCTGGTGCCGGGCGGGGCCGGGCTCCTTCTCCAGCACGACGACGCGGGTGCCGGGCGCGGCCCGGGTGATCGCATACGCTGTCGAGAGGCCGACGATGCCGGCGCCGATGATCACGACATCGCAGTCGGAGCGGGGCGCGGTACCGGGATGGGGCGCCGTACTGGGGCGGGGCGCCGCACCGGGGGCCCCGGCGGGTCGGGAGTCGTCGGCGGCCCGCGCGCCGTCCGCCCGTACGCCCGCGGCCCCCGCCGCCCCCGTCTCCGTACGCCGCGCGGCCCCCGCGTCCTCACCCGGGGCCTGCCCCGCGGGCCGCTCCTCCGCCTGCTCGAACGCCATCGCGGCAGCACCTCCCCATCACGAGCAACGTCACGTCACGACCGACATACCCATCATGACGGGGGGCACTGACATCCGTCCCGCACCGGCTCCGTCGCCCGGGCCTCGACCAGGGCGGCGCACCGGGAAGAGCCGCCCGAAAGAGCGCACCGGGAGGAGCTCACGGCCCTCGGCGAGTTCGTCGACTCCCGCACGGTCCGCGGGGACGGGAAGGCGGGCGGCCGGCTAGACCGGCGCCACCAGCAGCGGCCGGGCCCGTTCCCGCAGCTCCACCACGCGCGGCTCGTCGCCGTACGGTTCCAGCCGGTGCAGAAGATCGCGCACGTACTCCGTGGTGCGGGCGGAGGAGATCCGCCCGGCCACCTCGACTGCGCGGGTACCCGCCGCGCAGGCCGCGTCCAGATTGCCCGATTCCAGCTCGGCCACCGCCGACACCACCAGCCGCAGGCCGTGCGAGCGCACGAATTCCTCGGTCGGGCGGGACAGGGCCTGTTCCGTGAAGCGCCGTACCTGGCGCGGAAGTCTCAGGTCGCGGTAACACTCGGCGGCATCGGCCGCGAACCGCTCGTACGAGTAGAAGTCCAGCCAGGACGGGTCGGGATCGCCCTCACGGGACCGTTCGAGCCACCCTTCGGACGCTTTCAGGGCGACCTCGCAGGCGCGGCCCTCGCCGGCCTTCGCCTGGGCGCGCGCCTCGACCAGCCGGAAGAAGCTCATCGTGCGGGCGGTCGCCAGCCCCCGGTTGCGCTCCAGCGCGGCCTGGGCGAGGTCGACGCCCTCGTCGGCGAAGCCGCGGTAGGTCGCCTGCAGCGACATCGAAGCCAGCACGTAGCCGCCCAGGGGTACGTCGGCGGCGGCGCGGGCGAGGCGCAGCGCCTGGATGTAGTACCGCTGCGCCGCCTCCTGCTGGCCCGTGTCGAACGCCATCCAGCCGGCGAGCCGGGTCAGTTCGGCCGTTGCCCCGAACAGCGCGCGTCCCACCTCGTCGCTGTACGAGGCAAGGAGTAACGGCGCCGCGTCCACCCGGAGGCACTCCGGCACCATCGAGGAACGCCAGTCCCCGCCGCCGTACTTGGAGTCCCAGCGGCGCGCGTCCTCGGCCGCCTCGCGCAGCTTGGAGACGTCGCTGTGGCCGACGTGCTGCGGCAGCGGCTCGCCGCCGGCGGCCGCCGTGTCCTTCGGTTCGTCCTTGCCGGCCGGGTCCTTGCCCGAAGGACCCGAGGAGGCGGAGGTACTGGGGACCCCGGTGACCGTCGGCGCACCACCAGGTGCGGCGGCCGGGCCCGAAGGGCCGCGCTCGGGCCCCGTGTCCGTATCCGTGTCCTGCGGGCCGCCCCGCCCCGTTCTCGCCTCCGGAACGCCCCGCGCCACCGAGCTGTCGGCCGGGGATATGAGCCAGCGGGAGGCCGGAGTGGCGTACGCGCTGACGGAGAAGGAACCGGCCAGGCTCTGCCAGATGCCGCCGCCGCCCGCCCGCCGTCCGGCCAGATCCAGCCGGTACAGCTCGGTCGCGGACCGTACGGCCGCGCTCACGTCGCGCGGGAAGGCCAGGCCCACTTCGGGCGCGGGGTCGGCGTCGGCCAGCCCGATTTCGTGCAGCGGCACCGGCCGGCCGAGCTTGCTGCCGATCGCAGCCGCAATCAAGTGCGGCGCCGCACCCTGCGGGACCATGCCCTTCGACACCCACCGGGCGACCGAGGTCTTGTCGTAGCGAAGCGTCAGGCCACGCTGCGCACCGAGGTCGTTGACCCGGCGGGCGAGCCCGGCGTTACTGATCCCCGCGAGGGCGAGAACGGTGCCGAGTTTTTCGTTCGGCCCGCGAGTATCCCTGGACATGCGCACCCCTCGACCAAGCGACGGCCACCCCGTACTCCCCGGGGCATGCGTCCACCCAGAGTAGTTCGCTGAATCCCGACCGTTAAGGGCCGGTGTACCGGATGGCGAGATTCGTGTCTGCAGGGGAGGTCACACCTGGGCATGTGCTCCGGGTACGTGTTGCCGTGCGCCCGTCCGTGCGCGCTGGCTGCTCCATGGCGGGCACGTTTCCATGGGACTTGCGTGGGTCGGCCCGCTGCACTGGATCCAGTGGGCTGGGGGACACCGCCACCTCATTCCCCGCGGGTGGCGGTCCGGTCCGGGGGGTGAGTCCCACCTCCCGGACTGTCGCGATCACTTACGCAACGCCGTGAAACGGGACCGCCAGGCGGTCCGTACGGTCCGCCGCCCGGGTCGCGCGCCCCGTTGACCGCCCCCGAATGCGCCGGATCCGCGCCGAGAGCGCTTCCGCCCGCAACGTATCGGTACGGAACGGACTTTGGCTGAATACCGTCACCCGTCACTTTCTCGCCGTGGGGCGGACGCGGCTCGTCGAAGCGGTGCGCGGCCCCCGAAGAGCGCCCACGCGTACACGCCGTCCTCATGCCGCCGCCCACCCGCCCCTGTCGTGGCAGAGTGGTCCGCACAACTGCTGTGCCACGCGCCGTACGGGGCGGACGAGTTCCCCGTGACCGGCGTACGGAGCGACGGGGAGACGGGCGGAGGCCGCGATGCGCTGGTTGGTGGGGTGGAGCAGTACCGCCACGGGCCCGAACCCCATCGACGACAGCCGTACGGTGCTCCCCGTGGGCGCCCAACTCCTGTGGGGCGACCCCGACCCCCTCTGGGCGGTCGGCGACTGGCGCCCCGATGAAGTGCGCATCGTGAAGGCCGACCCCGAGACCCGGATCGCCGTCTTCGGGGTGTGCGGCGCCACCGACGACCAGCTGCGGGTGGGCCTCCTCGCCGCGCGCGGCGGCGCGCTGCGCCATCTCACCGCCTGGCCCGGCAGTTACACCGCCGTCGCCCAGGTGGGCCGGCGGCTCACGGTCACCGGCGATCTGGCGGGCGCCCGCCCGGTGTTCCACACCCGGTGGGCGGGCGGCACGGCGTATGCGACCGCGGCCCTGCCGCTCGCCGACCTGATCGAGGCGAGCCTCGATGTGGGCCATCTCGCGGCGCTGCTGGCCTGCCCGGACGCCCCAGAGGCGCTCGGCACCGGCACGCCGTACACGGGCGTGCGGCGCGTCCCGCCCGGCCACGCTCTCGTACTGCGCGGCGGCTCCAGCGAGACCACCTCGTACGAACAGGCCCATTCGCTCGCCGTCTCGGCGCCGCAGCTCGCGCCCGAACAGGCCGTGGACGGCGTGCGGGAGGCGCTCGTGGACGCCGTACGGGCCCGGCTGGCGGCCCCGCGGCACGCGCCCGACCCGCTCGGCGGCCCGGCCGCTCCCGGCGGCCTGGACCCCGGCCCGGTGCCCGGCATGGGCCCGGAGGACCGACGGGCCGCGCGCGGCGCACCGGCGCCCGGCATCGGCGCAGACCTCTCCGGCGGCAGCGCGTCCGGGACGCTGGCACTGCTCGCGGCCGGCCTGCCGGGGCAGCCGGGGCGGCTCAACGGGCAGGGCGAGCGGCTCCTCGCGGTGACCTTCAACGACCGGGCCGGCAACGGCGGCCAGGCGTACCGGGAGGCCGAGCTGGAGCGCGCCCGCAGCATCGCGGACAACCCGCGGCTGCACCACGTGGTGGTCGCGGCGGGCGAGGAGGCGCTCCCGTACGCGGACCTGGGGAAGGGGCCGCTGACGGACGAACCGGGGCCCTCGATGGTCGCCGCCGAACGGCACCGCAGGCGGCTGCTCTCCGGGAGCGCCGACCACTTCGTGGGGCACGGCGCGCGGCAGGTACTGGACGCCCATCCGGCGCGCCTGGCGGACCTGTTGCTCGACCGGCGCCGCCGCCACTTGCTGCGTCCGGTCACGGCGCTGGCGAAGGCCGACGGCGCGGCCACGCACTCGGTGTTCATACCGTTCACGGTCTACCGGGCCGCGCGGAAGCTGGCCCGCACGCCCTACGGGGCGGGGATCTCCGCGGCCGCCGCGCGGCTGCTGGGACGGGAGTTCGCGGACGAGACGGTGGCGGGCAGCGCCGTGGAAGCCTCGCTCGCTGCGCTCACGTGGTGCCGGCCCGGTCCTGCCGCGCGCTGGCTCACAGGGGAAGCGCTCGCTGAAGTATCGGTTCGGCTGAGCGACGCGGCACTCCGGGCCCCGGCCGTCGGCCGCCCCGGAGAAGGCCGGGCACGCGCGGCGCTCGCCCGGCACGCCGCCGACCACCGCGTCTTCGAACAGGCCGCGGAGGTACGCAACCAGCGGCTGCACGCGCCCTTCCTGGACAACGAGGTGGTACGCGCCTGCCGCGCGCTCCCGGACACGCTCAGGGTGCAACCGGGGGCCCGCGCCTCGGTGTTGCGCGCCGTGCTCTCCGGAGCGGGCATCCGCGACCTGCCACCGGGCTGGGGCGCGACCTCGCACGTCACGCACGCGGCGGCGGTACGGGCCGGGCTGCGTGCCTCCATGGACGACCTCGTGCGGCTCTTCGATGCGCCGCTGCTCGCCGACGCCGGACTGGTCGAGGCACGCGTCGTACGCAAGGCGCTGCGTGCCGCGGCCGAGGGCGCGCCGCTGCCCCTGGACGGCCTGGCGGAGCTGGTCTCCACGGAGCTGTGGCTGCGCCGGCTGCTCGCCCGGCGCGGCACGTGCTGGACGGGCGCGGCGGCACCCCGCCAGCGCGCCGTCTCCACCGGCGTCGAACGCCTGGCGCTGTAGCCCCGCCGAAGCCGCCGGGCCCGGCCCTCAGAGGCGCCTCACGGCCCCCTCAGCGGCTCACCGGCAGCTGATCCGGGACTCCGCCCAGTCGCTGAACGTCAGGGTGTCAGCGGGCGTCTCAGGCTCTGCGACCAGCCGGATGGTTTCGCGGCCCGCCAGCGGTACATGGACCGGTACGGCTTGATCGCCGCCCCGCACCACACCGGAGCGCCACTGCCGCACCCCGTCCGCGTACACCGAGAAGCGCACCGCGCCGCGCCCCATGGCCAGGTCGTCCACGCCCGCGAGGGCGTCGAAGGCCGTGCACTCCCGATTGAGGTCGATCGTCACCGAGGACGGGGCGTGCGTCGTCACACCGTGGGCGTAGTGCTTGCCTCCGATGTTGACGCCCCCCTGGCGCTGCCACAGGAAGCCGCTCTCCGCGGCACGCACCTCCGGGTCGCTGCCGTCACCCGTGAAGTCCCAGGCCAGGGTGTTGACGGGATACGGGGCGGCCGGCGGCGGGGGCGTCGGCTTCGGCGGCTTCGGGGTCGGCGTCGGAGTGGGCTTCGGCTTCGGCTCGGGTGCGGGCTTCGGTGGCGGGGGCTTCGGCTTGGGCTTCGGGGTCGGCGTCGGCGTCGGCTTCGGAGCCGGCGGCGCGGGCTTGGGAGCGGGCGGCGCGGGTTTGGGCGCCGGCTTCGGAGTGGGCGACGGCTTCGGCTTCTGGGGCAGCGGGCTCGACGCGGCCGGGCGGGGCGGCTTCGCCTGCGGCTTCGGTGGCTCCTGGAGCGCCGCGAGCGCCAGTGCCACCCCCGCGACGGCGACCGTGAGGCCGGCCCCGATACCGACCTTCGCGGGCGTCCCCAGCCCCTCTGCGGCCGCTCCGGCCCCCGCGGAGGACCCCGCGCCCCCGGCGGCCGCAGCGGCCCCGGCACCGGCCGCAGCGCCCGCTCCGGCGATCCCCGTGACCGCGGCCGCGCCCTTGATCGCGTAACCGGCGGCGAACCAGCCGATGACCGCGACCGGCAGCACCGCGCGGATGCGCTGGTTGACGTCCGCGACCTCGTGCGCCGCCAGCCGGCAGCGCGGGCACTCCTCCAGGTGCTTGCGCAGCCCGCGCTCGGCCCGCACCCGGAGGCCGCCGCGCGCGTAGGCGCCCAGCTGGTCCGCGTACCGGGCGCAGTCGCCGCCCGCCGTCAGGGACTGGCTGACGTGCGCCTGGAGGTACGCCTGCTTGAGGCCCTCACGGGCGCGGTGCGCGAGCACGGCCGTGGCGTTGGCGGACAGCCCGAGGAGCGGCGCGACCTCGCTCGGGGACTCCTCCTCGACCGTCGTGTGCCACAGCACCGTCTGATAGCGCTCGGGGAGGCTGCGGAACGCCTGGACGGCCATGTCCCGCTCGGCCTCGTGCATGGCGCGCACATCGGCCCCGAGGTCGAGCGTGTCGTCGTCCATGGAGGAGCCGGCCGCCGAGGACGCGAAGACCGCGAAATCCTCGACCAGGTGTTCGCGCTTGGCGGTCCTGCCCCAGTCGGCGGCCGCGCGGCGCACGGTGGTGAGCAGGTACGCCCGTACCGCGGTCTTCGGCCCGGACCCGCGGCGCACCGCCTGCAGCGTGCGCGCGAAGACCTCGCCGGTCAGGTCCTCCGCGGTGTGCGCGTCCCGGCAGCAAGTGCGGGCGTAGCGGCGCACGGCGTCGGCGTGCCGGCGGTACAGCTCCTCGTACGCGCTGTCGTCACCGGCGCGCATACGGGCGACGAGCTCGGCATCGGACGGGGGCGTAGCGAGTGTGCCGGTCGCACCGGGCTCCGCTTCGGAAAGGCCGGCAGGGCTCGGCCCGGCCGCGTGGGCACCGCGGTCCTTGGGCACGCGCTGCTGCGGCACGGCTTCCGGCCGGGCAATGTCGCTGCCGGAGGCGGTGGATTCCGCGCCGACGCCGCCGCCGTCGCGCTCGTCACGCCCCTCATATGTCATCGCTGAGGCCCCCGGACCACGCTCCCGCACCTGAACATCGCGCAAGCCTGTCACAAGGATGGCCGAACCCTTACGGGGCAGCGGCGCAATCACTCATCCGGATTGACTTAACGTCTAACAGCTCTAGCCCTCGCCCTTTCGGGGCATGCTTGCAGGCTTAGGGATACGCCGTCCGAGTAAGGGCCCATGGCCTACGGGCCCCAAAGCAGAGGGCCGGCCGGGGCCACTGCCCCGGCCGGCCCCGCAAGCCGTCCGTCGTCAGGCCACCGGCCGCGACCGCAGACCCTCCAGGAGGATCTCCAGCAGCCGCGCGGAGGCGGCCTGCTGCTGCGCCGCGTCCGGAAGCGAGGGCGCGCCCGTCGCTATCACCAGCAGCACGTCCGACACCGTGACATCGGCGCGCAGCTCCCCGGCCTCGCGCGCCCGCTCCACGAGCTGCCCGACGACGTCCAGAAGCGCCTGGGCGCCCCCGCTGTCCGCCGTCGGCCCGTCCGGGGCCTGCCCGTTGGAGTGCGGCCGGTCCGACTCCTCGTCCGGCGACGTGCGCTGCGCGACGATGCGCAGCTCGCCGGGCGCGACGGCCGGCTCCGGCGCCGACCGCTGCTGCGGCACCCGCGCCCCCGTGAGCCCGTCGGCCCCGTCCACGCCGCTGCCCACCCGAAGGATGCTCGGCGGCAGCAGGCGGCCGGCGCCGGACGCCACGGACGTGCGCAGGAAGCGCGAGAGGGCCGACCACGGGTCGTCCTCCTGCCCGAGTGCGGTGCGCGCCTGGTCCGTGAGCCGCGCGGTCTCCTCCTCCGCTATCCGGCGGACCAGCACGTCCTTGCTCGGGAAGCGGCGGTAGACCGTGCCCACCCCGACCCGGGCCCGGCGGGCCACGTCCTCCATGGGCGCGCCGTATCCCAGCTCGCCGAAGACTTCACGGGCAGCTCGCAGAACATGTTCCAAGTTGCGCTGTGCGTCCACCCGGAGCGGTGTGGTCCGCCCGGGCACGCCGGCCTCGCCCCCGCCGCCGGTCCGGTCACCCGGCACGGACGCCACAGCCGCCGGCCAATGAGAACTCTGCATGTGCATAGATGATCCCCCGGTAATGACGTCTCCCCCCGGAGACTCCCCGCCCTGACTGCCGGGGCAGCCGACAACGGCCTCCACCCCGACGAGGTACGAACATAGTTGAGCGCAGGTCAAGAATGAAGGGGGCAGTTCCGTACAGTCCGCCCCTCGAACGGAGTACGCGCCCGTTCCATCCCGTTTCCGTACACTCCCGCCATCTCGTACCCCCCTTCTGACCTGCGGATCTCATCCCACACCGGCGGAAGGGGCGGTTCCAACAGGGGGTTCGGGGCACCGACCGTATTTCGCCTGTCCTGTGGACAAAGAGGCGGCGGGGGTGCGTCATGGAGAAATGCTGTGTCCCGGAGCGGGTACACGGCATCTGATCGTGGCTCTGCCGCGGGCCGGACCGACGGCCCCGGACGCACCCCACGGGCCACGGGCGACGTCGCGAGGAGACCCTCTGTGAAGCACCCGGCGCGCATTCTCGTGGTCGGCGGCGGCTATGTGGGCATGTACACCGCCCTCCGCCTGCAGCGGAAGCTCAGGAAGGAACTGCAGGGCGGCACGGTCGAGATCGTGGTGGTCGACCCGGAGCCGTACATGACCTACCAGCCGTTCCTGCCGGAAGCGGCGGCCGGCTCCATCTCGCCCCGCCACGTCGTCGTCCCCCTGCGCCGCGTGCTGCCCCTGTGCCAAGTCGTCATCGGTGAGGTGACGGGCATCGACCACGCCAAGCGCACCGCCACCGTGAAGACGCTGGCCACGGAGGAAGAGGGCACCGGCGCCGTCGAGACGCGGTACGACGAGCTGGTGCTGGCTCCCGGCTCGATCTCGCGCACCCTGCCCGTCCCCGGATTGGCCGATTTCGGTATCGGCTTCAAGACCGTCGAGGAAGCCATCGGGCTGCGCAATCACGTACTGGAGCAACTCGACATCGCTTCCTCCACCCGCGACCCGGCGGTCCGGGACGCCGCGTTGACGTTCGTCTTCGTGGGCGGCGGTTACGCGGGCGTCGAGGCGCTCGCCGAGCTGGAGGACATGGCCCGTTATGCGGTGCGGTACTACCACAACGTCCGCCCCGGGGACATGAAGTGGCTGCTCGTCGAGGCGACCGGCCGCATCCTGCCCGAGGTCGGCGAGGAGATGGGCGAGTACGCCGTACGGGAGCTGCGCGGCCGCAACATCGATGTGCGGCTGAACACGCGCCTGGAGACGTGCGAGAACCGCGTCGCCGTACTGGACGACGGGTCACGCTTCCCGACCCGCACCCTCGTATGGACGGCCGGCGTCAAACCGCACCCCATCCTGGCCGCGACCGATCTCCCCCTGAATGAACGCGGCCGCCTGAAGTGCACCGCCGCCCTTCAGGTGGCGGGCGTCGAGCACGCCTGGGGCGCCGGTGACGCCGCCGCCGTACCGGATCTGACCGCCGACGAGCCCGGCAAGGAGTGCGCGCCCAACGCCCAGCACGCCGTCCGCCAGGCCAAGGTGCTCGCGGAGAACATCGCCGCGGCCATACGGGGCGAGCCCGTCCAGGAGTACGCCCACAAGTACGTCGGCTCGGTCGCGTCCCTGGGGCTGCACAAGGGTGTGGCGCACGTGTACGGGCGGAAGCTGAAGGGCTATCCGGCGTGGTTCATGCACCGCGCCTACCACCTCAGCCGCGTCCCGACCTTCAACCGCAAGGCCCGCGTGCTCGCCGAATGGACGCTCGCCGCCTTCTTCAAACGCGAGATCGTCTCGCTCGGCTCCCTGGAGCACCCGAGGGCGGAGTTCGAACTCGCGGCGGGCACGGGGCGCCACAACGAAGCGAGTTGACGGCCGGACCGGCGCGGGGTTGACGCCCCTTCGGGTGGCCCGGAGCGCGTAACAAGGACACCATGCATACGGTGTCGGCCGGGCATAGCCCTGGACCATATGCCCCCGTCGGTCATACGTTCACCGTTGCGTTCAGTCGAACGGGCGGTCAAGGACGCGGTCAGGAACTCCACCCGCCACCCCGGCGTCTGACGTATGTCAGTCCGGTCGGCCACACTGGACGTGTGACCATGGGTGGGCTCGTATCTGCAAAGAGTGACAAGCGCGAGGAATTGGGACGTTTGCTGCATCACGCCAGAGGGCGCTCGGCGCGCCCCCGCCCGACCTTCCGCCAGCCAACGGCCGGGAGGTACCTTCTGGCCGCCGGACCGACTCGGCGCCGCGACGCGAAGTAAGAGGTACACCTCCGTGAACTTCACTCGCTGGAGCGCCCGTTTCCCCGGCACACAGCGCCGCGCCGCGCGGTCCGACCGCGGTGCGGCGCCGGGCGCGTCGTCCCCCAAGCCGCCGCGGAGATCCCCCGCGCCCGGAGCCGCGCAGCCCGCGGCGCCCTGCGGAGCCCCCGCACCCCCGCCCACCGACGAAGCGGAACGGCCGGAGGCCGACCCCGCCGCGCCCACCACGGCAGGCACCGCATCGGGCACCACGGGCGCGCCACCGGGCGCAGCTTCAGGAAGCGCAGCCCCCGGAAGCGCGGTTCCCGCCGCCCGCGCCGAGCGCCCCGAAGCGCACACCCCGCCCTCGGGCACAGCGTCCGTCAGCGCCTCCGGTGCGCAGCCGCCCACCGTCGACGTGCTCTCCGCGCACGAGATCCTCGGCACCATCCCCGCCCTGGTCGCCGTCGTCTACGGCCCCGAGCACCGCATCGCGTACGTCAACGGCGCGTACGCCAAGGTCTTCGGCGCCCGCCCGGCAGGGCTGACCGCCCGCGAAGCCCTCCCCGAGCTCACCGAACTGGGCCTGCTGCCGCTGATGGACCAGGTACTGCGCAGCCGCAAGCCGCGCACGGTCAAGGCGCGCAAGGTCCCCGGCGGCGCCGGCTCCGACCTCAGCCGCGACGGCTACTACACGTTCACTTGCACGCCCATCGAGGTCGCCGCCGCCAGCACCCCGGCCCCGGACCCCGAGGTCGCCTGCGTGGCGCCGCACAAGGGCGTCCTCGTCTTCGCCGCCGACGTCACCGACCAGGTCGAGGCCGCCGAACGGCTGCGCGCCGCCGAGCGCCGCCAGCGCGAGGCCGCCGTCACCCTCCAGCGCTCCCTGCTCCCCCAGGAGCTGGAGCAGCCCGACGACCTCCGGGTCGCCGCGATCTACCACCCCGGCGGCACGGACGCCGCGGTCGGCGGCGACTGGTACGACGTGATCACCCTCGGGGCCGGGCGCACCGCCCTGGTCATCGGGGACGTGATGGGCCGCGGCGTGCGCGCCGCCGCCGTCATGGGCCAGCTCCGTACGGCCGTGCGCGCCTACGCCCGGCTCGACCTCCCGCCGCACGAAGTCCTGCAGCTCCTGGACGGCCTCGCCGCGGAGATCGACGCCAGCCAGATCGCCACCTGCGTGTACGCCGTTCACGACCCCAACGAAGGCCGGCTGGTCTACGCCTCGGCCGGCCACCTGCCCATCCTCGTGCGCGACCAGGACGGCACCGTCCACCGCGCCGAGGAGCCGACCGGCCCGCCCCTCGGCACCGGCGGCTGGCTGCACACCTCCGGCAGCGTTGCGCTCGGCCCCGGCTCCACCGCCGTCCTCTATACGGACGGCCTCGTCGAGCGCCGCGACAAGGACATCGACGAGGGCATCGCCGCACTGGAGCACGCCGTCGCCGGCGCCACCGGCGCGCCCGACATCATCTGCGACCGCCTGCTGCGCGCGCTCGGCATCTCCAACGACCACGACGACGATGTCGCCGTCCTCGTCCTCCAGCACCCGGACCGCACCGGCCCCGAGGCCGAGCTCTTCCACAACGCCGCGCTCGAACTGCACGGCGGTACGGAGGCGGCGCCGCGCGCCCGCGCCTTCGCCTCCGGAGTGCTCGCCTCCTGGCGCTTCTCCCCGGAGCTGCACGACCTCGGCGTCCTGGCCGCGAGCGAGCTGGTCGCCAACTCCCTCCAGCACGGCACACCGCCCATGCGGCTGCGGCTGCGGCGTACGGACCGCCGCCTCATCGTCGAGGTCACCGACGGCGACGACCACCTGCCGCGCCGCCGCCGCGCCGAGCCGGTCGACGAGGCGGGCCGCGGCATCTCCATCGTCGCCACCATCGCCTCGAACTGGGGCTCGCGCCGCACACCGGGCGGCGGCAAGGCGGTCTGGTGCGAGTTCGCCCTGCCCAAATCCAGCCCGTCCGGCGATTGAGGACCGGGGGCCGGGGCCGGCCCCCCCATGCGGCGGAGCCGCACATGTCACCGTCGGGAAGGGGCGGGTCCGGGGCAGCTTCCCTCCCGGCCCGCGCCACGCGACCGGCGGGGTTACGCCACGCAGGCGACCTCGTCGCGCTCCGGAACCTCCGCCGGCACGGTCACGGCCTGCGGGTTGTCCTGCACCGCGGTGAGCATCCCGCCCAGCCGCAGGCCCAGCGCCGAGACCCCGAGCGCGCACGCGATCAGCAGCACGATGTACGCGGCAGCCGCCCCGTGCCCCACCATCAGCGCGCCCACGGCCGGCCCGACCGCCAGCGCCAACTGCTTCACCAGGGCGAACACCGAGTTGTACTGACCGATCAGCCGGCTCGGCGCCAGATCCGCCACCAGCGGCTGCACCGTCGGCGACAGCAGCGACTCGCCCACGCCGAACAGCATGTACGTGGAGATCAGCAGCCCCGTGGCCAGCGCCTGCGCGCCGTGCACCAGCCCGGACAGGCCCGCCGCGATCCAGGCCACGGTCCATATGAGCCCCACGACCGCGATGACCCGGCTGCGCCGCCGCCGCTCGACCAGCTTCAGCACGACGAACTGCGCGAGCACGATGGCCGCGGTGTTGGCCGCCAGCGCGATGCCCATCGTCGACGGCTGGATACGGGTGACCTCGGTCGCGTACGCGGCGAGGCCCGACTCGAACTGCCCGTAGCAGGCGAAGAAGAGCACGAACCCGAGCGCGCACAGCCACAGCATCCGCCGGTCGGCGAGCAGCGCCCGCCAGGCACCTTCGGCCCGCTCCTCGACCGGCACCGCATCCTCGACCTTGGGCGCCTTCGGCAGCCGTACGGTCGCCACGGCCGCGCCGAGCACCAGGAACATCACGGCCTCGATGGCGAAGAGCCGTACGAAGCTCGCCGGGTCGTTCTCGTTCACGAGCATGCCGCCTATCAGGCCGCCGATGCCCAGGCCCAGGTTGTTCAGGAAGAACTGGGTGGCGAAGGCGCGCGACCGCGTCACGGTCGTCGAGCACCAGACGATCATCGTCGCCAGCGCCGGCTGGATGACGGCTATGCCCGCGCCGAGCGACAGTGCCGAGGCGATGACCAGCGGCTCGCTGTCGGAGAGCCCGAGGCCCAGCGAGCCGAGCGCGGCGGCGAACGTGCCCACCGCGGCCACCGGCAGCGGACCCCGCCGGTCGATGGCACGACCGGTGAAGGGCAGGACGACGAGCGCGGCGGCGGCCAGCATCGCGAGCACGATGCCTGCCGTACTGGCTCCAAGGTCACGCACCTTCGCCACGTAGACGTACAGATACGGAACCGTGAAGCCGTTGCCGAACGCGCTCAGCGCGTTGCCCAGCTGGATCCGGCGCAGCGCGGCGCCCATTGCGGTGGTCACACTCACCTACCTAGGTCGAGAGGGTCGTCAGATACGTACGTGCGTGCGCATTGCTGCGCGGATGTGTGCAGGGCGGAGCGAGGCGCACGCGGGAATTCCGACCCCCCGGAGCAGACCTGGTGCCCCCCAGCACTGTGACTCCAGAGGAAGATAAGGAGCTTTGCGACGTGTCCGGTCAAAACCAGACAGTCTCAAGCTGAAGACTTCAACTCTAAAGTTCGAAGCTAAAGAGTACATGACCAAGGACTTCAACGCCAATGCGTTACGTGTCATACTCCGTCGCATGTCAGAGCCCTCAGACGCGGCCTCCCGCCCGGCCGAGCCGACCCTCGAGGAACAGATCGCGGCCTACCAGCGCGAGTTCCAGGACCTCGACCCCCAGGTGGAGAAGGTCGTCTCCGCGCTGCAGCGCCTCAACCGCCGGATGAACGTCGCCTACGGCCGGCAGACCGCCACGCTGGGGATAAGCAACGCCGAGTGGGAAGTACTGAAGGCCCTCGTCGTCTCCGGAGCGCCGTACCGCCTCGGCCCCGGCGACCTCGCCAAGCGGCTGGGCCTCACGCCGGCCGCCATGACGCACCGCATCGACCGCATGGCGGCCGAGGGGCTCGTCAACCGCGAGCGCGACGAGAACAACCGGGTCCGCGTCATCGTCGAGCTCACCAGCGAGGGCCGCGAGAAGTGGCTGGAGGCCATGCGCCTCGCGTCCGTATTCGAAGAGGACCTGCTACAGGACCTTGATTCACGCGAACGAGGGCTCCTGGGTGACGTACTGACGCGCCTTCTGCGCCGCGTGGAGGACGCCCAGCCCGATGCGGACGGCCGCCTCAGCGATCTCGACTGACCCCGGCGGCCACGGCGTTCCCGGACGGGCCGGCAGCCGGTTGACACGGCCCATCCCGATCCGTAGTGTTCTCCGAGTTGCCACACAGCCGTAACGGTTTTGCGGCAGCCACTCACGCCGCACCGGCGGCAACCCACTACTGCACGGCCTTCCTTCGGGAACAAT